>JAPPLW010000017.1 GCA_028819345.1 bacterium | reverse complement strand
GGTCTCTCCCGATGGCCCCCACCACCTTGGAGATGGTCATCATCGTGCCGTTGAATGGCTCCTGCTCCAGCGTCGGATACTTCGACTCTCGTTCCAAGGTGGGCTCGTCCAGCCCTCCAGTCACCACTTCGCTACCTATCCAGGCGTGCATGTCCGGGATGTTGGTGGCCACATAGGGAATGAAGCGGGTGGCTTGAGAAGCGTTGAAAGCCGCAGGAATCCCGTTTTCGGGATCGAAGTCGCGAATTATCTTGTAGCTGGATGCACCCAGTACCGCGTAGTGCCGGCCGAAGTCGTCAAAATGCCACGGAGTCCAACCGTCAAGTTCCTCCTGCAGCGGGGGCGGACAGTCGACGCGACAGACCAGAAGAGGGCGTTCGTCGGGGGAAATAACCGGTGACATACTCACCTGCCTTCTCTAAATCCAAACACAAATTCGATCTTCTCGTGACCGAAAAACTTATGTGATATGTTACATGATGAGGGGATTCCGCGGGTTAAATGGGAAGGTTTTTTCGGCTTCCTTGGAAATCCCTAGTTGGGTTTTTCCGATGTGAACCGAACCGGGGCTTGGATCACTACAACCGGTTAATCCAGCTTGATCCCGTTGGCTTCGGCTTCGGCTACAGATGGAGAGACCGGCTCGGAACATCGGGTCTGGGCGGAACGAAGGGCCGCTTGGATCACCGCGATACCCAAGGCGGACGCGACCGCATCACCGTGGTTGACGGCGTCGGGATAGCCCACAGCCAGATCGCAGAAAGCGTGCACGGGCAACGTCGCCGGATAGATGGTGGCGCCTCTCATCAGGGGAAAGGAATAGTCGTCTCCGTCCTCCCGGACCACCTCTATCCGGTCCCGCTCCAGGTCGACTATGGCTACTCCCTCGGTTCCGAACACTCGTACTTCCATGTGATGCCGCTGGGAGGTGGGCACGCCCGCCCCACCCGAAACCGAGATCAAGGGACCCTGCCGGGTGGTGGTCAGGAAGGCATCGTAAAGGTCACTTCCCGCCGGCCCCGGAGATACCGCTCCCATCACCTCGACCGGGACCAAGCCGGTCAGCCAGAATACCAACGAGTAGAGGTGGCTCAACTGCCCGTAGGCGTACCCGCCCTCCTCCCCGACCCAGGTGGACGGCTCGGGTGGGCTTTCAGCGCCGGGAATCGAGTCCTCCTCTCCGGAAAAGAGACCCCTGGCCGGTGAGGCCATCTGAGCGACGACATGCTCCAAAGTACCGATGCGGCCTTCCCTTATCCACTGCCGGGCAGCGGCGGCCTGGGGTAGGAACTGCCATCCGTGGGGAACCAGTAGCACCACGTTCTGCTCCGCCGCCCGGGTGACCATCTCGAATGCGTCGGCGGCCGTGATGGCCAGAGGCTTTTCGCACAGTACATGCAGGCCTCGGTCCAAGGCAGCCATCGTGTGCTGGTGGTGAAAACTGTGCGGCGAAGAAACCACCACGGCATCCAGTTCGTCCCACGGCAGGAGTTCGTGATCCTCCGTGGCAATGGGTACCCCGAACCGTTCCGCCAACTGCTCCACCTCGACCGCTCCCTTCCGGCACACGGCCCGTATTTCCACATCGGACCGGGATGCGAACACCGGAAGGTGATTCTCCACCGCCCACCACCCGGCGCCGACCACCGCCACCCTCAGAGGTGCACGGTCCGAAGAATCTGCTCGCTCTGTCATGATCTCCAGAGGCTAGGGCGCCCGGGGACCCGCCGTTCAGACTTCGGTAGGGTAAATCTCGCCGACGACCCGACTGCCCTCTGTGAATACCCCATCTCAACCCCTCCCGCCCGGTCAACGACCCCGATTGGCACTGGTACCGGATCGGGTATGGAATCCTCCGGACTCCGAGCCACAATCCGGCAAGGCCTTGGTGATCTCGGCGGGCAGGATAGAAAGTTTGACAGATGTAAAGGCACTCCCGGGGGACTTGGACCGTATGCGGTTCCCGGGAAGCACCCTCATTCCGGGTCTGATCGACGCCCACGTTCACATGGCCTCGTGGATGGTTCCCGCCCTGCTGGCCGCCGGAGTGACCACGGTGCGGGACATCGGCAACAACCTCGATTGGATACTGGGATTGAGGTCTCGCCTCGACGCCGATCCCCGGCCCACTCCCCGGGTGCGCTGCTGCGGCCCGGTGCTGGATGGCTCACATGTCAATTGGCCGCTGCTCGGAGAAGGCCACGAAGACCCGGCAGCAGTGGCTGCAACGGTGGAGAGGCTTGCCGAGGCCGGGGTTGACGAGATCAAGCTCTACGTTCATCTCGACCTGGAACAGGTCGAGGCGGCCGTGGTGGCGGGTAGGCGAAGCGGCGTGCCGGTAGTGGCCCATCTGGGAGAAGTGGACGCGATGGAAGCCGCCCGGGCCGGTGTGGCCGAACTTCAGCACCTCAGCGGGATCATCCATCCCCTCGACGGTTCCCATCTGGTGGATCTGCGGGAAGTGACCGGAGCACTGATCGAAGCCGACACGGCGCTGTGCCCCACCGTGATCGTTTGGGACCGCCTCGCTCGGCTCAGTCACTTCGTCTCCCGGCCCGATCCGCGGCTGCGGTGGGTGCCCGACGAGATCAAAGAGAGATGGGACGCCTTTCCCCACCGCCATGACCCGGAAGGATCCCGAGGTCGGATGGCGGCGGTGGCAGAGATCCGGAAGGCGGTTCCGAGGTTCTATCAAGCCGGCGTACCCATTGTCGTAGGAACCGACGCGCCCTGGCCCTACCTGATCCCCGGATTCAGCCTCCACGACGAACTGGCGATGTTGACAACTTCGGGACTCACGCCGGCGCAGGTGCTTACTGCGGCCACCCGCGAGGCGAGCCGCAGGCTGGGTATCGACCATCTGACCGGGACTCTCGAGGAAGGAAAGTCGGCCGATCTTCTCCTGGTCGAGGGAAACCCCGTCTCGGAGATAGATGACATCCGGCGGGTGCGAGAGGTGTTCCGGGGAGGGCGACTCGTCGACGTGGCGGCACTGGAGCCCGGAGCGTTCCACCCTGAAGACCCCGTCAACGGGAGCCTGATCGCCTACGCCAAAGGCATCTCACGGCCAATTGGAGCCCATCACTGCTAGCCCCCTTCCGATTCAGGCGGGGTCAAGCCGGGTTAGGATAGTTTTCTGACCGGGACCGCTTGTATACCGCCATACGGTGATGCTTTGCTTCCCGGTTTGGCGAAAATCAATTCGTCACCGTCAAATTTTGAGAGAAAGGCTGAGAATGTCACGCAAGCTGATACTTGGAATTGCGGTCATCGCCCTGCTGGTGGCCGCCTGCGGGGAAGACGAGGAAGAGGCGGCGCCCGCCACGACCGCCGCCCCCGCCACCACGGCCGCCCCAGTTGAGGAGGCCCCGGAAGAGGCCCCTGAAGAAGAACCTGAGGAACCCAGCGGTCCTTACGAAGCCATGATCCGCCCGGCCGAGCAGCCGTGGAAGATCGGCTATGGCGACGGACTGTCGGGCATCCCGTTCACCGACAGCGTCACCGACAACATCAACGCCATAGCCGCCGAGATGGGCGTGGAGATCGTCTACTGCGACAACGCCTACGACCAGGAGCGGACCGTGGAGTGCTCCAACCTGCTGGTCACCCAACAGGTCGACGGAGTGATCTTCGCCAACTGGATCGCCGGCACCGAAGAACTCATCGCCGGGATCTTCCACGACGCCGGCATCCCCTGCGTCTCCTACGACGGACCCCACCCCGGATGCGTGGCATTCGGCCCCGACAACTACGAGGCTGGTGTTGCCGCCGGCCAATTCCTGGCCCAGTACGCCATCGACCAGGGATGGGACCCCGCGGAAACCGAACTCCTGCTGGTCTGGACCCCGGACGTTCCGGTCCACAAGGCCCGCGCTGACGGCGCCACCGACGGCGTGCGACAGTCCTTCGACATTCCGGACGAGAACATCCATGACATACCCACCGAGGGTCTGACCGACACCTTGCCCAACGTGACCACCTGGGCGACCGGCAATCCCGACGCCAAGCACGTGCTCTGCTTCGGACACAGCGACCAACCGGGCGTGGACTGCGCGCTGGCCCTCGAGCAGAGTGGCTTCCTGGGGAACGCGGCGGCCGCCAGCCTGGGCGCCTCCGACGAGGCGCTGGTGGACCTGAGGGGCCGCTCTGACGATGAGTCGGCGTTCAAGGCCACCATCAGCTACTTCCCCGAGCGCTACGGCCAGTACCTGGTGCCCGCCATCGTGGACCTGATCGAGGGCAAGACCGTTCCCGAACGGCTCATCCCCTCCGTCTCGCCGGTAACCAGGGACAACGTCGAGCAGTTGTACCCGGGAGGCGAGTTGGACGAGGCAGCCATGGCCGACGAGGACGAATACGAAGCCGTGATTCGGGAAGCTTCCGGAGCGTTCAGGATCGGTTACGGCGACGGCCTGTCGGGTATTCCGTTCACCGACAGCGTCACCGACAACATCAACGCGGTCGCCGCCGAGATGGGCGTGGAGATCGTCTACTGCGACAACGCCTACGACCAGGAGCGGACCGTGGAGTGCTCCAACCTGCTGGTCACCCAACAGGTCGACGGAGTGATCTTCGCCAACTGGATCGCCGGCACCGAAGAACTCATCGCCGGGATCTTCCACGACGCCGGCATCCCCTGCGTCTCCTACGACGGACCCCACCCCGGATGCGTGGCATTCGGCCCCGACAACTACAACGCCGCTCTGGAAGCGGGGCGGTACCTGGCCGCCTTCGCCCAGGAGCAGGGTTGGGCAGCCGAGGACACCCATTTGCTGTTGGTGTGGACGCCGGACGTTCCCGTCCACAAGGCCCGGGCCGACGGCGCCAGAGACGGCGTCAGGGAGAGCTTCGCCATCCCGGACGAGAACATCCACGACATCCCCACCGAGGGTCTGACCGACACGCTCCCCAACGTGACCACCTGGGCGACCGCCAACCCCGGCGCGCAGCACGTGCTCTGCTTCGGACACAGCGACCAGCCCGGCGTGGACTGCGCCCTGGCCTTGGAGCAGAGTGGCTACCTCGGTCACGCGGCCGCCGCCAGCCTGGGCGCCTCCGACGAAGCCCTGGTGGACCTGCGGCAGCGCTCGGACGAGGAGTCGGTGTTCAAGGCCACCATCTCCTACTTCCCCGAGCGCTACGGCCAGTACCTGGTGCCCGCCATCGTGGACCTGATCGAGGGCAAGACCGTTCCCGAACGGCTCATCCCCTCCGTCTCGCCGGTAACCAGAGACAACGTCTTCGACCTTTACCCGGGGTAGAAGCGACAACTAAATAGGATTGTGCCCGGTGGTCCGGCGCCATGGCGACCACCGGGCACGTCCACAACCGCATGGACAAGTAGATATGGGTAAACCGAGCCAACCGCCGCTAATGCGTTTGTCGAATGTCTCCAAGGCGTTCGGCCAAGTGAAAGCTCTGGTGGATGTGAGTCTGGACCTGCGTGCCGGAGAAGTCGTGGGTCTGCTGGGTGACAACGGCGCTGGCAAGTCCACGCTGATCAAGATCCTGTCGGGAAACTATCACGCCGATGAGGGTTCTTTCGAATACCAGGGGCGGCCGGTAACCATCAACCGCCCCGCCGACGCCCAAGCGCTCGGAATCGCCACCGTATATCAGGACCTGGCGCTGGTGGAAACCAGATCTGTGGCTCACAACATCTATTTGGGACGGGAACCTCGCCGCTTCGGGTACTTCATGGACCGCCGCAAGATGGAACGCGACGCCAACGTGATGCTTGAGGAACTGAACATCCGGTTGGCGTCTCAGAAGACCGATGTCGAGTTGCTGTCGGGAGGCCAGAGGCAAGCCGTTGCCCTGTCAAGGGCAATCGCCATGGGAGGCAACATCCTTCTTCTGGACGAACCCACGGCCGCCCTGGGAGTGGAACAGACTCAGCAGGTCCACCACCTGATCACCGGCATGCGCCGGCAGGACAAAGCGGTCGTGGTGATCACCCACGACTTGAGCGACATCTTGGACATAACCGATCGCATCGCGGTGCTCCGCCAAGGCAAGCTCTGGGCCTACGCCCCCTCGTCAGAGACGACCACCAACCAGATCATCGGGTGGATAACCGGAGTTGCCCCACCTCATGTCCGGAACGGAGCGGTCGAGATGAACAATGGTTCCGACCAATGATCTCGGCTCTAAAGAGGCAGGACAACTGGACACTGATCGGACTGTTCATCACACTGCTGATGCTTATTGCCCTTTTCAGTTGGCAGTCCGAGTTCTTCTTCACGACCCGCAACTTCATCAACATCGGACAGGCGATCTCCATCAGAGGCCTAATCGCCATCGGTTTGACGGTGGTGATGATCGCGGGAGGCCTGGATCTTTCCATGGCTGCCGTAGCTGCTGTGGCCGGTATGGTCACGGCGAGCCTGATCACCCTCGAGGTCAACAGTGTCCTGGTCGGCGTGCTGGGCATAGCCGCCGCCGGAGTCCTGGGGTCCTTCAACGCCCTGCTGATTGTCAAGTTCCGGATCAACCCGATCATCGCCACACTGGGAACTCTGCTGTTCTACCGGGGCCTGGCGTTCGTGTCCACCGGGGGCGACAACATAGTGATCGGCGTCAACGCCTGGAGCGAACTGGGAAGGGGGTCCTGGCTTGGAGCTCCGATAACCGTCTGGCTGTTCCTGGCGGTGGTCGTGTTGGGAATGTGCTTCATGCGATTCACTGTGGCAGGCAACCACCTTTACGCCATAGGCGGCAACAGCGAAGCATGTCGCAACGTAGGTATCAGGGTCGACCGCCTGCGAGGCTGGACTTACGTGGCCCAGGCCTGCCTGGCGGGGTTGGCGGGCCTCATGCTCACCTCCCAGAGCGGCACAGCCCTGCCAAGCGCCCTTAACGGCGCCGAACTGGACATCATCGCCGCGGTGTTGCTGGGCGGCATCGCCTTGAGCGGAGGACGGGGAGGCCTCCTCGGGACCCTGCTAGGCCTGTTGATAATCGGGGTCGTCCAGAACGGCCTGATTCTCCTGCAGGTGCAGATTTACTGGCAGTCGGTGGTGCGCGGCGCGATACTGATCATCGCCGTGACCCTGGACAGCCTGAGGAGAGGCGGGGGCTACCGCTAGGACCGGGTTGGCTGAACCAAACCGCCGTGACGCGTATTCACGGCAGAAGGGGGTCCCCAGCGACGGGAGCCCCCTTCCGTAGGTTTTGAGCGTTCGGTGACTACAGGTTGTCGTAGATCGCCGTCTCGAAGTCCATGAAGCCGCCCACCGAAGTGGCGTCGGCAAACGGGAAGATCTGGGTGGCCCAGAAACCTCCCACTCCGTTCTGACGATCGATCCAGTAGTACAGGTTGGCCAGACCCGCCCAGGCCAGGGCGCCCGCCGGGCGACCCGTGGGAGCGTCCTCATCGTTGATCATGAAGCTCAGCGCCCAGGACTTGGGCATGCCGGGGAAGAACTCCGCATAGTTGGTGAGAGACGGGTCCACTGCGGGCAGACCCTTGATCTTCATCTCTCCCAAGCCGTTCTGCGCGGCCATCTCCACGGTCTCGGGAGCGAGAACCTGCCCGCCGGGACCCATGCCGTCGTTCAGCCACATCCGGATGAACTTGACGTAGTCCTCCACGGTCGAGTACAGGCCGTGACCGGCCATGTGCACCTCGGGATCGGGCGGCAACTCGAAGTCGAGAGGCGTCAACTCTCCATCGTCGCCTCGGTGATGTATCAACGCCATCCGGCTCCGCATTTCATCGCTCAGGTCGAAAGACGTGGAGTCCATACCGAGAGGGTCGAATATCCGCTCCTGCATCACCTCGCCCAGGCGCTTGCCGGTGATCCCTTCAACCACCTGGCCGGCCCAGTCGATATTCGTTCCGTACTCCCACTCGTCCCCCGGATCGAAGAGAAGGGGAGTCATAAGCGACTCCTTCGACGACGTGACCGGGCTGACCTGACCGTGGTCCTCGGCCAACCGGTTGTACGTCTCATTGAAGAAGAAGTAGGACAGGCCGGCGGTGTGGAGGAGCAGCATCCTGGTGGTCACATCACGCTTCGGCGGACGGAGCATGGGGTCTCCGTCGTCGTCAAACCCGTCCAGCACCTGCAGTTCCCCGATGTCGGGCGCGTAGTTCTTGGCCGGGGCGTCGAGGTCGAGTTTGCCATCCTCGACCAACTGCAGGCAGGCAGTGCCTGCGATAGCCTTGGTCGTCGAGAAGATCGCGCATATGGTGTCGGTGGTCATCGCCGCGCCGTTGCCCAGGGACCGCATCCCGCGCGCTCCTTCGTAGATGTTTCCCTCGCGGTTGGTAGCCAGGGCGACCACCCCCGGGACCCGCGGGCTGCCCGATATCACGCCCTCCAGGACCGCGTCCGCCGCGGCTGTCAAATTGCTGCTCATTTTTTCACTCCTTTCACCAGCCTTCCTTCGAATGGTAAGGAGCGTTCAGGGCAGATCGCCTGCCAGAGCCGGTTAACTTGGCGAGGGATCCTAAACTGAGGCCGGTTCCCTGCCAACCACGGAAGGAACCCCATGTCAACCACTATTGTCGCCTCCGCTCTCTGTGATGAAACGTTGGCACGGCTGGAAGAACTCGGCACTCCCCAGAATCGCAAGGTTTACCCCCGCCACGGCGTTGATGGACCTCTGTTCGGGGTCAGCTACGCCAACCTGAGGAAGCTCGCCAAACGCCTGGCTCCCGACCCCCGGTTGGCCGCCGACCTGTGGTCCTCGGGGAACCACGACGCCCGGGTGTTGGCCACAATGGTGGACGACCCCTCCCGGACAACGGAGCGAACCCTCCGGGAGCGCCTCGCCGATGTTGACAATTACGTCCTGGCCGATGCCCTTGCTTCCCTGGTGGGTCGCAGCGCCCTTCGAGATGATCTGGCAGAAGACTGGACCACCAAACCCGAAGACGAGTGGACCGGAACGGTCGGTTGGTCTCTGGTCGCCGCACAGGCCCTGGATTCCGAAAGTGCTTTGTCTGACGAGTACTTCACCGAGAGGCTTTCCTACATAGAACGAACCATTGCGGTCGCGGCCAACCGGGTCCGGCATTCCATGAACGGCGCCCTGATTGCCATCGGATGTCGGAGCCAGGAGATGCGGCAGGCAGCAGAAGAGGCCGCGGGCCGCATCGGCAAGGTGAAAGTCGATCACGGTCAGACCTCCTGCAAGACGCCGGACGCCCTGCCCTACCTTGCCAGAGTCTGGAGCCGCAAGACAAAGGGTCGTTCCTCCTGAACGGCGATTGAGAGATCATCCCACCTTCCGGGCTGTCCCGTGAGTATTGTTTGGCCGGAAGGACGACCAGGCCCAGATTGCGATCAGTGTTTACTCCCCGGCGAAGCCCCGTGAGACTGCTGGCCGCGTTGGCGGTGATCGTGGTTGGCGCATCGTGCGGGGATGATCCGGCCCCTGAGATTCCCACCACCCTGGCGCCGATCACATCTACATCCACCACCCGGTTGGCCACCACCACTCTCCCACCGCCCGAAACCACCCTGGCGGAGACAACCACGACGTCAACCACCCTGATCTCTTTGGCCGAGGAATCGATGAACTATCTCGAGGTGCTGTTGGCGGTCGAGGTCAACATCGGCAAACTGGTCGCGGACGTGCAGGCCTTGAACGAGAACTGGGACAACCGGTCCGAATCCGGGGTTTCCTACGGGGAAACTGATGCAGGCATGGAGGCTGCCGCGCAGCGCGCCCAGGAGCTACGGGACGCCTTCGAGGGCATACAGCCATCCTCGCAAGGCAACATCCCCCTCGAACATCAGACCGCGGCCGCTGCGGTGGTCCTTATGGCGGACACAGCTGCAGAGATGCTCGACGGCTTGCGATCCACAGACACAGGCCAGTCCCGCCGATCAGCGCTGGTGGGGTTCCTAACCGCCTATGAAATCTTCGGGGAAGCCGTAACGCGAGTGGCCGAGATCATCGGTGATGAAGCAATCGCGGCCCTCGAGAGCAGCAGGACCGCGAACACCGTCCCAACGATCCGGGAAGGCACCACCACCACCACGGAACCGGCCACCACCACCACTGCCGCACCGGCCACCGACACTGATCCGGAGAATCCCGGCAACACCAAGAATTGCAGTGACTTCGCCACCCAGGCAGAAGCCCAGGAGTGGTTCGACACCTATTTCCCCTTGTACGGCGACGTAGCCCTGATGGACACGAACAACAACGGGATAGCCTGTGAACTTCTGCCGTAGGGGAGCCTGACGCTCAGGCGAGGGCCTACCGGCCCAGGCCGGTGAGCCGGGCGGCCGACGGATCCAGGAGAACCGTTACCCTGGAGTGCCGCCGGATCGCCGAGGCCGGAACCGCCGAGGTGATCGGCCCTTCCAGCGCCGCCCGAACAGCCTCGGCCTTGGAAGGTCCCGTCGCCAATACCAAGAGATGGGCGGCCTGGCTGATCGTGGCTATGCCCTGGGTCATAGCAAGGGCCGGTACCTGGTCGGGGCCGTCGAAGTACCGGGCGTTGTCGGCCCTGGTGGCCGCCGCCAGTCGTACCACCCGGGTACGGGACTCGAAGGAGGACCCTGGCTCGTTGAACGCCAGATGGCCGTTGCGCCCCACCCCGAGAATCTGCAGTCCCACTCCCGCCCGGGTCACCAGCCGGTCGTAGCGATCGCACTCCAGCTCAGGGTCGGCAGCCCGACAATCCGGGGCGTACAGGTTTTCAGGTTCGATGTCCACATGCCCCGAGAACTCGGTTTCGATGAGGTTGCCATAGCACTGGGGATGCTCCGGACCGAGACCGATGTAATCGTCGAGCAGGAAGGACCGCACCCTGCCGAAGCTCAGTTCCTCCCGGTGATGACGACGGATCAGTTCGCGGTAGAGAGGGCGCACGGATGCTCCGGTGGCGAGCCCCAGCACCGGATCCTGCGTGGAGCCAAGGTATTCCTGGACCACATCGGCGGCGCGGCGCGCCAGGCGGTGAGCATCTCCCTCCACGATCACCTCCACTGGATTCATGCCCAGGACCGACGGGGCAGGCGCCCGTGCACACCGCTGAGGAGCGTCAAGTCCCGGTGTCGGTGGTCTTGGCCCCCGTGATGAATGCCACAAGGTCATCCTTGGTGACCTGATCGACTCTCACTTCGGCGGCTTTGCGGCCCCGGAGCAAGACCACCGCGTCGTCGCAGACCTGGGTGACGCGGTCCATGTTGTGGGTGATGAGCAGTACCGCAACATCCGCATCCCGGAGGGCGACGATCAGGTCGAGCACCCTTTGCGCCTGCTCCACGCCCAGCGCGGCGGCCGGTTCGTCCAGGAGAACGATCTTCTGTCCCCATGCCACCGCTCTCCCGATGGCGATCGCCTGGCGCTGGCCCCCCGAGAGGAGGCCCACCGGCTTTCGCAGCGAGGGGATGGAGATCCCGAGACGGGCCAGGGTGGCCTGGCACTCACGGGACATCCTCTTCTTGTGCAGGAGGCCTATGCGGGACCCGAAAGACCCGCCCCGGGTGTATTCGCGGTTGAGAAAGAGGTTCTCCACCACATTGAGACTGTCGATCAGCGAGAGGTTCTGGTGAACGGTCTCCACGCCCAGGGTCCGAGCTACGTCCGGAGAGGAGATGCGATGCGTGACGCCGTCTATGCTCACCGTGCCAGAGTCGGGCTGGTACACCCCGGCTATGCATTTGACCAGCGTGGACTTTCCGGCGCCATTGTCACCGAGAAGCGCCGTCACCCGGCCGCGATGGACATCCAGCGAGACGTCCTCAAGGGCCTGCACCGCGCGAAACGCCTTGGACATCTTCCGCACCGAGAGCGCCGGCGCGGTCATCGGCCACCCCAGTCGGCCGGTGCGCCGTCCACGTTCCATATGCCTGACACAACCGGGTTCCCGGCGCCGATTCCCTTCACCCCGACCACAAGCGCCCGCGTGACGAAGGCCTGGATGCGAAAGCCCGCGATCACAGTGTCTCCCTCTTGAAGCCTTCGACCCTCCGGCGGGTGGAGCCGGGCGTAGTAGTCGATGCCCGCAGGATCCGGCATGTCGATCCGGACCGGCTCCAGGCCAACTTCCTCAGGGTCCCTGGCCACCACCACCCTGGTTTGATAGGGATCGAATACGGGGTCCACGTAGAGTCCCCCGCCGAAGCAGAGCGGCACGTCCTGATGCAGGTGGGCGACTTCGGTCAAGTAGAGAACCGCGGGCTGTTCGGGGAGGTCCGCCACAGCATGGAATGGGGTGGTGCCGGTCAGGCCGTGGCCCGGCTCCACCTGGGTGGCGCCGATCTCCGCCAGGAGCCCGAGCACCGCGGTGGAAGTTGTGCCGGGGGCATTCACCTCTATCGGAAAACCCGTCCCCAGGCGTCCGAGAGCGATCTCCACGCCGCGAGCCAGGGTCTCCACGTTGGGAGTGGTCTTCACCCTTTTCGTCCCGGCGTCGTACAGGAGGGCTGGAAAGGTGGTAAGCCCGGCGAACGTCAGCCCGTCCAGGCGGTTGACGAACTCGATCGCCTCCGGCAGTTCATTGAGGTGGAAACCTCCCTCGTGTCCCGGATAGAAGACGTCTTCCCGATCCCACACCCGGAGGAGGACCCGCTGGACACGGTCACCACCGGATACGGCCCGGGAGGCTTCCATCGCCTTGTTCCGGGAAAAGATCGTCCAGTACTCCGGCGCCAGGCCGGCCGCCTCGCCCGCCTCGGCTCTCGGCACCTGCACGAGGTGCCCCAGGTTGCCCAGCCGGTGGCCGTTGGCGACGATGGGCCGGGCGCACGCCATGTCCACCGCCACATAGCCGTCCGCGCCGCCGTCGGTGATCGCCCGGAGCGCGCCAGCCGCTCGCCCAACCTGTTTGCTCATCGCATACACCTTCAAGCCCCGCAGGTGCGCCACGGCCGACATGAGGCGGGAATTCGCCTCCAGGGCGTCGAGGTCCAGCACGTAGCTGTTGGCGGGAATGAGGTTGTCTTGGTGGAGTTGAACCGATGCCTCCAGGAAGGACCGGTTCCTGGCGATCAGGGATTTAAGGAACATCGTCACCTACGCTTTCCGACGGCGTTCTCATGCTGAGCGCCACCGCCACGATGATGATGAGACCCCGGGCGATCAACTGGTCCGCCACCTCGAGGCCCATGAGAATCAGTCCGTTGTTGAGCATGGCCATTATCAACGCCCCCGTCACCGCGCCGGCCACCGAGGCGCGGCCACCGAACAGGTTCGTCCCGCCGATTACCACCGCGGCGATCACGGTGAGCAGATCGTTCTCTCCCAGATCGTGACGCCCGATGGCCAGCCGCCCGGCCAGCAGCACCCCGGCGAAGGAAGCCGCCACCGAACACACCACCAGGGCGCTTATCCTGATCCGGTCGGTATTCAGACCGGCCGCCTTGGCCGACGCCCGGTTTGCCCCCGTGGCGAGAACATGCCTCC
>JAPPLW010000113.1 GCA_028819345.1 bacterium | reverse complement strand
CGTTGTTTGATGGGGTTGCGGCGGCGCCGGCGGCGTGTTTTGTTGCGCTGACGGAGTGCGTGGCGTAGGTGTTTTGGTGGTGGTTTTAGGTGGTGTTTCCCGGTTGGTGTTTTGTGTACTTGCCAGTGGTCGTCGTGGACTTTGTGGTGGCAGCGGGAGCACAGGAGCACCATGTCGTTGAGGTTGGTGTTGCCTTGGACGGCCCAGGGGGTGATGTGGTGGGCTTGGGTCCAGTTGGCGTTGGCGCCGCATCCCACGCAGTTCTTGTCTCGGGCTACGAGGGCGATCTTCTGGGCGGGACTGGCTGCCCGTCGTGACCGTCCGAGGTCGAGCGGCTGGGACACGCCCCGGAATATGCCGGGGAGGATGTCCGATTGGCAGGCCAGGTCCCGGATCTTCTCTGTCGGGATGGGGGTGCCGTCCCCGAGACGCCCGTTCCGGAGTTCCCGGGAGACCGCGTCGTAGTCGGCGATCAACAACAGCCTCGGACCGCGGGGAGGTTTACCGTCCTTGTTGGTGTCTTCTCTGGTGACCAACCCCGCCAGGGCGTCTGCCATCCTCTGACCCGGAGAGCACCTCGCCCGCGGGTCTTCCTCCCGCCACAGTTCATTCATCTTCTGCGACAACGCCGTTTCAATGAGAGCACCGGTGATCGGATCGAACCGACCGTACAACACCGTCATACCGTCTGTGTTATCCGTTTTGATCTTGGCGAACCGCTGTGACCGTTGATGCTCCAACCGACTCATCCCATCATCCTCCGAACGCTGCTGTTGGTGCTTTCGGACCGTCCCGGCGAACTTATCAGGAGACTGGGTACGGGCCTTTTCCACCAACTCTGTTTCGTCTATCTCACCCTCCTGGGAAGCCCTGGCCAGAATCCGGGCGTTCTCATAAGGAATCTCACCATCCCGCAACCCCTCCGACGTCTCCGGCAACTCCTCCAACTCCACCGCGGTCTCCACTTCCGACCGGGCCTTCCGGCGGGGTCGCAAACCCTTCTCCCGCAGATCGTTCTCGGTAATGTGAGCACCTTCTCGGCGGGTCAACTCCGCCAACACCCCCGCGCGGTACCCGGCCACCTGGTTCTCCACCCGGAAAGTGGACACCAACCAACCCTGAAGCTGTTCCAACGTCGCCTCGCCCACCGGCCGAGTCGGCAAAACCACCCGCACCTCATCGGCCACCCGACGACCATCAGCTGTCTTCTCCATGCCAACCACTATGCCAAAGGGGTGTGACAAAACACCACCCCACAACACCAAAGTGGCAAAACAAACACTAAATAAAACTGATTGGACGGTACGCGAAAAACACCGGCGCCCAGGGCTTGACCTACGGGCAGGCGTTGGAGAACAGTGTATGACAATGTCTTCGAGTCGTAAGCCCGGGAGAGAATGGCGCCGACGGGTGCTGGGAGTCCGATGCGCGGTGGACCCGGTCCTGCATGCCCTGGCCCCGCTGGGCCTGGCGTCCGCCCGGGGGACGGCGCTGGTGGTGGACCTGGATGATGAGGCGCCTTCCTATCCGGGGTCGACCTCCCTCGCCAAACTGGTTGTGTCCCAGCCGAGGCTTTCCGATCTCCGTCCGCTCCGTCCGGGAGTAGCGGTGTTGCCCAACGGTTCTGTTCATCCCCTGGAGGCCGCTGATGTAATCGAAGCTCTGGTGGCGGGATGGCCGGCGGTCGTGATGCGGTTCGGGGTTGCTCAGGGCCTTCCCACTTCTCTCCTCGAAGTGCCGGTGGTGCCCGTGGCTCCTCTTCTGCCCGGTTTTCTCCATCCCTCCCTGGCGGGGGCGGCCGTCTACCAGTCGTTGTTCCCGGGACCTCCCCCCCGGCTCAGGGGAGTCGTACTGCCTCCCCTGGGGCGATCCCATATCCAGGGGATGCTCACGGGTACGGCACTTCCTCCACGCCGTTGGGTGAGAGCATGGGAGCGGGTGTGGGAGGTGTCATGGCGCTGATCGACCGGCTGGTGGACACCATTCTCCTCTCGGACTTTCCAACCGATCGACCGGCCCTCACCCGGCACGTCAAGAAGGTGCTGGCTACCGAGGCGCCCCTGGCCAACGCCCGGGTGGTGGAAGGAGTGGTGGACTCCCTGATAGGCCTGGGCCCGCTGGAAAGACTTCTGCGGGAACCGGATGTCACCGACGTGCTGGTCAACTCTCCCTCGGACGTGTGGGTGGAGCGAGGCGGCCGCCTGGAGCGCACCGCTGTCTCCTTCGGCGACGGCGAGGCGGTGATCGCTGCAGTGGAAAGGGTGATCGCACCCTTGGGCCTCCGTATCGACCGGGCCTCGCCAATGGTCGACGCCCGATTGGCGGACGGGAGTCGCCTCCATGCCATCATCCCGCCCGCGGCGGTCGATCATCCCATAGTCGCCGTGCGGCGGTTCATCCCCCAGGCTGAGGATCTGGGCGCCCTGGTGGAGTTGGGCTCTGTCACTCCCGACCAGGCCGAGCAGCTTTCCTCGGTGGTCGAGGAGAGGAAGAACCTGGTGGTCTCGGGCGGCACCGGCTCGGGGAAGACCACCCTCCTGAACGTTCTCTCCGCGCTGGTGGACGAGGGAGAACGGGTGGTGGTTGTCGAGGATGCCTCCGAACTCCGACTCCGGGGTCATGTGGTGCGCCTTGAGGGCAGACCCCCCAACTCGGAGGGTGCGGGCGCCATCACTCTCCGCCAACTGATCCGCTCGGCTCTCCGCCTCCGCCCCGACCGGATCGTGGTGGGAGAGGTGCGGGGTCCCGAGGCTCTCGACCTGGTCAATGCCCTCAACACCGGCCACTCCGGGTCCATGTCCACGCTGCATGCCAACAGCCCCGCCGAAGCGCTCTGGCGACTCGAGTCCCTGGCGCTGTCGGGGGCGGGAAACCTGTCGTCGTCGGCGGTCCGCTCTCAGATCCACTCGGCCATCGATGTCGTCATCCAAGTGGAGAGAGACGGAGGGCGGCGCCGGGTGGCGGCCATCGAACACCGTAGGGGACGACCGTGAACGCAATGGCGCCCCTGGTGGTGGGATGGGCCTTGATCAGCGGCATGGACTGGCGGCTGGTGACCCTGTTGGCGCTGGCGATTCTGCAACCTTGGCTGGTGATCGCCCTGGTAGGGGTGCTGGTGCTGGTCGAGGCCCGGCGGGTGCGAAGGCAGGGAAGCGGATGCTCGGAGGAGGCGCAGGTGCTGTTGGGTGTGGCCGGGGAACTCCGGGGCGGCCTGGGGGTTCGCTCCGCAATGGCGGCGGCGGGCCAAAGGTCGTCCCGGCTCGACTTCCGTCCCGTCCGCCGGTTGGTGGCATCGGGCGCACCTCTGGAGCGGATTTCAGAGGCCGTGACGGAGGCAATGCCCGTCCATGGATCCCTGGCCTCCGCGGCCCTCCGGGTAGCGGATCGCACGGGGGGACGGGTGGCGGAGGTATTCGATTCGGCGGCCGCCCTGGCATTGGAGGAGGATGAACTTCGTCAGGAACAGAGAGCGGCCACCGCCCAGGCCAGGACCTCGGCGGTGGTCGTGGTAGGGATACCGGTGCTGGTGGTGGTCTACCGGATTCTTAGCGGGAGCCTGTCGAGGAGTCTCTCTTCTAACCCTCTATCAACTCTCCTGACCGTTGCGGGGATCACGCTGCTGGCTCTGGGAGTGGCGGTGATGCTGGTCCTGATCAAGAGGGCCTCCCCTTGACACAGGCCGGCATTCCTCTCGCCGTCTCCGGCGCCGCTTCCTACTGGCCCTTAGCGCTGGTGATGGTGGCCGCCGTCCCCTTTCGATGGTGGTGGGTGGCGTTCGGCGCGGGGCTGGTGCTCTGGTCGCTCAGCCGCCTCCGCCACCGCAGGCGGCCGGCTCGTCCCGAGGATGTGATTGCCTTCGGCCGGCTGTTGGTCGTCCCACTCACCGGAGGCATGTCCCTTTCCAACGCCCTGGCGATGGCCTCCCAGCAGGCCCATCCCCGACTGCGCGCCGAAGTGGGCCGGTTGCTTCGTCGCAGCCGCCAGGAAGGCATGGCTGCCGCCCTGGCCGGAAGCGGCGGCCTGCTGGGTGAACTCTTCAGAAGGATGGCCGGTGCTCACTCCTCGGGGACTTCTCCGGTGCGGGCGGTTCTCACTCACGTGGAAAACCTTCATTCCCAGGTTCGCACGGAGGCCCTGTCTCGCATTCGCTCCCTGCCTGTCACCCTTGCCGTCCCTCTCACGCTGCTGATCGTCCCCGGCTTTCTGCTGGTGCTGGTGGGGCCGTCGGTGGTCTCCCGGCTGGCCGAGATGCTGAGCGGGCTGATCGGCACATGAATCCCCCTTCCCCCGCCCCGGCCGGACGCCGGGAACGAGACGACCAAAGGAGGTCGAAAATGTTGGCTCTGTGGACCAGGATGATGATTTGGTTCGACCGCGATGAGCGGGGTCAGGGCACCGTGGAGTACATCCTGGTGGTTCTGGCTGTGGTGGCCGTCGCCACCGTGTTGGTGCAGTGGGTCCGGAAGGGATCCGGCGACAACCTCTTGGAATCCATATTCCGCAAGGCCCTTGAATTCGTGAAGGGCAAGATCGGGTTCGGGTTCTAGACCGATGAGGTCGGAGACGGGCTCTTTGGCGGTGGAGGCGGCGTTGGTGATCCCCATCATCGTGGTGGTGATGGTGGCGGTAGCCGAACTGTTCATGATCGCCGTCACCCGGCTGGAGATGGAGGCCGCTGCCCGGGAGGGCGCTCGGGTGGCGGCCACCCGTCCCGACCCCGCCCGGGCGGCGGCAGCCGTGAAGTCCTCTCTGCCGGCCGGAATGGCGGAGAGGGTGAGAGTGGAGGTGACCGGCGCCCATGTGGTCGGCCATCCCGTCACGGTGGTGGTTTCCATGAAGTACCGGCCGGTCACGCCGTTCCTCGACCGAATGGTGGTACGGCTCCAGAGCCGTGCGGTGATGCAGCGGGAGGGTTGAGGTCGGGGTGGCGTGGAGAGACGAGGGCGGCGCAGTGGCGGTGCTTGGAGTTGTGGTGGTGGGAGTTCTCCTGATGATCGGGATAGCCGTGCTGGACATCAGCGCGGTGCTCTCGGCTCGTACCAGATCCCAAACCGCGGCGGACGCCGCAGCACTGGCAGCCGCCCCTGCTACCTTCACGCTGGCATCTTCTCCTCTGCGGGCGGCTACCCGGATGGCGGAAGCCAACGGCGCCCGGCTGGTCTGGTGCAGATGCCGGATAGACCGCCGTCCGAGGGTGCGGACGGTGACTGTGGAGGCCGCCGTTGTGGCTCGCCTGTGGCTTTGGGAGGAGGTGACAGTCTTCGCCCGATCCCGGGCGGAGTTCGTCCCCTACTCTGGGAGCGGATGAGCCAAAAACACCGGCCCGGAGGCACGAGGGCCACTGTCGCTCTCGAACGGGCAGGAATCTCCTTCCGACTGTGCTCCTACCGGGTGGACTACGACGCCGTTGCGGATTACGGAAGGGCGGTAGCAGAGGCGCTTGGGGTGGAACCGTCGCGGCTCTTCAAGACGCTGGTGGCCTTCGCCGACGATCGGCCTCTGGTGGGGCTGGTCCCGGCGGACGTCCGGCTGAGCGTCAAGAGTCTGGCCAGGGTGGTGGGTGCCCGGAGGGTGCGGCTGGCGTCGCCCCAGGAGGCCCGTCGGCTCACCGGCTACGTACCCGGTGGCATCAGCCCCTTCGGGCAGCGCCGGAGAATGCCGGTGCTGGTCGACGAGTCGGCCCTGGACCATCCATCCATCTGGGTGAGTGCGGGAAAGCGGGGCCTGCAGATCGAGGTCGGTCCGGCCGAGTTGGTGAACCTCTTGGAGGCGCGCACTGCCTCCATCTCCATCAAGTAAGACGGACCGCACCTCCTTGGTATAGCATCCTTGACCAACAGCGCCCTTCGGGATGGAGAACGGGTCGAGGAAGGAAAGAGGATGTACGAAAAGGATCGCCTGGAGGAGATAGCCAGGTATGTCAGGAAGACCCACCGATGGGTTGTCGTAATAGGGGTGATCGTGATCCTCAGCATGGTGCTCAGCTTCTGCGGCGCCCTGCTGACGGCAGCTTGACTCGCTAGCAGACACCTGGCCCTTCTATGAACATCTGGGCCTAGCCCCGGTCTGTTACGTTTCCCTCCATGGTCTCCAACCGACAGGTCATGGCGATGCTCGACGAGTTGGTCGAGCTCACCACCCTCGACGAGGGCTCCCCGCAGTCCTTCAAGGTGCGGGCCTACGAGCGGGCGCGGCGGGCGGTGGAGAACCTGGGACGGGAGGTGGCGAGGCTGGAACCAAAGGAGATCCAGGGCATCGGGGGGATCGGGAAGAGCATCGCGGCCAGCATCTCCGAGTTCTGCGAAACCGGCCGGGTCGCCAGGCTGGAGAACCTGCGCTCGAAGTATCCGGCGGCCTTCCGGGAGTTGACCCGGATCCCGGGACTGGGCCCCAAGACCGTGAAGATGATCCGCCGCGAACTGGGAGTGGAGTCGTTGGACGATCTATTGGCGGCGCTGGCGGACCACCGGCTTCGGGACCTTCCCGGCTTGGGGGCAACCAGTGAGGCCAAGATCGCCCGGGCGGTGGAGCGCCTCGGCCTGGCGGGAAAGGACCGGCGCACTCCGCTGGTGTCCGCCCTGCCCATCGGCGAGACACTCCGCCGGGACCTCTCACGCTTGGAGGGAGTGGAAGCGGTGGAGGTATGCGGTAGCGCCCGCCGGTTTCGCTCCTCCGTGGCGGATCTTGACCTGGTGGTGGCGGCGGACCCCTCGCGCTGGTCCGAGGTCATGGACACGGTCGCCGCCCATCCCTTGGTGGAGGAGACCCTGCTCTCGGGGACGACCAAGACATCGGTGCTGACCCGGGGCGGCCTGGGAGTGGACGTCAGGGTGGTTGCTCCCTCCCAACTGGGAGCGGCGATGCTCTATTTCACCGGCTCGAAGGCTCACAACGTACGGCTCCGGCAACTGGCTATGGAGCAGAGCCGGCTGCTCAACGAGTACGGTCTCTTCGCGGAGGGAGAGGATCGGCCGGTGGCCTCCGAGACCGAGGAGGAGATCTATGCGGCATTGGGCATGGACTGGCTGCCGCCCGAGATTCGGGAGGACGCCGGTGAGATAGAGGCTGCCCTCGATGGAAGGCTTCCCCGGCTGGTCACGGTGGGGGACATCCGCGGCGACCTTCACTTCCACACCGACCGGTCCGGTGACGGGCGGTCATCACCCATGCAGATGGTGGAGGCCGCCATCCGCGCCGGCATGGAGTATGTGGCCATCACCGACCACGGAGAGGACTTGGCCATCAACGGCTTGTCCCGGGCCGAGATGGAGGCGCACCGTCGGGAGATCGCCCGCTTGGGGGAGCGCTATCCGGAGATCGAGCTACTGTTCGGTTGCGAACTGAACATCGGCGCGGACGGAGACCTCGATTACGACGCCGATTACAGGTTGGGCTTTGACTGGTGCGTGGCTTCGGTCCACTCCCACTACGACCTGGCGCCCCGTCGGCAGACCGAGAGGCTGCTGCGAGCGATTGCCGATCCGGCGGTCTCGGCCATCGGGCACCTGACCGGGAGGATGCTGGGGCGGCGTCCGGGGATCGAACTCGAGCTGGACCCGGTCCTCGAGGAGATGGCCGCCCGGGAAGTGGCGCTGGAGGTCAACGGCGCCCTCGACCGCTTGGACGCCTCTCCCGAGGTGGTCCGCCGGGCGGTGGCGGCAGGGGTGATGCTGGTAGTCTCCACCGACTCGCACCACACAACCGAGTTGAGAAGGATGTCATACGGGGTGTCCAATGCCCGCAGGGGATGGGCTACCGCAGAGTCGGTGCTCAACACCCTCTCCCGGGAGGACTTCATCGCGCGGGTCAGATCGGGACGTCTCCCGCGAGGACTTCATCGCGCGGGTCAGATCGGGACGTCGGTCGAGGTAGGGGGCGACGGGCAACCACGGCGAATGAGGGACTTGGAGTCTGGACCGAGACGTGGGTGGAGAAAGCCGGGTCGATCCCTTTCCTAAACTGGCTGATGGCACGAAAAGCGCACCGTCGGTTTCTCCGAGGAGAGGTATTCCCCCCATGGACCAGTCATTTTTCTTGATCGCCGCCCTGGTATTGGGCCTGGCCGCGTTGGTGTTGGCGATGTTGTTCACCCGCCAGGTCCTGGCCGCTCCCCGGGGGAACGACCGGATGCGAGAGATCTCGGAGGCCATCCGGGAGGGAGCGATGGCGTTCCTGCGGAGGGAGTACCGATGGCTGGCGGTGTTCGTGGTCGCCATGTTCATCCTGATCGGCCTGGTGCTCGAGGACGGATGGCTTAGGGCGGTCGCCTACCTGTTCGGAGCGGCTCTCTCCGGCACGGCGGGATTTGTCGGGATGAGGGTGGCCACCGCCGCCAACTCCAGGACCGCCGAGGCGGCCCGGTTGGGTGGGGTGCAGCGGGCCCTTCCTCTCGCCTTCCGGGGTGGGGCGGTGATGGGGTTCACGGTCGCCGGCCTTGGACTGGCGGGCGTGGCGCTCGGCTACATGGTGTTCGTGGAGGCGGGGGGGCTGGAGGTGGCCCGGGGAGTGGATATCGTGGCCGCCATCGGGCTGGGAGGGTCATCCATCGCCCTGTTTGCCCGGGTGGGGGGAGGGATCTACACCAAGGCGGCCGATGTCGGCGCCGACCTGGTGGGGAAGGTGGAAGCGGGGATCCCCGAGGACGACCCCCGCAATCCGGCGGTGATAGCCGACAACGTGGGAGACAACGTCGGGGATGTGGCGGGGATGGGCGCCGATCTCTTCGAGTCCTACGTGGGCTCCCTGGTGGCTCCGATCGCGTTCGCGGCTTTGGTGTTCGTCAATGCCTCATACCAGCTCGAGGCCATTGTCTTCCCGCTGGCGGTGGGAACGGTGGGGATGCTGGCCTCCATCATCGGCTCGTTCTTCGTCAAGCCCCGCAGCGACTCGGATCTGGCATCGGCGCTCCACCGGGGAACCAACACCTCCATGGCGCTGGCGGCCCTCGGGATCCTTGGTATCTCTTTCTGGATTTTCGGCGATCACTCCGAGGTGCAGCCGCTCGGCTTGTGGGTTGCGGTGGTGATCGGCTTGGCGGTGGGCTTCGTGATCGGGAAGATCTCCGAGATTTACACCTCCGACCACTACCGGGCGGTCCGAGACATCGCTCAGCAGGCCGAGACCGGCCCGGCGACCGTGGTTCTGGCCGGCGTTGCTGTGGGAAAGAAATCGGCCGCATACTCGGTGCTGGTTGTGGCGGCGGGGATCGCCGGCGCCTTCTCGGCAGGGGAGTGGGCGCTGGGGGCCGACGGTGGGATCTACGGCGTGGCCGTGGCGGCAATCGGAGTGCTCGCCACCCTGGGCATCACCATCGCAGTGGACGCCTACGGACCGATCGCCGACAACGCCGGCGGGATTGCAGAGATGGCCCATCTGCCTCCGGAGGTGCGGGAAACCACCGATGCTCTCGACTCTTTGGGCAACACCACGGCGGCGGTGGCAAAGGGATTCGCCATCGGCTCGGCAGCGGTCACTGCCCTGGCGCTGTTCGCCACCTTCACCCGTGCGGTGGATCTGGACGTGATCAATATCGTCTCTGTCGAGGTGACCGTCGGGTTGTTCCTGGGAGGGATGTTCCCCTTCCTGTTCGCGGCTCTGACGATCTCTGCGGTTGGACGGGCCGCCTTCACGATGATCGAAGAGGTACGGCGCCAGTTCCGGGAGATACCGGGTCTAAGAGAGGGCCGTCCCGAGGCGCGGCCCGAGTACGCCCGCTGCGTGGAGATAGCGACGGGCGGTGCGTTGCGGGAGATGGTGCTTCCCGGGGTGCTGGCCGTGGCTCTTCCCCTTGTGATCGGGTTCATCTCCACCTCCGCCCTTGGAGGCTTCCTGGCGGGAGCGCTGGTCACCGGCTTCCTGCTGGCCATCTACATGGCGAACGCCGGAGGCGCCTGGGACAATGCGAAGAAGCACATCGAGTCGGGGGCGCGGGGCGGCAAGGGCTCGGACGCCCACAAGGCGGCGGTGATCGGCGACACGGTGGGCGATCCCTTCAAGGACACCTCCGGTCCGGCGATGAACATCGTGATCAAGGTGATGACCATCGTCTCCTTGATCTTCGCCGACGCCTTTATCGGCTAGGGCGGGTTCCACACACCGATCTCCGTCCAGGGGTCCCCCGGGCGGAGGGTTATCACCGAACAGTGTTCGGGACGGTCCTGGAAGAGCTCGGCGAGACTCCGTCCCGTCAACAGCAGGCGCCCGGCCTGGATTGGATCCTGGTGGCCGACGAACGCCACCTCTCCATCGGACACCGTCGCCTCCGCCTCCCGCACCGCCGTTGCGATCCTCCCGGCCAACTCGGGAAGTGTCTCAGGCGCAAAGGCAAGGTTGGATGGGTGCTGGAGATAGGCTTCCATCTCTCCGGGAAACAGTTCCGGTATTTCCTCCCAGCGGTGTCCCGCCCAGCGGTCCATGAACTTCCATTCCACCAGATCGGGGAGTACCCCCACTTCCAGTCGATGGGGGGCTGCGAGGTTCTCAGCGGTTTGCAGGGCTCTCTCGAGTGGTGACGACCAGACTGCACTGAGGGGCCGGCCGGCCAGGTGGCCGCCGGCCTGGCGGGTCTGACGCACACCCCGGGGGCTCAGTCGGAACCCCGGCAGTGACGCGTATACCAGGTGCCGGGGATTGTGCACCTCGCCGTGGCGCACCATATGAACCAGCTCTGCCATGTTCGATCCAGCCTAATTCGGTACTGTCATGGATGGTGAGCGCGCCGCTGTTTCGAGAGCCGATCCTCCACGTGGACATGGACGCGTTCTTCGTGGAGGTGGAACGCCGCCGCGACCCGAGCCTGCTGGATCTGGCGGTTGTGGTGGGAGGAAGCGGTCGGCGGGGCGTGGTGGCCTCCGCATCCTACGAAGCGAGGCGGTTCGGGGTCCACTCGGCGATGCCTATGACCCAGGCCCGGGCTCTCTGCCCGGCTCTGGTGGTCGTTCCTCCCGACCATTCCCTCTACGGAGAGGTCTCCGAAGAGGTGTTCGCCGTGTTTGCATCGTTCACGCCCCGGGTGGAGAAACTATCGGTGGACGAGGCTTTCCTGGACGTCTCGGGCCTTCGCTACCACTACGGGAGCGTGAAGGAGGTGGGGTCTGAGTTGCGAGAGCGAGTCCGTCGCCGGGCCGGACTGCGGGCGTCGGTGGGCATCGCTGTCAACAAGACCCTGGCCAAACTGGCTTCCGAGGAGGCCAAGCCTGATGGGATGTTGCGGGTCCCCGCGGAGGGGAGCCTTGATTTCCTCCACCCCCTGCCGGTGGAGAGGCTGTGGGGGGTGGGGAAGTCAACCGGTGCGCGGCTTCACGGTTTGGGAATCCGCACGGTCGGGGACCTGGCGGCCTTACCTGTGGAACATCTCCGTCCGGTGGTGGGAAACGCCACGGCCGACCATCTGGGGAGACTGGCCCGCGGGGTCGACGACCGTCCGATCGTCACTGATCCCCTGGGAGTGTCACTGTCGGTGGAGAACACCTTCGAGGATGATCTCGGATCCCGGTCGGAGATCGAACTCAAGCTGCGCGAGCAGGCCGAACGCTTGGCTGTCCGCCTGCAAACGGCCCAGGTGTGGGCCACGACCGTCTCTCTGAAGGTGAGGTTCAGCGACTTCACCACGATTACCCGATCCCATACCAGGGAGGTCCCGACCAGACTGGCGATCGACATCTTTCGCCAGGTGACAGAACTGGCCGACCGGGCCGGGCTCCGGGGGAAGAAGGTGCGACTGCTGGGTATCTCCGCCGGAGGGTTGAGCTTCGGGCCGGGGCACCCGCAGTTGGATCTGGAGGGCGAGAAGCGGTGGGAGTCGCTGGAAGAGGAGGTCTTCCGGCTCCGGCGGCGATTCGGCTTCGACGCCGTGTTGCCGGCTCGTCTCAGCCCAGGTTCCCCGCCGGACTCTTAAACCTGGGAAAAGTACCTCCAATGATGGCTAACTACCTTTCGGGTGAACATATACTGGAGAGCGGAAGCGGACAATTTCGGAGGCTTGTGCTGACGTGCCGTTGAACGAAGAAGAGCAACGGATTCTCGAAGAGATCGAGAGCCAATTCTATGAGGAGGAAGTGGCTCAAACCAGCGAGGAACCCTTGCTCTACTCGAGCCGCGCGGCGTTGACGATCCCCACGGCGTTCCTGGTGGCAGGAATTCTTGTGGTGTTGGTATTTTTTACCTCCCATTTACTCGTCGCGCTGGCGGGATTTGTTGTTATGGTGATAGCGGCTACCTTTCTGGTACAAGGTCTGCGGGTGAGAACGAAGCTTCAGTGGAAGGGCGTACAGGGAGGGAGCGACACGAAGGCAAACGGATTCGGTACATGGCCCCGCTAAGCGGGTCGTAAGCCGGATAGGTGGAACGGAGCAAATGGAGGAAGTGGGCTTCACCTCGTCGGAAGCGATGAGGTTCGCGGGCTGCAGCTATAACCAAATTCGGTATTGGGACAAGGTTGGCCTGGTGAAGCCCTCGATCAAGGGCACCGGCGGCCGTCCCGGCGTCCGAAGGATCTACAACCTCCAGGATTTGGTGGCTCTGCGGGTGATCAAGAGCCTGATCGACAACGGTTTGTCTCTCCAGAGAATCCAGAGGGGTTGGAAGTATCTGCGCAGGGAGGGCGACCTCGACCAGCATCTGGCCCAAGCCGGGATGTTCTCCGACATTTTCGCCACCACCATTCTCGCTCCCCATCCGGAAAGCAGCGTGATCATGGACACCCTCGCCGATGGGCAATTCGTCTTCGTGGAGGTGATGGGGAAGGTGGTCGAGGATGTGGAGGAGGATCTGTCCGACTTCGAGTTCAACAGGGCGAGATTCCGCACCATGCTCGAGCGGGTGGTGGAGGACTTCCGTGACAACCCCTTCTGGGCTGCAGCAGGAGGCTGACCGCCGCCACTCACCCTGAGTCCACCTGGCGAAATGAAGCCGCACCGAGGGTTGCGGCCGTCTAGTCTGGCAGGGATTGTGACCAAGGCGCTGGTTCTCAACGCGACTTACGAACCCCTCTCGGTGGTGAGTTGCCGTCGCGCCCTGGTGTTGGTTTGGAGGGATCGGGCGACGGTGATCGAGGAGAGAGGAGAGGTTTGGAGATCGGCAGAGGAGACCTTCGTGGTTCCGTCGGTGGTTCGATTGAATTACTACGTGAAAGCTCCCTTTCGTCGCTCTGTTCCGCTGACCCGGCGGGCGGTCTTCGGACGAGATGGAAACCTGTGCCAGTACTGCGGTGCCGCCGCGGAGAGTCTCGACCACGTCGTACCCCGCTCCCGGGGCGGCGCCCACACCTGGGACAATGTGGTTGCCTGCTGCCGGCGGTGCAACATAAAGAAGGGAAACCGCCTTCCCGCCGAGGCGGGTATCGTGCTCCTTCGTTCTCCTCGCTCTCCGTGGCGCTTCGGCTGGATCTACACCAGTTCCGGCTATCGGGTGGATCCCGCCTGGCAGCCCTATCTGGCTTACTCCGCTTAGCACCCGACCGGCATAGCAAATAGATCGCGATTTAAACGCGGCTCCCGGGGTTGACTTCTGTCTCACCCTTCTGCCATCTTGGGAGGCAGTCGAAAGCACCTTAACGGCCTGATCCGACGCGTCGTTCGGGCCGTGCTAGGGATCACTCAGGAAAGGCGCCCCCGGAGGGTCTGACGGGGCGCGTCCTGACCAAGGAAAGGTGGTGGCGGGGGAGGGCACAGTGTGGAGGTTTCGTAGCGTTCCAGGGTCTAC
>JAPPLW010000007.1 GCA_028819345.1 bacterium | reverse complement strand
CGCTGACCTGGGATCATATAGACCGCTAGGGTGTTGGGGGAGGGAGCCCAAAGGGGGCTCGTGTTTGTCGCGACTTTTTGGGGTTTTGGTGATGGGGTTCTCATTGCCGCACTCCCCGGATCTACGGCGTTTCGTGCAGTGTCACATTTCAGGAATAGGGAGGATTACCGGCCGAGGATTGGGGTGAGGCGGCGGGCAGTCTCCTCTGCGATACGCCGGTGGAGCCGTTCGGTCTCCTCCCGGTGGGTGCGCACCTCCACCAGCCAGACGCCGCCTTCCGCCATTGCGGTCTCCACCGCCGGGCCGAGTTCCGAGGCTCGGGCGAGCCGACGGTAGCCGAGTTGATGGAAGGCTGCCAGGGTTCCGAAGTCACGCCCGTGGGGAGTTCCGAACAGTTTCTCGAAGTGCGGATGCCGCGCATGGGGCAGGAAGTTGAAGATCCCTCCCCCGTCGTTGTTGACCACTACCAGCACGCATGACGGCCGTTCGTCCACCAGGAAGCCGTTGGAGTCGTGAAGAAGCGCCAGGTCCCCGGTGAGACAGGCCACCCGGCTTGGCCGGGCCCAGGCCGCCCCCAGAGCAGTGGACACCAGTCCGTCGATTCCGGATGCTCCCCGGTTACCGAGCACCCTGGCGGGTGTGGTGGGGGCGAACATCTCCACCTCCCTTATCGGCAGGGAAGATCCCACCACCAGAGTGTCGAGCGACAATGCCGAGAGGTCGCGAGCCGTCCGCGGCTCGGACGGGAGATCGTCATGGTCCAGGATGTCGTCGATGACCGGTCGGCACGCGGCTTCGGCCTCCCGCCACAAGCCCAGCCAATCGGGGGCTCCGCTCCCCTCTCCCACCCGGTCCAGGAGGGCTGTGGCGACCGCCTGGGCCGAGCCCGCTGCCATGTGCGTGACCGCCCGATCCGGATCGGCCCACCGTCCGGGAGCGCCTGCCACCACCTGGGTGACAGACGGGTCTGAGAGGACAGCCGCCAGACTGGTGCTGAGCCCGGTCTTGCCGAAACACAGCGCTACGTCGGGCTTCAGCGCCGCCGGGAAGGCCGCAAGGAGGTGGTGATAGGAGGAGATCGCCGGCGGCCGGCGGACTCCGGACAGCGCTTCTGCCACCAGGGGCCACCCGAGTCGCTCTGCCAGCCGGGCGAAAACCCCCGACCCCTCGGCGCCTTCTCCCACCACGACCACCCCTCGCCGCGCCCGTTGCACCTCCTCCAGGAAGGAGAGGTCTGCCTTCGGAGCTCGTCGAGCGGTGATCCATGGTCGCCCGTCCGGACGCCCCTCGGTCGCCGAACCGAAGGGTTCTGCCCTCGAGCGCCCGTCGTCGGAGACCGGAGCGGTTGGTTCTCTGAAGCTCAAGTTGAGGTGTACTGGTCCCGGTCGACCCCTCCACCCCTGTGCCTCGGCAACCGCCCGGGCCGCCGACGCTCTCCAGTAGGCGTTCGACCCCGGACGGTCCTCGGCCGGCCCCGCCTCCCAGAACCACCTGACCGCCTCGCCGAACAGTTCCAACTGGTCGATGGTCTGATTGGCGCCGGTGTTCCGTAGTTCGGAAGGCCGGTCGGCGGTGAGCAGGATGAGGGGAACCCCGGAGGCGTCGGCTTCCACCACTCCCGGTAGGAGGTTGGCAACCGCGCTGCCCGAGGTGGTGATCACCGCGGCTGGAACTCCGCTCACCCGGCCGGCGCCCATCGCGAAATAGGCCGCCGACCGTTCATCGATTAGGACCGCCACCTCGGCTCCGGGATGATCCTGTGCAGCTCTGGCCAGAGCGGCAGACCGGGACCCCGGTGACACGGTGAAGCGGGTTACCCCTCCTCGGACAAGTTCATCCACCACCACCTCGGCCAGCGCCACGGAAGGGTTGGGGTGGGACGGTTTCACAGGCAACCCAGCAAGTCGGCGGACCTTTCGGTGCGGGCGATCATGCAAGAGGCTACATCTTCGGGGGGGCGCCATCTCTCCAGCAACTCGGGTTCGGGCTCCGGGCGGCGGAGATGCATCTCTCCCCCATCGGGCGCCAGCGGGTCTCCGACCACGTCACCGGCCAGGAGAGACGAAGTGGCCAACCCGCAGGCGTAAGGGAGTGTCGGCAGGGATGCGGCGGCGGCCAGCCCGGCGGCCAGTCCCACCGAGGTCTCGAGCGCCGAGGAGGGAACCACCGCCAGTCCCGTCCGGGAAGCCCACTCCAGCATGCGGCGGACCCCTCCCATCGGCTGGACCTTCATCACCAGGATGTCGGCCGCTCCCGACGATGCGATCTGTTCCGGTGAGGCGCCGGAGCGTATGGACTCGTCGGCTGCGATCGGCACACCCGTTCTCCGGCGCAACTCGGCGAGTTCGGAGAGGGTGGCGCACGGCTGTTCGGCGTACTGAAGATCGAACTCCTCCAGGGCGCCCAGCCGCGCTTCAGCCTCCTCCACCTCCCACGCGCCGTTGACGTCGACTCGGAGGAACCCCCCCTCCCCGAGGGCTTCTCTCACCGCGGCCACCCTGGACAGGTCCTGGGAGAAGTCCTGGCCGGCTTCGGCCACCTTCACCTTGGCGGTCCTGCATCCCGAGTCCCGCACCAGCGCTGCGGCCCGGCGGGCGGAGACGGGAGGCACCGTGACGTTCACGGGTATCCGGTCTCGCACCGGCGGAGGAAGGGGCTGGCTGGCCGACTCGTGGGCGGAGGCCAGCCAACGGGCAGCCACCAGGTCGTCGTACTCCTCGAAGGGCGAGAATTCTCCCCACCCGGCCGGACCCCGGATCAGCACAGCCCGACGCTCTCGGAGTCGCCGGTAGCGAATCTCCATCGGAATCGCCACCGCCCACGCCTCCAGGCCGGCCAGGGGGCCGTCGGTGAACACTCGATCCGGGCGAGCAGTCATTGCCCGGCCTGAACATCCCGGATGAAGTCGACCAGCTTGTTTATCTGATCACCGCTCAGGTTTTTGAAAGAGGGCATTGTTCCGATCCCATGGGTTACGGTGGTAGCGATGTAGGAGTCGGGCAGGGTGGCGCTTTCGGAACCCGGGCCCAATGGAGGGCCTGCTTTCCCTTCCAGTCCCGCCCCGTGGCAGCTTGAGCAAAGCTCGCTGTACAGTTCCTGTCCGGTGGCAGTCTCGGGAGGTGGGGAAGAACAGGCCGCCACCACTCCCACCAGGAGCGACAGGACGGCGACCCTGACTCTTCCGGGCCTGGCCTTGCCGTTAGAAGAGGCTTTCCAGCCGCTCAATCGTCTCACCGGCTTGTTCCCACATCTCCCGGCTGGCGACCAGCACCCTTCCGTTGGCGACCGCCACCACCACGTCCGAGACTCCCACCACGGCGGTCTTGGCCCCCTGGGAGTGGACCTGGACCCATTCGCCGGCCTCCACCACTGCTGCTCCACTCACCACATTCCCCAGGTCGTCTCGCCCCAGCGCCTCTCCCAGCGCCTCCCAGGACCCGATGTCCGACCATCCTGCGTCCATTCGGACCGCCAGGACCCGGTCGGCCCGCTCCCACAGACCCTTGGCCACCGACACCGATGGCGCCTCCTCGAAACAATCCCCGAGCTCGAGAGTTCCGTCACCGCCGCCAACGGCGGTGGTTAGCGCCTCAGCCACCGTCTCGGCCACGCTGGGAAGCAGGCGGGCAATCACCTTTCGCAGCACCCCCGCCCGGGAAAGGAACATCCCGCCGTTCCACAGGTAGTCGCCCGACTCCAACATCTGCCGGGCGGTCTCGACGCCGGGCTTCTCCACGAACCGGCGGACCCGTTTGACCCCCGGGCCGGAGCCCACCTCCAAGTACCCCAGCCCGGGGTGGGGGTGGGTGGGCTCGATGCCGAAGATCACCAACTCCCCCCGCTCTGCTGGGCCGATTCCCTGCCGGATGGCGGTGCGGAAGGCCTCGACGTCGGTGATCAAGTGATCGGTGGGGAGTCCCAGCAGTAGATCGTCGGGATCGGCCCAGAGGGCGGCCGCCATCGCGGCCGGGGCGGTGTTCCGGCCCACCGGCTCGGTCAGCACCGCGGCCGGAGCACAGCCGATCTCCTCCAGGTGCTCGATCATCCGGCGCCCCAGGGACCGGCTGGTGACCATCACCGGACGGGAGGCTTCCTCCATGCCCATCACCCGCCGAGCGGCGGCTTGGAGAAGGGACTCGTCGCCGGAGATCCGCAGGAGCTGTTTGGGGGACTCCGGGGTGGAGATCGGCCACAGACGGGAGCCGACCCCTCCGGAGAGGAGCACGGGGGTGATCATTGCAAGAGAGATTACCTTTGCGCCGGCCGACCGCTCCTAGAAGAACAGCATGCGTATCGCCACCCCGATCGAGGCGATGGCCAGGAGCCAGCGGATCAGCCCGGCGCCTTTTTCTATGGCGAGACGAGTGCCGAAGTACGCCCCTATGGAGTTTCCGATCGCCATCACCAGGCCCACCCCCCAGTTGATCTGGTCGGCCAGCGCGAAGATCCCGACCGCCAAAACCGTGTAGCAGGCGATCAGGAACATCTTGGCGGCGCTGCCTCGCACCAGGTCCAGTCCGCAACCCAGCACCAGTCCGGTGATAAGCAGGAACCCCACGCCCACCTGGATGAAACCCCCGTAGAAGCCGATGGCCAGGAAGGCCGCCGCCCTGCTCCACCAGCCCAGCCGGGGCTCCACACGCTCCGCCAGCCATGCCGACGGCTTCAACAACACCGAGAGCGCCACTCCGATCAGCACCACCGCGAAGGCGGTGCGCATCTGCTCGTTGGAGACCCGGGTTGCGACCCAGGCCCCCGCGCCGGTGCCGATCATGGCGGGGATGATCAGGCTGAACGACAGCTTCCAGGGAACCAACTGCTTGCGGGCGAAGTTGGTCGTCCCCAGGATGTTGGCGCAGGCGATGGCCACCCGGTTGGTGGCGTTGGCGACGTTTGCGCCCAGCATCGGCTCGAGGATGATCAGGCTCACGGCCGATCCCCCGCCGGCCATGACGTTGATGAAGGCGGTTGCGAAGCCGGCCAGCACCAGGAGAACTCCGGTGAGCAGATCCAGTTCAGCGGTCATTTACGCGGACCTGCAGGACATACAAGGAGGGATGTTAGATGTCATGGGTACCATTTCGAAGCGAGACGAGAAGACCCGGTCGCCGATCGGGCCCGGGGTGACTGGAGGACCGGCATGAATACCGACCTTGTGGAAGAGGCGCTTTCCGTTTCCGAGCGGGCTGTGGCCGAGGGCAGGGGGTTGGCGGGCACCGGGTTCTGGAAGGCGGTGGGCGCCGTAAAGCGCGATCCCGACCTGATCGATCGATACGCCTCCCGGATCGCTGTGATCGATCGGCGGGCCTTCCTGGGATGGGCTCTCTTCTCGGTGGGCGCCGGGGTCGGCACCGCACTCATGGCGTTGGCAACCCTGGCGGGCGTGGCCCTGGTCGTCTGGTCCTACGGGCTTCCCGATCCCTGGAACGGGTTGGTGATGCTGGGGGGCGGGGGCGGGGTGCTGGTGACCACCACCCACGGCCTGGGCCATCTGGCGGTAGGACGGTTGGCGGGGATACGGTTCACGCATTGGTTCGTGGGGTCTGCTAGCAGGCCCCAGCCGGGGGTGAAGGTGGACTACGACACCTATCTGCGGGCCGGTCCCCGTTCCCGGGCCTGGATGCACGCCTCCGGGGCGCTGGTCACCAAGGTCGTTCCATTCGTGCTGCTGGGCTTGGTCCTGGCCGGCGACTTTCCCTCGTGGGCTGCCTGGCTCCTCGCCGCCCAGGGCGTGCTGCAGATCGTCACCGACGCGCTGTGGTCAGTGAAGCTCTCTGACTGGAAGAAGTTCCGTCGGGAGATGTCCTACATCTGAGGACCAGGCTTCTACCCCTTGATTTGGCGGCCAGCAGGCCCTCGAGCCGGGCTCTTCCAGGATGTAGTGCGCTCCCAATGATGACCCGACGAACAATCGTCGTCAGGCCGTGGACACCCGGTGCAAACTATTGTTGGGATGACCGGACCTAAGGAGAGTCATGCAACACGACGGTTTGGAGATCACCTGGCTCGGACACGCTGCGTTCCGATTCCGGCTGGATGACGGGACCACCCTTTTGATCGACCCTTTCCTGAACGGCAACCCCCTCTGTCCACCCGGGGAGACGAATCAGGAGCAGGTCGACGCGGTTTTCATCACCCATGGTCATGCCGATCACATCGGCGATGTGGTGGACATAGCGGGATCTGCCGGCGCCGCAGTCTTCTCCATCTATGAGATCAAGAACTGGTTGATGTGGCAGGGCTTGGGAGACGAGCAGACGATCGGTCTCAACAAGGGAGGGACGGTCACCGCGCCGGGTGGAGTCGAGGCTACCTTCGTTCACGCCGTTCACTCTTCGGGCATCTACGGGGACGAGAGAATGCCCACCGGCGGTTCACCGGGAGGTTGGGTGCTCGACTTCCCGAACGGGCCCACCATCTACCACGCGGGAGATACCGACGTGTTCGGGGACATGAGCCTGATCGGCGAGTTGTGGGAACCGAACATTGCATGTCTTCCGATCGGTGGTCACTTCACGATGGGTCCCCGCTCGGCGGCCAAAGCAGCCCGGTTGCTGGGGGTCGAGACGGTGATCCCGATGCATTTCGGGACCTTTCCCATCCTGGCGGGTCGGCCTGACCAGCTTCACCAACACGGCGGCGGCGATTTCGAGGTGCGGGAACTGGTCGTCGGCTAGCCGGTCGTGAGGGCCCGGCGCCTGCCTCCCCGGGCGCTGTCGTCTCCCGGATAGCTGGAATCTTCCTGGCCGGGCGGGCCTCAACCCTCCAGACGCCGGTAGGTGGTGCCCAGGGTCAGGTACTCCTCCACGCCCATCTCGGCCCGCTCGACCTCCTGGGGCCGGAGTTCCCGGAGCGGGCGGGCGGGAGTCCCCACCGCAATCGTCCAAGGCGGTATCTCCTTCCCCTCGGGAAGCACTGAACCGGCCGCCAGCCACGAGCCCTCTCCCATCACCGCTCCGTTGAGGGCGATGGCGCCCATCCCCACCAGGCATCGGTCGCCGATCACCGCGCCGTGGATCACCGCCGAGTGGCCGATGCTGATCCGCCGCCCGAGGATGGTCGGATACCCGCGATCGGTGTGGAGAACGGAGTTGTCCTGGATGTTGGTCTCCTCCCCCACCACTATCCGGTCGGTCTCCGCCCGGATCACCACGCCGAACATCACCACTGCCTCGGCTTCGATCACCACGTCGCCGAACACCCGGGCGGTGGAGGCTATGAAGGCGCTGGGATGGATGACGGGAGCGGCCAGTCGGCGCGGAACACGGTCCATGAGAGATCCCTTCTCCTGATTGGGTCAACCCTACCGCCTGGCGAGAGATATCCGCCGAGCGACCGGTCCTGAACTGTTGCATTGGTGGAAGGCCGGACCGCCGCCTGTGAGTCTCCCCCTCCCGCACTGGACTGCACTTTGGCTGCCACGGGTTCGGCCGCTGGGATGAGGCGACTAGGGGATCAGTCCTCCATGTAGGACTCGATGGGCGGACAGGAGCACTGGAGGTTGCGGTCGCCCTCGACGTTGTCCACCCGGCCCACCGGAGACCAGTACTTGTCCCGGGCCTGGCCCGGTCCGGGGTAGGCGGCCACCGAGCGGGGATAGGCGTGGTTCCAGGCGTCGGCGGTCACCACCCGGGAGGTATGAGGGGCGTGGTGCAGGGGGTTGTCGTCGCGCGGCCACTCCCCATTCTCTATCCGCCGGATCTCCTCGCGGATCGAGATCATGGCGTCGCAGAACCGGTCAAGTTCCGCCAGCGGCTCGGACTCGGTGGGCTCGATCATGAGCGTGCCGGGCACCGGGAAGCTGAGGGTGGGGGCGTGGAACCCGTAGTCGGTCAGGCGCTTGGCCACGTCCTCGGCGCTCACTCCGGCCGAGTCCCCGAACTCTCTCAGGTCGACGATCACCTCGTGGGCCACCCTGCCCTGGTCGCCCACATACAGGACGCGGTAGTCGCCCGACAACCGGGTGGTCAGGTAATTGGCCGCCAGGATGGCGATCTCGGTTGCCCGGGCAAGCCCGTCGGGGCCCATCATCCTCATGTACATCCACGGGATGGGCAGGATCCCCGCCGATCCCCATGGTGCGGCGGAGATGGGGCCGATCCCGGTGGAGGGACCGGCGGCGCTCTGCAGGGGATGGTTGGGGAGGTACGGCGCCAGGTGGGCAGCGACCGCCACCGGTCCAACTCCCGGCCCCCCTCCTCCGTGCGGGATGGTAAAGGTCTTGTGGAGGTTGAGGTGTGAGACATCGGCGCCGAACCTGCCCGGCTGGGCCAGTCCCACCAGGGCGTTGAGATTGGCACCGTCCACGTACACCTGGCCCCCGGAGGCGTGGATCATCTCGCACACCTGCACCACGCTCTCCTCGAACACCCCGTGGGTGGAGGGGTAGGTGATCATGATGGCGGCCAACTGGTCGCCGTGGCGGACCAGCTTCTCTTTCAGGTCCACCAGGTCGATGTTCCCCTGGTCGTCGCAGGCCACCACCACGATCCGCATTCCCGCCATCGCCGCCGAGGCCGCGTTGGTCCCGTGCGCGGAGGATGGAATGAGACAAACCCTCCGATGGTCCTCCCCCCGGTCCTGGTGGTAGGCGCGGATCGCCGCCAGCCCGGCCAACTCCCCCTGGGAGCCGGCATTGGGCTGCAGCGACACCGCCGCGTAGCCGGTGATCTCGGTCAGCCAGTCCTCCAGGTCGGAGAAGAGTTGCAGATAGCCCTCGGCCTGGTCGATGGGGGCGAAGGGATGGATGTCGGAGAACTCCGGCCAGGTGACCGGGATCATCGACGAGGCGGGGTTCAGTTTCATCGTGCAGGACCCCAGGGGGATCATGGTGCGGTCCAGAGCCAGGTCCCGGTCGGAGAGACGCCGGATGTAGCGGAGCATCTCGTGCTCGGAGTGGTAGGTGTTGAAGACCGGATGGGTCATAAACTCGCTCTGCCGGGAGAGTCGCTGCGGGAAGGCTGGCTCGATCCCTTCGGCGGGAAGGGTCGCCGCGAAGGCCGAGAGCGCCCGGGACGCTATCTCGGCGTCGGTGGTCTCGTCCAGGGAGATACCCACCCGCTCGGGGTCGATGCGTCTCAGGTTGATGCCGGCGTCCAGCGCTCGGTCCATCACCAGGTCGGCTGCTCTCCCTGCCCTGACCGACAGGGTGTCGAACCATCCGGCGTTCTCCACTCCCCATCCCGCCGAGCGGAGCCCGGCCGCCACCCGGGAGGTGAGAGCGTTGACCCGTCGGGCGATCCCCTTCAGTCCCTCCGGCCCGTGCCAGCAACCGTAGAAGGAAGCCATCACCGCCAGGAGCACCTGAGCAGTGCAGATGTTGGAGGTGGCGCGCTGGCGCCGTATGTGCTGTTCGCGGGTCTGGAGGGCCAGTCGGAGGGCGGGGTCACCGTTGGAGTCCTTCGACATTCCGGCCAGCCGTCCGGGAAGCGAGCGGACGTGCCGTTCGAGGGTGGCGATGAAGCCGGCGTGAGGACCGCCGAACATCATGGGCACCCCCAGCCGCTGTGAGGACCCCACCGCGATGTCCGCCCCCCACTCCCCCGGCGGGGACAGCAGGGTGAGCGCCAGAAGGTCGGTGGCGACCACCACCACCATCCCGGCGGACCGCGCTTCTTCCACCGTGGGAATCAGGTCCCGCACCTCTCCACCGGCGCCCGGATACTGGAGCATCAAGCCGAAGGACTCGCCGTCGAGGAAGTCCATGTCGTCGGGATGAGCCACCGCCACGTCGATGTCCATCCAGCGGGCCCGGGCGCGAATCACCTCGATGGTCTGGGGGAAGGCGTCGGCGTCCACCCAGAAGCGCAGGGCGCGGCGGCGACGGGAGATTCGGCGCGCCATGGTCATCGCCTCGGCGGCGGCGGTGCCCTCGTCGAGCAGGGAGCAGTTGGAGATCTGCATGCCGGTCAGGTCGGAGACCATGGTCTGGAAGTTGAGGAGCGCCTCCAGCCGGCCCTGGGAGATTTCCGGCTGATAGGGCGTGTAGGCGGTGTACCAGGCGGGGTTCTCCAGCACCGTCCGGAGTATCACCGAGGGGACATGGACGTTGTAATAGCCCATTCCGATCAGGGAAGTCATCGCCCGGTTGCGGGAGGCGATCTCCCCCAGGCTCCGGAGGGCGGCGGGCTCTGTGAGGGCGGCCGGCAGATCCAGGGAGTCGCGCATCCGGATCGAGGAGGGGACCGTCTCGGCCATCAGCCGGTCGATTGACTCGACGCCCACCGTCTCGAGCATCGCCGCTATGTCATCGGGGCGAGGTCCGATGTGTCGGGAGGAGAACTCGAGAGGCTGGCGGGAGGACATGGGAACTCCAATGGGACGCGGCCGGTTTCCGCCTCCCCGCTGTCCCGGTTGCCTGAGAGTTTCGCTCCGCCCGGCGGAGGTTGCTCCTTCGGCGGCGGCCCTGGTCCGCCCTCTTCAGCTCTGCCTATTCGACGCGGTCCTTTTGCCTGAGAGATTCTTGGGAGGTTCTTGCCCCTTCGGCGTCTCGACCGGCGAGACTCTCCCGCGTCGTTTCACTGGCATTACACATTGTAAGGCGGTCAGAGGGTTCCGAAAGGGGATTAGCAGGTGACAATGACTCTCGGACCGTGAACCTCCGGTTAACCTCACCAATGGTGGGCGCGGCGGCGGTAGTTCTCATTGGGTTGCTGGGAGGGGCGGTGGCCGCCGTCCAGAGCCAGATGATGGGGACGCTGGAGCAGAAGGTCGGGATGGTGGCCGGGACCGCCGCCAATTTCGTGGTCGGGGCCGCGGTCATGGCTCTGGTGTTGCTGGCAGCCAGGGGCCCGTCGCTGGCCGAGTGGCAGAGAGTTCCCCCCTACCTGTTCCTTGCCGGGATCGCCGGGATACTCATCATCGGCAGCATCGCCTTCACGGTCGCCAGGGTGGGAGTCCTGGCCGGCTCGATGCTCCTGGTCACCGCCCAGTTGACCGGCGGGACGATCATCGACCACTTCGGGTGGATGGGAGCGTCGGTCCGGGAACTCTCTTTGAGCAAGCTCCTGGGGATCATGTTTCTGGTGCTGGGCGCCCGCCTGGTGCTGCGCTGAGGGCGCCTCGGTTCAGAGAACTATCAGGGTGAGGGCCACCACCGAGAGCGCCAATCCCATCATGCGGTGGGGGGAGATCCTCTGTTTGTCGACGATCCGGGCTAGGACGGCGACCACCATCGGATAGAACGAGGAGGCCACCGCCACCAGTCCGAAGGGGCCGATCTGGACGGCCAGCAGGTAGGTCAGGTTGGCCAGGACGGCGCCTCCTGCAACCAGCGCCAGCGCCCGGGCCTGGGGTGAAAGCGAAAGGGGGACGCGCCTGAGGGCGATGAGCACCGCCACCGACCCGAGTCCTCCCAGCTTGATGCTGACCAGGGGCCACAGTCCGGCTTCCGACGAGATCTGGGCCACCCCGATGAAGAACACCGAGAAGGTCAATCCGGCGGCGAACCCGAAGAGCGCCATCGCCGGGCGGCCCACTCGGCTCCTTTCCTGGACGGTTAGCCACAGGGCGGGCATGGCGACCAGGACGCCCAGCCAGGACACCAGGGAATGACGCTCCCCCAGCACCACCCCGAAGAGAAAGGGGACCAGGGCCAGGGTGACTGCCGACACGGGCGCCACCACCGCCATCCTGCCTCTCGCCAGTCCCAGGAAATAGAAGACCACGCCGGCCACCCCCGCCACCCCGCTGACCAATCCCCAGAAGAAGTCGGCGAGGGTCACTGTGGCGCCCACCGCCAGATGGTGGATTGCCGCGATGCAGAGGGCCAGCCCCAGGCCGGCCGCGTTCGCCCATGCCGCAACCGCCAACACCGGGCCCCGGCGGGTGGCCATGCCCCCCGCGAAGTCGAACACGCCGTAGAAGACGGAGGTCAGAACCGCCAGGAAGAAAGCCATCTACGCACCGGGTCGGGTCATGGTTACCGGGTTATCAGCACTAACGAGAGCACCGTGAGCGCCAGCCCCAGCAGCCGATGCGGGGAGATCCGTTCCTTCTCCACCACCCGGGCCAGCAGGGCTATCACCACCGGATAGAAGGTGGAGACCACCGTGACCAGGCCGAACGGCCCGATTCTCACCGCCAGCAGGTAAGCGAGGTTGGCGAGGATGTCGCCGCCCGCGATGAGCGTCGGAAGGCGCGCTCCCGGCGGCAGGCCGGGACGGGCTTGGTCGGTGAACAGGGCCCGGCTGAACACCAGGGCCGTCAATAGGGTCAGTCCTCCTACACGCATGGCCACCAGAGGCCACAGCCCCGACTCGGGAGAGGTCTGGGCGATGGCGACCAGGAACAGCGAAAAGGTCACCCCGGCGGCTACGCCGTAGAGGGCTTTCCCGGGACGGTTCTGCGAGGACCCCGTCTGGACGGTGAGCCACAGGGCTGGCATAGCGACCAGGACGCCGAGCCAGGCCAACGGGGGGTAGCGCTCTCCCGTCGCCACTCCGAACAGGAACGGGACCAGAGCCAGGGTGACCGCCGAGACCGGTGCCACCACCGCCATCTGACCCCTGGCCATTCCCTGGAAATAGAGGGCCAATCCGGTTACTCCGGCCACCCCGCTCCCCAATCCCCAGGCCAGATCTGACAAAGTGACCGACGCCGCTTCCACCTGGTGGCCGATCATTGCCACTCCGATGGCTATGGCCAGTCCCACGACGTTGGCCCAGAGGGTCACCGCCAGCACATGTGCCCGGCGGGTGGCCAGCCCTCCGGAAAAGTCGCACACCCCGTATATGAGGGAACTCAGTCCCGCCAGCAGAAAGGCCATGGTGCTCCGGAGAGCCGAGACGGGTAGTAAAGACACATACAGGTAATGCCCGGCCACCGGGACAGGGCCGAGCGGAGATTAGCACACCAGGAAGCATTCCTCCCAAGAGGCCGGCGACTTGGCGGTCGCCGGGATGCGCCTCCGCCGACCGGGCCGGCAGTGGGCGGGCGTTAGTGTTTTTAGACAGATGAGAAACGATCGGCGCACCATTTTCGGTTGGGCGATGTACGACTGGGCCAACTCGGCCTATGTGGTGGTGGTGGTCGGGATCCTGCCCGCCTATTTCGGATCGTACATCGTCCCCGAGGAAGGATGGATGGGTTTGAGCGCCGAATCCCTGTGGGGGTACATGGTCGGGTTGATCTCCCTTGCGCTGTTCCTGATCACACCGGTGCTGGGGGCCATCGCCGACTACAGCGCGCGGAGGCTTTCCTTCCTCCGGGCATTCGCCTACGGAGGAGCCCTGTTCGCAACCTGTTTCGCTTTCGTCTCCACCGGCAACGTCCTGCTGGCCATTGTCATGTTCCTGGCCTCCCACTTCGGACTGGCCGCATCCAATGTCTTCTACGACGGGATCCTTCCGCTCATCACCACCGACGACACCATCGATCGGGTCAGTTCCAAGGGATACGCCCTGGGGTATATCGGGGGCGGCATCTACCTCTTGTTCGCCATGGTGTTCATCTTCTACTCGGACACGCTCGGCGTCGAGGAGGCCTTGGCCGCCCGCCTCGCCATCGGCGGGACGGGAGTGTGGTGGTCGGGCTTCTCGTGGTATGCATTCCGGCGTTTGAGGGAGGTGGGCACGGCGCAGGGGACGCCTTTGGCCGGCCAGGGTGAGAGTCGCTTCCTGGCCTACCTTCGCCTGGGCTTCAGACGGACGTGGAGGACGTGTGTCAGCCTTTCGGGCCACAAACACCTACTGCTGTTCGTGATCGCATACATGTTCTACATCGACGGGGTCCAGACCGTCATCAACATCTCCGCCATCTATGCCTCCGAGACCCTGGAAATCAGCACCGCATTCATTGCGCTCGTCCTGCTGGTGGTGCAGTTCATGGCCTTTTTCGGAGCCCTCCTCTTCGGGCGGCTCTCCGATCGGATCGGTCCGAAGCGCTCCATCTCCATCGCCTTGGTGGTTTGGACCGGGGTGCTGGTAATCGCCTACTACCTGCCGGTGGGCCAGAACTACCCGCTCCTGGCGGTGGGTGTGCTGATCGGGATGGTGATGGGGGGCACCCAGGCACTCAGCCGGAGCCTCTACGGTTCGATCATCCCCCAGCAGGCCTCCGCCGAGTTCTTCGGGTTCTTCTCGGTGTTCACCAAGTTCTCCGCCATCTGGGGGCCGATCATCTTCGCCACCTTCCGGGAGGTGACCGGTTCCAGCCGGCCGGCGGTGCTTTCGCTGGTCTCGTTCTTCGCGGTGGGATTCATCCTGCTGAGCTTGGTCGACATCCAGAAGGCCCGGGAAGGGCGTTCGGAGTGGAGCGTCCTGGACGGCTAGCCCCTCCCCCGCGCCGCATCGCGTCAGTTGAGGGCCATCCCTGTGTCGCTGTCGAAGAAGTGCAGCTTGGAGACGTCCACGACCAACCGGATGCGCTCTCCGCCGCGGGGCGCGAAGTCGGGATTGACCCTGGCGACGAATTTGGTGCTGTCCCCCAGTGAGGAGACGTCGCTTCCCTCGTCCTCGAGGAGTTCGCGGATGTCGGGGGTGATGACCGGGGGCGCGGGCTTCGTGAAGTGGACATAGGCCTCGGATCCCAACTGCTCAACCAGGTCGGCGCCCACGTTGATAGTGGCCATGCCGTCGGCGCCGGTGACCGCCGATGAGATCTCGAACGCCTCGGGCCTGATACCCACCACCAACTGCGTCCCCGCATGGGAAGCCAGACGGGGGTGGTTGGAGAGCACCGTCCTGTTCAGGGGTACCTCCTCGTCGGCGAAGGAGAGGGAACCCCCGGCGCCGTTGGTGGTGATGGTCCCGTAGACGAAGTTCATGGAGGGTGACCCGATGAATCCCGCCACGAACAGGTTGGCGGGATGGTCGTAGAGAACTCGGGGAGTGTCGATCTGCTGCAGGTTGGTCTGCTGCTCGCCGGCCTTGCGAAGCACCGCCACCCTGTCCCCCATGGTCATCGCCTCAACCTGATCGTGGGTTACGTAGAGTGTCGTGGTCTTCAGTCGGTTGTGGAGAAGCCCCAGTTCCGAACGCATCTGGACCCGGAGCTTGGCGTCGAGGTTGGAGAGGGGCTCATCCATGAGGAAGGCGACCGGCTCCCGAACGATCGCTCTGCCCATCGCCACCCGCTGTCTCTGCCCTCCCGACAGTGACTTGGGCTTTCTGTCCATCAGTTCCGAGATCTCCAGGATGGCCGCGGCCTCGTCCACCCTACGGCGGATCTCGTCGCGGGGCATGCGGCGCATCTTCAAGCCGAACGCCATGTTGTCGAACACGCTCATGTGGGGATAGAGGGCGTAATTCTGGAACACCATGGCGATGTCGCGGTCCTTGGGCGACACATCGTTAACCACATTCTCGCCGATCCGCAGGACCCCCTCGGTGACCTCCTCCAAACCGGCCACCATGCGCAGGAGGGTTGACTTGCCGCACCCGGACGGTCCGACCAGAACCACGAATTCCCCGTCCGAAACATCAAGGCTGACGTCGGTTATCGCCCGGGTCCCTCCCGGATAGACCTTTCCGACGTTTTCAAAGGTGATCGAGGACACGTTGCTGCTCTCCGCGGGTCGGTGGGATTCGATCCTAACTGTAGCCGGTCTGTCCGCCGGGTTGCTTCCAAGCGGCTCGAACTTTGGGGCCACGGCACGGGAAGCGGACCCTCGTTCGGCGGTCTCACTGCCAGATCACCAGGCCTGCATCCACCAGGGCCAGCACCGCGGTGCCGGCCACCACCACCCCGGTGGCGATCAGCCAGGAGGCTCGGCGGAAGGGGACCCCGAAAACGTAGGCGGCCAGCACTCCGCTCCACCCTCCGGTGAGCGGCAGAGGGATGGAGACCACCACCAGCAGAGCCAGGTCCCGGAGCCGGAGGAACCGGGAGTTGTGCCGGCGACGGGTGTGGGCGTAGAGTCGGTCCAGCAACCGGCGGAGCCAGGCGAGGCGGTAGGGCGTGCAGTATCCGTCGACCACCCCCAGCAGCCAGAACACCAGAGGCAGCGGCGCAAGGTTGCCGACCACCGCCCAGATCCAGGTGGGAAGAGACCCCATCTCCAGCACAAGCCTCCCAAAGGGAATGCCTCCCCTCAGTTCGAGTACGGGAAGCGCCGAGATCAATGCCACCGCCACCGGGTCGGCCACCCCCCATCCATCGAGCAGTTCGACCAGGAATTCCCGCACGGGCGGTTAGCGGGGCGCGGTGCGGTGAGAGGAGGACGGGACGGCCACTATCACCAGCGGGATGGTGACATTCTTGAGGACGAAGGACATCCCGTAGCCGAAGAACGGCCGGTTGGTGAGGGGCCGGTTGGCGGCGCCCACCACCAGCAGATCCCAGTTCTCGGAGTTGGCGGTGTTTGTGAGCTCTCCCTCGGGTTGGGCCACCGGCCGGACATCGGCATGGACCCTGGCGCCCAGGCGCTGTCCGTATTCCACCGACTCCTCCACCAGGTCGCGGCCGGCCATGAAGTTCTGGGCGCTGGCCTTCATGTCGAAGTAGTAGGGACCGTCGGCGGTCTCGTTGATCAGGTGCAGCGCGAACACCATTCCCTCGTTGTGGGCGGCCAGGGAGTATGCCACCTCCGCGGCCGCGCGTGAGGCTGGATTCGCCTCCACCGACAGCAGCACCCTTTGCACCTGGGCGATGGGGCCGGAGAGTCCGTCGGGAGGCTCGGGGTATCGGAAAATCAGGGTGGGGAGCTCCAGGCGGGCCAGTACGCGGTCGATCACGGTCGAGAACACCTCCGCCTCCCCGGTGTGCTCCGGGGCCCCCAGCACGACCAGGTCATATCCGAGGGCCGCCTCCTTGAGGATTGCGTCTGCCGCATCACGCTCCCGTCTTCTGATCAGGCGGTGCTCCTCGCCTTCCAACGCCCTGATCGCCGCTGCGGGGCCGGTCTCCTCTGCGACCTCCTTGCCGACCAGGCGCTTCCACCATCCTCCCGAGGATCCGCTGACCTCCAGAACCGTAACCTCGGCGCCCTTGAACAGCCGTCCGATCTGGGCGGCGGCGAAGACGGTGTTCAGGCCGCCCCGGGTGGGGAGGAGAATGCGTTGCGACCCGAGGATGTGAGCCTGCGACCGGATGGCCTCCGACTCCAGCCGGGCCTTTTCCTCTCCTTCGGCTTCCATTCCCCGAACCGACACCTTCAGCAGCACGGGCGCCAGGAGCGAGGTGACTATGGCAGCGAGGACGACCACCGTGTACCCGGTGTCCGACAGGACCCCCAGGCTGAGGCCCACCAGGGCCACCACGATCCCCATGGCTCCCAGGGCCGAAAGGCCCGAACCGAGCGCCAGGGACTCCTTCACGGTCAGACCGGCCCGGCGGGCGCCCACCAGGGTGCCGAACATCTTTGCCGCCACCGCCAGGACGATGAGCGTCACCGTCCAGATGATGGCGCTGGGCGAGGCCAGGAGGGAGATGTCCACCCGCAGCCCGCTGAAGGCAAAGAACACCGGAGCGAAGAACGAGTCGGTGATCGTCTCCAGGACATGGCGGACCTCGACCATCTGGTATCGGAGTGTGGCGAGGATGATGCCGACGATGAATGCCCCCAGGATGGCCTCGAGACCCAGGGCATGGGTGACCGCCCCCCCGGCGATGGCCGCCACCAGACCCACCGTCAGGGCCGCCTCCAGGTTCGCTCCCCCCCGCAGGGCAAGACGCATCGCCTGATTGAGCAGCCACCTTCCCACGGTCGCCGCCAGGGCCACGAACACCACCAGGCCGCCCAGTGCGGTGAGCAGTTGGGCGGGCTCGAAGCCCTCCTGTGCGACTCCGGCCAATCCGGCCAGGATCAGCCATCCCACCGAGTCCATTGTCATGCTGACCGCCAGCGTCACCTGGCCGAAGTTGCGTCGAAGAAGGCCCAAGTCCAGGAGGATCTTCGCCACCACGGGGAGGGCGGCGACCGACAACGCCAGCGCCATGAAGGCCGCGTACAGGCCGCGTCCGGAGGTTCCCACGAAGGATGAAGGCGTCAGCAAGGCCACCAGCCCCACCACCACCAGGGGAACGAACAACGCTCCTGCGGAGACGTTCACCGCGGCCCGGCGGAGGCGGGAAATGATTCCCAGGTCGGTCTCGTAGCCGATCACCACCAGCACCATGATCACCGCCAGCCATGCCACCCCGTACAGGACCGACTCCACGGTGGAGTCCGAGAAGATCCAATCGAAGGTGTCAGGATAGAACTGGCCCAGCACGCTGGGACCGACCACCACCCCGGCCAGGAGTTGGCCGACCACGGGGGGTTGGCCGAGCTTGTTGGCGACTCCCCCCAGAAAACGGGCCGCTCCCACCAGCAAGGCCAGTTGCACCAGGAACAGAAAGATCTGGTGCTCATCCAGCAGGCTCGACGACCCTGGTTGATCAGCCGCAAGTACGAGTGTCATTCCATTGGTAACAATACAGATTTCACACCGAGAACCTGACTTGCAGGACGTCACGCGACTTCACGGGATAGTCCCGCCCTTCCACCCGGACCACGCCCTCGGCGCGGGCCGCATCCCAGCCTCCCGCGTCGATCACCGCCTGGGCGGTACCCACCTCCGCCCGGATGAATCCCCGCTCCATGTCTGAGTGGACCTTGCCGGCCGCCCGGCGGGCATTCGACCCCACCGGCGTGAGCCAGGCCCTGGTCTCCCGGGCGTTGGAGGTGTAGAAGGTGCACATGTCCAGGGTGTCCAGCGCGGCGCCCGAAAGGGTGGCGGCCGCGCCCCTTCCCAGCCCGAAAGCCTGCAGCATGTCGGCCCGGTCCCGGGCGTCCAGCATGGCGGCCTCCGCTTCAAGTCGGAGCGTCATCGACACCACCGGGTCACCGCCGGGGACCACCCCCTTCACCGGGTTTGGCATTCCCTCCGCCTGCTCCTCATCGACGTTGACCACCCAGATGACCGGTTTGAGGGTGAGGGGGGCGAAGTCCGCCAGAGCCTTCAGTTCGAGGTCTGACCAACGCCTCTGTCTCAGGAGGCCTCCGTCACCGGAGACACTCGACGCCCGCTCCACCGTCTCATAGGCCGCCCGCCGCTCGGGTCGGGAGGTGGCTTGGTTGCGAAGGCGAAGAATCGATCCCTCGAACATCTGGGCGTCGCTTATGGCCATGGCGAGCAACACGTCCTCGGCCTGGGAGCGGGGATCGGTTCCGGACGCCCCGTGGGGCACGGAGGGGTCGGTGAAAGCGCGGAGCACGACCACCATGCAGTCGGCCTGGCGGAGTTTTCCCACAGTACGGGTGTCCAGGTCTCCTCCCGGTTCCTCGAGAGGAGGACCGTCGGTCACCTCCAGGGCTGCGGGGGTAATGCGAGCCGAATCCTCGAGGCGGCCCAGTTCCTGGAGGACCGGGTCGACGATGGGGGTGATGCCGAGCCGGGTCTCGGTGGTTGAGAAGGGAAACGAGGCGATCCCCTCCGGGCGGGCGGTGAGAGCCGCGAAGAGCGAGGTCTTTCCGGTGTTCGCCAGACCCGTGATTCCCAGGGTTGCCATCGGATAACGAGAGTAGAGCAGACCCTTTCCCCCATGCCGCCTTTCGGGCAAAGATCGGGCGAATGACCTCGCATACCCGCGCCGACCTGCCAGAATCGAAGCCAATGAGAACGGTGGCGATTACCGGCGGGACCAGTTGGCTGGGGCAGGCTCTCACCAACAGGCTGTTGAGCGACGAGCAGCTCCGCCTGGCACTGACCTACCTCAGACCGGTTGAGGCCGAGCGGTTCGAGGACCGCTTCGGGACCTATCACCCCCGGATCATCCTGCGTCGGGTCGATGTGACCGATTCTCCGGCCGTGGAGAGGTTCTTGGCGGAGGTGGAAGAGACATGGGGCACGATCTCCGGACTGGCCTGCGTGGCCGGAAGCTGGGCGGGGGGAACGACGGTCGAGCAGACTTCTGATCTGCGACTCGAGAGGATGCTTGACGCCAACCTCCGCTCGACCTTCACGATGGTTCGGGCCGCCCTCCCCTACCTTCGCAGCGCCGACTGGGCCCGGGTGGTGCTGACCGCCAGCAGGGCCGCCTTCGACGCACCACGCGACCAGGCTGCGTTCAACATCGCCAAGGCGGGGGTGGTTGCGCTGGGCCGGAGCCTGGCCGCCGAGTTGGTGAAGACCGAGGTCTCCGTTTCGGTGCTGATGCCATCGGTAATCGACACCCCGGTGTCCCGGGAGGCCATGCCCGACGCCGATCACAGCCTCTGGCCGACTCCCGATGAGGTAGCCCGGGTGGCGGAGTTCCTGTTGAGCAGGGAGGCGTGGGTGTTGAACGGCGCCGAGGTACCTGTCTAGCCATTATCCTCTCCCAATATGCGGTCTGATCAAACTCTCCGTCCCGATCTGGTAGAAGGCGGGCAGGTCGGCGGGGATGCCGAAGAGCCGGACTCTGATCAGGAGGTCACCGAGCCCGGCAAGTTGATCAGGATCGCCACGATGACCCGCTCGATTCTCGAGGAGGTGCGGGCCGCCACCCCCGACGAGGCGGGGAGGGAACTCATCTCCAAAATCCATGATCGCTCCCTCGATGAACTCCGGGATGTGCTCAGTGAGCAGTTGCTGACCGAGTTCGACCGCATGTTCGAGCCGCTGCTTGGAGATGACCCACCCACGTCGTCGGAGGTGCGCATCGCCCAGGCCCAGTTGATCGGGTGGTTGGAGGGGCTGTTCCAGGGCATCCAGGCCAGCCTGGTGACCAGACAGATGATGGCCCAGGCTCGGGCCGCGCAGCGGGCCAAGCTGATGGCGGGCTGCCCCGAACCCGAAGACCGGCCGCCGACCGGGCTCTATCTCTGAGGGACACACCGTGACTCCTCTTCGGGTTGCGGTGATAGGGGGCGGCATCGCCGGCGCCGCCGCCGCTTTCTATCTTGCTGAGCGAGCCGAGGTGGTGTTGCTCGAAACCGAGCCCACCCTTGCCTATCACACCACCGGGCGCTCAGCCGCCCTCCTGTTCGAGTCCTACGGATCGCAGGGGATCCGTCCCCTGACTTCGGCCAGCCGCGCCTTCCTCGATGAACCTCCCCCGGGGTTGGCCGACTTTCCGTTCCTGTCCCCGCGGGGCGGGATGCTGGTTGGCGGGGAGCGCCAGATGAGGGCGCTCGAACAGTGGGTTGCCGATGCGGGAAGGCAGGGGGCCTGGGTGGAGTTGTTGGATGCCGACAAGGCGCGTCGTATTTGCCCGGCGCTCCGTCCGGAGGGGCTGGCCGGCGCGGTTTGGGAACCCGGAGCGGCCGACATCGATGTGGCGGCGGTCCACCAGGCCTTCGTGCGGGGCGCCCGGCGATGGGGCGCCGAGATCCGGGTCTCCTCACCGGTCAGGGCAATGGAGAAGACCGCCGGCGGATGGAGAGTTAGGGCCGGGGACGAGACCTTGACGGCCCAGGTGGTGGTGAATGCGGCCGGGGCGTGGGGGGATGAGGTCGCCCGGATGGCGGGCCTCGGCCCGATGGGCATTACTCCCATGCGCCGGACCGTGTTCATGGTTCCCGGGTCTGACGAGTACGAGTCATGGCCACTGGTGGCCAGCGTCGAGATGGGATGGTATTTCAAGCCGGACGGCGTCCAACTGCTCTGCTCCCTGTCGGAGGAGAACCCCTCCCCTCCCTGCGACGCCCGTCCCGAGCCGATCGACATCGCCCTGGCGATCGAGCGCATCAACCAGGCGACCACGTTGGGGATTCGATCGGTTCGCTCCTCTTGGACGGGGCTGAGGACATTTGCTCCGGACCGTGAGATGGTGATCGGATTCGATCCGCGGGCAGAAGGATTCTTCTGGCTGGTGGGCCAGGGAGGGACCGGGATCCAGACATCCCCCGGCGCCGGCGAGTTGACCGCTTCCCTGGTGTTGGACTCCGAGGTCCCCACCCGGCTGGTGGATCATGGGTTCGACGCGGCGGTGGTCGCTCCGGAGCGGTTCCTGTGATGCCGGCCTTCACGGCTGTCTGGACGATGTGCCACCGGAGCAGGCCCAGGGCCCGTGGTAGGACTGTGTGATGTCCCAGACCTCTCTGCTGCGCACCTTCATTTCCTCTCCGCAGAATCCCCGGGTCAAGGCCTTGGTCCGTCTTCGCACCCGCCGAGAGCGGGAGAGGAAGGCGACATTCCTGGTTGAGGGATACCGGGAATTGCGAAGGGCATTGGCCTGGAAGGGGCAGTTGGAGGCGGTGTACTGCTGCCCGCCGCTCTATCTGGGTGATAACGAGGAGAAGCTCCTCTCGGAGGCGGCGCAGGCTGCCGAAGTGGTGGAGATGTCCGAAGCTGCGTTCCGGAAGGTTGCCTACCGCGACCGTCCCGAGGGCCTCCTGGCGGTGCTCCGCCAACCAACCCTTCCGCTCTCTGGGCTCCGGCTGGGACCAGCGCCCCTCGTCCTGGTCGTGGAGTCGGTGGAGAAGCCCGGGAACCTGGGCGCGATGCTCCGGACGGCCGAGGCGGCGGGAGCGGATGCCGTGGTGGTGGCCGATCCGGCCACCGACGTCTTCAACCCCAACGTGGTTCGCGCATCGTTGGGGTCCCTGTTTACCGTTCCGCTGGCGGTGGCCGAGGGAAGGGAGGCGCTGGATTGGCTCCGCCGGGCAGACCTCCGGGTGATAGCCACCAGTCCGGTTGCCCCGGAGCCATGCTGGCAAACCGATCTCTCGGACAGGGTGGCCGTGGTGATCGGCACCGAACAGTACGGCCTGTCGGACCTCTGGCTGGAGGGCGCCGACCGCAAGGTGTCCATCCCCATGTCGGGGACCGTCGACTCCCTCAACGCCGGATCGGCGGCGGCCGTGCTGCTGTTCGAGGCCCGCCGTCAACGTTCGGACGGTTAATCTCTGTCCTATCGATCGGCTGGAGCGGCGGCTGAGATGGCTTCGCTCAGGGTGAACCGTCCCTCATACAACGCCCTTCCCACAATCACGGCCTCGCATCCCAAGGCCGCCACCGCCCTGAGATCGGGGAGATCACCCACTCCACCGGAGGCGATTACCGCCATATCCGAGAGCCCTCCCACCTGTGCCAGCAGGTCTAGGTCCGGCCCCTTCATGGCTCCGTCCCGCTCGATGCCGGTCACCAACAACCTCACCACACCCGCTTCCCGCAGTCCTCTCAGTGCTTGGGGGACCGAGCGCCCTTCGTCCAGCCACCCAGCCCCTCGAGCCCGGCCTGCTCGCACGTCGAGAGCCGCCACCACTCGCTCCACCTCCCCCACCTCTCCCAGGGCGGCCGGATTCCACACCGCCGCGGTTCCCATGACCACCCGCCGGGCCCCCGCGGCCAGCGCCGACCGGGCTGCGTCGGCAGTGCGGATCCCCCCGCCCACCTGGAACGGAATTCCCGCCTCGCCCATCTCCCTCCAGATCCGCCGGTCGGGATCACCCGTCTTGGCGCCGGAGAGGTCCACTACATGGACCAACGCAGCGCCCTGTTCCACCCATCCGGCTGCCATTTCAACCGGATCGTCCGAGTAGCGAGTCACCTTGCCATAGTCGCCGTGCAGCAATCTGACCACCCTCCCCTCCAGTATGTCCACGGCCGGGATTATCTGCATCTCAGAGCGCTCTCCTGGGATTCGGGAAACCGAGGTTGCGCTAATGTGCTAATATGCTATAATGTTAGCACACTAACGTCAACCATGGACATTATATGACGGTCGACAGATCATGGCGCAACCAGGACACCCGGGCGCTCTTCTCCGCGGTGCTGACCCTGGAGACGGTGGACGAAGCCGCCATCTTCTTCCGGGATCTCTGCACCCGCAAGGAGATATCGGACCTGAGCCAGCGATGGGCGGTCGTCCGCCAACTCGACCGGGGGCTCTCCTACCGGCAGATCTCGGAGATCACCGGCGCCGCCACCGCCACCATCACCCGTATCAACCAATGGTTGCGTCACGGCACCGGGGGTTATCGCTTGGCGCTCTCCCGGATCGAGTCGGCGCCAGAAACGGAATAGACCCGATGAACAAGAGCGCACTCACCCTGGCGGTACCCAACAAGGGTCGCCTCCGGGAACCTTCCCTCCGCCTTCTCAAGAACGCCGGGATGTCCTTCGAGGTAACCGACCGGGCCCTGTCCCTGCGGGTTCGGAACGTGGAGGTGGATCTGGTGCTGGTCCGTACAGAGGACATACCGGGAATGCTGATCGAGGGTGTGGCCGATGTTGGGATCACGGGCCTGGACCTCATGGAGGAGTCCGATCCGGATGGCTCCCTGGTACCGCTTGTCAAACTGGACTTCGGGTTCTGTCGCCTGGCGGCCGCGGTGCCCAACGCCTCTACCATCGGCTCCCTGGAGGATCTGAGGGGACTCCGGGTCGCCACCTCTCATCCCCGGACCACCGCCCGATTCCTCTCGGGTCGTGGCATCCCTGCCTCTGTCGTGGCCCTCAAGGGATCGGTCGAGGCGGCCACCAAGATCGCCCTGGCCGACGCGGTGGTCGACCTGGTCTCGACAGGGTCCACCCTCCGGCTCAACGGACTGCGGGATATCGGCGTGCTCCTCGAGTCCCAGGCAGTCCTGGCCGGCCTCCCCGAGGTGAGGGACCGCCGGATGGTCCGCCAACTGGTGACCGCGGTGCGGGCGGTCACCGCCGGGCGCCGCAAGCGCTATCTGCTTCTCAACACCTCCGTCGAAAACACTGCCGAGATCAGCCGGCTGATGCCCGGCCTCTCTGCTCCCACCATCGTTCCGTTGGACGACTCGGAAATGGTGGCGATGCACTCGGTGGTGGACGCTTCTGACCTCTGGGACCTCCTCCCCCGGCTCGAAGATGCGGGCGGGAAGGGAATCCTGGTGCTTGACATAGGACAACTCATCCCGTGATTGCTGTCCCTCAACCTCGTTTGCGCCAGGTGTCGCTGAAAGAACTGACCGAAGCCGAGTGGACCGGGTTGTGTCTTCGCAGCGCGGTGCCCGACCCCGAGGTGCGGAGGATCGCCGGGGCCATCTGCGAGGAGGTCCGGAACGAGGGAGATCGGGCCATGGAACGTGTGGCCGCCCGCCATGGAGGGGGGTACTTCCCGGTGGCGCGGGAAATGCTGGAGCAAGCTGCCGGGGAGATCCCGGAGGTAACCGCCGCCCTCGAGGAAGCCAAGGAGCGTATCGCGGCGTTCCACCGTCCCCAGATCCCATCGGACGTCCACCACGAGGATGTACCGGGCATCGCCATCACTCGGCGGTGGTCCCCCCTCAGCCGGGTGGGCGCCTACGTTCCCGGCGGAAAGGCCGCCTACCCCTCCACCGTCCTGATGACGGTGGTCCCGGCCAAGGTGGCCGGAGTGACGGAGGTGGTGGTCGCCACCCCGGCCGGCGTCGATGGGAGCGTCAACGGGGCGACCCTGGCGGCCTGCTGGGTGGCGGGCGCCGACGAGGTGTGGGCCATGGGAGGCGCGGGCGCCGTCGCAACCCTCGCCTACGGGACCGGACTCGTCAAGCGGGTGGAGAAGATCGTCGGACCGGGCAGCCAATGGGTGACGGCGGCCAAGTTGGCGGTGTTCGGGGATTGCGGCATAGACCTCCCGGCCGGTCCCTCGGAAGTACTGGTGCTAGCCGACGACTCGGCCGATCCGGCGCTGGTCGCCGCCGACCTACTCTGCCAGGCCGAGCACGGACCGGACTCCCCCGCGGTCCTGGTCACCACCGACCCGACCCTCCCCTCCCGGGTGGAGGAGGCACTCGAGGAGCAGCTGGCCTCCCTCGGGCGTCGGGACATTCTGGCCGAAGCTCTTTCCAACCACGGCATGACGGTGATCGCTCCCGACATGACCCAAGCTATCTCCTTCACCAATCAATACGCCGCAGAGCACGTCTCCCTCCTCACCGCCGATACCGAGACGCACGCCAAGGCGGTCACTGCCGCCGGCTCCGTTTACGTCGGGCGCTGGTCGGCGGAGTCGGCAGGCGATTATGCAACCGGCGCCAATCACGTGCTTCCCACTGGAGGCCTGGCCGCCTGTTACGGTCCCCTGTCGGTGGAGGACTTCGGTTCGTGGCGCCAGGAGCAACGGCTGACCCGGGAGGGTCTGGCCGATATTCTCCCCATCATCACCCGACTGGCCGATGTGGAAGGCTTCACGGCCCACCGCCGCGCCGCAGAGCTACGGTTCAGCACGGAAGGAGCAGCATGAAGAGAACCGCACACCTGAGCAGGGAGACCAAGGAGACCTCGGTGGAAGTCCGCCTCGATCTGGACGGATCAGGCCAAGCTCAGGTCTCCACCGGAGTGGGTTTCTTCGATCACCTCCTCACCTCTCTGGCCCACCACGCGCTGTTCGACCTGACGATCAATACCCGGGGTGACCTGGAAGTTGACGATCATCACACCGTGGAGGACACCGCCCTGGTGCTCGGATCGGCCATTGCCGAGGCATTGGGGGATCGGGCGGGTATCAACCGTTTTGGAGACGCGGCGGTTCCTATGGACGAAGCCCTGGGCAGCGCGGCGGTGGATGTGGGCGGCCGTCCCTACGCGGTGGTGGATCTCCCTCTTCGCAACCCGGCCATCGGGAACCTCACCACCCAGAACCTCCCCCATGCGATCGAGTCCCTGGCGCGGACCGCAGGTATCACCCTCCACTTGAGCTCGATAGGCCGGAACGACCACCACCAGGCGGAGGCTGCCATCAAGGCTCTTGCCCGCGCCCTGCGCCAAGCGGTGGAGCGCGATCCCAGGCGGGTGGGTGTGGCCTCCACCAAGGGCGCCACTTGACGAGAGTCGCCGTGGTTGACCATGGCGCCGGAAACCTGGTCTCCATCACCCAGGGACTGGAGAGGGTGGGTGCGGAGACGGTGCTGGCCGCCGGGCCGCATCAACTCGACGGCGCTGACGGGGTGGTGCTTCCCGGCGTGGGAACCCCCGGCGCCGCGATGGAACGGCTGGAACAAGCAGGCTTCGTAGACTCCCTGGTTGACTGGACGGGCCCGCTACTGGGGATCTGTGTGGGTCTGCAGTTGTTCTTCGATACCAGTTCGGAGGATGACAGCGCCTGTCTGGGGCTGATGCCCGGCCGGGTGGAGCGGTTGCGGGAGACTCCTCGCCTTCCCCACATCGGGTGGAACGATCTGCTGATGAGCGCCGAGGACCCTCTGTGGGAGGGCCTTCCGGACCATCCCACCTTTTACTTCGTCCACTCCTACGCGCCGGCGCCCATCGATTCGGGGTTGGTCATCGGCGAGGCCAGTTATGGCGCCCGGTTCTGCGTGGCGGTAAGGGACGGGCGTCGGGTGGGGGTCCAGTTCCATCCCGAGCGGTCCGGCGCCAACGGCCTTCGGGTGCTCTCCAACTTCCTGGCCGAATGCCGGACCGGATCGGAGTCCCGCTGATGCTGCGCAAGAGGATCATTCCCTGCCTGGACGTGGCGGACGGCCGGGTGGTGAAGGGAGTCAACTTCGTCAACCTCACCGATGAGGGGGACCCGATCGAGTTGGCGAGCCGGTATGCGTCCGAGGGCGCGGACGAGATCTGCTACCTGGATATCGCCGCCGCTCCGGAGAACCGCGACACCATGTGGGATGTGGTGAGACGCACCGCCTCGGAGGTGTTCATCCCGCTCACGGTGGGTGGCGGGATCCGCTCCCCCGAGGACATGAAGTCGGCCCTCCGGGCCGGGGCCGACAAGGTAAGCATCAACACCGCTGCGGTCCGTCGCCCGGAACTCCTCCGGGAGTGCCGCCGCCGCTTCGGGCGTCAGTGCGTGGTGCTGGCCATCGATGCCCGGCGCCGTCCCGAGGGAGGATTCGAAGTGGTGGTCGTGGGCGGCAGGGAGCCCATCGGCTGGGATGCGGTTGAGTGGGCCCGGCGGGGAGTCGAACTGGGCGCCGGTGAGATTCTCCTCACCTCCATGGACCGGGACGGGACGAAGGACGGCTACGACCTGGAGTTGACCGCAGCCGTCACCGCCGCCGTGGAGGTGCCGGTGATAGCCTCGGGAGGAGCCGGCACCACTCAGCACTGTGTGGATGCATGCTTGGAGGCCGGCGCCGAGGCGGTGCTGGCCGCCTCCATTTTCCACCGCAAGGAGATCGAGATTTCCGAGGTCAAGCGCGCCATGGCCCGGGCGGGCGTGCCGGTGCGCCTGGTGTGAGCGGCTTGTCCCCACCCCGGGCCGGTGATCTCAAGTGGAGCGCCGATGGGCTGATACCGGGGGTGGTGCAGGACGCCCGGACGGGCCAGGTGCTGATGGTGGCCTACCTGAACCGGGAGTCGTACGCCGCAACGCTGGATAGCGGCTACGCCCACTTCTGGTCCCGGTCCCGCCAGGAACTCTGGTTCAAGGGCGCCACCAGCGGCGCCACCCTGGAGGTGGTGACTGTCGCTGCCGACTGCGACACCGACACGCTCTTGATCACCGTCCGCCCGGCCGGTCCAGCCTGTCACCGCCAAACCACCACCTGCTTCGACGACGCACCGCCCGAGGGATTCTTTTGGCTGGAGCAGCTTTGGGGTGTTATCGCTTCCCGGGCTGCGGAGCGACCGGCCGGCTCCTACACCACCCGGCTCTTGGAAGGTGGGGTGGACCTGGCTGGCCGGAAGCTGATGGAGGAGGCAACCGAGGTGCTGATGGCTGCCCGGGACCACGCACGCGGGGAGGCGGACAAACGGCGGGTAGCCGAGGAGATGGCCGATCTTCTCTACCACCTCCTGGTCCTGGCCGCCGATCGGGAAGTATCGCCGTCGGAGATGATTGCCGTACTGGAGGAGCGCTTCTCCTCCTGAAGGTTCCAAAAGCCTAACTCCGGCCTTAGAGGACCCGCAGAAACCCTCGCAGGCGGGCAAAAGCTTGTTTCCCTCCCAAAACGACCCAGCACCCACTACCCAACTACCATAAAATCCAAGGCCCGGCGAGTTTCGCCACCCCGCCCTTGTAGCTCAGTGGATAGAGCGACTGCCTCCTAAGCAGTAGGTCGCAGGTTCGAATCCTGCCGAGGGCGCTATGAATCCGAGCGGATCGCGGGTCACCCACACGATCACCCGACATCCGTGGATTGCGGGGGTGACTGGGGTCTACGTGGCGGCGTGGACCATCTATGGCTTCAGCACGGGCGCCCGGCTGGTGATCCCCTACCTGTTGTGGATGCTGTTCGCAGTCGGTTTGGTGCTGGCGTTTGATGGCCGGGTTCGCTTCTCCACCGAGGTGCTGGTGCTGCTGTCCATCTCCGGCTTCGCCCACATGGCGGGCGGGAACGTTGTCATCAACGAGTCTCTCTTGTATGAGTCCACCTGGTTCGGGTTCCTGGGTTACGACCACTTCCTGCACGTCCTGGGACTGGGAACCGCCGGTCTGGCTGTCTGGGAGGCGACATCCCGGATGTTCAAGGCCTTCGGCGGCTGGCCGGCGGCCCTATTGACCTTCCTGGGAGCCCACGCTGTCGGGACCGTGATCGAGATAGGTGAATACCTCTCCTATCTGATCATCGAAGGGGTAAAGGTGGGCGACTACGCCAACAACATGCAGGACCTGATCGCCAACATGGTCGGGGCCCTGATTGCGGCCTGGTGGGCGAGCCGGGCCCCACGGGGCATTCCCCGTCCCTAAAGGCGGCGAGCCACCACCTTCACCGCCCGCCAGGCTCCGGCTCTCACATCCTCCTGGGCCAAGATGCGGGGATCGGCGTCGACGGATTCGGCTCGCACGATCTCAAGGTCGGACAGCGCGGCGGTCAACTCGGCCAGGGTGGCGAAGTGGTCGGGATCGCCGCCGACGGCTCCCTCCGCGTCCCACTCCCCCACTATCAGCATGCCCCCCGGCGCCAGGGATCGGCCGGCGATGGCCAGGAGGGCGTCCCGGGCGGGCCCCCGGGGAGGAAGCGAGTAGGAAATGACCACCAAGTCAACCGGGCCTTCGGGCCTCCAGGTCAACATGTCAACCTGAAGGAACCTGGCCGTGACCTGAGCGTTGCCGGCGCTGATCCGAGCCGATCGGATAGCCTTGGAGGACGAGTCCACACCGGTTGCCGTCCAGCCCAACTCCGCCAACCCGATGACATTGCCTCCGGCGCCGCATCCCAGGTCGAGGACCCTTCCAGGCGGAAGGCCCAGCGCCTCTGCGAGTAGTTGGTGATCGAAGGATTCGGTGTCGGTGCCGTCGCCGGCATAGACATCGTCCCAGTCGGCGCCGCCCGGTCCCTCAGTGCCCATAGGCTCAGGTCAACCGGAGATGCTTGGCGGCCTCCCGGAATGAGAGCCCCGAGAGCCGACCCCGGTTGGCAGTCAGGAAGCGGCTCACCTCGGCCGGCGCCACTCGGGCGTGCTGGCGAAGCGCCCACCCGATCGCCTTCCGGATAAAGAAGTCCTTCTCCTCCATGGTCTCTCGGCAGAACCGGAAGAGTCGCTCCTGGTCGCAGTCCTCTTTCCACTTGAGTTGGTGCAACAAGGCGGCGCGGCGGAGCCACAGGTCATCGTCGGCGATCCACTCCTCCATCACCGAGGCTGACCCGGGATACCGCTTGACGATCCCTCCCACCACGGTTCCGGACAGGGGATCGCATGAGTCCCACCAGGGCTTGGTGACGATCATCCAACGCAATTCGGTCAGGAACTCCTCCGGGAGGCGTTTGGTCGCCTTTCGCAACTGGTCGATGGCGGCGTACTGGTACTCCCTTTCGGGGCGTTCCCAGCATGCCCGGGCGAATTCCAGGAGGTCGTCCTCCGTCGGCCGGGGAAGTCCCGCCAAGGCAACCCGCGCCAACCGGCGGCGTTCGGGAGAGGAGATTCCCACGAAGGGGAAGCGGTGTCTCATGTAGGCGCTCATGCCCTCCGCGCGGGCGGGGTCGCGGTGGGAGGAGAACGCCTCCACTATCGCCTCCTCCATGCGGGCGCCGGTCAAGGCGGTGGGCCGCTCTCTCCCAGAAGGTCCCTGAGCAGGTTGTCCACCTTGCCGGTGATCTCCCCGATTCTGATCAGCATCTCATCCCAACGGTCCTGGGTGACCGAGTCGAGGAGCCGGCGAGGCAGGTTATCGGGTTCGGTTATCCGCCCCACTGCGCGAGATTCCGAGAGCATGTCGGTAAGGGTGTCGGGAAGTGGAAGGAAGGAGGCGAACCAGACAAGGGCCATCACCCACCCCACCAACCACACCAGGCCCAGGGCGGCGCCCGCTGCCCGGTCCAGGGTGCTGAGCCCGGGGAACCTCATCGCCCGGGTAAGGGCTTGCAACGCCGCCCACACCACGATTCCCACACCGACGAACAGGGCCAGTCCCACCAGGGCCAGCGCACCCCCGTAAGGAATGCCCAGCCACTCCTCCACCAACGTCGCCCAACTGGGGGCTAGGCGCACAACCAAAAGCAGGCTGAGAATCAGGGCGACAAAGCTGGCCACCTGCCGAAGCAGGCCCTTGCGCCAGCCGCGGAAAGCCAGGAGCGCGGCGGCCGCCAGGATGGCCAGGTCAAACATCGGTCTGGCTAAACAAGGGCGATTCGCATGCGCTTGTTGGCGCGGCCTTTGCTCTCGGTCTTCGTCACTCTCACCAGGCCGACCTCCAGGGTGGAGCGGACATGGGTCCCTCCATCGGCCTGGCGGTCCAGTCCTACGATGTCGATCACCCTGATCTCTTCGATCCACGCGGGTATGAGGTTGACCTTGGTGCGGATCAGGTCGGGGTCGGCCAGCGCCTCGGCCCGGGCCATCCAAAGCACCTCGGCGGGATATCCCTTGACCAGTTCCTGGTTGAGGCGCCCCTCCACCTCCCGTCCGAACTCCCGCGAGATACCTTCCAACTCGAAGTCCATCCGGGCGGTCCCCTCCTTCATGTCTCCGCCGGTCACCTTGGCGCCGTAGTCCCGCCACACCACTCCCGACAGGGCGTGAAGGGCGGTATGGGTGCGCATAATGGTGTAGCGCCGGTCCCAGTCGATGGCGGTCTCGATGGGAGTGCGGGGATCGATCATCCGGGGTTCGGAGACCACATGGATCACCTTGCCGCGTCGGCGGTAGGTGTCGGTGACCGCTACTTCGCCTCCGTCCCAGCGAATCACTCCCGTGTCGCCGGGCTGGCCTCCCCCGCGGACGTAGAAGGGGGTCCGATCGAGTATCAACCCTTCCTCCACCACCTCGATCACGGTTCCCTCGGCGCCGGTCAGATAGGAGTCGTGAGCCGCCAGTTCATCGGTGCTTGTGCTCATGGTGCCAAAGGCTAGCCCTGTACCCTTCGGCTCATGGTCAAGGCCCTTCCCTCCGGAGCGGAGTTGGTGATCGTCGGCGCAGGCGTCGTGGGTGCTTCCACCGCGTTCTGGGCCTCCCAAGCCGGCCTACGCCCGGTGATTCTCGAGGCCAGGCCGGCCGCAGCCTCGCTCACCACCCCTGCGTCGACGGGAGCATTCCGCCTGCAATTCGACAATCGGGAGGAGCTGGAGTTGGTACGCGAGTCGGTGGACCTGATCCTCAATTTCACCGAGGTCACCGGAGAGGACTCCGCCCCGTTGGCCATACGCCAGCCCGGCTACCTGTGGGCAACCACCTCCGATGACTGCGCCGAGTCCCAGCGGCGGCTGGTGTCTCTCCAGCACTCCTGGGGTCAGACCGACATAGAGCTTCTCGACGGCGCCGAGTCCCGGCGCAGGTTTCCATATCTGAGCGGTGAAGTGGTGCAGGCCCGCTACAGAGCCGACGACGGATTCATCGATCCCCGTGCGCTGACGTTGGGACTGCTCGCCGCCTCGAGGGCCCCGCTACACACTTCATGCCGCGTCTCTTCGGTGGAGGCCCTGGCCGCCGGGGGCTTTCGACTGGAGACCAACCAGGGACCAATACATGCCGACCAGGTGGTGAACGCCGCCGGACCCTTCTCGGGGAAGCTGGCCGAGATGGTGGGCGTGGATCTACCGTTGGTGGTCAAGCCCCGCCACAAGATTGTGATCCCTGACCTGGCGCGGGTACCCCCGGACGCTCCCATGACCATAGACGACGACACCGGCGTCCACTGGCGTCCGGCATACTCGGGCGCCTTTCTTCTGGATGCTTCGCCGGTCGGTCCGGGGAGGGAGCCGACCGAGGACGTCCGTCCCGACTCTGACATGGTGTTCGGCGTGCTCGATCCATCCCAACCCGAGTCGGCGGCCCGGATCAGCCCCTTCTGGGGAGAAGCCTGGCGCCGGGGGGAATTGCGGTGGATGGTGCACTCCGGGCAGTACATGTTGACGCCCGATCACCGGCCACTGATCGGAGAGACCCCGGTGAATGGATTCTGGGTCAACACGGGTTATTCGGGTCACGGGATCATGTGCTCCCCCGCGGCCGGACGCATCCTGGCCGATCTCATCACGTCCCGGATCGATGAGTCTCCCTTCTCCTTGGACCGCCGTTTCGTGAAGAGGACTATGGATCGGATCTGACCGCGGATTCGTCCTCGCCCTCGGGCTCGGTCTCTGACGGAGGGGGGGTCCCCTGAGGTCTGGGCCAGAAGAAGAGCACGGGAGGTCGTATCTCGGTGATGATCGACTCCCGGGCCTGGTGCCAATCCTCGCCAAGGACGCGGGTACGCCACATGTGGCCGGCGAGGAGCCGGAAGAGCCCCACCACCGGCACTGCGATCAGGACCCCCAGAAAGCCTCCCACCGAGGCGCCCACCACCAAGGCCACCACGATGGTGAATGCCGACAGCTTCACTCGGGTCCTTTGGACCAGCGGTGTGACCACATGGTTGTCGAATTGCTGGATGGCGGTGAACAGCAGGATCGCGATCAGGCCGGTGAGTGGCTTTCCCACCAGGAGGGAGACTAGAAAAGCCAGGGTGGCGCCCGCCACCGGACCGGCGAAGGGGATGAGGTTCAATACCCCGGAGAGAACTCCCACGATCAACCAGAAGGGAAGATTGAGAACCCACATCACGAAACTCCCCAGCACCGCCACTATGGAGGCCACCAGGAATTGTCCGCGCGCGAAGCGGCTGATTGTGGAGGTGACTGCCCCGAGCAGGTAGACGACCTCCTCCTGGTGGCGGTGAGGGGTGAGGCTCAGGAGGAGAGCGCGGAGCCGCGGCAGGTCGGTCAGCAGGTAGAAGGCCAGCACCGGAGCCAGGAGGACCACCACCAGGGCTTCCGCCACCCCGCCCGCCAGGCTCCACAGTGTGTCTCCCAGGTCGTCGCCCAGCGCATCGGCCAGGCCACCTAGGGCGCCCAGATTCTCCCGATCCGAGAGCCATTCGCTGATCTGTTCGGTGCTCTCGGGCAGACTTAGCGCCAGTCCCAGGTTGTCGGCGATCGAGTCCACCTGTTCGTACACTGCCTCGTAGATCTCCGGGAGGCGGTCGGCGAACTCCTCGGCCTGCTGGACCACCGGAACGCTCAGAGCCGACCCCAGGGCGATCAGCACCACCACCGAAAGCAGATAGGCCACCGTGGCTCCCAGGACGCGGGGCAACCGGAGGCGCTGGAAGAAGGTCACCAGTGGGTTCAGGATCACCACGATGCCGATGGCAAAGACCACCGGCAACCAGATGATCCTTATCTTCTCGGCGATCCACCACATGAAACCGGCTAGGGTCAAAGCGCCGATCGTTCCCCAGATCGTCAGCACGATCCGGCTTAAGCGGGTTCCGTCGGTGGTCGGCATGAGTGGTCTCCAGATTAGTTGCAGCGGTTCCCGAAGCCCGACAGACGGGAAGCGGGCCAGATGCTGCTAACGGTCTCGCAGGGCTCTGACGGCATCCACAAAGCGCTCCATCTCCGCAACGAAGGCCTTGGCGTCGTCTTTGAATTCCTCTCCCAGGCCGCGGTGGCGCATGCCCAGGGAGAGCGCCGCGTAGTGGCCTCCCCGGAAGTAGGGGACCAGGGCCCGGAGAGGAACAGCCCGCGGCCCGGGTTCGGGTCGGCCGGGCGTGGGCGGCGGCTGAGTCGTGGGCGGAAGCTCGTGGGAGGAGAGCGATTCCAACAGAACGGCCTCGGGCAGGCGATCGGCGAAGTCCCGCGCCACGAACCGGTACGCCTCTTCTCCTCCGGGCAACGCCGCGACCAGCGCGGGTAGGGCCACCCGGCGGGGATCCCGGTGGTCGGCCAGCCCGTAGGGGACGATGGCGCGTGAGCGGTCGGGATCCGAGAGCATCGGGAAGGGCAGTTTCAGCTTCTCCACCATCGCTGCATGCCGGGATGGGGAGTCGACATCGATAGCCGCGGTACGGAATCCGGCCGCCAGGATCTCCTGATGGCGGTGCGCCAGGCTGGCCAACTGGCCATTGCAGTAGGGTCACCAGTCCCCGCGGAGGAACACCAGGAGCACCCCTGCGTCCAGGTGGCTGCCGAGTGTCCACGGTTGGCAGGCCTGGTCCTCGAGGGTGAAGTCGGGTAGCGCCATCGGAGGCACTATACCGCAGGGGCGGGTTGTGAACCCCTAGCCTGCGGCGGTGATTATCTGGGCCGATCCGTCCTTCATGACGGTGATGTCCCACCCGGTGCCCCGCTCCCCGAACCAAGCCGTGTCCCCATCGACCGTCCACTCCTCAGGCACGACTGCCCCTCCCAGCACCTCGACCGGAACCCCTGCGGGCACCTCGATGGTGAAGGAGCCGCTGAGGACCATTCTTGTGGGTGTCGATGCCTCTCCCACCTTGATGGCGCCCTCTCCCGCCACCGCCAGGCCCGCCAGCCGAATACTACGAAGATCCAGGGATACCTCGGGGGCTGCCAGCGTCAGGTTCCAGGTCAGATCGGGATGCAGGCCCACACTCCATCCGGAGGAACGTAACCAAGCGTTGTCCTGCACTGGAAGGTCGATGTCGAAGGGAAGGGGGTCTCTGACATCAATGATGGTTATGTCTCCCCCTTGGTCTCCTGCACTCTCAACCGCCAAAGGGATTCCGGCGCCCCCTCCCCGTCGGGTCATCTCCACCTGGTAAGCAGAGGGACCGCTCGCGGTCAGAACCGTCAGCCGTCCTTCTCTCATCTGAACTGCAAGTGTCGAGAAACCCGCCTGGTCCACCGGCGGACCCCTCAGATCGGCGCTGCGGGAAGGGAGAGCCCCGATGTCGGTGAAATGGAGAGCGACAGAGAACACCAGCCAGGTAAAGACCACGAGCGGCGTAACCGGGGCAAGAGCAAGTCGGGTGGTCGGCCAGATCCTCCGCGTCACCCATCCCAGGGCCAGAAGAGCTGCGCCGATAGGCCACAGGGCGCCGACGTCCAGGAGGATCGCCGGCGACAGGAGCCGGACCCCCACCCCCACCGCGAGGATGGCCAGGATCGCACCGATGAGCCCCCAAGCTCCTCTCTTTTGTACCAGGAGGTGCTCCGTTTGGTTCACTCCTCGAAAGAGCGTCCCAGGACCACCACGATGTCGATCCCTTCCTGCTCCAGCGGGATCGCTTCTATAAGCGCGTCGGGAACCAGTTCCTCCCTCAAGAGGGCAGCCTCCCTGGAGAGGCCGTCCCGGTACCAGACCCGTGAGACATCCAGGCGTTGAGCATGATTGTCAGGTGCCGTTACCCCATAACCGGCTTCCTCCAGGAGGCCGGACATTCTCCCGGCCACGCCCTGGACGCCGTTGGCGTTGAGAACCCGTACCACCAACTGGGCCGGGTCGAGAGGCGGAGGGACGGTGGTTGTTGTGCTGGAGGTGGTGGTGACCGCCGCAGTGGTGGAAGTGGTGGTGTCGGCTTCCGTGGCCGCGGTCGTAGCAGGACGGGTGGTGGTGGTGGTGACCTCCTCGGGCTCGGTCCCTGTGGTCATGACCTCAGAGGTGGCGGTGGTCTCGGGGACCGAGGTTGTCGCCACAGCTTCCGTGAACAGGTCGTCCTCGGAGAAAAGCCACCATATGAAAATGACCATCGCAACCAGCAACAGGGCAAGGACGGTCCTCAGAATGATGTCGCGCCAGAAGGGTGACCAGCCTCCCGCAGCGTGGCGGCCCCTCATCGGCGACCTGCCAATACAGGTCCCACGATCAACAGTTCAAGTACCTCCCCGAGATTGGTGAACGGGGACACAAGATTCGACATCCCAACAGTAGGTTATCGCAGTTTGTGGCTAAGTTGGCACATTTAGGAAGGGACCCTGGAGGAGCTGGCGGTGGGACTCGAACCCACGACCTGCTGATTACAAATCAGCTGCTCTGGCCGTCTGAGCTACGCCAGCTGGTTGAGATCGGGATCGTACCACTTCGAGGGCAAATCCGGCTCATGGTTTGCGCAGGTAGCCGCGGACCCGGGCCAGTTCGAAGAGCGCCAGCCCGGCCGCGACCGACGCGTTCAGGCTATCGGTGTCTCCGACCATGGGGATGGAAGCCAGTTGATCCACCCGTTCCGCCACCAGCCTCGACAGTCCATGGTGCTCGGCGCCAACCACCAGGGCGGCGGGCTCCCGCAGCAACTCCAACCCCAGAAGAGACGTGGGAGCGTCGGCCGCCAGGCCGATCGTCCAGATACCCATGCGGGAAAGTTGGCTGAGCGTCTCCGCTATGGAGGAGACCACGCACACGCGTGTCCGCTCCAAGGCTCCCGCAGCCGCCTTGAAGGCTGTGGGAGTGAGGGGAGATCCCCTCCGCCGGGGAATTACCAGCCTGGGCGTTCCCGCCGCCACCGCGCTACGGGCGATCGCCCCCAGGTTGCGGGGATCGGAGATGCGATCGACCACCAGCAGGGCGGCGGGCGCCACCTCGTCGGCCAGTTGGGTGAGGGTCACTGACCGAAGCTGCCGGCATTCGGCCAGCACTCCCTGCGGGGAAGAGGTGACCGCCATTCCCGCCAGGCTGCTCACTATCTCTATGTCCACTCCCCCGCCCCGGGCAGAATTCAGCAGCTCCGCCATCCGGGGTCTGGAGGCGGAGCGGTTTTCGACTCGGAGCCTCTGCACCCGGCCCGCTTCGAGGGCAGCCTCGACCGCCGGGACTCCCTCGACCCTAGCGCCGTAGCCAGCGAGTGCCATCTCGGGAATCCTCCACCACGATCCCCAGGGCGGCCAGGTCGTCCCTGATTCGATCGGCTGTCGCGTAGTCGCCCTCCGAACGGGCTGCGGAGCGTTTTGCCAGCAGGCCATCCACAATGTCGGCGGTGTCTCCCGCCGCGTCGGCGCCCTCCCGGGAGGCAATCTGTCCCACCGAAGCCCGGAGTTGGTCGAGTATTTCAGTATGGGAGTGGATGGAGGCGCCTGAGATGTCATCCAATCCCAAGACCCTGGCCATCTCCCAAGCAGCCGCGGCATGGGCTCCGGCGGAACCGGTGCGCTCCAGTTCGCGGTTGGCCTCCCGTACCGAACCGAACAGCCAGCCGAGCGCCCGGGGAGTGGCGAAGTCATCGTCCATGGCGTCCTCGAAGCCGGCGATGGCCTCCGGGTGGGGTGGCTTCTCAACGTCGGTGGTCTTCTCCAGGAGGCGGTGAAGACGGGCTAGGGCGGTCTGCGCGTCCTCCAGAAGCTCGTTGGAAAACTCCTGTGGAGAGCGGTAATGAGCCTGGAGGTAGAACAGTCGGACCGCCAATCCCCCGAATCGCTGGTTTGCCTCGTTCAAGTCGATCAGATGACCGGTGGACTTTGACATCTTCTCCCCGCTCAGGTTGAGCATGCCGTTGTGCATCCAGATCCGGGCGAACGGTGCTCCGCTTGCCCCTTCAGACTGGGCTATCTCGTTTTCGTGGTGCGGGAAGATCAAGTCGTTCCCACCGCCGTGGATGTCAAAGGTCTCACCCAGGTAGCGGGCAGCCATGGCGGAGCACTCGATGTGCCATCCGGGTCGACCCGGGCCCCAGGGCGAATCCCACCATGGTTCACCCGGTTTGGCCTCCTTCCAGAGAGCGAAGTCCAGGGGGTCGTCCTTCTGCTCGGATACCTCCACCCGGGCGCCCGCCATGAGGTCATCCAGTCCCTGACCTGAGAGTTTCCCATACCCGGGGAGGGACCGCACCACGAAGTAGACGTCTCCCCCGCGGGCGTAGGCGAGACCCTTGCGGATGAGCCGGTTGATTAGGGCGATCATGTCGGGGATGTGTTCGGTTGCCTTTGGCTCTATGTCAGGGGCCTCCACTCCCAGGTCCCGGTACCCGCGATCGAACTCCCCGGTGATCCGGACCGCATGTTCTCCGGGCGGGACTCCCTCCTGCTGGGCGATGGCGATTATCTTGTCGTCCACGTCGGTGATGTTCCGCACGAACCGAACATCCCAACCCTTCCATGCCAAATAGCGACGGATCACGTCGAAGACCACCGCGGAACGCCCGTGTCCCACATGGGGGGGAGATTGGACCGTAGGCCCGCAGACGTACATCCCGACTCTCGGGGGGTCGACCGGCTCCAGAGGCGTTGTCACCCTGTCCAGGGTGTTGAAGATCATCAAACCACCACCGATTTTAGAGGAAAGTACCTCCGACATGGGGCTTGAAGGTTGCCGCGGTCCTTACCTGACCACCGTCACCGCGGCAACCGCCGCAATTCCCTGGTCGCGACCCACCCATCCCAATCCATCGGTGGTGGTGGCCTTCACCGAGACCTGCCCGACGCTCAATCCCAAGGCGCCTGCTAAGGCTGCCCGGACCTCCTCCCGAAAAGGAGCGACCCGCACTGATTCGGAGACCGCGGTCACGTCGCAGAACGACGGTCGCCATTTCATGCTGTCGGCCAACTCCACCACCCGGCGCAGCAACCCCATGCTGTCAGCGTTTGTCCACTGTGGGTCCGAGGACGGGAAGAAGGTGCCCAGGTCTCCCAGGGCGGCGGCGCCCAGCAGGGCGTCGGCCACGGCATGGGCCACCACATCTCCGTCCGAGGTTGCTATCACTCCTCTCTCCTGGTCAACCTCCACACCGGCCAGCAGAATGGGGGGGTCTCCTCCCAGCCGGTGAACATCCAATCCCCATCCCACTCGCCAATCCTGGCGCGATCCGGTCACTTCTTACGAGCGATGGGCTCGAAAGTAGGCAACGCACGGTTGATTTTGTTCTCGGCCGCCGTAGCGTCCAGGCCCAGAGAGAAACGGACCTCGGTGATCAATGCGTCCCGCGCCCGATTGAGCATCTTCTTGAGGGCAGGAGAGATGCCCTTGGTCTGGTTGGAGTAGTTGAGGTCCCTGACAACCTCCGCCACTTGAAAGATGTCTCCCGAGTACATCTTCTCCTGAAGCACTTTGTACCACCGGCTCCAGTTGGCCCCCGACTCCTGGGGATCCTCCTTGAGCTTCTGTACCACCCGGGCGGCCTCCGTCTTGTTGATCAGGGGCCGGATCGTGTAGAGAGTCTTGTTGGTCGGGACACTTATCACCATCTCCTCGGTGGGGAAGTTCAGAATGAAATACTCCTGTGTCTCCCCGAAGTCGCTCTTGGTCTGGATGTCGGAGATGTGCGCCACACCGTGCTGGATATGGACCACGTAGTCGCCCTTCTTGTACTTCGGAGCCTGCTCGGTTGTGGACGAAGCGGCCGCCGCGGCACTCCGGGCATGTCTCGGCGGAGATTTGACCTTCCTCCTGCGCGCCGGTGCGGGAACCGGAGGAGCGGCTGCGATTCCCGCCGTTTCGCTCTTTGTCCTGGTTCCCTGCTTACCGCTCTCGGCGGGCTTTTTCGCAGATGTCGGAACTCCCGAGGTCATGGAAGACGATTATACGATTTGCGCCGGTCTGTGAGAACGCGTTGTCCTATGGGGTGAACCGCGGCCAGTAGCCGATCGAAGTAGTGCCTCAACTTGGTGGCCGTCTTGTGGCCCACTCCCTTCACATCCATCAGGCGTTCCAGGGGTGCATGCAGCAGGGCTTGGGCGTCGGGAAACTCCTCCAGGAGGATTCCCCTGATCCGTTTGGTGACAACGCCCGTTCTGTACAGAAGTCGGTGCCCCCGCGGGACAAGCTCTCCATCCAGGTCGGACAGTCCGATCTCTGTCTCCACAAGCCAGGTGTGGGCGAGCTTGTGGCCCAGCACGCCGGCCAGCGCCCCGCGAGCTTCATCCCCTTCGCCATCCAGGTAATCCCTCAAGGTCAATTGCAGCAGTCTCTCCACTTCGAAGACCCGGTCCGCCACGACAGCCGCGGTGGTGTCCGGGTCCTGGGCGGAGTCGACCACCATGGCCTCGATGCCGGATGCAGCCCTGACCACCAACTCCCCCAGTCTGAGCATGTGCGCCACATCCCTGCGGGTCACCAGCCCCAGCAACTCCATCCGCAGCAGGTGCTCCTCGGCTTCATCGAACCGCTTCCGCATCATCACGAGGATCTGAAGATGGTGGAGAATCCTCCTGCGGATTGTCCAGCGGGGGGTGAGATCCGCCTGCTCGGAATTGAAATACAGGGTCACCACCGCTCGGTCCTTGCTCACGGTGACCACCGGCAAGCCGGTTATGTAAGCGGTCCGCTGGGCGGTGCGATGCCGGGAACCGGATTCGGTGGTGGGGAGATCCACAGGGGGGGAGAGATGGGCATTAGCGGTCAGGATGCTCTTCCACGAGTTGTCGAGGATTATCGCCCCGTCCATCTTCGCCACTTCCGACAGACGGGCGGCGTCAAAACCGTCAGACGCTATTTGCAGTCCGTCGACGCTGATGTCTTGCAGGTCGAGGTTCGAGCCGAGCACGATCAAGGCTCCCTCCCTGGCCTGGAGTATCCTTTCCAACCCGTCGCGGATAGGACGATGCGAGAAGAGTCTCTCCACGACCTGTTGGGTTGTTCGGTCTCCCGCCACAGCTTTGAGGCTAGCAAAGAGGCTGCCGCGCTTTGCCAGTATCATCACTGCTGAATGCATATGCCGAAGAGACCGGCCGGGGTACCCTGGCTCCACAAATGAAATCAACCGCCCACCTCGGGGACTGTGCCAAAATAGGCTGGCTATGAGACAGATCTGTGGTCGATGCGGCGCTGATGTCGGAGATGCCGACTTTTGCTCCTCGTGCGGCGCTCTCCTTGAAAGGCCGATCCCCTCAACGACGACCGAAGGCCCCTCCCCGGACGACTCCCCGGTCGCTTACCCAACCACCCACAACATGGTGTCCTGCTCCCTGTGCGGCCACCTGAACCCTCCTTCCCGGCAGAGTTGCGAGCAGTGCCACATAAGACTAAACCAAGCGGACATGCCCCTCGCTCCCCGTCCCACCATCGGGACGAATGCTCGGGTGAGAGCGGTCATCGCCACCGGGACAACCATATTCGCGGTTGCGGTGTTCGCCTTGCTCTTCAACCTCTTCACCGGCGGATCCGAAGAGGACGGTGAGGCTCCCGAAGAGACCGCGGCTGTCCAGGAAACCACCACCACCACCGCTCCCCCACCGATCCCCACCACCCAGGGCGTGTTGAGCGTGGAGTGTTCCCCGGAGGGACTGGGGGCCATCTACTCCTGTGACAACCTGATTAACGGAAAGACCGGCGAGTGGCAGATAAGGTGGACAGACATCACCCCGGGCACGCAGGTCACCATCAGCCTGGTCTTCGAGCAGCCCATCACCATCCGCCGCCTGGAGTGGGTCAACGTCAGTGACGAGGACCGCTTCTACCAAAACTTCAGGGTGAGGACCATGGAGGCGGGAAGCGACAGCGGCGTGGCCATTCCCTTGAACCTGGTGGACCGCCTCGGGTCCCAGATCATCGACCTGGCGGTGATGCGGACCAATCAACTCACCCTGACCATAACCACGGTGTATGACGCGGAAGTCCGCAACGGCACGGTCTACAAGGAGTTGGCGGTGGAAGGCATCAACGTGATCGGCTATCCGGCGGCGCCCCTCAGTTCGGAAACGACCACCACGGCCGTCTCCTAGACGAACTCCAGGCTGAGAGGAAGCTTCGGCACCCCTCGGAACACCAAGCTGGGGACGCGCTGTCCGGCGCCATTCTCTACTTCGAACGAGCGCACCCTGTCCAACAGCACTTCGAAGGCGACTTTCAACTCCTCCCGGGCGAGGGCCACTCCCACGCAGTAGTGCACCCCGCCGCCGAACGAGACATGAGGGTTGGGGGTGCGCCCCAGGTCGAGGCGGTCCGGTCGGGAGAACACAGCCTCGTCGTGATTGGCCGAGCCGAGCAGCAGACCCACCTTCGACCCCCCTTCCAACGGCATACCGCTCCATTCGAGGTCCTCGGTCACCCAACGTTCGAACATCTGGAGTGGCGTGTCGTACCGGAGCAACTCCTCTACCGCGGTCCCGCTCATCCTGGGATCGGAACGCCATCGCCGCCACTGGTCGGGGTGGGCCGCCAGCGCCATGAGCCCGTTGCCGATCGCCTGAACGGTCGCCTCGTGTCCGGCGTTCAGGACCAGGATTGCGGTGGAGATCAATTCCTCCTCACTGAGGACGTCCCCCTCGTGCTCGGAGCGGATCAGATGTGAGAGAAGGTTGTCCGCATCCCGACCCCGATGCTCGGCGATCAACTCCTTCATGTAAGTGCAGAAGCTGATGACGGCCTGCTCGGCCTCCTCCCCCTCGGCAGGTGTGCAGCCCTGGTCGAAGAGTCTCACGATCAAATGCGACCACTCCACCAGGCGGGGCTGATCGACCGGTGGCACTCCCATCAGTTCTCCGATCATCACCAGTGGTATGGGGGTGGCATACCCGGAGATGGCCTCCATGCGTCCCTCCCCGGCCACCGCGTCCAACCGCCGGTGCGCCTCGACCTCCATCCTCTTCCGATAACTCTGTGAGGCCCGACGACTGAAAGCCCACTGCACCAGCCGGCGGATACGGGTATGTCTTGGTGGCTCCAGGTCGATGAAGGAGTCTCGGATCATCCGGGTCCATACCGGATACTGGGGAGGATAGATCCGCTGATAAACCTGGGGATCGACCCGAGCGGCGGCTCCCGGCGCGTGGCGGATGTCCCGCCCGAAGCGGCGATCCCGGAGGATCTGGTAGACGTCGGCGTGTCGGCTGAAAAAAGTGAGGTTCCAGTTCTCGTCGTGGAAGACCGGATAGCGTTGCCTCAGTCGGGCATAGACAGGATAGGGGTTGGAGATGAAGTCGGGGTGGTAGGGATCGAACCCAGCTGTCAAAGTTGCTGGCCCCGCCGGTAGGGGCGTCCATCGGCGGCTGGCATCCGCAGGTGCTGGGACGCCAGCGACATCACAACCAGCGTGGTGACGTAGGGTGCGATGAACACAAATTCCCGGGGAATGGAGTCGGTGGACATGAACACCGCCAGTGCCGCTATCCCGGTGCCCACCAGCCACACGGCTGGCGCCCAGCGGCGCCGGTATCCCATCCAAACTCCCGAGGCGACCCCCGCCAGGGCGATCATCAGCAGCAACGCATGGACGGCCGGTTCGTCCCGCAACTCCAGGGCGAAAGTGAACCCGAACAGGCCGCCGGCCGCGGCAGCGCCTCCGGGGCGCCAGTTGCCCATGATCATCGAGGCCAGCCCGATGAATCCTCTCCCCCCGGTCTGGCCCTCCCGGTAGATCCGGGCGAACTCGGTCACCAGGATGGCGCCGCCCAGTCCGGCCATGCCGCCTGACATCATCACGCCCAGATACTTCATCCGGTAGACGTTCACTCCCAGGGACTCGGCCGCCACCGGGTGCTCGCCCACCGATCGCATCCGCAGCCCCAGCGGGGTCTTCCACAGGAACCACCAAGTTGCCGGAACCAGAGCAACCGCCACTATCACGGCCCAGGAGACATCAACGGTCATCCCTTTTGCCAGGCCGGCTAGATCGGAGATGAAGAACCACCGCTGGGACTCCAGCGTCCCCAATAGGTCGGGACTCTCCCATCCAAGGATCTCCCCTCCCGACAACACCGGCACCGAAGCCTTGCCGATCACGTCCGAGATGGACGGCGACTGGGTTGCTCCTCCGCCGGTTTCGGCGCCATAGGTGACCACAGACAGGAATCTCATTCCCCCGAACGCCAGGATGTTGATCGCCACCCCGGAAACGATGTGGTCAACGTTGAAGGTGACAGTGGCGAGAGCGTGCAGCAACCCGCCCAGCGCACCGGCCAGCACCCCGACCGCCAACCCGATCCACGGTCCCCACAACCATCCCGCCCAGGCGCCGAACCACGTGCCGAGAATCATCATTCCCTCCAGGCCGATGTTGACCACTCCCACCCGTTCGGCGTATACCCCACCCAAGCCGGCCAGAAAGATGGGAGTACCCAGTCGAAGCGCGGCGCCGAAAGTGCCGCTGGAAGTCAGATCGGGCGTGTCGGCCAGCGTTCGGGTGATCGCCAGGGCGGCCACCACAGCCAGGGCCAGCCACAGCCAGCGGTTGGCCCGGATCATACGCTGTCGGGGAGACAGGAGGCTGGTCATGATTCCTCCTCGGCGCCTGGTCGGAGTGCGCCGGTAACCGCCCGGCTCTCAGCCGCCCTGATCCGCACCTCCACCACCGCGTAGGCCACCACCACCGACAGGAGGATCACGCCTTGGAGAATGAAGACGATCTCTTTCGGAATTCCGCGGAGGTCGAGTATCTGGGTAGCCCGATCGAACCAGCCGAACAGCAGCGCCCCCGCCGCCATTCCCACCGGGTGGTTGCGGCCCAGCAGCGCCACCGCTATGCCCGTGAAGCCCAGCATGGTGGGGAAATCGATGGTGTAGCGGTGAAAGAACCCCAGCAGATGCGCCATTCCCACCAGGCCGGCTATTGCTCCGCTGATCACCATGGTCAGCACGACCATCCGCCCGGGATCTATGCCGGCGGTCCGAGCCGCACCTGCACTGGCTCCGGATGCGCGCAACTCGAACCCGAAACGAGTGTGATTGATCAGCACATGAAATCCGAATCCGGCCACCACCGCCAAAACCGCCATCCCGTACAGATTCACGCGGCCCGGGTCCAGACCGACCCACTCGAGCACCTGGTTCAGGGACGGGAGCCTGCCCGATTCGGGGATCTCGGGAGTCTTGATCACCAGATCGCCGGGGGGATTCTCCTGGCGAAGCCAGTTGGCCAGCAAGAAGGCGCCCATCCCGGTGGCGACATAGTTCAGCATGATGGTTGAGATAACTTCGTGGACCCCCCGCTTCACTTTCAGGTATCCGGCGAAACCCGACCACGCCGCGCCCACCGCCATGGCCGTGAGAATGATCGCCAGCACGTGCAGCGGACCGGGAAGAGCGATGGCTGCGCCCACCGCGGCAGCGATCAGCACCGCAATGCGGTACTGTCCCTCCACCCCGATGTTGAACAGTCCCATCTTGAATCCCAGTGCCACCGCCATGGCCGAGAAATAGAGGGGCACCGCCCGGTTCACCGCCGAGGCGAGCGAGTCGACCCGCACTCCGTACTCGAACATCTGTCCGTAGGCTTCAAAGGGGTTGTTCCCCGAGACAGCCAGGATCACGGCGGAGACGAGCAAGGCGAAAACGATGGCGAGACCGGAGGAGACCACCGCATAGACCAAACGCCGGTTGGCTCTCATTGCGATGCTCCGGTCATGTAGGACCCCAGCTCGGCCGGCGTGACCTGGCCGGGATCGAGGGTCGCGACCAGCCTCCCCCGCAGGATCACCATCAGGGTATCGGACAGACCGATCAACTCATCGAGGTCGGCGGAGATCAGGAGCACCCCCAGCCCTTCGGCACGGGCCGCCCGAATGCTCTCCCACACCGCGGCCTGGGCGCCGACATCGATCCCGCGAGTGGGGTGGGAGGCCAGAAGAACCTGGGGAGTGGCCAGCATTTCCTTCCCGACCAGGAGCTTTTGCTGGTTGCCACCCGAAAGGGCGTGAATCTTGACTTCCACTCCCGGGGTGCGGACATCGAACTGGTCCACCACGTCTTCGGTCCTCCGGCGGGCCCCAACGCCGTCCACCAGCCACCCCCGCGTGAACGGCGGTTGACTCTGATAGCCCAGCATGGCGTTCTCCCACAGAGGTGAAACCAGTAACAAGCCCCTGCCGTGCCGATCCGCCGGAATCAGCCCGATGCCCGCTTCCCGGCGGCGCAGGGTTGACATGCCGGTGATGTCCTCCCCGCCGAGAAGCACCCTCCCGGAGTCGGCGGGCCGCAGACCCATGAGGATGTCAACCAATTCCCGTTGCCCGTTGCCCTCCACCCCGGCTATCCCCAACACCTCTCCACGGTGAATCCGCAAGCTGATGTCCTCGATCACCCACCGGTCCTCATCTTCAGACAGCGTGCCGACGCCTTCGGCCTGCAGAAGGACCTGATCGGTGACGGTGGATAGGCGCGTCTCGGCGGTGGGCAGTTCGGCTCCGACCATGAGTTCGGCCAAATCCCGGGTGGAGATCCGACGTGGATCGGCGGTGGCAACCGTCCGACCTGCCCGGATAACGGTTATCGAGTCGGCTATCTCCAGGACCTCGTCGAGTTTGTGGGAGATGAATATGATGGTCACTCCCCTCTCCCTCAGTTCTCGCAGTGACACGAACAACTCCTCTACCTCCTGGGGGACCAACACTGCGGTCGGCTCGTCCAGAATGAGAATCTGGGCTCCCCTGAAAAGGACCTTGGCGATCTCCACCCGCTGCTTTTCCCCTACAGACAGTTCCTCCACCATCTGATCGGCATCGAGCGCACCCTCACCGCTGATTTCCACGATGCGCCGTCTGGCTTGTTCAAAGTCGATCTTCAGGCCCTGGCGGGGCTCGGCGCCCAGGATCACGTTTTCCAGCACGGTCATCTGCTCGGCGAGCATGAAATGCTGGTGTACCATCCCGATTCCCGCCTCGATAGCGTCCCGGGCCGAGGACATGCCGGTTGCCTCCCCCCGGATTCGGATCTCTCCCTCGTCGGGGGGAATCATCCCGTAGAGAATCTTCATCAAAGTGGACTTGCCTGCGCCGTTCTCCCCCACCACCGCGTGAATCTCGCCCTCTCGCACAGCCAGGTTGATCCGGTCGTTTGCTATAACCCCCGGGTACCGCTTGGTGATTCCCACCAACTCTATCGCAAGGCTCACCGGCCTGACACTACCAGCGGATCCGGGCGCCTCAGACCTCAGGCGGGGGGTTTTCCATCCATGCCCTTCGGGGAGATCGAATGCGGCGCTCTGTGCTCATTTGCGAGGGACAGAGAAAGACGGGGCGATCCCTTCGGACGCCCCGTCCTGTCTCCATTGAAGGTGTTTCTCTTTACGGTGCTTGGGGAACGGTGATGGCGCCAGAGATGACCTGGGCCTTCAGGTCGTCGAGTTGGTCGGCTATGTCAGCCACGTGTCCTCCGCTGGTGGCGTATCCAACCCCGTCGACAGACAGGTCGAATGTGCGATAGCCGCCCTCGAAGCTGTCGTCGACCAGAGTGGAGATGGTCTCAAACACTGCAACATCCACTCTCTTCAACATGGACGTGAGGATGTAGGGCTGGAATTCGGCGCCGGCGGTCAGGTACTGGTCGGAGTCCACTCCGATCGCCCACACATGGCTACCGGTGCTCTCGCTCTGCTCCTTGGCGGCCTGGAAGAGTCCGCCTCCCGAACTTCCCGCCGCGTGGTACACGACGTCGGCGCCCGCCTGATACATGGCGGCGCCGATCTCCTTGCCCTTGGCCGGATCGGTGAACCCTGCAAAGTCAGGGGGCTGGGTGATGTACTTGACATCAATCTCGATTCCGGGATCAATGTGCTTTACGCCGGCCGCGAACCCCGCCTCGAACCTCTTGATGAGGTCGATCTCCACGCCACCGATGAAGCCCACCTTGCCGGTCCGGCTCTTCAGAGCGGCGGCTGCTCCCACCAGGAAGGAGCCTTCGTGCTCGGCAAAGCCCAGTGACACCAGGTTGCTGTCAGCGGTCAGGTCGGGGACGAAACCGTCGATCAGACCGAAGTTGGTATCGGTGTGTGTCGCGGCCGCGGCTGCGATGGCGTCGGCGAACAGAAAGCCCACGCCGAAGACCAGTTGGGCGCCGTCCTCAGCGGCCAGGTTGAGCAATTCGTCCCGGTTCTCCCCACCGGCGGTGGGCTCGAGTTCGCTGGCGGCTATCCCCAACTCCTCGGTGGCCCGATCCAAACCGGCGGCGGCAGAGTCGTTGAACGATTGGTCTCCCCGTCCTCCTATGTCAAACACCAGGTACACCGAGGTGTCGTCACCACCTCCGCACCCGGCCACCAGGAGCGACAACGCCGCTACGACGGACAACCCGAATATTCTCTTTCTCATAAAAGGCTCCTTCTCAGATTGTTGACTTACTACTCAGAACATGCCTCCCCTCCCCTTTGAGAATACCGGCCCGAGCGACTGCCCAAACCCGGCCGAGGAAAACCAGCCCTTCACCGACCTCCGTTCGGGGCCGCCTCCGGCCGGGTGGGGAGTAGAGATCTCCCCCGAAGCCGTGGCAGCCTTGATCAGACTGTGGCGCGGCCGCTCTTTTCCCGCGCCCCGCTTCGACTATCCCGGACCGCCACCCGGCCTCCGTGACGGTCCGTGGTTCGACTACGCGGTTCTGTCAGTCTCGGTCCTGGCCTGCCTGTGGCCGCCTCCGGATTGCCGGATGTGGTCGATCAGTTATGCGGGACGCCGCCTCACCGATGCCCCGGCGCTGTTCGGGGCCGTTACCCGGTGGATGGGACCCGATACCTGCCCGGACGTCCGCTCCTTCTCGGAGTTGGGCCGCTCACAAGCCGGCCTCCTCTTCGCGGGACAGGGCGTTCTGCAGATGGTGCCCGAACGGGGCGTCCGGATCGCCCGGGTAGCGGAGGCGGTCACAGAGCGGTGGGCCGGCGCCACCCAGCACCTGGTGGAAGAGGCAGGGTGGGACGGGCCGGCGGTGGTCGAACTGTTAGCCACGACCATCCCCGGTTACGAGGACGAGGCAGCCGTGGGCGGTCACCGTCTCCGTTTCAGGAAACTGGCCTATCTGGCGTCTTCGCTCATGGCCTCCCGGTCAACCAGACCCTGGACAGGGCTGGATTCCTTCCCCGTCTTTCCCGACTACATGCTCCCTCGCCTGCTTCGACACCTCGGGGTGCTTCGCTACTCGTTGCAGTTGTCCCGGGCAGTGGATTCCCGCACCGAGATTCCCGTCACTCGCCCGAGGAAGCGGCGATTCGGTGGGCGACGGTCTACGCCGGCCACCTGCTCGTGCAAGCCCTCAGGGCTGAGGGCGTCTCGGTTACCGGACCGCGCCTCGACTATTTCCTCTGGTCGGAAGCCGTCTTGGGTGCGGATGCCTCCCGGATGGGCGAACATCACCGGACGGTCACTCTGGATTACTAGTCGGGACGGGCGGGGCTCAGCCCGAAGAAGCCGCCTCCACCTCCGAGCGGTCGTCGGAGACGTCGAATCCCTCGAGGACCAGTTCCTCGTTCTCCTCATCAAGGCTTACCAGGATGGTTGTGCCGGCCGAGAATTCTCCCATCAGCACCTTCTCGGAGAGAGGGTCCTCGACATGACGCTGGATAGCCCTCCGCAGGGGGCGGGCTCCCAGCTCGGGATCGTATCCCACCTTGGCAAGATAGCCCTTGGCGGAATCGGTGACCACCAGTTCCAGACGCTGGGCCCGAAGCTGTTCCTTGACTCTTTCCAGCAACAGGTCGATGATCTGTTTGATCTCCTCGGAAGTGAGTTCCCGGAAGACGATGATCTCATCGATGCGGTTCAGGAACTCGGGCCGGAAATGACGCTTCATCTCGTCGAACAGCCTGCTCCGCATGTGCTCGTAGCTGACCTCGCTTGACTCGCTGTGGAACCCGACCGACTTCTTCCGGAGTTCCTTGGTGCCGAGGTTGGAGGTCATGATGATGATCACGTTCTTGAAGTCCACCGATTTGCCATGAGAGTCGGTGAGCCTGCCGTCCTCCAATATCTGCAGCAGGATGTTGAAAACGTCGGGGTGAGCCTTCTCGATCTCGTCGAAGAGCACCACCGAGAATGGGCGCCGCCGGACTGCCTCGGTCAACTGGCCGCCCTCGTCATACCCCACGTACCCAGGAGGGGATCCGATCAAACGGCTGACGGTGTGCTTCTCCATGTACTCGGACATATCGATCTGGATCAGGGAGTCCTCCGCGCCGAACAGGAACTCGGTTAGGGCCTTGGCGGTTTCGGTCTTCCCCACTCCCGACGGGCCAAGGAAGATAAACGACCCTGCGGGCCGTTTGGGGTCCTTCAGGCCGGCCCGCGTGCGCCGGATCGCACGGCTCACCGCCGCAATTGCGTCGTTCTGGGCGACGATCCGCTGGTGGAGTTCCTCCTCCATGTTCACCAGCCGGGCGGTCTCCTCCTCAGTGAGCCGATGAACCGGGATTCCGGTCCACTGGGCCAGCACTTCGGCAATCTCCTCCTCGTCGATAACCGAGGCGGCCGAGATCGACCCACCCTTGCCGATCGCCTTGTCCATCTCTTTCCGTATGGCTCTCTCCTGGTCCCGCAACTCGGCGGCCGCCTCGAAGTCGTCGGACTCGATGGCGTCCTTCTTCTTCAGCCGGATGTCGGAGAGCTTTATGTTCAACTCCTCTACCTCGGGAAGCGGGGACATGCTGTACAGCTTCTTCCGGCTCCCGGCCTCGTCCATCAGGTCGATCGCCTTGTCGGGCAGGAAGCGATCAGAGACGTACCGGTCGGCTAGGTGGACCGCGGTGACGATGGCCTCGTCGGTGAAGACCACCTGGTGGAAGTTCTCATACCGGTCCTTGAGTCCCATGAGGATCTCGACGGCATCCGCGACACTCGGCTCGTCCACCTGAACCGGTTGGAACCGGCGGGCCAGCGCCGAATCGCGTTCAAAGTGCTTGCGGTACTCCTCCAGGGTGGTGGCGCCGATGGTCTGGAGTTCTCCACGGGCCAGCATGGGTTTGAGAATGGAAGCGGCGTCTATCGCTCCCTCCGCGGCGCCGGCGCCCACTACGGTGTGGATCTCGTCCAGGAAGATGATGACGTTGCCGCGCTTTTTGATCTCTTTCAGCACCTTCTTCATCCGCTCCTCGAAATCCCCCCGGTATCTGGTGCCGGCCACCATGGCGCCGAGGTCGATGGTGTAGAGCGTCTGGTTGGTGAGCGACCGGGGCACCTCTCCTGCCACGATGCGCTGAGCCAGTCCCTCCACGATGGCGCTCTTGCCCACTCCGGGTTCTCCGATCAGGACCGGGTTGTTTTTGGTGCGGCGCGCCAGGATCTGCATCATGCGGTCGATCTCTCTTGACCGACCGATTACCGGGTCGAGTTCCTTCCCGCGGGCGGCCTGGGTCAGGTTGCGTCCGAACTGATCGAGGATGCTCGATCCCGACCGGTGGCTCTCCCGGCCGGCGCCGGTACGAGCCGCTTGCGGGGAGGGCTGGCCCTTTGCCCTGCCTCCCTCCCCTCCGGAGCCGGAGAGTTCCGTCAGCACGGTCTGCCGTATCTTCTGCAGCCCGGCCTCGGCCTGGCCGAGCACCTGGGCGGCGACGCCCTCGCCCTCCCGGATCAACCCTAGGAGGATGTGCTCGGTGCCGATGTAGTTGTGCCCCAACTGGAGAGCCTCCCTAAGGGCTAGCTCCAGCACCTTCTTGGCCCGGGGCGTGAAGGGAATGTGGCCGGTGGGCGCTTGTTGGCCCACTCCCACCGTCTCGATCACCGTCTCTCGGGTGCTGTTCAAGTCGATCCCGAGGCTCCCGAGGGACTTGGCGGCCACGCCCTCCCCCTCGGCTAGCAGACCCAAGAGGAGGTGCTCCGTGCCGATGTATTTGTGGTTCATCTTGCGCGCTTCTTCCTGCGCCATGACGACCACCCGGCGGGCCCGGTCGGTGAATCGCTCGAACAAAATACTCTCCTGACTACGCCTGAATCCCGGGTGCCTCCGGGGTTCCTAGTCTATAGCAACTACAGAAAACCATTGTTGTCTTCCTTCGGAGTATAAGACGGGTACGACCCCTTTTTATTTCCTTTCTTCCCATGGACGACCTGCGACATCTGATCGATATTCCCCACATCTGGACCCGCCTCGAGCAGGTGGAAGGCCGCCTGCTCGAGCTCAGTTCCTCCGAGAGCCAGTACACCACGGAAATCTCCCAGCACCTGCTCCGGGCCGGGGGAAAGCGCCTTCGCCCCCTTCTGGCGCTTCTGGCCGCCACCCTGGGGCCCGCGGACGACCGGCGGGCGGTGGAGGCTGCCGCGGCCGTCGAGTTGATCCATGTGGGAAGCCTCTATCACGACGACGTGATCGACGAGTCCGACACCCGGAGGGGGGCGCCGTCGGTGAACGCCAACTGGAACAACACCCTGGCGGTGCTGGCCGGGGACTTTCTGATTTCCCGGGGTTCTGAGGTGGCCGCCACCTATCTCGACCTCGAGTCGGTGCGAATGCTGGCCATCACCTACACCGAGTTGGTGGAGGGACAGACACTGGAGTTCCGGTTGATCGGCCGTCTCGATCATGACCTCACCGTATACCGGAAGCTGATCGACCAGAAGACCGCCAGCCTCATCCGCACCTCGGCCTATGTGGGAGCAAGGGCCGGCGACGCCTCGGAGAACGTTGTCGAGACCCTTACCCTGTGGGCCTTCGAACTGGGACGGGTCTTCCAGATCGCCGACGACGCCCTGGATCTGGTGGCGACTACCGACCTGTTGGGGAAGCCGGCGGGCGCCGACATCCGTGAGGGGACCTTCACCCTGCCGGTGCTCCTGGCCGCCCGCGGGAAGGAGGGCCCCCGCATCACCGAGTTGCTGGGGCAGCCGCCCCCCTACCCCGAGGAGGCGGTGGAGGAAGTCATAGGTTTGGTGAACGAAGGCGGCTATGTCGACCGGGCTCTGTCCGTGGCCCTCGAGCATGCCGCGGTGGCGGGCCAGGCTCTGGCCGGGTTGGCAGTCGGCGAGACCACCAGAGTCCTGGAGAGGATGGGCGGTTACCTGATCGAGAGGGTGGAGGCGGCTCGCCAAACCCTTTAGGGGATCTCAGGTCCAGAGTTGGCGGAAGATCCGCGCCCAGTTGTCACCCATGATCGCGGCTATGTCCCCGGTTGAGTGTCCCCGTGCCGTCAGACCCTGGCGGAGGCGGGGGAAGTGGCCCGGTCCGGCGATGTGGCGGGGCCAGTCGACATACTCCGAGAGGTCGTCGGCGCTCCAGCGCCCGGCCCGGTTCCACTCCTCGAAGTCCACCTCGGGCCCCGACCAGAAGTCGAGCCCTAGACACACCTGATCGGGGCCGATCATCTCCACCAGGTAGTCGATGTGGTCCAGGAGGTCCGAGAGATTGGCGCCCTTGCCATCGGCGCGGAGGAAGGACGCGACGGCATTCACCCCTACCAGTCCCCCTCGCTCGGCAACTGCCCGGATCTGCTGGTCGGTGATGTTGCGGGGATGATCGAACAGCCGCCTGACGTTGGAGTGGGAGAACACCGTGGGCACCGATGAGGCCTCGATCGCTTCCAGGGTGGTGCGATCCCCGGTGTGAGAGAGGTCCACCACGATGCCCAGTTGGTTCATCTCCCCGATCAACTCCCTGCCGAATGCGGAGAGGCCACCGTCGTGGGGGTCCATGCATCCGCCTCCCACCGCGTTGCGATCGTTGTAGGTGAGCTGGATCATTCGCACTCCGAGGTCCCGGTAGGCCTCCACAAGGTCCAGGTCATCGCCGACAGGAGTGGTGTTCTGGAAGTGAAACGCCACGCCCAGCCGCCCCTCCCCCAGTCGGTCGAGGTCAGTGGGCGAGGCAACGTGGAAGACCCCCTCTTCTTCTGCCAGCCAACGCCTCCACTCTCCCACCCGCTTGAGGCCCTCCCCGGGATTCTCGTGAGTGGCGACGGTCGGGACCGCCAGATCCACCCCACCCACCATCCATCCCTCCCACGCGCCCGGCTTCGACAGCAAGGGAGCGCACCCGTCCACCACTACTGATCGGGCTCGATGCGCGTCCTCTATCACATTCGGACACATTACCGCGGACAGGACCCACGGGTACTATGAGGCTCCATGAGCCAATGCAGCCAAGGCGGAGGCTCGTGAGAACGTTTCCCCGACCTACAGTGGGTAAGGACCGCATGATGCTGCCGGAAGGCCGTTCTTTCGAACTATCCCTGGAACTCCTCCAGGGCGCCATCGACATCCACGTGCACGCCACGCCGCACCTGCCAAGCAGTCCGAGAAGACTTGATCCTATCGAGGCTGCCATACAGGCGCGCGACGCCGGCATGCAGGCAATAGTGCTCATGGATGTGTTCCAGATGAGCAACGGGGTCGCCTGGATCGTGAACCGGGCCGTTCCTGACTTCAAGGTTTACGGCGGGCTCATCCTCAATACCGCATATGGAGGTCTGAATCCTCGTGCCGTCAAGACCGCCATCGGATACGGCGATGGCGCCAAATTCATCAGCTTCGGAGCCCACTCCACCCACTTTCAGGCCTCCAGTGAGGGTCGAATAGTCGATGGACGGTTCACACCGCTGAAGGACCTGTATCCGGACTTCAAGAAGGAGGAGGTGGATCGGGCGATCCGCATACCTGTTGAAGGTCCCTTAGGGGGTGACCTGGAGGAGATCCTGGAGATCATATCGGACAATCCTCACATCTTCCTGAACACCGGACACGTCTCGCCCGATGAAGCCGTTCGCCTGGTCGACCTTGCGTGTGACTACGGGATCGGTAACGTGTTGGTCGCCACGGCCGTGACTTCGATTGCCTCCACCGACCAACTCCGGTACATGGCCGGCAAGGGTGCGTTCATCGAGTACACCCTGGGCGTCTACACCCACACCACGTCGATCCCGAAGACTCATTATTACGTCGAGTTGGAATATGCGGCCGACGAGGACATGGCGGGCGGGACGAAGGGCAGCGTCAGGGGGGCTGCCGAACAAATCCGGGAGATTGGAGCAGAGCGTTGCATCCTGGCGACGGACTTCGGCGGCTACACCCTCCCCGATCCGGTAGAGGGTATGCGAGGGTTCATCGCCTCGCTCCTGGACCTGGGCATAACGACCGAGGACGTCCGCAAGTTGGTCAAGACCAACCCCGAGAAACTCCTCGGCCTCGGATAACAGGACTCCCCCACAGCCGGCGCCACCCGGAACCTGGCCGGGCTCGGTTACGCGGGCTGGTCGGCGGTTTCGGTGTCTGCCACCGTGATGGCCAGGGGGGTGTCGTCCAGAGGCAGTTCCACGATCATCGTGGTGGACTCCCCCGGCTCGGTCTCGACCCGGATGAGGCCGCCGTGCTGGCGGGCAATGTCGCTAGAGAGCGCCAGGCCCAGTCCCGTGCCCTGGTCGGTCGGCTTGGTGGTGAAGAAGGGGTTGAAGATCTTCTCGATGTTCTCCTGGGGAATCCCGCCTCCGTTGTCCCACACCCTCGCCTCGACCCGGTCTTCTCTCAGGTGGGTGCTCAGGCGCATCTCCGGAAAGAAAGTCTCGCCCGCCTCCTCCTTTGCCCGGCGTCGTTGGTCGGTGGCGTAGCAGGCGTTGCTGACCAGGTTCAGGAACACCCGCCCCAGATCCTGGGGAATCACCTCCAACTCCGCGATGTTCTGGTCGTATTCCTCCTCGATGGCCAGGTTGAAGTCAGGATCGTGGGCTCGGGCGCTGTGGTAGGCCAGCAGCATGTGCTCGTGCATTATGTCGTTCACCTGCGCCAAGCGCTTCTCTCCCGAGTCCCGGCCCATCATCAGCATGTCCTGGACGATTCGGTTTGCCCGGTCCCCGTGGGAGCGGATTCGCTCTAGGTTGTCCTCGAGGTCGCCGACGATCTCCATTATGTAGGACATGTCGTCCTCGCTGACCTCCCCGTTGGTGCTCTCGTCCATGATCTCCCGGAACTCCTCCAACAACTCCTCGGAGGCCTCCGAGAAGTTCTTCACGAAATTCAGCGGATTGCGGATCTCGTGCGCCACTCCCGCGGTCAACTCCCCCAAAGCCGCCAGCTTCTCCTGTATGACGATTTGCTCCTGGGCCCGCTGCAGGTCGTCCAGGACCGCTTCCAGTTCGGTGTTCTTCTCGCCCAGTTCCGCGGCGAGTTTCTCCACCAGGTTGAGGCGTTGCACTTCCAGGGCGTGGCGACGGAACACCTCCAGGGCGGCCGCCATGTCCGCCACCTCGTCCCGACCCTTGATCTCGACCTGGGTCTCGATGTCCCCCTCGGCCATACGCAGCATCCAGTCGGAAAGCTGGTTGATGCGCCGCAGGAGGACCCGGCCAACGAACAGCCAGGCCATCAGAATTGCCCCGGTGACGCTCAGGATACTGATTGCCAGCAGCAAGGTCCGACCGGTGAGGATGGCGTTTTCCGAGGCAAGCGTTGCCTCGTCGGCCCGGGCTCGGGCGGCGTTCACCAACCCGTCCACTTCGGCGAGCAACTGGATAGCCAGTACCCGATTGTTGAGCAGCAGTTCAGTCTGGCGCGCAATCAGGCGCAGTTCCCTATCCGCCAGGTTGAACCCGCCGTCCTGCCCGAGGCCCAAAGTGAAGAGTTGAGAGAACAACTGGCTGAGTTCCGTATGGAATGGGGTCCCACTCAACACCAGGAGGCTCTCTTCGATCTGTCCCGCGGCGGCTTCGAAACGTTCCCGGAGCGGTTCGACCTGAGAGGCGTCCGAGAGACTGAAGGTGGTGGCCAGCAACTGGGTGGAGATGTTGGTGTTGGCTTGTATCTCCGACAAGTGCCGATAGATCATCAACTGGTCTTCCGACAGGTGTTCTTCTCTGGGCGCCGGAAAGAAGCCCAGGATCCGGTACCCCGTCATGCCGAAGAAGAACTGGTCGTCCAAGGCAGGCACCACGATGCCATCCAACTGGGCGCGGAGATTCGCCAGAACCGCCTGAAGGTTCTCCTTCTCAATGACCACTTGGGAGAGTTCGACCTTGTCGATGTAAATGGAATCTATGTTGGTGATCAGGGACTCCGCATAGGAGCGAAGCTGCTGGACGGCCGCCGTGTCCGTCCCGGATGTCTCCAGGGTGGCGAGCTCATCCAGGAAGGCGGCGTTCGTCTCGGCGACGCTGCTGGATATGCCGTCGAGTTCTTCCTGGGAGATGGCGGTCGTGATACGGGGAGCGGCGTCCACCAGGGCGCTGCTGTGCTGGGCCACCCCGAATGCAGAAGCCAACTCCGGTACGGTGTCCTCGTTGACCACGCTCTGGGCCTCTCCCACCTGGTTGAAGGAGAACCAACCGACGAGACCCGCCGCCACGGTGAGGGCGACCGCGCCCCAGATCCCCGAATAGAGTTGGGTGGAGATCCGAAAACGGCTCTCCAACAACCGCCTGATGAACGTTCTCATCGCGCTTCCGCCAAGTTATCGATCGGGTGGTAGCGCCCGTCGGCGCGCAGCACCGTCCAGAACACAGAGTCCGACCCCTGGTTGTCGTTCTCCCCGTAACGTAGCGCGAACCCGTTCAGATCTATCTCTGTTTCCCGGCTCTGCAGCGCCCCGGTGAAACAGTCGCGGCTGACATCCGGTCCGCACCGCTCAAGGACGGCTATGGCCAGACGTCCGGCCAGGTAGCCCTCCAGGGAGACGAAACCGGGCACGGCCCTCGGCGCATAGGTCTCCAATGCAGCCAGGTACTCGGCAACCACGGGAACGCTGTCGTCTGTGGGGAACGGGACAACCTGGGTCACGAAGACGCCCACCCCGTAGGCGCCCAGCTTCTGGGCCAGGGCGTTGCTGCCGACGAAGGAAATGTTGATGAAGACCGGATTGAAGTTGATGAACTTCGACCAGGAGATCATGGCGGCGGCCGGCTCGTAGGCCCCGACGATGATCACCGCATCCGGGTTGTTCAATTTGATGTCCAGCATGGCCGTCTTGATAGCCGTGGTGTTGCGGGTGTAGGACCCCACCGCGGTTAGTTCCATATCGCGCCGGTCCAAGGCCGCCAGGACCCCGTTGTACCCGGCCCGGCCGAAGGAGTCGTCCTGGAAGAGCACTGAAATCCGCGTGATGCCCAGGTCCTCGATCAAGCGCTTGACCATCTCCTCGGTCTCCTGGTTGTAGGAGGCCCGCAGGTTCACCACGTTGCCCAACTCCACGGCATCCCGCAGGAATCCCGCGCCCGTGAAGGGGGCGATGTAGGGCACCCCGGCCTCCTTTGCCACCGGGGTAGCAGACCGGGAGGTGGGCGTCCCGACCGCCCCGATCAATGCGAACACGCCGTTGTCATATATCAGGGCCTGGGAGTTGGTGATGGCTGCCTCCGGCTCATAGGCGTCATCCAGGGTCACCAGTTCCAACAGCCTCCCGTGTACTCCTCCCTTCTCGTTCACCTCGGCGAAAGCGGCCCTTATGCCGTATCGCATGTTGGTGCCCAGTTCCTGGGCCGGGCCGCTGAAGGCGGCGGACTGGCCGAAGAGGATGCGATCGTCGGTGACGCCCGGAACCCCCTGATCCTGCGGGGTCCCCCCGGGGTCGGGACTGGCATCGGGAGTGGCGGTCTCGATCGTAGTCGAGGTGCCGAGCAGGACCTCGACCTGGTCCTCAACGTCCGATGGAAGTTCGACGGCCCCCGAATCGGACGTGGCGGGAGGATCCCCTTTATCCGATGACTGGCCACAGGCGCCGAGCACCAGGCTCACCACTATGACTAGAGCCCCCCCAAGAACTGAACCTCGTTTTATAGGCAGATGGGGTCTCTGCCTCATGCAAGTCTGCGGGTTATCAGTGTGAGGTGGTTGCGCCCGTCATGCCACTTGTAGTGCATCTCGTCGACCATGGTGCGCACCAGGTACAGGCCCAAACCGCCGATCGGTCGCTGCTCCAGTGGCAGGCCGAGGTCGGGATCTGGTGCGTCTTTTATCGGATCGAAGGGTTGGCCGACGTCCTTGATCTCGATGGTGACCGTGTCGCCCTCCGTCTTCAGTTTGATGTCTATCGGGTCGTCACCCTCCACACCGCCGTAGTTGATGACGTTGAGCGACATCTCCTCCAGGATCAACTTCACCTGGAACACGAGATTCATCGGCCACTCCGCCCGCTCGGCGAACTCCTCCACCGCCGCAAAGACGTTTTCCAGATCCTCGGCGTCCGGTTGCATCGTGATCGAGGTTGATACGTTCATGAGCTCACCCTTAGTTGTCTCGATGCAGCGTCAGGCAGGTTATGTCGTCGAACTGCGAAGCCTCCCCCATGAATTCCCGTACCTTCTCGAAAACCAGGTCCGTACCCTCACGGGCCTTCAGATAGGCCGAGGAGCCGGCGAATATCTGGTGAAGCCCATCAACCTCGAATGCCGACCCGTCGGTGTTCTGCGCTTCCGTGACCCCGTCGGTGTAGAGGACCACAGTGTCCCCTGGGCCAAGAGTGATACTGTGCTGCTTGTACTCCAGTTCCGGTACCACTCCCAGGGCAATGCCGTCGGTCAGGGGTAAGAGAGAGACACTCCCATCGGAGCGAATCAGAAGGGGCGGGTCGTGTCCGCCGCTGGCGTAGGTGAGTTCCCCCGTCGCGGGGTTGTAGACGGCATAGAGGACGGTGACAAACAGCATGGTCTCGTTGTCCTCGTGCAAGAGGTCGTTGACTTCACCCAGCACCGCGCCGGGTTCGGTAAGACCTATTGCCACTCCCTTGAGCAAGGTGCGGCACGACATCATGAAGAGCGCGGCGGGCACTCCCTTATCCGAGACGTCGGCGATCGCCAACCCGATCTGGCCCTCATCGAGAAGCATGATGTCGAAAAAGTCACCGCCCACGTCCCTGGCAGGTTCCATGTTGCCGTACACCTGGTAGCGGAGGTCGTCGGGGAACTCCGACGGCAGGATCGACTGCTGGATCCTGCTGGCGACCTCCAACTCGTTCTGAATGGAGACCAGCTTGTCACGGTAGGAGAGCGCCTCTCTCCACTCCATCATGTGGGCCAGCGTTCGCTCGATGGTGATCTGGAGGTCCTTGAAGTCAACCGGCTTGGTGACGAAGTCGAATGCCCCGCGGTTCATGGCGGTACGGATGTTCTTCATGTCTCCGTACGCGGAGATAATGACGGAGCGGATGTTTGGATCTACCTTGGGGATCTGCTCCAGCAACGTCAGACCGTCCATCTGCGGCATGTTGATGTCGGAGAGCACCATGTCGATGTCCCCGTCCTCGTTCAACCGGTCAAGCGCCTCCAAGCCGTTGCGAGCGAAGACGAAACTGTAGCGACCCGCCCGAATGTGGCGTCGCATGCGCTGCAGCATGAGCGGCTCAAGATCCGGCTCGTCGTCCACCACCAGGATCTTGTAGGGTCGGTTCATGGATTGGTGCTGACCTCTTTAGCCCTCAGCTACCCATTGCGGAGACAGCTTCTCCCTGCGAGGAGTGGATCGTCACGATTTTGTCGAAGCCGACGATCCTGAAGACTTCACCGATGGCGTCCTGGAGAGAGCAGACGGCAAACTGGGAATTGCGTTTTTGGAGTCCCTTGGCAATGAGAAGGATGGACCGGAGACCAGCGCTGCTGATATAACTCAAATTTTCCATGTCAAGGATCACGGCACCGTCGTCGTCGTCAATGACACTCTCGACGGCCTTTTGAAACTTGCGGGCATTGGCGCCGTCGACCCGGCCCTCGACCGAGACAATCAGTGCCCCGCCGGTGCGCTGACTGGTAACATCCATGAGACTTCCTTTCTATGGGTGAGGCTTGCTCTCCCCGCGAAGCGGAACGCATTGGCCACCCACGATAATAACGCCCAACACGCTGGAGGGGTAGCGTAGTTGGTTGTGATTGTAGATCGCGCTTTCTCCCATGGTACCTGACTGTGTTCAAATCCAAGTATCTGCAGGACCGAATCCACCCCGGAAGTGCTGGCGCCCGTGGAGGCTGCAAGGTTAAGAAGGGCCTGGTGAGACCGGAGGGACGGACGACTTGCCGCGCCCCGACGTGTCGACCACCGTTCCAACGCAGACCGGTCCGATCAAATGGCAGGCGCCAAAACCGGGGGCGGAATCTCAACGCGTTATAGTATCTCAAGAATTCTGATAGCCCAGTCTCCCCAGAGAGCCAAGAAGGCCCATTCATGGATGGCCTTCTAGGAGACGCTGGAGGCGCAGTAAAGGACGGTAGGCCATGACCGATTCGCACTCGGACAGACACGTTGGTGAGCATCACGACCACCACGACCACTCGGGCCACGGCCATGACGACCACTCCGGCCACGGCCATGACGACCACTCCGGCCACGACCACTCGGGCCACGGAGGTCACGACCACTCACACGATCTCCGGGGAGCGAGCAAGCGAAGCCTGGTCATCGCCCTTGTCCTGATCGCCAGCTTCATGTTCGCAGAGGTGATCGGGGGCATTCTCTCCGGAAGCCTGGCCCTCCTGTCGGATGCTGGGCACATGATCACCGATGCCGCCTCGATCGCACTGGCCCTATTCGCAATGAAGGTGGCGGAACGTCCTCCCTCGGCGGAGAGAACCTTTGGGTATCGTCGAGCCGAGGTGCTGGCCGCGATGCTCAATGCTCTCAGCCTGTGGCTGATCGCGGCATGGGTGTTGTTCGAGGCTTATCACCGGTTGCAGGACGTCCCCGAGATCGAAGGTGGGCTGATGTTGGTGGTGGGCATACTCGGCCTCCTGGTCAATGTGGCCGCCGCCTGGGTGCTGCACCGATCGTCGAAGCACAGCATGAACGTCGAGGGGGCTTTGCGGCATGTGATGGCGGACCTGATGGGATCGGTAGGGGTGGTCATTTCCGGCATCCTGATAGTCACGCTGAACTGGACGATCATCGATCCGATCCTGAGCGTCCTGATCGCGGCGCTGGTCGCCCATAGTTCCTGGAGTCTCACCGTCAAGGTGTTCAAGGTGCTGCTGGAGGGAGTGCCTGATCACATCGATGTATACCGGCTGTGCAGTGAAATGGAGGACGTCGAAGGTGTCACCCTGATACACGACGTGCACGTCTGGACCATCTCCTCGGGTCTCGAGGCGCTCACCGGCCATGTGCTGATCGACCCTTCCTTCGAGGGCGACACCGAGGCGCTGTTACGGGAGCTCCGAAGAATCGCCCATGAAGACTTCGGGATCGACCATGTCACGATCCAGGTTGAGGAAACCGTGGAAGGCTGTACCGAAGACCATCATGTCGGCCACCTCCTCGCCCGCTCGCGGCCTCTCGGATAGGAACGTAAGACTAAAACACAAAGGCTCCGCTGCTTGACGTAGCAGCGGAGCCTCTATGCGTTTTAGAGGGAGTTAGTGTCCGTGGTGCTCGTGACCGTCGCACTCGTGCGAGTCGTGCACGTGCCCAGGCTCATCCCCATGATGCTCGTGAGTGTCACACTCGTGAGCATCGTGCTCATGATCCTCTGCATGGTGCTCGTGATCGTCGCACTCGTGCGAGTCGTGCACGTGCCCAGGTTCTTCTCCATGGTGCTCGTGACCGTCACACTCGTGTGGATCGTGGACGCTCATCCAGTACTCCTTCCCACTTGGGGCTCTCTTGTAAGGCTCGGCCCATCGCCGCTCCGATGAATCGATAGTGGCACGTTCCGAACTCCTCTCATTGTACCTTATCAGTCTCTAATGCAAACCATCCCTATTTACGATGCAAACCATCCGTATCTGCAATTGGCGACTCGGATGCCAACCGCTGCTATCGGGTTACGAAGGAAGCAACCATTTCCGAGTTCACGGCAACGATGTATTCGGCACCCATCTCGAAGTCGGAGCCCAGGGGAACGATCGTTTCCACAACGGGATAGTCCGCCGTGCAGACAACATCCGGGTCGGACACCTCGTGGTGAGTGATTGACACCTCCATCCGGTTGGTCCCTCGCCGTTGGATCTCATAGCCGTTGAACTGCGAGCAGCCACTGCCTCTCGGCATGCCGGAGACGACCCGAAGTTCGTACCGGGGCGGCTCGCTCTCCGAAACCGACACCTCAACTCCTTCGATGGGCGACTGGGCCACGAATGTGTATCCAAGCTCCGGGTCCGGCAATGTGAATGTGGTGGTCAACCGGCCATTGACCACCACCCGGTAGATGTGGGCGGGCTGCAGAGCCGCCGTGATCGGCTCCACGGCGTCGAGTTCCACGACTTCCTCTTGGCAGGGTATTCCCCAGGGGGTGGGTGGGGGCTGGTACAACGTGACGCTGGCGATGATGTCATTGCCATCCACCTCCAGCCCCTGGTTGCCGGGGCGGGCGCATCCCTCCATGGTGGACTGGTAATAGGCAATCCTCAAATAGTGTTCCGGTTCGTTCGGTATGAGGTTCGCCCAGATCACCTCGACGGGGGTCTCCACCCAGGTCCGCCAGTCGGATCCGCCCTCGAGGTCCGCCACGAGGTCCGGCGGGGGCTCCACCAGGACCAGGAGCACGTCGACCCGGTCGGGATTGCCGTGGGTGATCACCCCATGAACCGTGTCGTTGGTAAAGGCCAGCCGTCCGTCGGACTCGACTATGTCAGCGCTGATCGAGTACCGGTTCCGAGAGATGATGTCTTCCCGGCTGTAGTGGACCTCGAACCTGATGGGAACCTGGCCCGGTCCGACAATGGTCTGGCGGGCGATGAGAGGTGCGGGTCCGTCGGCATAGGAGACGTCCCGCAACTCCACCACCAACGTTGCCTCAGGGGTGAGCTCCAGACGCTCCCCGTAGGTGACCGTGCCGGCCACCGACGCATCGGGTTCCCGGCCCGAAGGTATTTCGAGGGCCCCGCCGGATGGCCCGTCTTCTCCCTGGCAACCGGCGGCAGCCATCAACCCGACCATTGTCCCCGCCAACCACAGCGAAGTCTTCGCTTTCATCTCCTCCCAACTTAGGCGAGGGGACGCAGTTGAGCCACCGGAATATTCGGAGCAGCGTGCCCGCTACCGGTCCTCACTCTCGAGGCGCCAACGCCGACAGGCAAGGAGCGTTCAGGGGTTGAAACGGCAAACGCTCAGGACGCCAGGTTGGCCAGGCGCTCCTGCACCGCGGCATGGTCGGCGGGCTCGACCGGGTTGGGGAGATTCTTCAGTTCCGGAACGACCAGGTCCCGAAGGAAGTCACCCTCCCCGGAGGTGAGGCCCGACCCCGCTATCACGTCGTCTGTTCCCCACATGACGGCCAGCCGGAACCCGTAGTCGGCGACTGCCCGGTCGATGATCTCCCGGAGGGCCTGCTGGGACATCTTCTCTCTCCCTTCTCGGTCCTACACCTGGCCGCCGCCGTGGATCTGGATGGCGGCGCCGCTGATGAAGGACGACTCGTCGGAGGCCAGGAACAGCATGAGGTTGGCGATGTCCCGGGGAGTACCCGCCCGCCCCAGCGCCACCCGCGAGGGGATCAGAGCGAACTCCTCGGCGCTCCCGGTGCTCCCCCGGGCCTGTGGGGTGTCGATGGGCCCGGGCACGATGACGTTGCACCGCACCCCATCCGGGGCGTACTGGGAGCTGGTGGTCAATGTGAGTTGGATGACCCCGGCCTTGCTGACACCGTACGGCACGGCGTGGGTGGTGGGGTGAATGCCGGCGCCCGAAGACACATTGACGATCGACCCCCCTCGGCCCACCATGTGGGGGATGGCGTACTTGGTGCAGAGAAACACTCCGCGAATATTGGTGTCGAGGGTCAGGTTCCAGACCAACTCGGACACTTCCGCCAGTGGCGGCGTTCGGATGAGAATCCCCGCGTTGTTCACCAATACGTCCAGCTTCCCGAAACGCTCCAGCGTCTGGTCCACCATGTTGCTCACCTGTTCGGCCTTGGAGACGTCCGTCTCGACGAATAGGGTTTCGCCACCGGCCTCCCCAACCATGGCCACCGTGCTCCGCCCCTCGGGTACGTTGCGATCCGCCACCGTCACCTTGGCGCCCTCCCCGGCGAAGAGGATTGCGGCGGCTCGACCCATGCCGGTGGCGCCACCGGTGATTATGGCTACTTTGTCTTCCAGACGGCCGGGCATCGCTCCTCCGCGTCCAGGGGTGTTGTTAGAGGACCTTCGGGGGATCGCTGAGTATACCTTTTCCACCCCGCCGGAGCCTGGCTCGCATCCTCCCCCAAGCCAAGAACCCCGCACCGGGAGGAGTCTCCGCACCCCGTCGGGACGCCGGGACCGCTCGTTAGTATCGACCGTGTCTGTCTCCCGGTATCCGATCCCGTCAGGGGGTTTGTGAGCAAAAAGCGCTCTTCGGGCGCCGACGTGGTAGTGGTCGGTGGAGGAATCATCGGGCTCTGCTCCGCTCTGCATCTGCAGCGACACGGATACGGTGTCGCCATTGTCGATCGCGGCCCCCCGGGCAACGGAGCATCCGGGCACAACGCCGGGTTGTTCTCGATCGGCAATTGCCTTCCCACCGCCACGCCGGGGGTGGTCCGCTCGGTGCCGAAGATGCTCCTGGACCCGCTGTCGCCCCTGGCGATCCGATGGCGAAACCTACCGAGACTGACTCCCTGGCTGGCTCGGTTCCTCCTCGCAAGCCGTCCGAGCCGGGTGGAAAAGCTGTCTGTAGCCATTGCCAGTTTGCAGAAACAGGCGGTGCGGGCGTACTCCGACCTCCTGGCGATGCCGGATCCGGATGCCGGGCTCTTCGCGGGCGGTCATCTACTCGCCTACGGTTCGGAGGCTGCCTTCAGGAAGGCGCAATACGGCCTGGAAGTGCGCCGTGCGAGGGGGATCCACGTTGAGGTTCTCGACCGGCGCGCTGTAGCAGCCCTGTACCCCGCCCTTTCGGGCCGCATCAGCCGGGGCGTGCTGGTGCGTGACTCCTACTACGCCGATCCCCGGGCCTTCACCGCCGCGGTCGCCGCCCGGTTCAGAGAGGCCGGAGGTCGATGGCTGGAGCACACGGTGCGGGGTTTCCGTATTGAGGGAGACAGGGTTTCGGCGGTGGAGACCGATGGCGGCCGACTGGGGGCTTCCCGGGTGGTGATCGCCGCGGGCGCCTGGTCGCGTTCTCTCGTACGCGCCCTGGGCTTCGACACACCTCTCGACACGGAACGCGGTTACGGAGTGAGGATTCCCGACCCTGGCATCGCCCTTGGCGGGCCCTTGATCTACATGGACCGCCATGTGGGGATCACTCCGGTGCCGGGCTGGCTTCTCCTGGCGGGCACCGACGAGTTGGCGAGCTTGCGCGCTCCCCCCGACTACGGCCGGGCGGATGCGCTGATCCGGGCCGCTCAGGAACTCTTTCCCGGCATGAACACCGAAGGGGCGGAAAAGTGGATGAGCTTCCGGCCTTCCCATCCTGACTCGCTCCCGGTGATCGGCCGATCGCCTCGCCAGAAGAACGTGTACCTCGCCTACGGTCACGGTCACCTCGGCTTCACCATGGCCGCCATCACCGGGGAACTGATCGGCCAACTCGTCGATTCAGAGGACACCACCGTCGACCTCGAGCCGTTCCGCCCCACCCGCTTCAGGATGCTGGGACGCCGGTAACCATTGGTCACCCTTGAGACCACGGTACTCTTGGCCGGCATTGTGAAACCGATGAAAATTGTCGCCGGGACATTCCGGGTGCAGCCCGGAACCCGAGCCCGTTTCTTCGAGGAGGTGGCGCCGATGGTGGCTACATCCCTCGAGGAACCCGGCTGCCGCGTCTACGCGTTCACACCCGATCCGGTTGACCCCGATCTAATCCGGCTCTACGAGCTTTGGGACCACCAGGAGGCCCTCGACCAGCACTTCGCGTCGGAGCATATGGCCGCTTGGAAGGAGCGGGCAGCCTCGTTGCCGGTCATGAGTCGCGAGATCATGTGCTACACAGTCACCGACGCGCGTCCCCTCGGCTGACAGCACTCCCTCCGATTCAACCGGTCCCCTGACCGCGGCCGTCACCCTCAGGTCCGATGCACCGCCCTATCGGGAACCGCGGGATGGCCGACGCTCGAGTTACTTCAGGACTGCCCGCTCCCACAGACCCCAGGGTGGGGATCGGCGACCCTTAGGCGCCGCCGCGTGGATGAGGGTGGTCGTCCTGGGGACCACAGCTACCACAAAACCCGAGGAACGCGAAGTGGTGGGGATAGATCTCAAAGCCGTATTTCTCCCGGAGAATCTCGAAGAGGGGTGTGAACTCGGTGTGAGGTATCTCCGTGGTGTTGCCGCATCGTTCACACACCAGGTGTTCGTGGTCGTGGTTAAGGGTGACATGCCACCTTCCCGATTGACCGTTCCGCAGCGGGATGTGGTGCACCAGGCCGATACGCGCCAAGTCATCGAGTATGCGGTAGACGGTCGAAGCCTCTATCCGCCCGGCGTGCTCCAGAACGTGGTCGATGATCATCCGGGCGCTCAGGAATGGTTCATCGATCTCGGCCAATGCGCGGACCACTGCTGCCCGGGGAAGTGTCAAGCGCAATCCGGCCGCCCGGATTCTCTCGATCATCAAATCTTCGGTGACAACTAAGCCATCAGGCATGGGCTATACCCAATATAGCAATAGCACTGGGATAACTATTGCAAAGCGATGTCATCAGAGTAGACACCCATCTGCCGAGGTGGTCAAGTGCACCTACCTCGACCCGGCCGGGCCGTCCTATCGCGTCCGGCCATCGGCCCATCTCCTCCAGAGTTCTCATCGGCTGTCTCAGACGAACCGACCCGGCTGCGGCGTTGAAGTAAACCCGGGGACCCGAGAGGGGATCCCGGTCCGGACGGTGAAACCGGCTACATATCCGCTGGAGCTTGAACGATCGAAGGGCAGGGGTTTGATCACGAAGCCACAGGACTGAAATGTGTGGGAAAAGTATCACATGACATTAGTTGCAACTGTCGGTTCGCAAGTATATAGTCATGTGCAATAACTGTCATAGGCAATACGGAGCGTTAGTGATAAAGATGTCATCAACCGAACCCCACGAATTCGCCCCACCCTCAACCGGTACTCCTTCCGCTGCGGGCCACCGGGCGGAGGTGGGGCACGGGCATGCTCACTCCGACGGGCACGGGCACGGACACGACCACCCCCACGGGCACAAACACTCCGACGGGCACGGACACGGCCACGACCACCCCCACGGGCATAAACACTCCGACGGGCACGGACACGGCCACGATCATGGTTCCGGGTCGCTCTGGTCGGGTTTCAAGCACGGGGTGAGCGAGTTGTTCGGGACCCACTCCCACGATCATGCCGAGTCGATCGACAGCGCTCTCGAAAGCAGCGAACGCGGTATCAGGGCCCTGGTCATCTCATTCACCGGGTTGATGGTGACCGCAGTACTCCAGGCAGGGATCGTCTTTTTCACCGGCTCGGTGGCGCTGATCGCTGACACCATTCACAACTTCTCCGACGCACTCACCGCCGTGCCCCTATTCATCGCCTTCAAGCTGGGTAGAAGGGCGGCTACGCGCCGCTACACCTACGGGTACCGCCGGGCCGAGGACGTCGCCGGCCTGTTCATCGTGCTGATGATTCTCCTGTCGGCGATCATCGCCATCTGGGAGTCGGTCGAACGGCTCTTCAATCCACGCGAACTCGATTACCTGGGCGTTCTCTTTGCGGCGGGGGTAATCGGTTTCCTCGGCAACGAACTGGTGGCCATATACCGTATCCGGGTTGGCCGCCAGATCGGATCGGCGGCCCTGGTCGCCGATGGACGCCACGCCCGCGCCGACGGGTTCACGTCGCTGGCGGTAGCGGCCAGTGCCGTGGGCGTCTGGCTGGGATTCGAGCGCGCCGACCCGATCGCCGGCATCATCGTCGGCATCATCATCCTTCGCATCCTCTGGTCGGCGGCCCGCGACATTTACTGGCGCCTCATGGACGCCGTGGACCCGGAGTTGGTGAAGGAGGTCGAGAGCGTGACGAACTCGATCGAGGGAGTCCTGAGCGTGAACAGTTGCCAGGTGCGGTGGATGGGCCATCGTCTCCGCGCCGACATCTCGATCGGGGTCGACTCCAGGCTTTCGGTGGGACAGGGCCACACCGTCGGGGAGGGCGTACAGGAGAATCTCCAACGGCGAGTGAAACACTTGGACGAGGCGTTCGTGCACGTCGAGGCCATAGACCTGGTCCAGTTCAGGGAATCCGATCGATTTGATGAGAAGATCGACGACTCCATCGCCAATGCCGTCTCCCTGGCGCACCCCACCCACCAGGTCCTCGAGCAAAGAGAGTCCGGCGCATGATCTCGACCCAACTTGTCAAGCTCTGAAGACCCGAAGATACTGATGAGGACTCCCCCGCTCTTGAGGTGCTGGAGCCGACCATCGACCGACTCCGCGACTGGGTAGAAAACACCCGCCCAGGCCCCCGCGTTAGACCCGGGCAGGTTCCGTGCCTTACCGGCACGTTCACCCCTTCCAGGGATTGCAGACTGCTCTTCGGGGAGTTGACCGTGACCACAGCCGGTGTAACCGCAACTTACCTGCCGGGAGACCAGGTTCGAGAGAGGGCCGGAGCCTGTGTCCGCCCCGTCGTCATCGACCCAAGCCACGGCGTTGTCCGGGTGATGCTCCTTCCCACGGCTTGAGTCGGCCGAGCGACCATCCGTTGTCTGGACCCGGTTCCAACAGACCCTTTCCCCCGCCAGCGGGCGAGGGTGTTCCTCGAGGAGAGGATCCCTTGATAGGCTCCGATCCCATTGTGCGACACGGGGGACGAGTGCTGGTAGACCAATTGCTCCGCCACGGCGTGGACAACATCTTCACCGTGCCGGGCGAGGCCTTTCTGCCCGTGCTGGACGCCCTGTACGACGAACCCCGGATTCGCACCGTGTCCTGCCGCCACGAGGCCGGAGCGACCATCATGGCCGAGGCGCACGCCCGTCTCCGGGGCGAGCCGGGCGTGGCCCTGGTCGCAAGGGGCCCGGGCGCGACACACGCATCGGTGGGAGTACACAACGCCGTCGAGAGCAGCGCTCCCCTATTGCTGTTCGTGGGTCAGGTTCCCACCTCCCAGCGGGGCCGAGGGGCCTTCCAGGAGGTTGACATCGAGGGGTTGTTCGCCCCCCTGGCCAAATGGGCGGTGGAAGTGGAGCGCCCTGAGCACCTGAGCGAGGTGACAGCCCGAGCCGTGCGGGTGGCTAAGGATGGCCGTGCGGGACCGGTAGTGGTGTCATTGCCCGAGGACGTGCTGGCCGAGCGCGTGTCGGTGCCCGATGCCCCCGTGGCGACCTCCCCGTCGAGGCCCGCGCCCAGCCCGGGGGAACTGGCGGAACTGCGTTCCCTGCTGGAGGGAAGCAACCGGCCGCTGGTGATGGTCGGCGGCGGGGCGTGGGACGAGGACGCCGCCAGGGCGCTGACCTCCTGGGCGGAGCGGAACAATCTCCCGGTGGCGGTGTCCTTCCGGCGACAAGACTTCCTGGATAACCGGTCGCCCTGTTATGTCGGCCACTCGGGCGTTGGGGTCGTGGCCGGCTTGGCCGACCGGATCCTCCAGGCGGACCTGATCATCGCCATCGGGACGCGCCTGGGCGACACCGCCACCAGAGGTTACACACTGCTCAAGCCCCCGAACCCGAGCCAGAGCCTGGTTCACATTCATGTCGATCCGGACGAGTTGGGCAGGGTTTACCAGCCCACACTCAGCATCTGCGCGGGAATCCCCGAGACGGTGGCCGCCCTTGCAGCCGCATCGCCTCTTTCCAGCCAGCCATGGCGGGACTGGGCCGTCGGGGCGCGCGCCGACTACGAAGCGACGCTCTCGCCTCCGCCGGCCCCGGGTGCGGTGGATTTCGGGCAGGTGGTGACCTACCTCGACTCCCGCCTACCCCCGGATGCGATCCTCACCAGCGGCGCCGGCAATTACACCCTCTGGCCTCAGCGGTACTACCGGTTCAAGCAGTACGGGACCCAACTCGGACCTCAGAGCGGTGCGATGGGGTATGCGGTACCGGCCGCGGTAGCCGCCAAGCTGCGCCATCCCGATGTACCGGTGGTTGCCATCTCCGGCGACGGGGATTTCCTAATGACCGGTCAGGAGTTGGCCACCGCCGTGCAGTACGACGCCCCGATCATCGTCCTGGTGGTCAACAACGGAATGCTGGCCACCATCAGGATGCACCAGGAGTTCACCTTCCCGGGCCGACCCAGCGGTACCGACCTCAACAACCCCGACTTCGCGGCCTACGCTCGAGCCTTTGGAGCCTTCGGGGCCACCATCGAGCGCACCGAGGACTTCCCTCCGGCATTCGAACAGGCCCTGGATGCCCGAGTGCCCGCAGTGCTGGACATCCTCGTCGACCCCGAGGCCATCCTGCCCCACGCCACCCTCTCCGAACTCCGCCGCCAGGCGCAGACAGACTAAGCGGTCCAGACCGAATGGTCGCGAAAACCAGGCTCCCCTTCGGGTTCCCTCCCCCTCCCCCACCGCCACATTTCCAAGGCCGAACATGGCCATCCCACGCCTGAGACGGGCCTCAAACTCTGATCCCTCGGCACGGTCCCGCGGCGCCTGAGCCGGGCCGTCCAGGTGTTTGGCTCCTGCAATGCGCATCCCCGATGGGAAACATTCATCCCCGAGGAGCCGGTTTATTTCACAACCTGGATCTCAACCCGTCGACCCGGGCGGCTACGCCCCTCCTGGCCCGGCTAGTAGCAGACCAGGCTCATGATTTCGTAGCCCTCGATCCTGGCCCGTCCGCGCAGTTCCACCAACTCGATCACGAACCCCAGCGCCACCACCTCGCCCAGCGCCATCTCCACCAGCTTGGCGGCCGCCTCCGCAGTCCCTCCCGTCGCCAGCAAGTCATCGACGATGTAGGCCTTGGTTCCCGCTGACAGGGCGTCACGGTGCATGTCGAGTTGGCTCTCTCCGTACTCCAGGGAGTAGGAAACCGAGAAACGTGCCGCCGGCAGCTTCCCTGGCTTTCGAAGCGGGACGAAGGGAAGTCCCATGCGGTCGGCCATCGCCGTCCCGAACACGAACCCCCTGGACTCGATTCCCACTATCGCCGCAGCCTCCATCGCCTCGGCATGGGCGCACAATTCTCCCACGGTGTACCTGAACGCCGCCGGATTGCCCAACAGCGGAGTGATGTCCCTGAACAGGATGCCCTCTTCAGGAAAGTCAGGAACGGCGCGGATGCTTCTCCTCAGGTCCACCGCAGGCGATTGTACCCTATCGGGCCTCACCCACCCCTTCGAGGGCACGTCCGGGGAGGCACTGACCCCGGCTCTCCGTGTGGTTCCGGGAGACCGTTGGGTACCATAGGCCGCCGCGCCGTTCATCGTTGGAGGCATAGATGAAAGCGGACAAACACTATTACGTCGAGTCCTTCGATGCCGTCGAGGTCACTTCGTTTCGACTCGGCCAGTCACCCTTCGCGAACCGCTACGTCACTGATGAAACGGTGTTCGGCGTCTATTGCGACCGACTGTTTCCGCTCAAACTGACCGACAATGAGGACCCCGTCCCTCTTTATTGGAGGTTGCGCAGGGACGTCCTCTTGTACGACGTTCCGGAAAAGCCCCTCGAGATCAACGGCCCGGACGCCGCCAAACTGCTCGAAAGAGTTCTCGCCTGCAGGGTTGAGACCCTGCCGGTCGGCCGGTGTCGCTACGGCATAGCTTGCCGGGAAGACGGCACGGTTCTGATGGACGGCGTGGTGATGCGTCTCTCTGAGGGACGGTTCTGGTACGTCAAGGCGAACGGCGAGTTCGAGAGTTGGCTTGCGGCAAACGCCATCGGCCTTGACGTCGAGGTCTCCGACCCCGATTCCCGGGTGCTCCAGATCCAGGGGCCCAAGTCGCTTGACGTACTTGATGCAGCCATAGGCGGCGGGCTTTCGACCGACTTCCGCTACTTCCACGCCGGGTTCTACGAAGTCTGCGGTCAGACGCTGTGGGTCTCCCGCACCGGGTGGACCGGGGAGGTGGGGATAGAGATCTACTGCAACAGCGGGCCCCGGCCGACGGATCATGACGCACTATGGGATGGACTGTTCGCCTGTGGTGAGCCCTTCGGGATGGAGTTCAGCTCGGGATGGTCGATGGGGATCCGACGCGTCGAGTCCGGGATACTTGACAACGGCACCGACATCGAACCGGATCTGACGCCCTATGGCGCCGGTCTCGGGCACTTCGTGAGACTCGAGAAACAAGACTTCATCGGACGCGCCGCCCTGGAGAAGGCCGATCGCAGCCAGTTGCTGTTCGGCCTGGTTTGCCCAACAGCCACACCGCAGGCCGGGATGACGGTCCACTTCAACGACGACCCGGTCGGCCACCTGACCGTCGGCACCTGGTCACCCACCCTCGACGCGGGAGTCGGCTATGTGCGCTTCCACCATCCCCTGCCGGGAGATGACTGGTATGGAAAGACGGTCTTCCTGAGCGATCAGGACGGGGTGAGTCACGAGGCGACCGTGGACACCCTGCCGTTCTTCGACAAGGAGAAACGGCTGCCCCGCGCCCCCTGGATGGACAGAGCGCAACTCTAGGGAATCCCCGACCCCCGCCGGCAACGCCCGGCAGAGTCCCCTGGTCCGTGGTCCCGTGAGAATCCATAGCCGTGGGGTACCCTTGCGGTGAAAGCATCATCACTCACTGCCCGGTCGCCGGAAAACCACGCCTAAACGCCGTTCAAGACGGTCGCCAAGGGTGAACCCGTCACCGGAGGAAGGGGCATTCGGTCATGATTGAATGGCTCGGCGTCAGCCACCTTTTCGAGCTGAGCGGGACCGAGGCGATTGTGGGGTTCCTAACCCCCCTAATAGTCTTCGTCGTCTTTTTCCTGGCCCAGCTCATACTGCCCGCACAGCGGGTTCCCGGATACGTCATCAATCCGGCGACCGGCCAACCACGCAACTACCGGCTCAACGGTCTTCTGATATACGTATTGGCGATGCTGGTGTGGGCCTTCGAACTCACCGGTATGCCCCACGACTGGTTCTACCGGTCATCGGTCTACGCGGTGACCGGCGGGACCGTCCTGACCGCCATCTTCTCTCTGATGGCATTCCTCACCCAGCCCAAGAACGAGGGGCAGCATCCCTGGCTGGCGTTTTGGGATGGGCGCTCCCAGGAGATCGCTTTCTTCAACGAGCGCTTCGACATCAAGATGTACTTCTATGTCGTGGGCGGGACGATGCTGGCGCTCAACGCCCTGTCCGGAGCCGTGTACCACTACGAGCGCTTCGGCGACGACTCCAATCCGGGCGTGTTCATCTACGCGGGGTTTTTCACCTTCTACGTGCTGGACTATTTCATCTTCGAGCGCGTCCAGTTGTACACCTACGACGTAATACACGAGAATCTCGGGTTCAAGCTGTTCTGGGGTGGATTGATCGTCTACGGCTGGATGTTCATCCTTCCGTTGTGGGGGTTGGCCGCTCACCCCGATCCCGGTTTCTCTGGAGCCGGACGGTACATGTGGCTGATCGGCACGCCTGCGTTATTCCTTTTGGGATGGGGCATCTCCCGGGGCGCCAACCTGCAAAAGTACACCTTCAAGCGGTGGCCCGACCGGAAGTTCCTGGGACTCATCGAGCCTGAGTACATTGAGGCGGGCGACCGGAAGATCCTCACCAGCGGCTTTTGGGGTGTCGCCCGCCATTTCAACTATTTGGGCGAATGGTTTCTCTCCCTCTCTATGGCCTTGGCCTTCGGCCACTTCACCAACCTGTGGGCCTGGCCGTACTTTGTATTCAGCATCAGCTTGTTTTCCTTCCGCCAACGCTTCGACGAGAACCAGTGCCTTGAGAAGTACGGCCCCGAGAAGTGGATGGAATACCAAGAGAAGGTGAAGTACCGCATCTGCCCCTGGATCTACTGAGGATCGTCGAGGGGCCTCCTCTTTTGGTCAGTCCTTGTTGACCAGGAAGGTGGCGGCGTTGTTGAAGTGTTCGAACATGAGGTCCCGTATCTCATCCGGCAACCTCCGGTCGGTGCCGTCGGCGACCGTGGCGGCGTCAAGAGCGGCTGTCATGTGCGTCATCCACGCCTCACGCTCGGCCCAACCGATAGCAAAGGGCATGTGGCGGAGCCGAAGACGAGGATGGCCCCGCATCTCGCTGTAACGCGGAGGGCCACCCCAGTACTGAGCCAGAAAGCCCGCCAGCCGCGCCCTGGAAGGACGGAGATCTCTCGGGTAGAGGGGCCGAAGCACAGGGTCGGTCTCCACCGCTTGGTAGAACCGGTCGACAAGATCGTCGAAAAACCTCTGGCCTCCCAGCAACTCGTAGACTGTCGGAGGCGCTTCCATGGCCTCCCGCAGAGGTCCCCTGAGGGTCACTCCCGCCGGGGAACCCTGGTCGTTTTCGGTGCTTTCAGGTACGCTCACGATGGGAAGCCTATAGATGTTGCGTCCCACCATCAGCACTTGACTGACCCGTGAAGGCGCCGATAATCTGCCACCAGAGGTCCCCCGTTTGAGCCGAGCACGGGCGGATAGCGGAATGAGTGTTGACAATCGGCCCACCATCGTGGTCCCCGGCGACGAGCCGATCCAGATCCAGGGCTCTCCCCACCTCGATCGTTTGGAGCCGTACGGAGAGGTGATCGTATACCCGGACCGCCCAACCAATGAACAGAAGGTCGAGCGGGTCAGGGATGCGGAGGTAATCATCAACAGCCGCGGAGCGGTTACCTGGCGAGAGGACGATCTGGGCTCCCTCACAAGGCTCCGTCTTATAGTGGTGTGCGCGGTGGGGACCGACAGCATCGACCTCCAGGCGGCGACCGCGATGGGCGTGGCTGTCAGCAACCAACCCGGGCGGACCGCGGGGGTGGTCGCCGAGCACATTTTCGGCCTGATGTTCGCGGTCGCCAAGAGAACCGCATACCAGACGATCGAGCTGAAGTCGGGCCGCTGGACGCGAAGGGAGAACGTCCTCCTCCAGGGAAAGACCCTGGGCGTGGTCGGAACCGGCAACATAGGCTCGGAGCTTGCCAGGCTGGGCAATGCCATCGGGATGGAGGTGGTGGCCTGGACGTTCCACCCCAGCGCTGAACGCGCCCAACGCCTGGGAATCCGCTACGTCGAGCTGGATGAACTCCTGGCCACCGCCGACGTGGTGAGCCTCAACGTCGCCCTGACAGATGACACCCGCGGGATGATCGGTGAACGCGAGATCGGGATCATGAGGCCCGGGGCGTTTCTGGTGAACGGTGGCAGGGGGGCGCTAGTCCAGACGGACGCCCTGGTCCGGGCCCTGCATTCCGGCCACCTGGGAGGAGCGGGACTGGACGTCTACGAAACCGAACCCATGCCGGCCGACGACCCTATCCTCGCCTGCGAGCAGGTGGTGCTGACCCCACACATGGCGGACCAGACACCTGAGGGCGCCGAACTCCTCAACGAGGGGGCGGTCGACAACGTGATCGCCTTCCTGGAGGGACGCCCCCGGAACATCGTCAACCCCGATGCGCTGGAGCCCAACTGACGGTCCTAGCAGGGGTGGACGCGGGCCGGGGGTGTTGGAAATCGGTCCTCAATCGAGATCAGCAGACGGGGCGGACGGTTACCCCCGGATCGATCTTGCGAGGTATCAGGCGGCCCGAGGCAGCCGCAGAGAAGACGCCGTCCGATACGACCACCTCCCCCCGCAGGATGGTGGTCACAGGCCATCCCTCGATCTCGTATCCATCCCAGATGCTGTAGTCGGAGATATGAAGGTCCTCGGCTGCCAACCTGCGCTTGATCTTGGGGTCGATGATGCAGATGTCGGCGTCGCTGCCCGGCGCCAACACGCCCTTCCTCGGATATAGGCCCATGATCTTGGCGGCGTTGGTCGACGTCACCTCCACGAACCGCTGCAGGTCCATTCCCTGCCGGGACACGCCCTCTGTGAAGGTGACGCCCATCCGGGTCTCCACGCCGTTGTGCCCGCCGGTGACGTCCAGGATGGTCCTCCCCACTGTTTTCGTCTCCCAGGACGTGCAGTATTCGTCGGTGGCCATGGTCTGGAGGTCGCCCCCGATGATGGCCTCCCACAGCGCCACCCGGTCGTCCTCCGATTTCAGGGAGGGATAGGTGTGGTACTTCATCCCGAACTCCTCGTGGTAGTTCTCCTGGCTGAAGCAGCAGTAGTTGTGGAGCGTCTCCCCGTACACCGGGCGGCCGTCGGCCCGGGCCTCGGCGATGGCCTCCACTCCCGACCGGGCGCTGACATGGACGAAATAGACCGGGGCGCCGGTCCACTCGGCCTGCCGCAGAACTCGTCGGAACGACATGTCCTCTGATTCGACGCTGTGGACCAGGGGCATGTTGGTCCATTCGGTCCGTCCCTCCCGGACCAGCTTCTGGTGCATGTGCTGCACCATATCGTCATCCTCGGCATGAACCAGCAGCATGGCGTCCAGTTCGCTGATCCGAGTCATGAGGTCATGGAGGTGCCCGGTGCGGACCATGCGGGGTACGTCGCCCGCCGAGGGCGGACGGACCTCGGTGGTGAAAATCTTGAAGGTGGGAAAGCCCTCCTCCACCGCCTCGCCGACCGAGTCGATGATCTCGGGCGGAATGGCGCCGAGGAGCATCACATGGTGGGAGTAGTCGGCATAGGAATAGCCCTGCCAGACGCCGGTCCGCTCTTCAAGGGCCCGGGGGATGTCGAAGCCGGGATAGAGGACCGCGAAGTCCAGCAAGGTGGTGGTGCCTCCGAACAGAGCCGCGCGGCTGACCTGCTCCGGAGGAGCCGTCAGAAGATCGCCGCGGCCAACGATCGGAGCAGCGATGTGAGCGTGTGGCTCGATGCCGCCCGGGACCACAACCATCCCCGAGGCGTCGACGACCTGGCAGCCATCACCCGATAGGACACCCGGCGCGGTGATGGCAGCGATCTTCTCTCCCCTGACCGCCACGTCCCACACTCCAACCCCCACGGGCGTGACAACTTTCCCTCCTCGAATGACCATGTCCAGCATTTTCCGGATCGAACCCCTAACAGATAGTAAGTACCAAGGCAGCTACTGACGTTGCGAGACTGGCGTGGTCGTCGTGCGGCATCAACCGTCAATCCTACTTAGGACACGGCGCGCCCGACACCCCGCTCATCCCTCGGCCGACCGGGTCAGACGATGCGGCGGTGGGTTGCCCAATGGGCGAGTTCGTGCCTGCTCGACAACTGGAGCTTCCGCAGCACCGCCGAGACATGGGACTCCACCGTCTTGACGCTGATGAACAGTCGCTTGGCCACCTGCTTGTACGGATAGCCGCGGGCGATCAGCCGGAGGACCTCCTTCTCCCGAGAGGTGAGACGGTCGAGTTCCGGATCCGAGGCGGGCGAGACATCCATCGAGAAGGTGTCGAGCACGAAGCCGGCCAGCATGGGAGAGAACACCGCATCGCCCTCGTTCACCCTCCGTATCGCATCGGCTAGGTCGTCGGGTCCGATGGACTTGGTGACATACCCCCTCGCGCCGGCCCGGATCATTGCGATCACGTCCTCGGCCGCGTCCGACACCGACAGGGCCAGGAACTTTACGTCGGGATTGGTCTCCCGGACGTTCTCCACCACCGCCAGTCCCCCTCCTCCCGGCATGTGGACGTCCACGAGCGCCACATCCGGGGGATCTTCCCGCAGTGCCTCGATGGCCTCGTCGACGTCCTGGGCCGTGCCGCTCAGGGTCATGCCTTCCCGGCCCTCCAACTCGGCCCTCACGCCGGAGAGGAACAGCCGGTGATCATCGACCACGAACACTTTGATCACTGGGATTCTCCAACCAGTTGGAGATGCACTTCTGTCCCTTCACCCGGCACCGAGGCTATGGTCGCCTTCCCGCCATGGCTCTGCATACGGCTTACTATCGACTCGGCTATGCCCCGCCGGTCGGAGGCTACCCGGCCGGGGTCGAAGCCCCGCCCCAGGTCCGACACCCAGACATCGGATGAATCCTCGGTCACCTCGGAGTAGACGGATATCCGGTCGGCGCCCGAATGTCGGGCGGCGTTGGTAAGAGCCTCTCCCGCTGCCGCCACCATCGCTCGGACATGGTCGTCCACCGCTCGGTCACCCACGGTCACCAGCACCACCGGCACGTCGTAGGTGTTCTCGATGCGGTCCGCCTCCTTCTGCAGCGCCCGGGACAACAGGTCCTGGCCGTCGGCGACCGAAGAATCGTACAGCCATCGGCGCAACTCCCGCTCCTGGACCCTGGCCAGGGTGGACACCCGCTTGGGATCGTCGGTCCGCTGGATCAGGGCCAGGGTCTGCAGGACCGAGTCGTGGAGGTGGGCGGCCATGTCGGCCCGCTCCTCCTCGCGGATCCGCTTGCTCCGCTCCGCCCCAAGGTCGGTGGCCATCCTCCACACCCACGGTCCGAACAGCACCGCCATCCCCACACCGGTCACCACCACGGCCAGCACCACCGTCTCCAACGCAGGGACCGCCGCCGCACTCAGGATTGAGACTCCCACCACCAGCAGCAGGATGCCGATCACCGCGCGGCTCCGGAACCTGCCGCTTCGCGGGTCGAACACCGCCAGGATCGCCGAGCGCGGATCTATGTCTCGCCGGTCCAGCAGGAAAGCCATCCCCAGGATCACGGCCGCGCCGGGCCACACCAGCCGATCGCCGCTCCACATCCCGAGCGAGCGTAGGGCCAGCAGGCTCCCGGCGAATATCAGGAGATACCCCACCTTCCGCTGCTCGTTCTCCTCCAATCCGGGCCGGGAGTCGTGGGTGCGGTCCAGGGTGTACGCCCACAGCGCCAGATAGAGGAGTACCCCGACGCCCCATATGAGCGTCAGGACCAGGAACCCGGCGCGGACGTACAGGTCCACTACGCCCAGGCGGTCGGCTATCCCGCCCGCCACACCGGCGATCACCCGGTCTTCCCGCCTCCGAGAGATCATGCCGCCCATGCGCTGCGCCACCGGCGTTCCTGTGCTCTCCATGCCGAACATTGTCCCACAACCGGGCCGGTACAACAACCGCAAAACGCCAGAAAGGCACCAATTCAGGGATCATTCAGGGTGATGCCCCATGGACACCAGGGTGATACCCCATAGACAAAGCGCCCCGGCCCCCCGATAGTTAAGGACATGAGCAACCAAGCAACACGACTTCACCGACCCGAGGAAGGCCGTTGGATAGCAGGGGTAGCAGCCGGGCTGGCCCTCCACTTGGGTGTGGCCGCCGGGATAATCCGGGTCGCCTTCGCTCTGCTGTGTTTCGTCGGGGGACTGGGCGTCCTCCTGTACGTGGCGGGCTGGCTGCTGATCCCCGGTGAAGGCCAGACCGAGTCGATCGTGCAGGGCTGGGTAGGCGCAGGCCAGGCGCGAAGGTGGGTCGGGGTGATTCTCGTCGGCGTCGCCATAGTCATCCTGGCCGCCGAGACATCCCTCATCCGGGGTGACTTGGCCTTCGCAGTCGTGCTGATCGGCATCGGGGTGATGCTTTTTCGCGGTGACCTGAGCCGCGGGGACCGGTCACCTGCCCCCCGCGGGTCGGGCAGCCAAGAGGCGCCGCCCGACGGGGTCGCCGAGGCCTCAACCGCTCCTCCCCCACCTGCGGCGGTGACGACTCCCCCACCACCCAGAGAACGATCCTACCTCGGCAGGGTGTTCGTAGGAGTGGCCGTGATCGCCCTGGGCGTGCTCGGTTTGCTGGATGAGGTCGTCCCGGGTTTCCATCCCCACTTCTTCCATTACATGGCTCTGGCCATGGGCGTGATCGGCCTCGGTGTGGTGGTGGGCGCCTGGTTCGGCCGCCCCGCAGGCCTGGTGATTCTCGGCGCCGTTCTCATACCGGTCCTGCTTCTCTCCCGGCTGGCGGAAGCGGGAGGCGTGAACCTCGTTTCGATGGAGTTCACTTCGGGCGGCCAAGCCATCCAGTTCAGCTCCGCCGGCCAGGTCCTCCACAGACCGGGCTCGCTAGAGGATATAAACCAATCATATGAACTGGGCGTGGGCGGGCTGATCATCGACCTTCGGGACATCGACTTCGCGGGACGCACGGTGACGATGGATGCGGAGGTTGGGATCGGAGAGATTGTGGTCCGGCTTCCGGAAGGTGTGGCTGCCGACGTGAGAGGCGAGGTGGGAATGGGGAGCCTGGAGGTGGGAGACTGGGACCGCGACGGAATCGGAGTCGAAGCCGATCTTCGCCTGGAGGGGTCGGAGGGCACGCTGGTACTCGATTCGGGGGTCGGCATAGGCGAGATCGAGGTCCGCGCATGGCCGGTGGACCACCGCTCACCCTCCCGGCTTTCCGAGGACGAGGGCCTCGGAGAGGAATACCGCATCCGGGACGGTGGGGATCTCAGCGACGAATACACGCTGTCGGCCGGCTCGCTCCGGCTCGATCTCGGGGAACTGCTCCTCACAGACGACCGGCGAGTTCCCATCAACGTGGGCCGCGGCGAGGTGTGGGTGACCGTCCCGCAGGAGGTCAACCTGCGGATCACCACCCGGGTGGACCGGGGCCGCGTCACCATCTTCGACCGGGTGACAGAGGGATCCAATCTGAGCATGACCCATTCAACCCAGGTTCCACACGCCCCTCGTCTCACCCTGGACATCCGTCTCGGCCAGGGGAACGTGACCATAGAGGAGAAACGATGAAACGGCATCCATTCAATCTTCTATCGCTGATGTTCGGGATCTTCCTGATCCTGCTGGCCGCCTGGACCACCTGGTTCGCCTTCCCCATCAGGGCTTGGGTCATCGACTTCTCCCGCTGGCTGGTTCCCGCCGCGGCGATCCTGGTGGGCGCCGCCCTGCTGAGCCCCCTGTTCACACCGAAGCGGGACAAGAAGACCTCTGGGAATGGGATCGAGGAAGACACCTCCGGGCTGGAAACCGAGACGTCTGCGGACCGCCGGTAGGGAGCCGGGCGCGGCCATTTCAGGCCCGCACTTCTCCAACCGTTTGAATCAGTCGGGGATCCAGGTCTCCAACTCGAGGCCCAGGCCGTCGGCGACCCGGTTGGCGTAGGCGTAGTATCCGACCACCTCGACTATGTCGAGAATGTCACGATCGGAGAATCCGGCCGATCGCAGGGCCTCGACGTCGGCGTCGTTTACGGCGCTGGGCGTCACCGTCAGCTTGACCGCGAATTTGAGCATCGCCACCCGCTTCAGCGACAGCGCGGCGGTCGTCCAATCCCGTTCTATCGCAGCGGCCAGATCGTCGTCGCGGAGCAGCCGACGCAGACCGCGCCGGTGATGCACCACTCAATAGTGGCAGTCGTTCTCAAGGCTCACAACCAGAGCGATGATCTCCCTCTCCACCTTGCGCAGCGTCGCCGTGCCGGCCATGGCCGACTCGTACAGACCCTGGTGAGCCGCCATGCCACGCGGATTCAGAGAGTGCACCGCCAGGATGTTGTCGACCCTGCCATTCACCGGATCCACAACCCGCGGATGAAGGTCCCCGAGAGCCCCCTCCCAAGCGTCGTCGGGAATTACGTCGATGCGTGCCATGTTCACTGTTTCACCCTAGCCGGACAACCTGGTCAATCTCCGAGCGGCCGCTGTAGCATTTGGCCGGTGACCGACAGCGTAACCGACACGAGTGACAGCCGGGCAGACGCCGTGTTCGAAGCGATGCGTCGTCGCCGGATGCACCGCGTCTTCACTACGGAACTTCCCGACGGCGACGTCCTGGAGCGCCTCGTCTACGCGGCCGGCCGCGCTCAGGTAGCCCGCCCCGGCATCCGGCATCTGATCGTCGTAACCGACCCGCGGCTGGTGCGGACGGTGCGGCATGCCTGTCCGGGTTTCGTCAACAACGCGCCCGCGGTCATCGTCATCTGCAGCGACCTCAAAAAGGCTCACGAAGTCATGGGACCCCGAGGAGTGGAGGTCGTCACACGGCTCGACGCCGGCGCCGCGGCCGGCTACATCACCATCGCCGCTCCCACCCTCGGGATCGGCGTATGCAAAGTCACGAGTTGGACAGAGGAGGTGGTCCAATCCATCTTCGGCCTCCCCGACCACATACGCCCCGAAGTCCTGATGGCGATCGGGATTCCCGTGGCGAATCACCCCAAGCCCGTCAAGGGCTTCCACCCAGATGTCCATCACAACCTCTACGGACAGGATTGGAGCGACAGGCGGTGAGCCACGACACGCACGACGATCCCTTATTCAACTTCATCCTCTATTTGATCACCTCCGCCCGCACCAGCCTCGATGAGAGAGCCATATACGGTTCGTACCGGCTCATCGAAGGCGCCAGCCGGCTCATCGAAGCAGCCGAGGAGATACCCGGGTTGGACGTGGACGACCTACTCCGAGCCACCCGGAACTCCATCGACCGGAACAAGACGCGGATGATGCTGGAAAAGGACGCCTACCGGAAGTGGTTGACCGACCTCGCGGCCGGGCTGGCCTCCGAATCCGTGCAGCGAAACACCGGAGGCAACCTGACGACCGGTGCTCGCTGCCACAGCCTTGCCTAACGTGGCTTCGGCTTGGCCAAGAGTCCGGTTCCGACAGGGGAACAGCCAACGCAACGGTGGGCCCGGCAGGACTCGAACCTGCAACCACCGGATGAGTCCTCCTCCTTAACCAGGTAGATGGCTGAATTTCTCGGTTCGTCCTACAATCCGTGTAGTTGGCAGGCGTGTCGGTATCGTCTGATATTGTCTCGGACATTCGGTCTCCGAGTGGTTAAGGCGGATTGTTGTGGGGTTCGGAAAGTTCACACCCATGCTGGTGTTGGGGTTGGTGTTGTCGGTTTCGGGGTTGGCGGGTGCCGACGACGAAAGAACGGGGGAACCCTACACCTCTGAACCCTACGCTTTTGTTGCGGGTGGGGTGGCTGATGGGGTGGACGGTGGAGTTGCGGGTTCGGATTTGTTCGATGATGTGCCCGCGGGTCATTGGGCGGACGAGGAGATAGGGTGGGCGGTTGCCAACGGGTTGATGGGTGGTGTGGCTGATAGGCGTTTCGGGGTTGCCGGGGTGGTGCCCCGTTGGGAGATCGTGACGTTTCTGTTTCGCCTGGCCGATCTGACCGACATTCCCATGGACAGCGGAGCCTCAGGGTTGGGGTCGGCCAGTTTCGTGGATGTGCCCGCGGGTCATTGGGCGGACGAGGAGATAGGGTGGGCGGTTGCCAACGGAATCACCCAAGGGAGGGGTGGTGGTCTGTTCGACCCGGGCGGGTCGGTCACCAGGGCGCAGATCGTGACGTTTCTGTTTCGCCTGGCCGATCTGACCGACATTGCTGTGGACGGTGGTGTGCTGGGGTCGGCCAGTTTCGATGATGTGCCCGCGGGTCATTGGGCGGACGAGGAGATAGGGTGGGCGGTTGCCAACGGAATCACCCAAGGTGTGGGCGACGGTCTGTTCGACATGGGTCGGGTGGTGACCCGTGTCCAGATCGCCGCGTTCATGTTTCGGGTGGCACGGGTCGTGAAACCAGCCGACCCTCCGGTGGTGGGGGTTTCTTCTTCGTTGGAGCGGTGCGCTTCTCCGGGATCGCCCGGTAGTGGCGTGTTGGCGGTTCTTGCGGGCACATCCGCCGGGGGTTTTTACCAGCCGATTGTGGGTCCGGGCGGTTCCTGCGAGCGGATCATGGAATGGTGGGAACAGGCCCGTCGGGCAGAAGCCGCCCGCATCGACCGTGGGGAATACCCATGCGAATACGATTCGCCGCCGGAGGGTTACGATTACGGCGATGCGGGCCGGACTCACGGTTCCCCCTATTTGGTGGGATGCTGGCCCGTGTACATATCGCACGATGCTATTGGGCATTTGACGTATCCGCCGAACAGCCCCCCGTTGGTGGAAGCCGCATGGAACTGCTACAAGATGGCGTTGGAAGGCTCGCCGCCCGGCTGGGACGGATACTGGTGGCCCACGATGAACGATTGCCACTACGCCCTGTTGCTCTTGGGATATCCGGTGCGCCAAATGGGTGTCGACCCGGCATGCGCCGCCGAGCAGTACACTCGCAGAGTCCCCGAGTTGCTGATCGGAGAATACCCCAGAAACGACGGCGGCTACTACTCCGGGCCGAACTCGTGGTCCAACTGTTCCACCCGCGCCGAGCGGATGGTGCCCGACACGGGACAAACATTCCAGCAACGATGCCGAGCGGTGATAGCCGCCACCGCAAAAGAACCGCACGCCGCGGAAAACATCGAGCAGCAAGCCGCTGTCTACGGTGTGGAACCCGCCGACTATCTGACCGAATGGGGAAACATCGTATGCGGCGACTGGTCCATCGAAACCGTAAAAAACGCCGAAATAAACGGTGTCCCCTTGGACGGTCGCGTTTTCATTGCTCACTGGCATGCCGGCCCGGAAGCGCAATGCCACCAACAGGTGATCCTCAACCTCGCGGATTCCTACCTACGCTGGGGTGTCGGGGCCACGCCGGGCGTCGCATACTGCTGATGAACACCCAAGCAACAACTCTGGAGTGAATCTACGCTTCGGCAAAAGTCCGACAGTCGAACATCGCCACGCAGACAACTGTTCCCGCCGGCGGCTAACACCAAGCGACCCACCGGCAAGGTTCAAGCCGAGGTCGAGCAAGCCAACAAGACATGGCATCGCCAACCCCGCTTCTGCCCCCGCACCCGAGGAAGAACAGCGGGCTGACACGACAAAACCTCACCCGGGAAACTCGGCAACCCCCCGCAAGAGTTTGCCTCTCTTTCATATACGTCTGCTGTCCACTCGGAGATACAAGCACCATTTGCGAATGCGCCTGCCGAGGCACCCAAGCGGCAACGGGAGCAGCCTATAAAGCTGCTGGCTTCGCCTCCGGGGGTTTTAGCCCGAATCCACTCATAATGGTGGGTGCCCCACTGTTTGGGTGGGTTTTGTCCCCGGTCCGGGGCGGGCCTGAATGTGGCCTGGTGCCTTTACGGTGATCTGTCGGCCCGCCTTTCGGACTGGGGGGTGTTTTCCCCGACAGGGCGGATGTGACCTGATAGGAGCTTGACCGAAGGTTTCCGCAGAACCGGGGAAGTTGCTTGCTCGGTCGAAGCTCTCACCGATGCTGTACCTGTCGACGCCTTCTTGGCGGCGGATTTGGTGATGCCCACGAACAACTCCTTTTCGACTAAACCCAGTGGATACGTGAAGATATTGACGTAGTGTCCGATTTCCGTCATACCGTCGCCGAGGGCATAAGCCCCGAACTTAAAGATATAGCCAAAGACCGAGGAGCGATGGAATGTCAAGTCACCGAATGTATCCGCGGGATCTCTGCCTGCTAGCAGATGGCTCCGACAAACCAATCCCGACCAAGTGGGAAACGAACTGGCCATGCGACCTTGGATACCCAACGTACCCAACTGTGAGTGATGGTCGGTTTGAGGCAAGTTGTGTTGATAGCAACGCTCCTGAGTTTCTTTGAAGATGTGAAACCCCTCGGGCCGCCCAATACGGGATACTCAACCGTCCCCGACTCCACCGGCTCCTCTGTCCCCAACTCACTGGATTCTTCAACCGGAACAACCTCCTCCCCGACTTCCTCGGGTTCGGGAGTTGACGCTCCGGTACCCTTCACCAGTTCCGGATCACCGGTAGTCGGGGATCTCTCCACAACAGTTTGCGGTCCCGGTCTTGTTCGGCGTAGATGCGGACGGTCTCAGGTTAGCCTTCACAGACAGAAAGGGCTCGGGGTTGGTTTCTGTGAATGCCACCAGAGTGACTGTCGTTGCGGCGTTTGTGCTGGTCGCCGCGGCGTGCGCTGACAACACTGCTGACACGACTGAACCGGTTGTGAGTGCGGTGACCGCCCCATCGGCTACGACTGTCACCAGTGATGCTGGTGCTGGTGACGACGAAACCACTGACGGTGACACCCCTGATGCTGAGGCGATCGAGACACCCCCTAACAGGGACAGAACGACCACTGAGGTGACCGATGCAGATGAGGAAACGACTGGGGGTGACACAACCGCCACTGAGGCGACCGAAACACTAGACGAAACCACCGACGGTGACCCAACCACCACCACGACCGAGACACCAGACGAAACGACTGATGGTGACCCAACCACCATTGAGGCAGGTGAGGAAGCGGCTGGGAGTGATACAACCGGAGAAGAAGAAGTCGCGGCTGAACCGGTGGGAGGGGAGACGAGTGATGTTTCCTCGGCGTCCCAACCCGACGCTCAAAACCAGCCTGTTGAACTACCGGAGCCTGATCGTGTGGTCGTTTGGGAGGGGGTGGGTTCTGAGGACAGGTGTGTGGTGGCGGGTGGTGTCTGGACCGACAGCGGATGCGAGTATTGGGTGTTTGCGGATCCCGCAGACGCCGGAGTCGAATCCTATTGGCATCCGAGTCTGATTAACGATGCTTACAACGCTGTTGATCCCGCAGCGGTGGAAGCCGACCACTATGAGAGTCTCGACACGAGGGGTCCGTGGGGTATTCACAACTATCACGTTTTCTATCACTACAACAACCTTGGAGATTCACAGGTCCAGTACGAGGCCATGCGACAAGCGAGAAGCTATGCGGTGCGTTCGGTGTTCACTTACATCACTGAGTGGGTGTGGTTTCCCTATCGCTATGACGTTTCGTGGTCCGACACGCCCAACATCATTGCCATTACGGGCACCTACCCGCTCGGGGAGCAGCGCATTCTTTTGCTTCACGCCGACCCCGAACAGCGCAGTGTTCGGCCGAACATCGAAACACCGTTGCCGTTGCCTCCCCCGATCCGTCCCACCACCCCGTTCGCGGAAACACCGTTGCATGACTCTGGTGCTGAGAAGTTGGGACGGGACTGCCCGCCGGTGGAAGAAGTGTGGGGCGGGTTCGGCACCGAAGTGACCGACCCATGCACCCTCCAAGCCGTCGAAACGGCGGTGGATTGGATGTGGAGAGGCAACGTCGAACAGCGACAGTGGGCCATTCGCGACGGACGGTCCCTGGCCGCCTTTCTGCAGGAAATCGAAGACACCAGCGGAATAGAAGGCCCCTACTACAAGGCACGCTTCGGGTACGACTCGAGAGTCAACGGCTGGACATACATCCGCGACGTGAAATGGGTGGGACACTGGCCCGGGGCTTCCATGGTACTCCTCGAATGGAACATCAGTTACCCCAAGCGGGAGTTCACTCCCGAGGAAAACGTAGCCAGGCTCGTTTATTACAGCACTCTCGTGGATCGAGGCTACGACATTCCCGACAAGTACCTGCGCAACGACCTCGCCCTGGATCAAGTGTTCTGGGCGTGGGCGGATGCGTTGGTGGTGCGCACCGCTGACGGCACATGGAAGATGTCCCAACGGTCTTTCTGTTCGTGGTACGAAAGGCACGCCATGATCCACCGGGACAAACTGATGTGCCCCGACGATCCCACCCCGCACTTTCCCGACTCGGACCGGTACGACACGGGAATCCACCCACCGAGCCACAAAACCTACTACCAGGAAAACCGCGGTAACACCCGCAGCCTCAACTATCTAGGAGTGCCACCTTCATGACCGCAAGGCAGACAGCCCGACGCAACCCCATAGCGACGACTCTGTTGGCTTTCCCGGCATTGGTTGCTCCTTTGGTGGGAAGGGAACAACCGATCTCACAAAGCTCACAAACGAGAAAGGGTTTTGCCTATGCCGTGGCAACACCTTCCTGCGAATGCAGACAGCAGATATTTGTGGAGTATCTGTTGTAGCGGGTGGTCAATGGATCGGTCTAGCTGGGGTTTTGGTGTTAGGGTCCGTGCACGAACCATGTGGAGTATCTTTCGTAAGAGGGGGTTTGTGCTGTGAGCGGTCGGGTAGTGGCACTGGCCCACTACCGTGGAATACCGCGGCTGGGGTCGACGGTGGAGGCGTTCTTTTCGGATAAGCAGCTGTCGGTTAGCACTCGCCGGGCATACTCACTTGAAACATCGAGAAACGAGAGCGGGGAATAGTCCCGCAGGGCTCCCGCGATTGAAGATCGGTGATCTACCTGCGCTTTTGGCACTTCCTGAAACATCAGGAAACAGGGGGAAACCGGATGGAGTGGTGTGGGCCCGGCAGGACTCGAACCTGCAACCAACGGATTATGAGTCCGCTGCTCTGACCACTTGAGCTACGGGCCCGGTCGTTCCCATTTTACGGGATGCCGGAGTCGTTGACCTGCTGTTAGCATCTAGACCTAGTCCGGGCTGTGGCGCAGCATGGCAGCGCGCTTGACTGGGGGTCAAGAGGTCGCCGGTTCAAATCCGGCCAGCCCGACCCCTTCCTTACCTCCTGCCTCCAGACCACTCCTCCGAGTCCCTTACGCTGATCCGCGTCTATTCGGTGTGCGGACCGGTCACTCCAGGGTGCTGCCGGGACTGAAATCTGGAAACCGCTGACCGTTCAGCGGCCGACGTCAATGGGCGTGTCGGGCAGACAGCCCTCCAGAATCGCAGCCAGTTGCTCTGCGATGCGGCTGGGCGCGAAGCTCTCCCCCAAGGCGGCTTGTAACTCCGGGACACTCCACCAGCGATACTCCAGCACCGTCTCGGTCTCCAGGTCAACCGCGACGGCAGGGGAGATAACGAAACGTGGAACGCGGAGAAGGAAGAATCTCTCGTGCGCGTCATAGGTCCGGTCACCCCATCTCCAGACGACCTGCCTTCTCCAAACCCACGGGCCGAGGTCGACCCCGGTGAGTCCGGTCTCCTCCCAGAGTTCCCGGATAGCAGCCTCCTCATAGATCTCACCCGGTTTCAACCCCCCTCCCGGGGTGAGCCACACCGAGAGTTCCTTGCGGTGGGGCAACTGCGTCCGTAGCAGTAGCACCCTGTCGGACTCATCGATGACCAGCACCCGGGCGGTTCGCCGGATAGGGGGTCTTTCTCCCGAATTCTTCAATTTCATGTTCCTCGGATCGGTTCCATCACCGGAGCCTTCGGCCTGCGAACGGCGGTCCCGGGGAACAAAGGGATGCGGCAATCAGCCGAACAGGCGGGAGATCAGCCATCCCATGCCTTGGATCAGCCGCCACAGGAGGTAGAGCGCGGTCAGGGCGACCGTGATCTTGAATCCCCACGGGTAGGATTCCCGCTCCTCGGTTCCCCCGTCCCTCTCGGGGAGATAGGAGTCTCCATGGCTCATCAGGTGTTCCTCGTCCGACGGCGGGTCACGAACCGGACAGGGGTGCCGACCAGGTCGTATTGCTCACGCAGTTTTCTCTCCAGATACCGCAGGTACTCGGGGATCAGCCGGGAACCCACGGTGAAGAGCACCACGGTTGGAGGTCTGACACCGGCCTGCACCGCGTACATGATCCGGCACCGCCGTCCCTTGTGAGGAGGAGGCGGCTGGGCATCCACCCAGGCGGCTACCAACCGGTTCAACTCCCCGGTCGGCACCCGCTGACCGGCGTTCTCAAGCACCATCTCCAGCGCCGCTCCGAGACGTCCGATCCGGGCGCCGGTCAGGGCGGATAGACGCAACACCGGCGCCCAGGAGATGAACCCCAGCCGGTCGGGTATCGACAATTCGGTCCACTCCCGTTGGTCGGGATCGATGGCGTCCCACTTGTTGAGGAGCACCACCAGGGCGGTGCCCGCCTCCGCGGCCGCCCGGGCGATCTTCTGGTCCTGGTAGGTGGCGCCCTCCAGAGCGTCCACCACCAACAACGCCGCATCCGCCCTCGACAGGGCGTCCCGGGCCCTGAGCACCGCGTAGTAGTCTGCGTCCTCGGTGTTCCGCGGCCTCCGGCGGATCCCTGCGGTGTCCACCAACCGGTAGGTGACGCCGTCGAGTTCGACATCCACATCCACCGGATCCCGGGTGGTGCCGGGAACATCGGAGACGATCACCCGTTGCGATCCGCACAGGCGGTTCAGCAGGGTGGACTTGCCGGTGTTGGGGCGTCCCACGATCGCAATCCGGAGGGGCTCGTCCGCGGGATGGAACTCCCGCTCTTGAAGAACCGACAGGACCTCATCGAGGAGGTCTCCCACTCCCCTGCCGTGGATCGCACTCACCGGGTAGGGCTCTCCCAGGCCCAGCGACCAGTATTCTGCGACCGCCATCTCCCGGCGGGGATTGTCGATCTTGTTGGCAGCCATCACCACCGGGACCCCACTCCTCTTAACCACGGCGGCCATCCCCTCGTCATCGTCGCCCAGAGCCGCAGTTCCGTCCACCACGAACAGCACCGCGTCGGCGCCGCTCACCGCGGCTTCGGCCTGGTGACGCACCGCTTCGGAGAAGGGCGACGACGGATCCCGTTCCCATCCCCCCGTGTCCACCAGGAGGAAGCGGCGGTCCGCCCACTCGGCGGTGAAGACACGGCGGTCCCGGGTAACTCCCGGCTGTGACTGCACCACCGCGGCGCGCCGACCGATGATCCGGTTGATCAGAGTGGACTTTCCCACGTTGGGACGCCCCACCACCGCCACCACCGACAAACGCTCCGAGGACATACCCGAAAGACTAAGGTGTCCTGTTTCTGAGATGTAGCGACACCTGGGTGGGTTAATGCCGGCCTGGTG
>JAPPLW010000066.1 GCA_028819345.1 bacterium | reverse complement strand
GGAAGAGCCACCCCCACCGGCACCCAACATTCAACCACGCATGGTGGGGGAGGGCCCAAAGGGGGACCCCCGTTTTTCGCGAGTTTTCGGGTTGGGGTGGGGGTGGCATCGGTCGGGAGGCCAGATGTACTGGGCCCCGAGACTCCTCCGGTCGCTACATGTCAGGGGGATCCGTCCGGCCGCCGGATTCGTCGTTAATGAAGTCGGAGAATCGACTCACCTGGTCGGGGGGGAGCCTGACTACCAGATCCATTCCGTCGGGCCCCTCTTTCGAGGAGAGAACCTCCCCTTTCCGGTGGAGAGCGGCTAACGCATCTCCTCTGGCGTAGGGCACCCGCACCGAGATGGTCGAGGAACGGGCGTTCAACCATTGGGTTAGCGTCTCCATCAGTTTCTCCGTTCCCTCGCCGGTGAGTGCCGACACGGCGACTGCGGTCTCGGCGGTCCCCAGAAGGCGCTGGACCGCCGCAGGAGACGCCTCGTCGATCTTGTTCACCACGATGATGGTCGGCACCGAGTCCGCCCCTATCTCGCCCAGGACTTCCCGGACCGCCTCGATCTGTCCTTCCGGATCGGATTCGGCGGCGTTCACGAGATGGAGTATCAGGTCGGCGTCCCGCACCTCCTCCAGAGTGGACTGGAAAGCCTCCACCAGGCGGTGGGGGAGCCTCCGCACGAATCCCACGGTGTCGGCCATGAGCATCTCCCGGCCCCCTGGTAGCCGGAGGCGGCGGATGGTGGGATCCAGGGTGGTGAACAGTCGGTCTTCGGTGAGCACCCCGGCGCCGGTCAGCTGGTTCAGGAGGGTCGACTTGCCGGCGTTGGTGTAACCGACCAGGGCGATGATGGGCACTGCGGCCTGGACGCGGGATTGGCGCCGGGTTTGGTTCTGCCGCCGGAGGGCGGCGAGGTCTTTCTCGAGGGAGGTGATCCTCTGGCGGATACGGCGGCGGTCGCTCTCCAGGCGGGTCTCTCCCGGTCCCCGGGTCCCGATCCCTCCCGCCTGCTGGGAAAGCTCCTCGCCCGTGCCCCGGAGACGGGGCAGCCGGTAGCGCAGCAGCGCCAGTTCCACCTGGAGCGCTCCTTCCCTGGAGGTGGCGTGCTGGGCGAAGATGTCGAGGATCACCGCCTCCCGGTCCACGACGTCACATTCGAACAGTCCCTGCAGGTTGCGTTGTTGTGCCGGGGTGAGAGCATTGTCGAACACCACCACGTCGATGTCCTCTGCCTTGGTGATGTCGGCCACTGACGCCGCCTGGCCCTTGCCGATGAACAGTCCCGGATCGGGAGCGGGCCGGTTGAACACCTCCCGGTCGACCGGCTCTGACCCTGCGGTGTCGGTCAGGAGAGCCAACTCTTCGAGGGACTGCTCCACCTCCAGAAAGGAGTTGCGCCCGAGACGCACTCCCACCAGGAAGGCTTTTTGGCGGGGTACCTCTAGGTCTGCAACCGTAGCGGTGAGCCGGCGGCGTTCGCGGCCGAGATGTTGATAAGTCATTTCTACGTCCGGAGGGTTGGGGACCTACAGATACTGACCCTCGTCGAGGGTCTGCTCGGGCTCTTCTTCGGCGATGATCTGCGATTGGCGGACCGCCACCACGGGCTTTCCGGTGGGCGGCCACAGGAAACGCCAAGCGCCGGTGGGGACCGCCCAGAAGTGTCGGCCGGTCACCACGTCGATAAGTGACAGCGCGTCGTTCTGGCCGTTGGCGCCGGTTGACACCAGGAGTCCCGAGCGGGTGGTGGATTCCTGCGGGACGTGGCCCACCCTCCAGCCATTGGACACTTTGTATTCGGTCGCTTCGTTCTGATTGGAGCCCATAAGCACTTAGTTTGGCGCGTCAGCGGGGGACTTTATCTGTTCCGGACAGCATCTCACCCGCCGATGTAACTCATCTCCACCTTTTGCCCGATCCCCACCGTCTCGCCCGAGCGAAGCTCCGAGTACTGGTCCACTCGATCCGACCAGACCGAGCCGATCTGCCGGCGAAGTTCCTCATCGGAAGCCCCGGAGCGGACCGCCTCTCGGAGATCGGTCCCGAACACCGCGAACAAGCAGGTGTAGAGCTTTCCGTCTGCCGAGAGTCTGGCGCGGGTGCAGTCTCCGCAGAAGGGCTGGGTCACCGATGCGATCACCCCCAACTCTCCCTGACCGTCGGTGTATCGCCAGCGCTTCGCAACCTCGCCCCGGTAGTTGGGCACGAGGGGCTCGATGGGAAAGACGTCGTTGACGGTGCTGATGATCTCATGCGCCGGGGTCACGTCGTCCAGCCTCCAGCCGTTGGTGACGCCGACGTCCATGTATTCGATGAAGCGGAGGATGTGGCCGCTCCCCCGGAAGTGTTCCGCCATCTCCAGGATGGAGTGGTCGTTTACCCCCCTCCGGACCACCATGTTGACCTTGATGGGGGTGAGCCCCGCATCGGTTGCGGCGTTGATGCCGGCCAGCACGTCGGACACCTTGGCGCCCACGTCGTTCATGGTCGAGAAGACCTCGTCAGAGAGGGAATCGAGGCTCACGGTCACCCGATCGAGTCCGGCGTCGGCCAGCGCTTGCGCTTTTCGGGGAAGCAATACGCCGTTGGTGGTGAGGGTGAGGTCGGAGACGCCCGACACCTCGGCCAGCATGCCCACCAGCTTCTCCAACCCGGCTCTCAAGAGGGGCTCTCCGCCGGTGAGCCGTACCTTCCCCGCGCCCAGGGAGACAAAGATCCGGGCGAGGCGGGTTATCTCCTCGAAGCTGAGGAGCGCCGTTCGTTCCAAGAACTTGTAGTCGCGGTTGAAGATCTCTTTAGGCATGCAGTAGGTGCACCGGAAATTGCACCGGTCGGTGACCGAGATACGCAGATCCGCCAGGGTGCGGCCCAGGCGGTCGAAAGGCTTCACATCGAGGTTGCTCACTTGGCCATGACCTTAGCAAGGACCGTACCTCTCCGGTTCCCGGTATTGCCGCCGCGTAGCAACCCGGATCCGCCAGACTTAAAGGACCAAGCTATCGGTAAGGAGTGCCATGCGAAGCCACGACATCGACTATGAGATCCGTGGAGACGATCTGCAGTTCGTGGAGGTGTACCTGGACCCCGAGGAGACGGCGGTTGCGGAAGCCGGAACCATGATCTTCATGGACGAGGGCGTCACGTTCGAAGCCAAGATGGGGGACGGGTCCGAGCCCGAGGGAGGAGGCGGCTTCTTCCGGAAGGCGAAGAGCGCGGCCGGGAGGGTCCTGAGTGGCGAGTCCCTGTTCATGACCCATTTCACCAACTCGGGCGGCGGACGGGCCAAGGTGGCCTTCGGCGCTTCGGTGCCGGGCAAGATCGTGCCCCTTGACTTGGCCGAGATAGGGCGGCCGGTGATATGCCAGCGTGACGCATTCCTGTGCGCGGCCCTGGGCACCAAGGTCTCCATGCATTTCAACCGCCGCTTCGGCAGCGGCCTCTTCGGAGGCGAGGGTTTCATCCTCCAGAAACTGGAGGGTGACGGGATCGCCTTCGTGAACGCCGGCGGCATGGTCGTGGAGCGCCATCTTGCGGGAGAGACCATTCGTCTCGACACCGGGTGCTTGGTTGGCTTCGAAGAGGGAATGGAGTACTCCATCGAGCGGGCCGGGGGGCTCAAGACCATGGCCTTCGGCGGCGAGGGGATCTTTCTGGCCACGATCAGCGGAGTGGGGCGGGTCTGGGTTCAGTCCCTTCCCTTCTCCCGGCTGGCCGATCCCATCATCAGCGCGGCGGTCGCCGCGGCCGCAGCAGCCTCCAGCAAATAAGCTCCTAGAGGGCGTGCTTCTTCAGGTCGTCCAGGTTGATCCACTCCAGGGCGGCCACCGAGGTTGACTCCAGCCGCACCCGTGGGGCCATCCCGGCTTCGAAGGCCTCCTGCCAACGGGAGGCGCACAGGCACCAGCAGTCACCGGGCGCCAGCCCTTCGAACCCGTAGAGAGGCATCGGGGTGCTGAGGTCGTTGCCCCGGGACTTGCTGAACTCGAGGAACTCCTCGGTCATCTCGGCGCACACCGCATGCACACCTATGTCATCGCCCCGGGTCTCGCAGGAGCCGTTCCGGTAGTACCCGGTGAGAGGCTCCAAGGAGCAGGGCGCCAGCTCACCTCCGAGCACGTTTACGCGCATCGATTGCCCCTCTCCGCCAGCTCGGTCCCGTTCACGTGACTTCCCACGTCCCCGCCGAACCGAACAGGGCGTCGAGGTCCGCCGGTCCCCGGTTTTGAGCGTCCACTATCTGCTGTTGCATCTCGCTTCCATAGGTGGGACGGGAGATGTTGCGGAAGACCCCCAGGGGAGTGGGACCATGGGGGGTGTGGGAAAGCCGGCTGATGGAGAACGCCACGCTGGGGTTCTCCCGGGACGGGTCGTGGACCAGAATCTGGTCGGGATCGACCGAGGACGTGGGCTTGATCCGGGCCTCGCCATCCTCCATCACCACGCAACTCTCCCCCGAGCCGCCGAAGACGACCGGCTTGCCCTCCTGCAGATTGATCCGGTTGACGGCCCGCTCGGCCCGGCCGGTCAAGGCGATGAAGGCCTTGTCGTTGAAAACATTGCAGTTCTGGTAGATCTCGATGAACGCCGAGCCGGTGTGGTTGACGGCCTCGCCCAGGACGTACTGGGTGTGATTGCGGTCCATGTCCAGGGTTCTCGCCACGAAAGAGGCCTCGGACCCGATGGCCAGGCTCACAGGGTTGAAAGGAAAGTCGATCGAGCCGAAGGGAGTGGACTTGGTGCGCTTCCCCACCTCGGAGGTGGGTGAGTACTGACCCTTGGTGAGCCCGTATATCTGGTTGTTGAACAGCAGGATCTTGATGTTGACGTTGCGGCGCAGGGCGTGAATCAGATGGTTCCCCCCGATGGAGAGGGCGTCGCCGTCACCGGTCACCACCCAGACCGACAGATCGGGGCGCGACGTCGCCAAGCCGGTGGCGATGGTCGGCGCCCGCCCGTGAATCGTGTGGAACCCGTAGGTATTCATGTAGTAGGGAAAGCGGGCGGCGCAACCGATTCCCGAGACGACCACGATGTTCTCGCGCGGCACCCCCATCTGGGTCATGAAGCTCTGCACCGAGGCGAGGACCGTGTAGTCGCCGCACCCCGGGCACCACCGCACCTCCTGGTCGCTCTGGAAATCGGACCGGGTGTAGGTCAAGTTGCTCACGACTCGAGCACCTCCAGGATCCTGTCCCTTATCTCCCCGATGTAGAAGGGAGTGCCGGTCACCTTGTTGAGACCGAACGCATCCTTCAGGAAGTTGGCCCGGACGACATAGCGCAACTGACCGGTGTTGAGTTCCGGGATCAGGACCTTCTCGTAGGAATGCAGCACATCCCCCAGGTTGGCGGGGAGGGGGTTCAGGTATCGGAGGTGGGCGTAGGCGATTTTGTAGCCCTCCCGGTTCAGGTTGCGACAGGCCGCTCCCATCGTGCCCTTGCTGGAGCCCCAGCCCAGTACCAGGAGGTTTGCGTCCAACTCCCCGTGCACCTCCACCGGCGGGATGTCGTTGGCGATGTTCGCAACCTTCCAGGCACGGGAGTCGGTCATCAACTGGTGATTGTCCGGGTTGTAGGAGATGTCGCCGCTGATGTTCTCCTTCTCCAGGCCGCCGATCCGATGTTCCAGGCCCTTGGTGCCGGGGATGGCCCAGGGACGGGAGAAGGTGTTGAAGTCACGCAGGTAGGGCAGAAAGCGCCCGCCGGCCCCGTTGGGGGCAGAAGCGAACGGAACGCTTATGTCCGGCAGGTCCGCCGCATCCGGGACCCTCCAGGGTTCAGAGCCGTTGGCGATGTGGTTGTCGGAGAGGAGGATCACGGGAGTCATGTACTTGAGCGCGATCCGGGCCGCCTCGATGGTGGTTTCCACCACGTCCGAGGGAGTGGCGCAGGCCAGCACCGGGAGGGGCGACTCCCCATGCCGACCGAACAGGGAGAACAGCAGGTCGGTCTGTTCCGGCTTGGTCGGCATTCCAGTCGATGGGCCGGCGCGCTGGACATTGACTACCACCAGCGGCAACTCGGCGGTCAGCGCCAGGCTGATCGCTTCGCTCTTCAGCGAGATCCCCGGCCCCGAGGAACCGGTGACCGCCAGACTTCCCCCGAACGAGGCCCCGATGACCGCGCCGATCGCGGCGATCTCGTCCTCGGCCTGGAATGTGCGCACCCCCAAACGCTTGTGGCGAGCGAGTTCATGGAGGATGTCGGAAGCCGGGGTGATCGGGTACGAACCGTAGTAGAGCGGCAGCTTGGCGCAGTAGGAAGCGGCGATCAACCCCCACGCCAGCGCGGTGTTGCCGGTGATGCTGGTGTAGACGCCAGGGGGAAGGCTGGCCGGCTTGACCTGGAAGATGCTCCGCGAAGTCTCGGTGGTGATGCCGAAGTTGTACCCCGCTCGGAGGGCGGCCAGGTTGGCGGCGACCACCATGGGGAGTTTGGCGAACTTGCTCTCGGTCCAGGTAATGATGGGCTCAAGTGGCCGCTGGAACAGCCATGCCAGGAACCCGAGCGCCACGAAGTTGCGGGAGCGAAGGACCGATCGCCCGCTGACCTTGTCCGCCACCGCCTCCTTGGTGATGGTGTTCATGGGGATCTCTATCAGGTCGTATTGATTGAGGCTGCCGTCCATCAGGGGACTGTCCTCGTACCCGGCCTTGGCGAGACCCCGCTCGTCAAAGGCCTCGCTGTTCACTATCAGGGTCCCTCCCTGGCGAAGATCCATGAGGTTTGTCTTGAGCGCCGCCGGGTTCATGGCCACCATGCAGTCGGGCCGGTCACCGGAAGTGGAGATGTCCCAGTCGGCGATCTGGATCTGGAAGGAGGACACTCCGGGGAGGGTGCCGGCGGGAGCCCGGATCTCGGCCGGGAAGTCGGGCAGGGTGAACAGGTCGTTTCCGAAGGCAGCCGAGGTGTCGGCAAAACGGTTGCCCGCCAACTGCATCCCGTCGCCGGAGTCGCCGGCGAATCGGACGGTTACTTGTCTTAAAGGGGTGATGTCGCCGTTGGGGGACGGGTCGGAAACGCCCGCCTCGGCGTGGGCGGTTGGTGATGTCACGTTAGATATTCAGACCTCGATGTCAGGCAACCAATAATAGTTTGGGCCACGACTTTTAAAACCTCTAATAGCAACCTTACCGCGACTGATGGGATGACCCACTCCCAACCGCCAGGACCGAGCGGGCGACACCCTCCCGTTCCAAGACCGATGAGACCCGGAGCAGAAGGTCTTCCCTCCACCAGGGAGCCACCAATTGCAGCGAGAAGGGGACCCCGGAGGACTGGTCCGAGCAGGGAACGGGGATGCTGATGGCCGGACAGCCGGACACGTTGACCAGGGAGTTGAACCAGGAGAGCACCGCCCGGTAGGCAAGCCTGCCGTGGGTGACCGTCTGTATCTCCTGGTCGCCGATGACCTTGCGGGGGGCGCCGGAGGTGGGAAGGGCCAGCAGGTGGAAGCGTTGGAAGGCGGCCATCATCCGGTGGCGCAGGCGGGCCTGCCATCGTTTGCCGTCCAGCAGGGCCTCGGCGGGTCGCTCTCCACCGACTTCCAAGGTCTCCCGGATCCGGCCCGCCACCTCCCAGCCGTACGGCTTTCCCTCCTCCCACCACCCACGGTGTACTGCGGCCACCTGAGGATAGAAGAAGTTTTCGAGCCTTCCCGGAGGCAGCAGAACCGGGTCGTCGAATGGTTCGACACCGACACCCAGGCTCTCCAGCTGGCCGATGGTCACGTCGAAACGCTCTCTGTACCCCGCCGCATAGGGAGCGTTCGCTATCCACTGCTCGGGCAGACCCACCCGGAGGTCACGGGGTTCGATCGGGGCATCGAGGCGGTCGAGATCGGTGGGCCGGGGTGACGACCAGGGATCTTCAGGATGCCATCCCGCCAACGAAGCGTAGGCGACGGCCAGGTCTCCGGTGTTGGCCGCCAGCGGCCCCACCGTGTCCAGGGAAGGGCCCAGCGGGAAGACTCCGGTAAGCGGCACGCGCCCGTGGGTCACCTTGAGTCCGAAGACTCCGCACAGGGCGGCGGGTACCCGGATGGAGCCGCCGGTGTCGGTGCCTATGGAGATCGGAACTGTTCCAGCGGCCACCACGGCGCCCGATCCGCCCGACGATCCTCCCGGGGAAGTGGCCGGGTCGTGCGGGTTCCGTACCGGGCCGAACCATTGGTTCTCGGATGAGAAGCCGAAGGCGAATTCGTGCAGGCCCGCCCGGGCCACGATCACCGCGCCGGCCTGCTCCAGCCGTTCGACCACCGGTGCGGACTGTCGGGGAAAGGACCTGTAGAAGGCCGATCCGCAAGTGGTGGGCACTCCGGCCTGATCGATAATGTCCTTGATCACCACCGGTACTCCGCACAGCGGACCGGGGTCGTCGCCCGCCGCCACCCGCCTGTCCAACTCTTCGGCGCGCGAGATGGCGCTTTCGTCTATGAAGGTGGTGAGATTCAGGGCATCCTGGGAATCGTGGAGGTCGGCCAGCGCCTTTCCGACGCCCTCTCTCGCCGATCGCTCTCCGGTTCGAACCTGCCGGGCCAGGAACCGGGCGCTCTCCAATGGGTCTCCGACGCCTACCAGGAAACGAGACGCCCGTCTGGAAAGAGGCTGATCCAGGGGCGACCGGCGGGAACCGTTATCGGAGAACCATCGGCCAGCATGAACGAGAAGGGCTGGGCCGTGTCCGCCCGCTCCCATCTTCCGTCCACGACCTGGCCCTCGGCGAACACCAGCACCCGTCCCTCGCCGGTGGTCTCCATGGTGGGAAGGGTCACCCCTCCCTGGGGAGGCGTGGTGTAGAACAATCGGGCGAAGATCACCACCAGGACGTCGGCGGTAATCACCTCCTCGCCCCCCTCGACGTGCGTCCAGGTGTGGGGACCGTCTTCCAGGTGACGCTCATAGGCGCTTCCGTTCCACTTCCAGGTGACGGTGTTGGTCGGGGCCCACTCCATGGTCACCCTGGAGACGCCGCCCGGGATGCCCGAGACCGGCAGGTCTCCGATCTCGAACAGGGGGGGTGGGGGAGTGTTGGGATAGAGCCGCTGGTCGGCCGTAGGCCGCAACTCGGCCGTGTTCACGAAGTAGTTGTGGGGGGCGCGCCGGGACTCGTCGCGATACCCTCCCACGCCGATCTCTCCGATCACCCCCACCCCGTTGCGTGGGAAAGTATTGATTATCCAGTCCTGGCCCCCGCTGGCCAGCACGGTGGTGTTCAGGTGCCGGAGCAGGTGGGGATCGGTGGGCCGCACCGAGCGCACCGGCCCCACGAAGGTGGAGTCGACGGCGTGGAACAGGGCTATGAAGCGGGTTATCCCGGATTCGACCAACAGTTCGAACACGGCCTCGGCCTCGCCGATGCCGACCTGGGGTCGGCCGTCCCAGTGATTGTCGACTTTCACCGCCATGGTCCGTCGGTTCAGGGAGTCAGGGTCGGCCACGCCCAAACCTGTCAGCGGACTGGGCGTCGGCGGCGGTCCGGGAGTAGTGGTGGTTGTGGTGGTGTCTTCGGTGGGGGTGATTGTGGTGTCGGTGGTTGACCCGGTGGTGGTTGTGGTGGTGTCTTCGGTGGGGGTGGTGGTGGAGCCGGTAGTGGCTGTGGTGGTGTCTTCGGTGGTGGTGGAGCCGGGGGTCGTGGTGGCGGTCTCGCCGTTTGGCTTTGTTGTCGTGGGGGAGGCCGTGGTGTCGGCGGTTTCCGCCGAGGATTCAGTGGTGGGCGACTGGGAGGTGGTTACCGGTTCTTCTCCGGAGTCTCCGCCGCACGCCACTGCCAGGACGACCAGGACCGTCGCCGCCACGATTTTTCGCATGAAGAGGGATGCTAAACCGTCGGCGGCGTTGTTCGTTGCTTTACTTATCGCAACCTGTTCCACCCGAGATGGACACGAGTGTGTCCTCCGGCCCGGGTCCGGTGAAGACTCCGGTCAGGTAGCCGGGTCCGGGGACATCCACTTCCAGAACGGCTTCCTGCGCAACAGCTGCCTCCTCGAAGGCATCATCGGCCGGGACGGAGGTGCCGGTGTAGGTAATAGCGGCCTCGCCGTAGATCGAAGATGCACGGGACAGGGTCGTGCCCAATCCCAGACCTTCGGAGGTCCGGAGGGCCGCCCCGGCCGGCAAAGACTGCCCCTCCAGAAGCGAGTAGGTGAAAGAGAACAGGTGCTCGTGGCCTTCCGGCCCCCAGTCGGTGGGACCGTCGGAGAGATAGGCCGTCAGGCTTCCCCAGTTGACCACCCGCGCCCTGACTCCCGGACACCGGAGGATGTCGAGGTCCGCCGGTACCCATCCCGTGTCGTTGTCCGGGTCCCCGAGCGCCCCGTTCAGAACGGTGATGGTCCTTTGGGCGGTGCTTCCGAATGGAAGGGGTCCCAGCCCTTCGGGTTGGAGGTAGAGGTCCGCCGCCGAGATGGGCTCCTCGACGAAGGTGGCGGGCGGCAGAGTGGTGGCGGGCAGGGACGTCTCGGGAACCGGAGTGGTGGCGGGCTGGGTAGGCCCGGTCCCGGGACTCTGAGACAATGTTGTGGTGGCGGCGGTGACGGTGGTGGTGTCGGCGTCGGTCGGTCCACCGGTCAAACCGGAGCTTCCCAGAGCGTTTCGAATGACCAGCACCACCGCGGTGACTGCCATGATCACCACCAGCGTCCCCAGGGTCACGAGCAGGGTCCTTTGCCATCTCTCCAGGCGATTGGTGGGCGGGCGTGGGGGGTGCATGGTCCTTGGATGCCGTCTATGCGGGATGGCCCCCCGACGGCCGGACGGCGGGGGCGCCCCGGCTCGGGTGCCTAATGATCATCCTGTACATGCAGTCGGTGCCTACCGGCCCGAAGGTTCGGGAGTCGTCCCGGGTAAGTGGCCGTTGGTCCGAGAGCACGAACACCTCTTCCTGGGGCACCGCCCACCGCCCTTCGGGCACCGAGAACCCGGTTCCCCACTGGTCGAGACCCGCTTTCCCGTCGATCAGAACTTCTCCCCCCTCGATGGTAACCATCTCTCCTCCCATCCCCACCACTCGTTTGACCATCCAGAACCCACCTCGGACCGGATGCGGGAAGGCAACGATGCTCCCCCGCCGGATGGACCCAGCCCGGCGGACGAGCCGTCCGATGAAGCGGGAGCCATCACCCAGGGCAGGGCTCATCGAGGCGCCGGAGACCGCGAACCGTCTGAGGCGGAGTCTGCTCATCATCGCTATTCTGGCTACAACAGGATTCCTGTTACCCCCAGAGAGGAGTTAACCATGCCGCTATTCAGGCCTGCCACCGTCGTTCATGCCCACTGCGACCTCTTTTGTGGAGTTTATGACCCCGCCCAGGCAATGATCGAGGCTCGCTCGGTGCTCAACGCCTGCACCAAGTACGCCGAATCCGACGATCCGGTGTTCCGGGACAGGTGCGTCATCATCAAAGAGCAGCAGGCCGAGTTGGTGAAGCACCACCTCTCGGTGCTGTGGTCGGACTTCTTCAAGCCCCACCACGTCGAATCGTTCCCCGAGTTACATGACTTGTTCTGGCGGGCCCTCAAAGCGGCCGGTGACGCCAAGAAGTCGATGGATCCGGCTGTCTCCCAGGGCCTCGTGGATTTGATCGGTGAGATCTCCGGCATCTTCTGGCAGACCGAAGAGTCGAAGGCGGCGGGAGTCTACCCACCCGCCTGATCCCGGCTTGTCACCGGGCTGGGGCCGACACCTGCCGTAGGTTTTTCGAGAGGTTGTGAAACAAGTTGCGCTCGGGAGGTTGATCATGTCCCACCCACATCCCATACTGACGCCAGCTAAACACCAAAACCGGTCCGCACAGGCGCCGCCCGGGCCGCGTCGAGGGATCAATTCGATCTGATCGGAAGGCCCTGTCCCAGGCTGGACAGAGCCTGTTCAACCCATGGAAAGGTGGTGGCGGGGGTGGGCTTCCCGAAATAGGGGCCGGGAATTTCGCGAGTTCCTGTTGTGTGGGGGTACCGTTTCACCGCCCAGCCCGGACGGCTCGCCGTAACTTGATTGGCCTGTCGTTGCATCTCGGAGACATCTCAACCCGGCCCGACCGAGGGGATACGCGCCGGCCCTGGACGGGGCTCAGTCCAGGAGGTCGTCGTCCAGCTTGGCGAACAGCGGCCGGGGCGCTTCCAGGACCGCCGGGACCAGCGGGGACCTGCTCCAGCCTCCATCCGCCACCGATCCGGGTTGTCCGAGCATCGTGTGGAGCCTCTCCGACGAAAAGGCCAGGTAGGGAGTGAAAGCCGTCTTCAACCCGTTGATGGCCGAGAGCGCGGTGTGAAGCACCGTCTCGGCCCGTCGAGGATCCTCTCTTCGCAATAACCATGGGGCCTGGGCGTTGAGGTAGATGTTGACTGCCTGGGCGCCCTCCATCGCCTGGCGCAGGCCCGCTCGTAACTCCACCTTCTCCAGCATCTTGCCGGTTTGCGCCAGCCCTGCGTCGACCTTGGCGAGCAGAGCCACGTCGTCGGCGGTCGGGGATTGGCCCTCCGGCGTCCTCCCTCCGTACCAGGAGTGAGCCATGGAGAGCACCCTGTGCACGAGGTTGCCCCAGGTGGCCACCAACTCGTCGTTGACCCGTCGGATCAACTCGGCGTCGGAGAAGTCGGTGTCGTTCTGTTCGGGGAGCACCGATCCCAACGCGTAGCGGAGAGCGTCGGGCTGGATGCGGTCGGCGTACCAGCCTATCGAACGGCCCACTCCCCGGCTGCTGGAGGCCTTTTCCTGGCGGAACGTCACGTACTGGTTAGCGGGAACATCGGTTGGAAGGTTGAGACCTCCGTATCCCATCAGCATGGCCGGCCAGATGACCGCGTGAAAGGGGATGTTGTCCTTCCCGATGAAGTAGTAGGACTCGGCGTCCGGGTCCTCCCACCAGCGCCTCCACTCATCCGGGGTCCCCTGTATCTGCGCCCACTCCTTGGCAGCCGAGAGATAGCCGATCACCGCGTCGAACCACACGTAGATGCGCTTTTGCTCCCCCAGCCGGTCGGCGGGCGGGGGCAGGGGCACTCCCCAGGAGAGATCACGGGTTATGGCCCGCTGGGGCAGCCCTTCGTTCACCATGCCCATCGCCCAGTTCTTCACATGGCGCCGCCATCCCTGTCTGGTCGTCAGCCACTCGGCCAGCCGGTCCCCAAAGGCGTCCAGCCGCAGGAAGTAGTGCCTGGTCTCCCGGGTTACCGGCGTGGCGTTCGACATCCTGCTGCGGGGATCGATCAACTCGATGGCGTCCAGAGTGCGGCCGCAGTCGTCACACTGGTCTCCCCGGGCGTCGCGGTAGCCACAGTGCGGGCAGGTCCCCTCGACGTAACGGTCGGGAAGGAACCGCTCAGCCTGCGGATCGTACAACTGGATCGAGGCCCCCTCGGTTATGTACTCCTTCTCCAGGAGGCGGGAGAAGACATCCTGGGTCACGGCGTAGTGATTGGGGGTGCCGGTGGAGGTGTACAGATCCCAGGAGATGCCCAGCTTCTCCCAATCGGCGACGAACTCGGCGTGATAGCGGTCCACGATCGCCTGGGGCTCCACCCCCTCCTGGTCGGCAAGCACCGTGATGGGTGTTCCGTGGACGTCGCTGCCCGAGACCATCAGCACGCGGTTGCCCGCCAGGCGGTGGTAACGGGCAAAGATGTCAGCGGGCAGGTAGGCCCCGGCCAGGTGTCCCAGGTGGCGGGAGCCTGCCGCATAGGGCCATGCCACCGCAACCAGTATGTGACGTGTGGAGTTCACGGGTGATCCGGGAGTTTACCTGCGGCCGGTGGACCGGCGGATGCCGCCCTTCGCCGGTCGTCCTGTCGATCGGGGCGGTCGCTGACCACGATTCCAATGGCCACCGCAATCATGCCCAGCGCCAATTGGAGGGTGACCGGCTCCGACAGCAGCACCACCGCCAGAGTGACTCCCAGGAGAGGCGAGAAGTACCCGGTGAGGGACGCCCGGGCAGCGGTGTTGACGCGGCAGGCCCACATGAAAGCGGCGAAAGAGATGGCGGTGGGAACTACCCCCATATACACGATCAGCCACAGCCCGGCAGGGTCGATAGTGAGATACCCCTGGTACCCATCGAAGGGAATCGACAACAGTGCGAGGATTACCGCAGAGGTCAGGTATTGGGAGACGATCAGGGGAGCGTTCCGGTGCCGGACCGCGTATCGCCGGGTCAGCGCGCCGCCCAGCCCTGCCGAGAGGGCGCCTCCGGTCATCAGGACTATCCCCAGGATCCATCGGGAGGAGGGCTGTCCCACCGGCGCCCATCCCATCACGGCGATACCCCCGATGGCCATGGCCAGTCCCGGCAGGCGGGCGATCCGGAAGGTTTCTCCCGGGACCACCCAGTGGGTGAGAAGGATGGTGGTCAAGGGGATGATCGCCACGATCACCGCCCCGATGCTGGCCGGAATCACCAGGAACCCCAAGGTGAACAAGATGGTGGGAATAGTCATGTTGAACACCCCGATGGCTGCCCCGGCCACCAGGGTTGCCCGGTCCATTCTGAGGTTGCGCCTGGTCAGTGCCAGGGTGCTGATGATCGCTAAGGCTCCGATTGCCTGCTTGAGCGGGAAGATCGTGAACGGGCTGACCCCGAGTAGGAGAATCGCCCGGTTGGCGGCTGGCGCGCTTCCCCAGGCCAGGGAAGCGATCATGATGGGAATCCACGGGTTGTGGGTGATGGCGGACCGACCTCCGCTCTCGCCGGACGCGGCCCGGCCGAGCCCGTTGCGGATAGGGGTCTTGTGGCCGAACATGGATGGCGGTCTCTCCAGATCTGGTTGGTGCGGTGAGCTGGCGGCGTTCTCTAAGGTGGCTTGTCGGGTTGGAGAGACCCACCGGCAAGAACGAGGCGGGGGCGAGAACAAGTACTCTCCGCTCCCACTCTTCAGCCCTTCGGGGTGACCCTCCCCGATGACTCTAGTTGTACTTCCCAGGGACGTTGTTGACAGTTTGGTGTTTTGATGTGGGAGGGCCTCCCTGGTTTGATTCGTGGGTGATTGATATCCGCGAATCCAGGAGGCCCTCATGGGAAACTCTAAAGCACGGTTGACACCGTTTGGTCGGAAGTTGTTGGTGGATCGGATCCTGGTGCATGGTTGGCCGGTGGCTCACGCCGCCG
>JAPPLW010000056.1 GCA_028819345.1 bacterium | reverse complement strand
ATGAGACTCCATCCTCTCAAGATAGAAAGCCTCTACCAAACCCGGGGCGATTCAGTGGGGGAGCACCCGGGACTTTGGTCACTATTTGAGAAGTTGGCCAAGTTTGTGAGAAAAATGGCCAACTCCGTGAGAATTGGCCAACTACATTGAGAACGGACACCGGCAAGGGCTTGGGGTCACCGCCCAGTAACGGCAACTTAACATAACGGTGATTATGGGACACCAAGTCAAGTTGTTCGTCCACTACAAACGGGCGGACAAGTTGACTGCTGACGACTACAGGATCACCATTGAGCAGAGCGACTCAAACAATTCCCTCCCTATGACCACATACCAGCACACAGAGCCGGTTAGGTTCTCGTCCCGGGCGGAGGCGGAGGCCTGGGCCGCCGGATGGTTGCGGAACCTGGAGACCGAAAGCGACTATGAGTGGGAATGGGAGCCACATGGTTCGGTTGCATGTGAACTGGCCCCGGGAGTCCCGGCCCGGGTGGTGGGAATGGCTGCCTCCGTCGGCGAAGAGTGGGCACCGTCCGCGATATTCACGGTGGGCGTCAAGTACGAAGGGAGGTATTGGCAGGGACGGGTCGGCGAGTGGGACAGACCGGGAACGCTATCGGGAGCGGCTCTGATCGTGCTGGATGCCATCCTGAAGGTACTGGCGTCGGCGGCTCGTACTTCCTTGCCTGCTCCAACAACGGTCTCTGTGTGACGACTCTCTATAGGTCGACATTTGATGGGGGCACCTTGCCCAACGTGATGAAAGGACCTGGCCGACGCTCTTGCTGGGTTGGGTGTCGAGGACCGGCGCTTGCTCTTCTGCGTACGGGAACTGGCCGACAACGCCATATTCCACTCGGGTGAAACGGTGGGTGGTGCATGGCTCAGCAGGCAGACGAAGTGATCTCTGTCACCGTCCAAGACCGCAGTGTCGGCATCCATCGAAACATGCGCGCCATCGATCCAGATACTGGTGAAAGGGAGGCTTTGACGGCGGCGTTCGGGATGGGAGTCTCGGGTGCTTTTGACGACCCGGATCTGGGGCTGGTCCTGGAGTTCACTCGCTCGGGCGCCCATCTCCTGCTGGAGACCGGCGGCCTTGCCTTCCTGGGCATCGGAGGCAAGAGCCAGGTGATAGGCAAGAGCACCCAACGTGTCCAAGGTGTAGTAGCAACGCTCAGCGTTCCGCTACCAACCTCGGTTTTATTTGAACGGGAGCCCTAACGGCCTCCCTATCGTCCTGCTGCCCGCGCCGTGCTTTCCGATCCAGAGCAGTGACCTAAGGAGGCCAATGATTGTGGCTCCCTGGAACTGTGTGAAGGCACCCTGGTCCTAAGAAACCCGCTGCCTTAGGTCTCTTGTAAGACGCAGACCCAGTGTCGACCGTTACTCCCCGATCCTCAGAACGCCATGGCGCCGTGGATGGCCTCCAGGCGATGGATCCGTTCGTCCTGGAGGTCTGAGGTTCCCGCGGTGAGGAGTTCGGTCTCCTGAAGGACGGAGTCGAGCGGGAAGAGCTTCACGAACGCGTCGCTGGTGGGCTCTCCCCTATCGGATGTCGCCCAGCACACCATCACACCCGATCTGCCGGCCAGGATGGCCTGGACGGCCACTAGTCCGAATCGACTGGCCAGCATACGGTCGCGAAAGGTCGGGTTCCCGCCCCTGACGATGTGGCCGAGGACGGTCGCCCTCACCTCCACGTGCTTCATGTCGGCCACCGCTTCTGACAACTCCGCCACCAGGGTCTCGGTTGGGATCTTCACCCCCTCGGCTTTCAGCACCAGCACCCGTCTCTTCTGCCGGTGCCCCGACAGGCTGTGGCGGACCAAGCGTTCCAGCCTCTTCACCACCTCCGCGCGCTCGGGGTTCTTCTCGGGGAGCAGGACCGCATCAGCACCAGTGGCCACGGCGCCCGCCAGAGCCAGGTACCCGCAGTCCCGCCCCATCACCTCCACGATGAAAGCGCGGTGATGGGACCGGGCGGTGTCGCTGATCCGGTCGCAGGCGTCCAGGATGGTGTTCAGCGCCGTGTCGACTCCCACGGATTCGCGGCTGTGGCCGATGTCGTTGTCGATCGAGGCCGGGATGCCCACCACCGCAGCCCCGTGTTCCGACCAGAGTGCATGGGCTCCCTGCATGGATCCGTTTCCACCTATGACCAGCAGCGCCTCCACGCCGCTGTCGCGCATCGCCCGGGCGGCGCGGCTTCGGTGCTCCGGATCGAAGAAGCGCATGGAGCGTCCCGTGCCCAGCATGGTCCCGCCCTGTCCTCCGACCCTGGGAAGTTCGGGGATGGGCGCCAGGCCCCCGGATTGCAGGTCAGGCTCGACCAGCGCCCGGAAGGCGCCATTGATCAGTCCCTCGTATCCTTCCTCCACTCCCACCACCTCGACCCCGGCCGAGGCCGCCACCTGCGCGGCCGAGACGATGGCGGCGTTCATCCCGGGAGCGTCGCCTCCCGAGGTCAAGACGGCTATCTTGCCGACTTGTGGTTTGGGGGCGTCATCTGGCAAAGCGATCACTTCGGTGTAGCGGCGTCTATGAGGGACCGGGTTCCTACTTTAACGCATGGGCGGAGGGTGCGGCCGCGTCGATTGTCAAATCAACCGCCCTCCCCCGCACCGGGCGAAGGGAGCCGCTATCCGCCCGGTTCCGGTCTCCCCTGGGTGTTAACCTTTCCCGGCATGACAGGTTTGCCGCCTGGGAGACGGGTTGCAGTGTTCGCAGGTGGCGACCCGCCCCCGGTCCAGTCCGCCCGGTGGATTCCCAAGGGGACCTTCGTAATCGCCGCCGATTCGGGGCTCGACCACGCCCACCGCCTGGGCTTCGAGGCCGACCTGCTGGTGGGTGACCTCGACTCTGTTTCCCTGGGCGCGTCCGATCGCCATCAGGGAGAGGTGGAGCAGCACTCGGAGCACAAGGACTACACCGACCTGGAGTTGGCCCTGGAGGCGGCCAACCGGAGGGCTCGCACCGTGGTGGTGGTGGGCGGTCACGGGGGGAGACTCGATCATCTGCTGGCCAACGCCGAGTTGCTGGCCGATCACCGGTGGACAGGTACCGACCTCATCTGGCTGGCCGGAGAAGATCTGGCGACCTTGGTGCGCCACCAAACGACCCTACATGGAAAACCGGGAGACCTGGTTTCCTTGGTGCCCCTGGCCGGCCACGCCATCGGAGTGACCACCACCGGCCTGAAGTGGCCCCTGGAGAACGCCACCCTGGCGGCGGGAAGCACCCGGGGCGTCTCCAATCGATTAATCGAGACGACGGCACAGGTCACCGTTCGCCAGGGCGTGCTGTTGGCCGTGCAACCGGGAGCAGTTTCGACCGGACCTACTCTCCTATAAGGCTCTACTACAGGTATAGAATAACCTTAAACTCGACGTTTATTGAGTCCGGGGGGAAGTCGGAGGGCGGTTCTGCTTCTACCCTCCCTAGCCGTCCTGTGAGTAGACGGACGGATTCGCACACCATGGCACCTGGCTTCCGGCCAGACCCGCCAGCAGGTTCTCCACGGCACGGGTGGCCATGGCCAGCCGGGTGCCGCGGCTGGCCGACCCCAGGTGGGGTATCACCAGGCAGTTGGGTAGGGAGAGTAACTCGTGGTCGGCGGGTATGGGCTCGGGTTCGGTCACATCCAGGGCCGCCGCGCCGATGACGCCCGACTGGAGGGCCCGGTGGAGGGCGTGGGGGTCCACCAGGGGGCCGCGGGCGATGTTGACCAGCGTGGCGGTGGGCTTCATCCGCGCGAGGGCGGCGCGGTCGATCAGATGGTGGGTCTCGGGTGTGTAGGCGGCGGTGACCACCACATGGTCGGCCCGGGCGAGTAGTTCCTCGAATTCCGCATACACGGCTCCGGTCTCCTCCTCGACCTCGTGCTTGGGAGACCGGGAGTTGTACACCACCCGCATCGAGAATCCCGCCGCCCTCCGGGCTACCGCCGCGCCGATCCTTCCCATTCCCACGATTCCCAGGGTGGTTCCCCACAGGTCGCTTCCCAGCAGGAGGTCGGGGTCCCACTCCTGCCAGTGACCCCCGAGCACGTAGTCCCTTCCCTCCGGGATGCGCCGCGCCGCCGCCGCCAGAAGCGCCCAGGCCATGTCGGCGGTGGTCTCGGTGAGGACGTCGGGAGTGTGGCCCACCGGTATCCCCCGGCGGGTGCAGGCGTCCAGGTCGATGTTGTCCACGCCCACCGCCATCTGGGACACGACCGCCAGCCGACCTCCCGCTTCCAGGAACTCGTCGTCCACGCGGTCGGTGAGCATGACCAGCGCTCCGTCGGCGTCCGCGATCCGCTCCAGGAGCAGTCCGCGGGGCATGGTCCGGTTCTCCGGCCAGGTCCAGACCTCGTGTCCCTCCATCAACCCCGCCGCTCGGGGATTGATGGGCCTGGTTACTACTACCCGCGCCATGGCAACCGAGAGGATAGCCCTGCGGCCGGCCGCCGGATTGCCGGGTCCAGCCGTGGGTCAGCTGCGCGGGATGTCCTTCCAGGCCAACTCGAGATCCACCCGCGGCTCGCGGGGCAGGCCGAGGACCCGCTCCCCTATCACATTGCGCAGGATCTCCGAGGTCCCCCCTTCTATGGAATTGGCGCGGGAGCGGAGGAACTCCCACTGGGGACTGTGGTCGACCGCCATGGTCTCGGGGGTGCGGAACTGGTATGCCTCGGGGTAGAGCATCCCTTCGGCGCCCAACATGTTCACGGCCCAGGCGAAGGTCTGCTTGCGCAACTCCGCCCACTGAAGCTTCAGGGCGGATCCCTCCGGTCCGGGGGTCCCCCGCAACCGGGCCATCCGGTCCCGCAGACTGGTGAGTCGCATGGCCTCGGCGTCCACCCACAGCCGGATGAGCTCATCCCGGCGGGCCTGGTCGTCGCTGCCCGAGTTGCGCCACACCTCCACGGCGGTGGCGATGGCGCCCTCTCCACGGGGACTGATGCTCTCGCCGATTGTCACCCGCTCGTTCATGAGGGTGGTTATCGAGACTCTCCACCCCTCCCCCACTCCTCCCAGGCGGTTGGCCTCGGGAACCCGGGCATCACTGAAATAAACCTCGTTGAACTCGGCCTCGCCGGTTATCTGGCGAAGCGGCCGCACCTCCACCCCGGGCTGGTCCATGTCGATTATGAAGTAGGTGATGCCCCGGTGTTTGGGGACTCCCGGGTTGGTGCGGGCGGTGAGCATCCCCCACTTGGCGGTGTGCCCGAAGGTGGTCCACACCTTCTGGCCGTTCACCACCCACTCCTCGCCGTCGCGGACGGCCCGGGTCCCTATGCCGGCGGCGTCCGACCCCGCCCCCGGCTCGCTGAACAACTGGCACCAGATCTCCTCGGCGGTGAACAGCTTGCGGAGCCAGCGGTCCCGCTGTTCGGGGGTCCCGTGGACCGCCACCGTGGGAGCGCCCATCCCGTAGCCGATCAGGTTGCGGCCGATGTTGTCCGTAGGGGCGCCCGCCTCCGCCAGGGCGGCGGTCGCCAGGGCGGCCTCGCCGGGAGAAGCGCCCATCCCTCCCATTCCCTCCGGAAAGGACGGCCAGGCCAGCCCCAGATCGAACTGCGCCCCCCAGAACTCCTCCGGGCCGGTCTCCGTGGGGGGATGGCTCGACAGCAGCCGGTCAACCCTGTCTTCAATCGAGTCCCGGACCGCGGCCTTCGTCATCTCGAACCCTTTCCGTTCAGGACACCCACAGGGCGGCGTTGGACAGGACGGTGGCGTCCCGTTCCTCCACCGACGCTTCGAGGAGGACCTTGTCCCCTTCGACCCACATGCGGGTCACCACGGTCTCCCCGGGGAAGACCACCCCCGCGAACCGGGCCTGGTAGCGCCGGGTCCGTCCCGGGTCTCCCTGGAGCACCGCGTCCACCGCCGCCTTGCAAACTATGCCGTAGGTGCAGAGACCGTGAAGGATCGGGCGGTCGAATCCTCCCAGGGCGGCGAATGCCGGATCGGCGTGCAGGGGGTTTTTGTCTCCCGACAGGCGGTACAGCAAAGCCTGCTGAGGGAGGGTGGATGACCGGACGACGTGGTCCGGCTCCCGGGCGGGCGCGTGGTTGGAAGCCTGGGGTCCCGGGTCTCCTCCCCATCCCCCTTCGCCACGGATGAAGAGGGAGGACCGGTTGGTGAACAGCAACTCCCCGGTTCGGCGGTCGGTGGAGGTCACCTCCACCACAATGAGGGCCGCCCGGCCCTTGTCGTAGATATGGGCGATGCGGGGCCGGCTGACGACTTCACCGCTCCGCGGTATGGGTCCCTCGAGCTCCAAGTCCTGCTCCCCGTGCAGCATCAGCGCCCAGTTGATGTCCACGCCGCGGGCGGAGGTTATGGCGAGCATCGACGTGGAGGCGGCGATCGTACCGAAGGAGGGCAGCACCGCAAGGTTGCCCTCGTAGGCATAGGACAGCTCCTGGGGATCGGTGGGAGGCGATCCCGCTCCCAGCCCGAGTTGGTAGAGGATCACCCGGTCCTCGTCCCATGCGAAGCTGTGGGACGGAAGTTCGGACGCCAGCGCAGTCTCGACGTCGATGGGCATTGTCAGCCTCCCATCGCCCTGGCGATCAGCATGATCTCCTCGGTGGAGCTCATCGGGATCTCGTAGTCGGTGATGTCGCGGATCTCATCCAGGTGATCGCGGATCTCCTCCACCGAGGGCACCACATTCATCCCCGAGAACCACCCCTGGTTGGTGCCGACGAAGATACGTCCGTAGCGGCCGCCTCCGGCAGTGAAGATCTCATGGGTGAACTGGTTGGTCTCCGAGCACAGGTACACCACCATGGGAGTGACCTGGTCGGGGTCGACCAACTCGGTGAGAGGTCCGAGAAGCTCCTCGGTGAGACGGGTCCGGGCCACGGGCGCGATCACGTTGGATTTGATGTTGTACTTGGCCCCTTCGATGGCCAGCACGTTGGAGAACCCCACCAACCCGGCCTTGGCCGCGCCGTAGTTGGTCTGGCCGAAGTTGCCGAAGATCCCGGCGTTGGAGGAGGTGAACACGAAACGCCCGTATCCCGCCTCCTTCATGACCGGAAAGGCGGGCAGCGAGACGTAGAAAGCGCCCAGGAGATGTACGTCCACCACGGCTTGCAGTTCCCCGATGGTGAGGTTGCCGAAGCTCCGGTCCCGGAGGATCCCGGCGTTGTTGACCACCACGTCCACGGTGCCGAAGGCGTCGAGGGCGGTCTGGACGATCGCCGCTCCGCTCTCGGGTGTGGCGACCGAGTCGTAGTTGGCCACCGCCTCCCCGCCTCGGTCGACGATGTCTCGGACCACCAGGTCGGCCGGGCGGGTGGAACCTCCGGTGCCGTCGATGGCTCCTCCCAGGTCGTTCACCACCACCCGGGCGCCGCGGCGGGCAAGCTCCAGCGCGTAGCTGCGACCCAGGCCGCCGCCCGCGCCGGTGACGATGGCCACCCTTTGGTCGAATGTGATGTCAGACAAAGCGGGGTCTCCTGTCTCGGTTGAGGGTTTAGCTGGTCGCGTCCTGATAGAGATCCTCGATCAGGGCGGAGTACTGGTCGAGGACCACATGCCGCCGGACTTTCATGGTGGGGGTGATCTCGCCGGAATCGGGGTCCCACACGTCCGGGACGATGGCGGTCTTCTTGACCTGCTCGGCCCGGGCCACCATCCGGTTGGCCTCCTCCACGGTGGAGGTTATCTCCGCCACCACCTCGGGATGGGAGGTAAGGCCCGCCCAGTCGTCGGCGACTATCCCCCTCTGCTCGGCCCAGGCGGGCGTCTCCTGGGGGTCGAGGGAGACCAGCATGGTCAGGAACGGCCGGTTGTCCCCCACCATGCAAACCCCAGCCACCAGGGGGTGGCTGGAGAGGGCGGTCTCCAGGGTGGCGGGCGCCACGTTCTTCCCGGACGAGGTGATGATGATCTCCTTCTTCCGTCCCACCACCTTCAGGTTCCCGGCGTCGTCCCACTCCCCCAGGTCTCCCGAGTAGAGCCATCCGTCCTCGGAGAAGGTGCTGGAGGTCTCCTGGGGCATCCGGTAATAGCCGGCGGTCACCACTCCTCCCCTCACCCGGATCTCGCCGTCCCCGACGGTCTCGACCTCCACTCCCATGAAGGGCCTGCCCACTGTGCCCAGGGCGGGATTGTCCGGGGTGGTGCAGGTGGAGGGACCGGTGTTCTCGCTCATCCCGTACACCTCGTAGAGCGGCACCCCCAGGGCGTGGAAGAAGACCAGGAGGTCCCGGCTGATCGGCGCGGCGGCGGTCACCGCCAACTGCAGTTCGTCCATCCCGAGGCGCGCCCTGATCTTGGAGAAGATGATCCGGTCGAACAGGGCGTGCTTGATCCGGCTGCCCAGGGAGGCCTTCTTCCCGGAGACTCGGCCCTCGACCACGGCCTTTCCGTTGGCGATGGCCTTCATCACCAGGTCGCGGCGCTTCGGGTCGGCCTCCAGGGCCTCGAGCAGCCGCGCCTGGAACTTCTCCCAGACCCGCGGCACGCCCAGGAAGGCCTGGGGACGGCAGGCCCGCGCATAGTCGGCCACCTGGGTTAGGTCGGGGCAGTAGTAGATCTCCCCGGCGGCGTAGATGGGTATGTAATGGGTGCCGGCCCGCGTGGCGATGTGGGCGAAGGGAAGGTATGCAAGGGTCCTGACATGGTCGGGCATGTCCAGGGTCGAGAAGATGCACTCGGCGGTCCAGGCCACGTTGCGGTGGGTGATCATCACCCCCTTGGGGTGACCGGTGGTGCCGGACGTGTAGATCAGGGTGGCGAGATCGGAGGGCGTCACCTCCGCGGCGGACCGGGTCACCGTCTCGGGATCGGAGCCCAACAGTTCGGCGCCCCGAGCCAGGAGCGCGTCCCAGGAGGTGACGCCGTCGGGGAGGTCGTCCTCCGAGGCGTCCAGGAGGACGACATGCTCCAGCCGGGGAAGCTGTGCGCGGACCTTCTCCCAGCGCTCCAGCACCTCCTGGTTCTCCAGGATGGCCACCTTGACGCCGGCCTGGTGGCCGATGTAGGCGATCTGGGGAGGGGCGAGGGTGTCATAGAAGGTGATGGGAACCGCCCCGGTGTGGACGATCCCCAGGTCGGCGATGGCATGCTCGGGCCGGACGCCCGCCATGATCCCCACGAAGTCGCCCTTTCCCACTCCCAGGGTCTGCAGACCAGCTGCGGCTTGATGGGAGACGCCCCGCATTTCTTCCCAGGTCAAGCTTGCCCACTCCCCGTCCCCGCCCTGCCACCGGGCAGCGGGGCGTTCGGGGTGGTTGTCCGCCGCGCGGTCGAGAAGGTCCACCAGGGTAAGACCCTCCACGGCCTCGTCGATCCGGCGGCGCTCGGATTGCAGGTTTCGGTCAGTCATTCTCGGTCATCCTTTTATCAGTCAAACAACAACGCCTTCATTCCGAAGTTTATCTATCTGCGCGGCGGAAAGCCCGAGGTCAGCCAGAATCTCGGTGGTGTGTTCTCCCCGGGTCGGGGCTGGAGGAGGGTGCCCGGGGCCGGTTTCAGAGAACCGGGGCGCCGGGGCGGGCTGCGTCCACCCTCCCACCTCTATGAAAGTCGACCGCGCCCGGGTATGAGGGTGACGGGTGGCCTCGGTCAGGCTCAGCACCGGCGACACGCAGGCGTCTCCATCGGCGAACTCCTCCGCCCACTCGTCGCGGGTCCTGGTCCGGAAGGTCTCAGCCAGGCGTCGGCGGAGTTCCGGCCATCCCCGCGGGTCGAACCGGTGGGGCAGGCCCGCGCGGTCCACGCCCAGTCGGGAGCACATCTCCTCGAGGAACTTTTCCTCGAGGCAGCCCACCGCCACGTGTCGGCCGTCCGAGGTCTCGTAGACGTCGTAGAAGGGCGCCGCGCCGTCCAGGAAGTTGGAGCGGCGCCGGGACGCCCACCAACCTCCCGCCAACCCTGCGTGCATGATGGAGGTGAGAAGGGCGGTCCCGTCCACCATGGCGGCGTCGACCACCTGTCCCCGCCCGGTGGTGCGGGAGAACACGAGCGCGGCCAGCACCCCCGAGACCAGCAGCATGCCTCCCCCGCCGTAGTCGGCGATCAGATTCAGGGGGACCGCCGGCCGCTCCGGAGGACCGATCGGATGCAGGGCTCCCGCGATGGCGATGTAGTTGATGTCGTGTCCGGCCGTGTGCGACAGGGGTCCCTCCTGTCCCCAGCCGGTGATCCGCCCGTAAACCAGTTTCGGGTTGCGCCCCAGGCAGGCGTCGGGACCCACGCCGAGGCGCTCGGCCACCCCGGGCCGGAAACCCTCGATGAGTACGTCGGCCGCCTCCACCAGCCTGAGAGCCAGGTCGGCGCCTCCCGGGGTCTTGAGATCAACCGCGATCGAGCGCTTGCCTCGATTCAGAATGGCTTGGCCCGCCGCGTAATCGACGCCGCCGCCGGGACGCTCGATCAGCGTCACGTCGGCGCCCAGGTCTGAAAGGACCATGCCGGCGAAAGGGCCCGGTCCCAACCCGGCCAACTCGACGACCGACACTCCCGCCAGAGGCCCCCGACCGCGGGAGGCGGGAGGTCGATCCGGCTGTCCGATGGTGGGCCTACCCTGCGGAACTGTCGTTGTTGTCTTCCAACTCCACCACCAGTTCGTGACGTTGACGGGAAGTGGAGATCAAGGACTGCACTATGGCAGCCACGGGCAGGGCCAGCACCGCGCCCAACGCTCCCAGGAGGGATCCGCCGGCGATCACCGCTCCCACCGAGACGGCCGGATGGATGGCCATGGTGCGGGAGGTGACCCGGGGAGAGATCACCAGGTTCTCGATCTGCTGGTAGGCGATGATGAACAGCAGCACCCACAGGGCGGTGATCGGGTTCTCCAAGAGAGCGATCAGCACCGGCAGGGCTCCGCCGATGTAGGTCCCGATCACCGGAATGAACTGGGACAGCACTCCCACCCAGATGCCAAGGGCCACCGGGTAGGGCACGGACAGGAAGGCAAGCACCGTGGCCGTGATCACCGCAGACACCACCGACAGGATCAGGCGGGAATAGACGTACCCTCCGGTCTTCTCTATCGACACCTCCCAAATCCTCAGCAGCAGGCGCTGGCGGTTGGCTGGGAAGAGCGACAGCACCAAACGCAGCATCTTGGGCGCCTCGGCCACCATGTAGAAGACAAAGAGCAGGATTGTCACCCCCTGGAAGACGACGTTGGCGAGGGTGCTTCCCACCGCCAGGACGCCGCCGGCGACCTGTCCTCCGTATTTCTGGAGGAGCGATCCCAGGTCCTCCAGTTGACCGCGGATCTGGACATCCAGGAGGTCGACGTCCATGAACCTTCCCAGCCAACTCTCTATGGTGGACAGGTAGTCGGGCAGGTTGACCGCGATGGCGGCGCTCTGGTTGATGAAGAGGGGCAGCAGGGTGGCCAGGAACAGGATTATCAGGAAGAAGGCGGCCAAGAAGACCACCGCGGTCGCCCAGCGGCGGTTCCATCTCCTCTTCTCCAGCCAGTCCACCGCCGGGCCGAGCGCCACCGCCAGGAAGAGCGCGATGAAAATCATCAGCAACAGGGTGGCCAGTTGCAGGATCACCCAGACAACCGCCGCCACTCCCAACAAGGTTGCACAGGCGGTGATCAACCACCGATTGAGCCAGGGAGGAGGCTTGTCAGAGTGTGGGGACCGACCTTCCAGCGGCACGGCCTCCCATTCTAGGGATGGAAGCCAACCGGGAGTGCGACCTCCCGGTTGACTTGTTAAGGGATGTCGGGTCCCTTCAGGGCTTTTCGATGGGTACGCCCACCGTGTTGCCGTACTCGGTCCAAGACCCGTCGTAGTTGCGGACGTTCTCGAACCCCAGGAGATGGGTGAGGACGAACCAGGTGTGGCTGGAGCGCTCCCCGATCCGGCAGTAGGTGATTACCTCGTCGCCCGACGACAAGCCGATCTCACTCTCGTAGATAGCTCTCAGTTCGTCGGCGTCCTTGAAGGTGCCGTCGTCGTTGGCGGCCCGTTTCCAGGGCACGTTGTTGGCCGCCGGGATGTGCCCGCCCCGGGTGGCTCCCTCGTTCGGGTACCCGGGCATGTGGAGACGCTCGCCGCGGAACTCCTCGGGAGAGCGGACGTCGACCAGCGGGTTTCCGGCCTTGGAGTGATCGAGAACCAAGGGGAGGAAGGCGCGGATCTGGGAGTCGTCCCGGTCGACCGCCGGGTAGTCGACAGCCGCCCGCTGGGTGGGGGCGGTGGTGAGGGGACGGCCTTCTTCCTCCCACTTCATACGCCCGCCGTCCAGGATCCGCACGTCGCGGTGACCGAACAGCGAGACCACCCACAGCGCGTAGGTCGCCCACCAGTTGAAGTTGTCCCCGTAGAAGACCAGGGTGGAGTCGGGGGAGATCCCCTTGCTTCCCATCACCGAGGAAAAGCCGTCGCTCCCCAGGTAGTCCCTGATCAACGGGTGGTTGAGGTCGAGGTGCCAGTCGAGGTTCACCGCTCCCGGGATGTGTCCGGTGTCGTAGAGGAGGGGATCCTCGTTCGACTCCACCGGTATGACGCTCGCATCGTCCAGATGCTCGGCCAGCCACTCGGTGGTGACCAGCATTCCGGGATGGGCGTAGGCGGAAAACTTGGGGTTGGGTGCGGTGTCAGACATGCTCTTTTCTCCAGGTTGAGGGGTGCAGGGAAAGATCGGATCGGTTTTGCTACTTAGGCTTTAACCCTACGGGTACTGTGAGTATTCCCGGCCCGGGCACTGTTATGATTCCTCGGATCATGGCCCTTCCCGCCCGCTTGGAGCGGACGCTCACCCTACTGAAGAACACTCCCCGCTCGATACGCGGGCATGCGCTGCTGGATTTCTCCCGCACGCTTCCGCCTCTCCCGCCGGAGTACCACGGTGAGATGAAGGACCAGTTGGAGCGAGTGGTCGAGTGTCAAACCCCCTTTTTCCTGGCCACTCGCCTGGAGGACGACCAGACGGTGAGAATCTTCTTCGACGCCCCTCCCCAGTCTCCCACCATCCGCGGGTACGCTGGGTTGCTGGCGGTGGGACTGGACGGCGAATCCGCACAGGCGGTGCTGGACCTGCCCGAGGACTTCTATTACGGCGTGGGTCTGGAGGAGGTGGTCTCGCCTCTCCGCCTGCGGGGGATGGGTGCGATCGTGGCCACGCTGAAGAACCAGGTCAGAAGACATCTGGAGCAGGCTGCCTGAAGCTCGATCGGTGCTGAGATCGTGTCCGGCCGCCTAGACCCCTGGGACCGCGCAATCCACGAGGCCCTGCTGGAAGGCGGTGCTGGATCGGGGATGCTGGATCTGGAAGCGTTGTCGGCGGCGTCGGGACTCCCCGTCACCGTCCTGGAGGCGCTGGAGAGGCTTGGAATCCTCATCCCTGAGAGCGTCTCCCCCACCAGGCTCTACAGCGGCGAGGACGCCACCGCGCTGCGAGCCGGCAAGCTGCTGTTGGAGAGAGGCGTGCCTCTGGACGAGTTGATGGCGCTCGCCACCCAAATGGACGAGGCCATGCGCCCCGTGGCAGAGCGGACGGTGGAGGTCTTCGTGCGGTTCGTGCGAGATTCGGTTGAGTTCACCGCCGGGTCCGATCAAGAAGCTTCCGAACGGCTGGTGGAGGCCTACCAGACCATGATGGGCGCGGCCGGCGAGCTGGTGGCGGGGCACTTCCGGAGGATGCTCCTGCAGACCGCCCGGGCCGCGCTGGAGAAGCCCAGCGTCCCGTGAGTCTCCCGGTTCGTTCTGTTCTGTTCGAAACCAGCGAACTCCCGCCCGAGCGGCTCCGTTCTCCGTCCTTTGCATGGATGATCGGGGACTTCTCTCTGGAGGGGTACGGCGAGGCGTGGCGCTTCGATCCGGGCGTGGGGGAAGGGCGCTTCCAGAGGGCCCGCGAGGCATGGGGCGACTGGCTGGCCGGAGTGGAAGTCGACGACCGGGTGTCCGAGGCGGGGAGCGGGCCGGTGGGATTCGCTTCCTTCACCTTCGATCCGGAGTCCCCCGGTTCGGTGGTGGCGGTCCCGGCTGTGGTGGTGGGTCGCAGGGCCGGCCGCTCCTGGATCACCGTCACCGGAGACGGCGGGTTCCCGCTCTCTGCCACCCGGTCCGCACCCGGCGCCGGGCCGCCCGATCGGCCCCGCTACGTGGGTCCCTCCCATCCGGACTGGGAGTGGATGGAGTCTGTGGCCCGGGCGCTGCGGCTGATCGAAGCGGGCCGGCTGCAAAAGGTGGTGCTGGCCCGGGACGTCGAGGTGTGGAGCAAGTCCCCCTTCGGCGTGCGCCGGCTTCTGCGGAGGCTGCATCATTCCTTCCCGGGGTGCTTCACCTTCCTGGTGGATGGCCTGGTGGGCGCCAGTCCCGAACTCCTCCTGAAACAGTCGGGCAGGAGGGTCGAGTCGGTGGCCCTGGCCGGTACCGCTCCCCGCCACCCCGACCCCGCCCGCGATGAACAACTGGCTCGCCGGCTCCTTGAATCGGAAAAGGACCTCCGGGAGCACGATCTGACTGCCCGTTCGGTGGAGAGATCTCTCCGAGAGGTGTGTGCCCGGCTGGATCGAAACACCGAGCCCACCCTCCGGGATCTGGTCAATCTGCGCCATCTTTCCACTCGCTTCACGGGCCTCCTGTCCGAGGGGCTCTCGAGCTTCGAAGTGGTGCACCGCCTCCATCCGACCGCCGCGGTGGGCGGTGTCCCGCGCCAGGGAGCCATGGAGGCCATCGCAGGCCTGGAGGGGATCGACCGGGGCAGGTACGCCGGTCCGGTGGGGTGGTTCGACTTGGCCGGCGACGCCCAGTGGGCCGTGGCCCTTCGCTGCGCGCAACTCAACCAAACAGGGGCTCGTCTCTACGCGGGCGCCGGAATCGTGGCCGGGTCACTGCCGGAGGAGGAGTTGGCCGAGACGCGGCTCAAGCTCCGGACGATGACCAACGCCCTCGATCTCCGCTCCTGATCTGTCCCGTCCGGGTGTGGGGCGGAATCTATTGCCGGCTCAAGGCAGGTTGTGAAACATTCGCCTCTCGGAGGGTTGACTATGTCCCACCGGGGGTCCACACTGAAATAAGCCAAACACCGAGACGGTCCGCCGCCGGCGCCGACCGGACCGCGTCGAGGGATCAGAGCGTCTTGACCAAATGACCCCACAGCGGGCTGGACGGAGTCTGCCCAACCCTGGATAGGTGGTGGCGGGGGAGGGCACAGTGTGGAGGTTTCGTAGCGTTCCAGGGTCTAC
>JAPPLW010000059.1 GCA_028819345.1 bacterium | reverse complement strand
CCGAGTCGAACCCCAGTTCCGAGGCGGCCGCGACCAACTCCAGGGTCTCTTCAAGACGGGAGGCCAAGGGGTCGGTGCGCCTGTACTGAAAACTGAGAAGCAGACCGAACTTCATCGGCACCGAGGTTAGAGAGGGCTGTGGGGTGATGGTTTCCCGGAGTAGCGGAAAAGGACCTCCCGGGCCATGATCTCGAGGCTCTTCATGGTGAGGGAGAGGAGCATGCCGACCCATGACATGCGGAACATGAAGTGGTCGAAAGAGCACTAGTTGTAGTGGGCATGAAAGATCAAGCACTCATAGTCGGTTATCTTGTTGACATCTTCCCGCAGACCAGCGTCACCAGAACCTCGTCTCTAGTCATTCCTGTTCCGAAGACACTGCGGCTCCCAAAGAAACGATCATGATCCTCGTTCCTTTGCCATATTAAGTTTCATTGGGGTAGGTCTGATCATGTTCCCTGCCGCTTGATCGCGCGCCCGGGCGTGGCGTTGGTCCGCCGAAAGTTGTTGACTACGGGCACGCCGTTGACGATCACGTGGGGAATGCCGGTGGGGAACTGGCATGGGTCCTGTAGAGAAGCGGTACTTCCCACGGTTTCGGGGTTGAACACCACGAGGTCGGCTTTGGCGCTGTTCCGGATTACGCCGCGGTCTGGGATGCCGAGTAGGCCGGCGGGATAGGAGGTCATCTTGCGGATGGCTTCTTCTATGGTCATCAGGCCTTCGTCTCTCACCAGGCTGCCGAGCATCTTGGGGAAGGTGCCGTAGGTTCGCGGGCTGGGTGCGGAGCCCACCAGTAGGGCGTCGCTTCCGACCGCGCATAGGTCGTGGTTGAGCACTTCGCGTACCGTCTTCATGTTGTTGGAGTCGTGGCCGACGTAGGACAGGCCCAAGTTCTCCGCTAAAAGCAGATCACAGAGGGCGTCGAGAGGGTCGAGGCCCATGGCAGCGGCGATCTGGTCCAGGGGGACACCCTCGAAATGTCGGTATTCGGGGTGTTCGAATCCGCTGAGATGCCAGTCGGCGGGGTATCGCCAGCGGCTTTGGCGGGGATCGGTCTCTTTGCGCATCCTGGCTCGGGAGGTGGGACTGGAGAGATGCTCGAGAATCCGGTCCGGTCCGCCTTCCTCGATCCAATCGGAGACGGCAACGATCGCCCGGGTGCCTCCCTGGTTGTAGGGGTAGGCGTCGAACGAGACCTGGAGGCCTTCCTGGCGGGCTTTCTCGACCAGGCCGATGAGGTCGTGGTACTCGCCGTCTTTCTTGGAGAGAGAGGCGTAGTGGGAGATGTGCAAGGGTGCGCCGGTGCGACGGGTGATCTCGATCACCTCACGGAACGGGTCTGTGAAGGCCGGTCCCGCTCCGTAGCGGACGTGCGACACGTGCATGGCGCCGTTGCGGGCCGCCACCTCGGCCAGTTTGGTGAGTTCGTCGATGTCGGCGAAGCTGCCGGGGGGATAGGTCAGGCCCGTGGAGAAGCCGAAGGCGCCCTGGTCGAGACCCTCCTGCAACAGGCGTCTCTGCGCGGCCACGTCATCGTCTGTGAGTTTGACATCCGACCAGCCGACGGTGGCCACCCGTAGCGGCGTGTTCCCGATTACGTAGGCGACGTTCACGGGTACCGACCTGTCGTAGAGATCTAGGTACTCGGACACTGTGTTCCACGCCAATCCCGGTGGGCGACGTCCGTCGAGGCCGGCGTTCATGACGCTCCAGCCGTCGAGGTCGTCGGAGGACGGGAAGGGTGCGTAGGAGTTGCCGTCGACTCCGATCAACTCGGTGGTGACGCCCTGCCGCACCTTCGGCTCATGGGCTGGGTCGGCCAGGATCGCCATCGTCGAGTGAGCGTGCATATCGATGAAACCCGGGCATACGGCCAGCCCGCGGGCGTCGATCACGCGACCGGCTTCCAGATGGTGCGTGTCGCCGCGGAAAAGGACGAGGGTGTCTCCATCGACGCCGACGTCCGCTTTGATCCACGACGATCCGGTCCCGTCGTACACGCGGCCGCCGCGGATCAGCAGGTCGAGACTCATGCCTGTCCGGACCTTGCCAGGTACCGCCCGTTCTCGGGTCCCACCAACTCACCGTCCGAGAGGACAACCGATCCGCCGCGTACCACGAGACTCGGCATGCCGCTGGTGGACAGTGACTCGTACAACGAGTAACCGGCGGCCGGTTCGAGGTTGTGGTGGGTCAGCCGGATGTCGGGCTGTTCCTCGGGGATTACTACCAGGTCCGCATCCGAGCCTTCGGCCAGGATGCCTTTCTGCGGGTAGACCCCGTAGATCTGCGCCGCTCTGGTGGAGGTGACTTCTGCAAGGCGCTCGATCGTCAGGTGTCCTTTCTTGAACCCCTCGCTGAAGGCAAGCGGTAGCATGACGCCGGTGCCGGCGATGCCGCCGAAGGTGGCGTCGAGGATGTTGGCGGCGGCAAGCTTGACCTCCAGGCTCTTGGGGGAGTGGTCCGAGGAGAGATGATCGATCCGGCCGTCGGCCAGCGCCTCCCACAGCCTGGGGAGGTGGTCGGCGTCCCGTAGCGGCGGACCGACCTTACCCAACGGGCCGCGCTGGAGGACTTCGTCGTTGGTGAGCAGCAGGTAGTGGATCTGCGTCTCGGCGGTCACCGATGCTCCAGAGTTCTTCAGAGCCCCCAGCATGGCCGCTCCCGGCGCCGAGGTGCAGTGGACGAAGTGGAGATGACATCCGGTCAATGCGGCGAACACGGCGGTGCGGTTCATGCCTTCGGGTTCCAGTTCGACCGGCTGGCTGCGCAGGTAGCTGGCGTTGGTGACTCCCCGCCTGCGTTCCACGGCGTCCAGGTAGTCGATGGCGCCGCCGTTTTCGGCGTGCACCAGGGTGACGCCCCCCACCGCCGCCGCCCGCTCCATGAGGAGGCAGATCGAAGCGTCGTCGAGCATCTGCCCCCGCTGGGCGTAGGCGACCATCGTCTTGAAAGAGGTAACGCCGGCCTCGGCGCTTCGAGCCACCGTTCCTTCGATGTCATCACCGGGCAGGAAGAGGGCGTTGATGAAGTAGTCGGCGGCGACGCCGTCACGCTCCCGCTCGATCTCCGCCTCGACGGATTCGGCGACCGTGGTCACCGGGGTTCGCTGCGCGTAAACCCCGATGGTGGTGACGCCGCCCCGCAGGGCCGCCCGGGCCGCCTGGTGCAGATCGTGCAGGAGTGGCTCGGTGATGGAGTGTCCGCCCAAGGAGATGTGGAGGTGTGGGTCCACCCCGCCGGGCAGCACCCAGGCGCCGTCCACGTCGGCGATGGTCTCGCCTGGCAGGCCCGTTCCGATCCCTTCGATGACACCGTCCCGGAACGAGATGTCGCCTTCCAGGACGCCGTCTCCTGTGGCCAGACGCCCGTTGCGAACGACTGCCGTCATGCGTCTCCCAGCCGGGCGGCGATCCGTTTCTGGGTGGCGGCCGAGGTGATCGCCTCCAGTGTGGAGGTCCAGGACTCTTCGTTCCACGCCACGTCTCCGAGCGTGTTCAGGTGAGCCTTCATCGCCGCCAATGCCGGGCCGTCGAGCGCCGCGATCTCTGCCGCGAGGTCCATCGCCGCGGCGTCGAGCTCGTCGGGAGAGTGGACCGAGCGGACGAAGCCGATCCGCTGGGCCTCTGTGGCGGTCAGCCGGCGGCCGGTCAGCAGCATGTCGCGGGCCATCGAGTCCCCCACTCCCCGGACCAGGCGGGCGATGTCGCTTCGGGTGATGACGATGCCCAGGACCGCGGCCGGGATTGAGAACCAGGCGCGATCGGAGGCGATCCGGATGTCGCAGGCCGCCGCAACCTCGGTCCCCGCGCCCACCGCGGCACCGCTCACCACCGCGATCACCGGTTTCGGGCATGCTTCGATTGATGCCATGACCGACTCGACGCCCTCTATAGACGTCCGTACCACCGCCGGGTCCGCGCCTCCGAACTGCTCGAGATCGGCGCCGGCACTGAACACCCGGTCGCCAGTCGACGTCACGAGGACGACCCGCACCGAATCGTCCTCGGCGCACTCGCCCATGAGGCGGGCCATATCGGCCCACATCGGCGGCGACCAGGCGTGCTTGCGCTCCGGGCGGTCGATGGTCACCCGGGCCACGCCGTCATGGCGGGTCAGGCTCAGTTCGGGCATCAGAACACCCCGCTGGCAGACGCTCCGTCCAACTGGATTGCCGACCCGGTGACAGGAGCGGCGGTGTCCGAGCAGAGGTAGGCGATCGCCTCGGCCACATCCTCGGGGGTTGTGAAACGACCCACCGGAACCCTGTCGTCCAGGTAGGCGGTCCGGAACTCCTCGTTGGTCATCCCGGCGTCTTTGGCCCAGACCTCGATGGCCTCCTCCATGCGATCGGTGGTCGTCAGTCCCGGATTCACCGCCATCACCCGGATTCCGTGCGGTCCCCCCAACTCGGCCGCCGACTTGGTGAAGTGGAGCAGGGCGGCATTGAGCGAGCCGAGCACGTAGGCGGGAGAGGCCGAACGGCCGGCCATGCCCACCACGTTGACGATCACACCGCCGCCGCCCTCCTTCATGATTCCGAAGACCGCGCGGGTGCACCGCACGTAGCCCATCAGCTTCAGGTCGATCGAAGACATCCAGTCGCTGTCGGCGACCGCTTCGAGGTCGCCAAACGGCGAGGAACCGGCGTTGTTGATGAGAATGTCGATCCCGCCCAGAGCGCTTGCTGCCTGTTCCACTACTCGACCCGGTGCATCCGGCTGTGAGAGGTCGGCAACGATCTGGACCACATCCACCCCGTGGGTCTCGGCGACTTGGTCCCGGGCTGCGGAGAGTCGGTCCTCGCCGCGGGCTACGAGCGCCAGATGGACGCCTTCGCAGGCGAGTCGATTGGCGGTTGCCAAACCGATGCCGGCGCTTCCGCCGGTGACCAGGGCCCGGCGGCCGCTGAGCCCCCGGGTCATTGGGGATCCTCGAACACCATCGACTGGTTGTGACTGAAATTGACCCGGGGAGGAGAGAAGGCCTCGATGGTGATCAACGGATCGTCCGACGCCACTCGTCCTCCGTGCTCGACGCCCGACGGTGCATGGATCACCTGCCCAGGTCCGACGATCCGCGTCTCCCCGTCCACCGTGAACTCGAGTTGTCCGGCCAGCACGCAGATGATCTGCTCCTGGTGATGGGTGTGGAGGCCGAAGTCGGTCCCCGGCGCCATCTCGGCGCGGATCACCTGGACGTCCTTTCCGGTGACGTTCCACACGAAGTCGCCCGGGAAGGCCTCGAATCCGTCCTGTTGGTTCCAATCGGTGAAGCTTGCCATGGCTGTCTCCCTATTCGTAGTAGCCGTCGGGTGATTTGATGGTGGTCTTCCACTGCTCGATGTCGTGCGCCACGAGGATGGTTGCGCCGTCGCGGTCTTCGAAGCCCTTGAGCCGGGCGAGCGACCTGATGGCTGCGAACTCGTCGGTGGTGGTAGGCGGAGGGAGGCGGCGGTCGATGTTGTCACGCCGGTAGGCCGCATCGCCGGTGAGCACGAACCGTCCCGACGGCAGGTCGACCACCAGCGATTGGTGGCCCGGCGTGTGGCCGTCGGTGAGCACCGCGTGAACGCCCGGGACGATCTGGGCATCGCCCTCGTGGTACCGGTAGGTGATCTCGGGCCGGTCGAAGTCCTTGCTGATGAATCCGGGCGCTCCGAACCGGTCCGGGAACTGGGCCCACCGGCGCTCGGCCACCTGCAGGTGCACGGTGGCGTCGGGGAAGAACCGGATGCCGCCGGCATGGTCCATGTGCAGATGCGACACGACCACGTGCGCCACGTCGGCGATGGCTATACCGGCCTCCGCCAGACGCGCCACAGGGTGGTCGGCGTCTGACATCTCGAGTCGGAACGCCTTCGCCAGCCGTCCCCACGTCGCCTCCGGATCGGTGGCCGCATCCGGGTCGCATCCGGTGTCGAACACCACCCAGCCGTCGTCGGTGTCGATGGCGAACATGGGGAGTGGGACCCCCACCTCGGCGTTCGAACCGCCGAGCTTGGTCCGGAACTCGGCCAGATAGCAGGTGCCGGTGGGCAGGACGAACATCCGGTGAGCGGCCATCAGTGGACGGGCATGGCGTCGGGGGGGATGGTGACCAGGGTTCCGCGGTGGGTGGTATCGCGATCGACCTCGCCGTCCTCGTACAGCACATGGCCTCCGGCGATGGTCATCCGGGGCCAACCCCGCATCACCATGCCCTCGTACGGCGTGTAGTCCGAGTGGCCGTTGAGCGTGTCCGCGTCGATGGTGACTTCCTTCTCGAGGTCGATCATCACCAGGTCGGCGTCGCTTCCCACCGCGATCGTCCCCTTGCGCGGAGACGCGCCGATCAGGCGGGCGAAGTTCGCCGACGTGACCTCCACCACCCGCTCCAGGGTCAGCCGACCCTTGTTGACTCCCTCCGACAGCAGGACGGGGAGGATCATGGTCATGCCGCCGGGAAGGCCGGGACCGACGTCCCAGATGTTGCCCTGGCGGGTCGTCAGGTCGTAGTCGCAGTGGTCGGACCCCATCCAGTCGATGGTCCCGTCGGCCAGGCCCGCCCAGAGGAGTTCCTGGTCGGTCTTGGTCCGAAGGGGCGGGTTGACCTTGCCCCAGGTGCCGAGCGGCATGTCCATGTCCAGCACCAGGTATTGGGGACAGGTCTCCATGTAGAGGGGCGGGTAGCGGTCTCTCCCCGCGCGGATGAGTTCCGGTCCCCGGCCGACGCTGGTGTGGATCACACAGAGCGGCGCCCCGGCGTTCTCGGCGAAGATGCAGGAGCGGATGATCGCCTCCTCCTCGGTGAAGTGCGGGCGGTGATTGCTCCAGGTGGCGGTGTCGGTGGCGTCCGGGTCGGCTGCGATGCCCAGTTCGCGGTTGTGGAGGATCACGTCGATGTTCTCGGCGTGGATCAGTGCCATGACGCCCGGGCGGGTGGCCACCTGGCGCATGCCCTCGAAGATCAGTCCGTCGTCGAGCCCCACGATGCCGTATCCGGCCTCGGGTCCCTTCATGGCCATGTGAAACTTGTAGGAAGTGAGGCGCAGTTCGTCAACGGTCTCAGGGATCTCCCAGACCTGCTGCGCGTTGGTGACCAGACCGTGAAAGCCCTGGTCGACGATGCTGTGCTCCTCGATGTCGGCGACATGCTGGGCGTGGGTGTCCTTGAAGGAGCCACCCGACAGCAGGTAATGCCACATCGTGGTCACGCCCCCGGTCACCGCCGCGGCGCTCTCCTCCCGGCAGGAGTCCGCGAATGGCAGGATCACTCCGAGGTGGACGTGCCCATCGATCGCGCCGGGAATTACGTAGGCGCCCTTGGCGTCGATGACCCGGTCGGCGGAGGGCGCGTCGCCCGGGGGAAGGAGCGCCTGGATGACCCCTTCGCTGCAGTGGACGGTGGCTCTGGTCCGGCCGGCCGGGCTGACCAGGGTGGCGTCTTTGACCGTTAGTGACGTCATGTCTCGTACACCTTCTCGATGATCCGGACCTTCTTGCGTCCGGGTGACGGATATGTGCCGAAGGATACGACCTCGACCCTCGCCCTGACCCTGCACATGTCGGAGATGGCCTGCGCCAGCTTGGAACGCAGTTCCTCGTCGTCATCGGGGGAACGGCCCTCGCCGCGCTCCACCCGGACGTGGAGGGGCCCGGGCCAGGCGTACTCGGGCTCGTGCTTGATGATCCGGACCGAGCCGGTCGTGGCGGGGCGGAAGCCCAGCACGATGTCCTGGAGGGCGCTGGGGAAGAAGTTGACCCCCTTGATGATCATCAGGTCGTCGGTGCGCCCGAAACAGCGGATCTTGGGGCTGGTCCGCCCGCAGCGGCATTCGGTGTCGAGCACCTCGATGATGTCGCTGTGCCGGAATCGCAGCACCGGAGTCGCCTCCCGGTCGAGGTGGGAGTAGACCAACTCTCCGGTCGCCCCCTCGGTGATCTCCACCGGATCGCCGGCCGAATCGATTATTTCCCAGTAGACGAATTCGTGTGAGACGAAGTGCATGCCGCTCTGGTCCTCGCACTCGGCCCATAGGACGGGCGACAGGTCGGTGCCACCCATCACCTCATGCATCTTCGCCCCCCAAATCTCCTCTGCATGCCGGCGGAACTCCGGAATGCCGCCCCCGGGCTCGCCGCCCACGTAGATCCGCTCGATCGACAGTTCCCGGGCGTCGACGCCCAACACCTCTTTGGCCTGGTTGCCCAGGTATACCGCGAAGTTCGGAGTGGCGACCAGCCCGTTGGGGCTCAGGTCGGAAATGGTGTGGAGGAGCCAGGTGGTCCCCGGCTCGGCGCCCGCCGGGATGCACGCCGCCCCCAGGGCTTCGAGACCCTGGATGACCGGCACGCCGCCCACCCAGCAGCGGGACATACCCAGCGCCTGCAGGACCCGGTCGGCGGGGCGGAAGCCGTGTGCCCAGAGTGTCCGGCGGGTGATCTCGGCCCAGTTCGCCCGGTCGCGGGCGGTGATGCCGACATAGGACGGTCGTCCGGTCGTCCCGCCGGATGCCTGGAATTGAACGATGTCTCCCGGGTCGGCGGCGAGATGGTTTCCCAGCGGCGGGTTCGCCTCCAGGGACTTTCGAATCTCGTCTTTCACCGTGAAGGGGACCCCGGTCAGGTCCTCGATGCGCCTCACCGAGTCGGGGCCGAGTCCGGCGGCGCGCAGCTTCTCCTGGTAGAAGGGCGACCTTGCCCAGAGGTAGGCCCACTGTGCGGCCAGGCGCTCGCTCTGGATCGCCCGGATCTCGGCGGGCGCCAGGCCCTCGATCGGTGCGCCGAGTTCAGCCATTGGCCATCGCCGGTGAGCGGTCTGCGAAAGCAGCGCCGAGCGCCACCACCGCGTCGGGGTCGAGCGCGTGATGAGCCACCACCCTGTCCAGGCCTGCATCCCCCAGCCGGGACACGCGTTCGGCCACGTCGTCGGGAGTGCCGGCCACCGCCAGGAGGTCGACCAGGTCGTCGGAGAGAACCGCGGCGGCTGCCTCCAAGCCGTCGCTCGCTTTCGCCTTCAGGATCTGACCGCGGACCGAAAGGAGGTCGTCGCGGGAGACATCGGTCCCGACCAGACGGGGCGAGACGTCGGGGATCTCCGCCAGGTAGTACGCCACCGACCTTCGCACACGATCCCGGGCGTCGGCGGGGTCGTCGGCCACAGCGGTGAGTACCAGGGCGCCTAACGAGTAGTCCTCCCTTGAACGCCCGGCCTTGGCCAGCGCCGCGTCGATCATTGCGGCGCGTGAGGCAATGAATGTCGGGGAGCACATCACCCCCAGCAGCGCTCCGTCGTAGTGGGCGGCCGACATCCGGAGCGACTGGGGACCCATCGATCCCAGGTAGATCGGCACGGGCGGCAGGGGGGAGGAGAGTCGCGCCCCGTTGTAGGCGGTGTCCCCTCTGAGGAGCGAGCGGGTGGCCTCGGCGGCGTCCCGCAAGCCGGTCACCTGGTTGGTGGGGATTTTCCCCAGCCGGGACGAACCGATGTGCGCAACCCCGTATCCAAGCGCGAACCGCTGGCCATACCGTTCGGTCAGAGACGCCAGTTCCATCGCCACCGACGCCGGGTGGCGGATGAACGGGCTCAGAATGCCGAACCCGATCCTCACCGAGACCGTGGCTTCTGCAACCGCCGCGGCGATGGTGAAGACACCCCGGTGGAAGTGTTGCTCGGCGATCCAGATGGTCCCGAACCCGCCCTGCTCCGTCGCCCGGGCCACGGTGATGATCTCGTCCACCGTCCGGCCGTTGTCCAGGCCGACGTCGAAGCTCGGCATAGACCCTGCCGTCATTGTGGCCACAACGATGCAACGTAGAGCGCCAGGGATATCGCGCCCAGTACCACCCATAGGAATCGTGTCCTGCCGCGGCGGCACTTGTAGCACCCGAAGGGAACGGAGCAGTCGCAGCGCTGTTCGGTCATGGCCGCGTGATGCGGGTCTCACCCCCGATCATGACCCGCTTGATCCGATGGCGCTCCTGGAGGATGCGGACATCGTCGAGCGGGTTGCCGTCGATGATCAGCAGGTCGGCGACCTTCCCCACCTCGAGCGTCCCGAAGTCGTCGTCGATCCGGAAGAACTCGGCGTTGCCCCTGGTGGTGGTCACCAGGGCGTCCATGTTCGAGAGTCCGAGGCGGGTCTGGACCTCCAGTTCGTAGGCCTCCTCGCCGTGCGGGTCGGCCGGGGTGCCCAGGAAGTCCGAGCCGATGGCCCGCTTCACGCCGATCGACTGGGAGCGAGGCAGGGTGTCGGCGTAAGAGTCGAGCGCCATCTGGCAACGTTCGACGTACACCGGGTTGAGATCCAGGTCGTCGGCGCGTTCGACCGCCCGTGACAGGTATCCCACGTTGGGATTCCAGGTGACGCCGTGGGTCGCCATCATCTCCAGGGTCTCGTCGTCGATCCAGTACCCGTGCTCGATCGAGTCTGCCCCCGCCTTGATGGCCCGCTGCATGCCGACGCACGACTCGCCGATGAGGGTGTTGCTGTGGCAGGAGAGGAGGGCCCCCACGTTGTGGGCGACATGGGCGGCCGCCTCGATCTCGGCGCCGGTCCAGGCCGACTCGGCGCGGATGAACGACGGGTCGATGCCGCCGGTAACCCCGAGTTTGATGTCAGTGGCGCCGCCGCGGATCTGTTCCCGCGCCGCCTTGGCAACCTCGCCCACGCCGTCGGCCAACCGAACGAACCCGGGTGGTTCGGGGCCTTGCATCCACTCCAGGCGGATGAACGGCAGGTCCGGTATGCCGCCGGTCTCGGCGATGAAGCGCCCCACCGCCCGCATGCGGGGGCCGTTGACCTTGCCTTCCTCGATGGCTTTCTTGACCTGGAGGCTGTTGTCGCTACCGCAGTCCCGGATGAGGGTGTATCCGGCGCCGAGTATCTCCTGGACCTCGATGGCTGAGCGGATGGCATGGAGCATGGGTGACTCCATCGCCCATGAGATGAAGTCGTACCCCGGGATGCCGAACAGGTGAAGGTGAGCGTCGATCAGGCCGGGCAGCACATGAGCTCCGGCCGCGTCGATGATCTCGGCGTCCAGAGGGACCTCCACGTCGGCGCCGATGGCGGTGATGCGGTCGTCTTCGATGACCAGGCCGGCCGGGCCGTAGGGATCGGCGCCCGTCCCGTCGAAGATCGAGGCGTTGGTGATTGCTGTGGTGCCCACGTGCTCCTCCTCGAGTCCTAGGGGGCCAGTTCTTCGATGCCGCGCTCGATGTCGCCGATGGCGGTGATGATCGGGTGCTCGACCCCGGCATCGATGTAGCGCTGCATTCCCTCGAGGCAGTCGTCCCGGGTGCCGTTGAGGGTGAGGTCATCGATGACGTCGTCGCTGATGAGGTGCTGGCCGCCCTCGCCGCCTCCCTCGTCCACGGCGGCCACCAACTGCTTCCATCCCGCGCCGTCGGGGCCCCACACCGAGGTCCGCCTGGTGATGTCGGGAAGCCGAGCCAGGTACAGGGCCAGCAGGGGACGCAGGAAGGCCCTTGCTGCCTCCTTGGAATCGTCGACGCAGGCCACCAACATCATTCCAATCTCCACGTCGTCGAGGGTGCGGCCGCCCCGTTCAGCGCCTTTGTGGAGGTGTTCCAGCGCCCAGGTGACGTATTCGGTGCCCAGGAAGGCATTGAGCGAAGCGCCCTCTGCGATCTCACCGGTCAACTGGCAGGCCAGGGGGCCGGTCGGGCCCAGCCACACGGGCAGGTCCCGGCGCACCGGCTCGAAGTCGAGTTCGGCGTTGTCGAGGTGGACCATCTCGCCGTGGTAGTCGAAGTGCGTCCCGTGAGCGTTCCACACGGCCCGGCATGCCTCCACGTACTCGCGGAGCGCCTTCAGCGGCTTGACGAAGTTGATGCCCTGGGCCTTGATCAGCACCCTCGACCCGGCCCCGATGCCGGCCACGAAACGGCCTTCGGAGAGTTCGTCGAGAGCGGCGAAGGTGGTGGCCATCAGGAGGGGGCTGCGGGTGAAGATCGGGCAGACGCTCGGGCCGATGGTGATGCGCTCGGTCACCGCCGCGGCCGCCGCGCAGGCGGTGACACCGTCGCGGGAGAAGTTGTGCTCGGCGTACCAGACCGAGTCGTACCCGAGTTCCTCCACCCGCTTGGTCAGCCGGACAGTCTCGGGAAGGGGGGTGTTCTGCAATAGGCCGATGCCGGTCTTGATCATGTTCTCTCCTTGGGTTGTTCAGTCGAGGTAGGGGCGGAGGATGACTTTCTGTAAGCGTTGGAAGAGGGCGCCGAATACCAGGCCGAGGACGCCGACCATCAGGATGGCTCCGTACATCTCGGCCGGGAAGAGGCTGCGGCGCATGAAGAGGATGAACCAGCCGAGCCCGTCGGTTGAGAGGATGAGCTCGGACGCCACCATCAGCACCAGGGCGACGCCCACCGCCTGGCGGGCGCCGGCCACGATCTGGGGAATCGCCAGTCCTATCACGGCGCGTCGAAGCACCAGGGTCTCGGTCCCGCCGAAACTCCTCACCACGTCGGGCAGCAGCGCCTGCTTGGCGGTGCGGACGCCGAAGATGGTGTTGATCGCCACGAAGATGAACGAAGCCCAGGCGATCACGATGATGCGGGACAGGTCTCCGATCCCGACCACCAGCACCAGCACGGGAAGGAAGAGGATGACCGGGATGGGCCGGAGGAACTCCAGCAGCGAGGTGGCGACCGACCCGGGCTTGTTCCACCACTCGACGACCACGCCGAACACCACCCCGACGATCACCCCGATGACCCAGCCCGCCACTGCCCGGTACACGCTCTTTCCGATCTGGAACAGCAGGTTGTCGCCGGACCGGTAGGGAGGGTCGGTGAAGGCGGTGAAGGTGTCGGCGAACACCTGGGTGGGCGGTGGGAAGAGGAATTGGTTGACCATCTCGGCGCGGCTCACGTACTCCCAGGCGCCGAAGATGGCGGCGAGAACGACCATGGTTTTCAGCCACCTGGTCCACACCGAAGTGGTCATGGCCGTTCCTCCCCGCCTTTCAAGAGGCTCCAGACCTCGTTGTACCGCGCCCGGAACCCCTCGGAGGCGACGAACTCTTCGTAACTAGAAGTGCGGTCGCCCTGCTCGAAATCGATGAGCACCCGAGCCGGGCGGTGGTCGAGGACCACGGTGCGATCGCCGAGGTAAAGCGACTCCTCGATGTCGTGGGTGACGAACAGCACCGTCCGGTCGAGAGTCTCGAGGATCTTGCGGAGTTCTTCCTGCATGACCCGGCGGATCTGCGCGTCGAGCGACCCGAACGGTTCGTCCATCAGGAGCACGTCGGGCTCGTACGCGAGCACCCGGGCCAATTGCACCCGCTGTTGCATGCCGCCCGACAACTCCCGCGGATAAGCGTTTTCGAACCCCTCCAGGCCGACCATCCCTATGTAGCGGGCGGCCGCTTCGGCTCTCTCCGCCCGCGAGGCGACGCCCTCGATCTCCAGGCCGAACTCGACGTTCTTCTGGACGGTTCTCCATGGCGCCAGCGCGTTGGCGTAGTCCTGGAAGACAAAGCCCAATCGCGGCTTGGGGGAACCGGGCTCGAAGCTGATGGACCCGCTGGTCGCCGGGGTCAGTCCGTCGATCATCTTCAGGATCGTCGACTTGCCGCACCCCGAAGGTCCGACGATCGTCACCAGTTCGCCCGGCCGGAAGGAGAGGTCCAGGCTGTCGATGATCCTCAGGTCCTCGTCGTGGCCGCGCCGGGCGTAGGTCTTGGTGACGCCCCGCAGGTGGATGGCCGGGCTGGAGGAGGTCTGGCGGTCGGTCATGCCAGGGACGTCTCCGACCACCACGGGAACAGCCTCCGCTGGGCCTCCTCGAGCAGGCGGAACGCCACGTATCCGATGACCGCGATCAGGGCGATGGAGGCGTACATGCGCCCGAACAGGGCGTTGCTCTGGGTGCGGAGGATGTAGAAGCCGAGCCCCGACAGCCCGATGACCATGTCGGCGACCACGATGACGATCAGCGCCACCGAGACGTTCTGTCGCAGGCTGGAGAGAAAGTAGGGGAGGAGGCTCGGTATCCCGACCTTGCGGAGCACCTTCGCCTCACCGGCGCCGAAGCTCCGGGCCGCGTCCTGCAACGTGTTGGGGATGTGCTTCACGCCCGAGATCACGTTGATCACCGCCAGGAAGAAGCACCCCCACGCCACGGCGAAGGCGCCAACCAGGAACGAGTCGGCGAGTATCAGGAGCGCCATCGGGACTATGGCGACCGCCGGGATGGCCCTGAAGAAGTCGAGCGGCCCGCTTAGCCAGGAGTCGACCGAGGCATACCTGCCCACTGCCATGCCGATCACGACGGCTGCGCCGAACCCGACTGCGTAGCCGACCAGCGCGGTCCACATGCTCTCGATCGTGGCCGCCCCCTGGTTGCCCCCGCCCTCCACCCCCGCCGCTAGCACCTGGCCGGGGGGGGGTTTTTACGCGGTGTTCACCACCCGGGGGGCCGCCGCCGACACCCATGCTGCGAGTATGCCGGCGACGGCTGTGAGTCCAGGGAACCGCAGGGCTCCTGTCACGTTATTTCCTTGGGTTGGCTAGGGCAGTTGGCTCGGATCCCAGGGGAAGAAGCGACCGTTCTCGATCATCTCGTCCTCGCTGAATGGGAGGTCCGAGATGAAGGCTCCGACGTCCAACCCTTCTCCGAGCAGGTCCGCCTCGACCATCATGTCCGCAACACGCTGCATCTGTTCGACGAGGTTCTCGGGCCAGGTCACGTACATGTGCGGCGGGTTGTTCTTCTGCGCCTCAGCCGGGACGCCCGAGATGGCCACGGAGATGTCCAGGGCCTCGGCCGGGTTGGCGACGATCCACTCAGAGGCGTCGCGGATGGCAAGCGCCCAAGCCCGGATCGTGTTGGGGTTGTCCTCCACGAACTCGGGAGAGGCGGCCATCGGGAACATGCCGGCGCCGCGGGGTCCCAGCATCTCGGGGATGCCGTCCGCGCCGCCGATGTAGGGGTCGCCGATCGAGCGGAAGCCGTTGCCCGCGGTCTGGCCATAGGGGATGATGCCGGTGATGAACGGGTAGATCATGTAGCCGACGTCGATCTCGCCCGACGTGAGAAGATCCGGGTGCGCGCCCCAGAACGCTTCGATGAGTTCGACGCTGTCGGGATCGACGCCCACCTGGAGCAGGATCGAGGTGAGGAATGCCTCTTCGTTGGACCCTCGGGCGATCACGCCGATGCGGGCGCCCTCGAGGTCCGCGACCGACTGGATCGGGGAGTCCTCGGTGACGATCAGCCGATGCGTGCTGTAGTCGACGCCATCAACCACTGCGTAGTACGCGTGGGTGGTGATGAACTTGAGTTGCTGCCCGCGCTCGGCCAGCGAGAAGGCCAGCGGCCAACTCGTGTAGCCCATGTGCGCCTCACCGGATAACGCCGCCTCAGTGGCGCGGCCTGCGCCGCCCTCGAAGGCGAGGATCTCCGGATTCAGCCCGTATTCGGCGAAGAAGCCTTTTTCCTGGGCCACGTACAGGGGTAGGAACTGGGCGAGAGTGGCCGGCATCACCTTGATGTCCGGCGTCTCGGGCGTCATGTCGACCATGGCTTCGGTCGTGGTCGTAGTCGGCGCTGCGGTCGTGGTTGGCGCTGCAGTTGTGGTGGGGGCGGCCGTGGTGGCCGGCGCTGCGGTCGTGGTTGGGGCCGCTGTGGTAGCGGGTGCTTCCTCGGCGTCGTCGGCTCCACAAGCGGCTAAAACGAGTGCGAGGGCGATGAGAAGTACCAACGGGCCTCTGTTCCGGATCCTGAGCATGCTCTCTCCTTAATAACTGAAACGAACGCAAAAGCGAACGAAGGCGGCTGAACTTGGCTCGGAGTCTAAGTCACCAGAGCGGTGTCATGGGGGGTAAGGCGCGAAATTCTCGCGGTCGGAAAGGGGACTCCGGACTACTGACGTAGGCGCTTCACGACCCTCTACGGTGGAACTAACAGTGCCTGTAGGGACATCGTCTACGCCCTGGAACTGCCACGATCCGGGACATCCGTCGGTCTCTCCAAGGTGGCGCCAATAGTGTTTCTACCATTGCTGGAGATTGACTGTCAGACAGAGGAGTGTCCATTGAATAGAGGCTTGAGCAGAGTGGGAATCTGTTTTCTGGATCGTCCCGACGCCCGGAGCCAGGTGGCTCTTTCCCAACAGGCCGAATCTCTGGGATATGAGTCGGTCTGGATCTGCGAGACCCGCACCGCCCGGGACGCTATCTCGGTGATGGGGGCCGTGGCCCATCAGACGGAGCGGATCAAGATCGGCGCCGGGGTCGTCAACACCTGGACCAGGCCCGCTTCTTTGATGGCGCTGACCTTTGCCACCCTCGACGAGTTGGCGCCCTCACGGATGCTGATGGGCCTCGGGGCCTACTGGGATCCGCTCGCCTGGAAACAGGGGGTGATCCGGAGCCGGCCGATCAAACAGATGCGGGAGTACGTGGAGGTGTGCCGGCGACTCCTGGCTCTCGAGACGGTCACCTTCGAGGGCGATCTGGTGCAGGTGCGGGATCTCCGGCTGGAACTGGGAGAGGGCGCTTCGGACGCCCCGCGGGATGTGCCGATCTACATCGGCGCCACCGGTCCCCAGATGCTGGCCCTCTCGGGAGAGATCGCCGACGGGGTGCTGCTCAACGGGTTCACCTCCCTGGCCTACCAGGCCCAAGCCTTCGACCGGATGGCCACCGGCGCCGCTCGGGCCGGGAAGTCACTCGACGACCTCGACCTTCCCCAGGTAATAGTGGTGAGCGCCGACGACCGCCACCCCGAGCGGGCGCTGGATATAGCCCTCCGAATGACCACCATGTACCTGGGGCAGCAGCCCCACATCGCCCGGGCGAGCGGCGTCTCCCAGGATCTGCTGGACGAAGTCAGCCAGGAGATGGGCGGTTGGCCTCCCCGGGAAGGCGGGATAGATGCGGCGATGCCCCTGGTGCCGGTCGAAGTGGTGAGTTCGCTGTGCGTGTGGGGGGACCTCGCAACCTGCCGGGCGGGGTTGGCTGCCTACGCCACCCGACCCAACGTGTATCCGGTGCCCCTACCCGTCACCGAGAACTACTCCGAGATGATCGAGGCTTTCGCACCCGGGACTTGACCCACCAACCATCACACCCCGGGAAACTATGGCTGAATGGTGAAAGTGTCCGGAGTCCGGGTCCGAGTGGGGCCAGGCGCCTACGCCCAGGCGTGCGGGGCTGGGATGAGCCTGCCGTGGGTGGGGTCCACCGCCAGGCGCAGCCCTTCCAGTGTGTATGCGCCCAGCAGGGGAGGGGCGTCGTCCTCCCCGAACACCACCAGGGTGGGAATGCTCTTCCCGTCGATGGTGGCGCGTGCCTCTCCGATGTCGTACTCCACAGGCCGTCCGTCGGCCAGCACCAGGCCGATCTTGTCCATAGCTGACACGCCCAGGTCATTCAGCAGATGGGCTGGCACGATGGTGTAGCTGGCGCCGGTGTCCACCAACGCTTCTATCTCTACCGACCGTTGGCCGTCCATGCTGTCCAGTCGAATAGGCCAGTTGAAAACGCCCATGTCCTGATCCTCCTCTGTGATCGCACCCCTGTCACCGGAATCCTACCGTGAGGCCAAAATTATTGGCGATCAGACCGGATTACTTTCCTATGCCCTGGCACGTTTGGGTTGTAGGGGGTGGACTGGGGCCGCCGGGTTCAAGTGGCGACCGCTCCGTACAGGTCGGGGCGGCGGTCTCGGAAGAATCCCCACTCGTTGCGGATCTGGGGGACCACCGAGAAGTCCAGGTCGGCGATTAGCACTTCGTCGTCCTGGTCGCTGGCCTGGCTGATTATCTGTCCCTTGGGGTCCACCCACACCGACGACCCGTAGAAGTGCGAGTCGGACCCGTCCTGGTCGACCCCCACCCGGTTCACTCCGCCCACGTACATGATGTTGTCCACGGCATGGGCGCGCAGCTCCAGCTCCCACAGGTACCGGCTCATCCCGGTGGTGGCGGTGGGGACCACCATCAACTGGGCGCCCTGCAGGGCGAAGGCCCGGACTCCCTCGGGGAAGTGGCGGTCGTAGCAGATGTAGACGCAGAACTTGATCCCGAAGGGGGTGTCGAAGGTGACGAAACCGGTATCGCCGGGTGCGAAGTAGTACTTCTCGATGCCGGTGAGCGTGGGGGTGCTCACCAGGGGGATGTGGCTCTTGCGGTAAATGCCCAGGAGTTCCCCGTCGGTCCCGATCACCGGGGCGGTGTTGAACAGCATCCCCTCGATGGTCTTCTCGTAGATGGGCGCCACCAGGACGATGCCACATTCCCGGGCCACCTCCTGCATCCGGTCGGTGGTGGGGCCGGGGATCGGCTCGGCCAGTTCCAGGTGGCGGGGATCCATCTCGAATGGGAAGTAGATGGTGTTGAACAATTCCTGGAGGCACACGATCTGTGCCCCCCGGTCGGCTGCCTGGCGGACCAGTTCCTCTCCTTTTCGGACGTTGGCGTCCTTGTCGTAAACGGTCGACATCTGGATGAGTGCGGTTCTGACAGTGGTCATAACTCTCCCTCCGGGCTAGGAAACAAGGTCGGTGGCGAGGGTTTCTGCGGGACGGCGCTTGATGAACCGGCCCATGCCGGCCCGGCCCACGAACTTTCCGTCCGAGACCACCGGCTCGCCTCGCACCAGCACCGTCTCGGGGGCGCCTTGCAGCGTCCAGCCCTCATAGGGGTTGTAGTCGCAATTGGTCATCTGGGTCTCGGCCGACAGTGTCTGCGGACGGTCGGGATCGAAGATCACCAGGTCGCCGTCGGATCCGGGGGCGATCTCGCCCTTTTGCGGGTAGATGCCGAACAACTTGGCGGCGTTGGTGGAGGTGATCTCCACCCAGCGGTTGAGAGATATCCGGTTCTCCCGCACCCCGAAGTTGTAGAGAAGGCTCACCCGCCACTCCACCCCCGGCATCCCGTTGGGGATCTTGGTGAAGTCGCCGCGTCCCATCTGCTTCTGGTCCTTGTAGTGGAACGGGGCGTGGTCGGTCGAGACCACCTGCAGGTTGCCCGAGGCCAGCCCTTCCCACAGCTTGTCATGATGGGAGGGGTCCCGCAGGGGAGGGGAGCAGACGTACTTGGCGCCCTGGAAACCGGGCGAGGCGAGTTTGTCCTCGGACAGGAGCAGGTACTGGGGGCAGGTCTCCGCATACACCGGCAGTCCCCGGCCGCGGGCCAGTCCCACCGCGCTGAGGGCTTCGGCCGCCGACATGTGCACCACGTACACCGGGACCCGGGCGATCTCGGCCAGGGCGATGGCGCGAGAAGTCGCCTCTCCCTCGGCTATGGACGGCCGGGTGGCGGCATGAAAGCGCGGCTCGGTGTGGCCGGCCGCGATCGCCTGCTGGATGAGCACCTCGATGGCCGGGCCGTTCTCGCAGTGCAGCATGATCAGGCCCCCGTTGTCGGAGGTCCACTGCAGCGCCGAGAAGATCGCCCCGTCGTCCAGCATCCAGGCGTTGGGGTAGGCCATGAACAGCTTGAAGCTGGAGACGCCCTCGTCGATCAGCGCGCCCAGCGAGGGAAGGTAGGCCGGAGGCAGATCGGCGATGATCTGGTGGAAGGCCCAGTCGATGGCCGCCTTGCCCTCGGACTTGCCGAACCACTCCTCCAGGGATACCCGGGGATCGTCGCCCTTCTCCTGGATGGGGAAGTCGATGATGGTGGTGGTCCCTCCCACCGCCGCCGCCACGGTGCCGGTGTAGAAGTCATCGGAGATGAAGGTGTTCCCGGCGGGTGTGTCCATGTGGGTGTGAGGGTCGATGCCTCCGGGGATCACCAGCTTCCCCGAAGCGTCCACCACCCGGTCGGCGGGAAAGTCACCCAGGTCTCCCAACCGGGCGATCCTGCCGTCCTCGATCAGGATATCCTCGACGGTGTCCCGAGTGGCGGTTATCACCCGCCCTCCGGTGATCAGTGTGGTGCTCACCAACCTCTCCTTGTTCAACTTCCTTCTAGCCTATTCGACTATCTTGGCCTGATATTCCTATTGGGGGAGCGAACTTGGACTCAGAGTTGTACTCACCGGACGGCGGAACGGGGTTTTCCTCGCCTGCCCATGCGGCGCAGTTGCTGCACCGCCACAGCTACCTGGCCGACCAGGGACTGGCCACCGCGATCTACCTGGCCCGGACCCTTCCCCAGCCCCTCATGCTGGAAGGCGAGGCCGGCGTCGGGAAGACCGAAGTGGCCAAAGCGCTGGCGGACGCCCTGGGAGTTCCCCTGGTCCGCCTGCAGTGCTACGAGGGGATCGACGCCGCCCAGGCCCTCTACGAGTGGGACTACACCCGCCAGCTCCTCCATCTGCGGGCCGCCGACCTCCGCGACGGCGCCGGCCGGGACATCTACTCAGAGGAGTTCCTGCTGGAGAGGCCGCTGCTGCGGGCACTCCGGTCGGAGGGAAAGTCCGTTCTTCTAATAGACGAGATCGACCGGGCCGACGACGAGTTCGAGGCGTTCCTGCTGGAGATCCTCTCGGACTTCCAGATCAGCATCCCCGAGCTGGGCGTCATCCACTCGGCCACCCCTCCGATGGTGATCCTGACCTCCAACCGCACCCGGGAGTTGCACGACGCCCTGAAAAGGCGCTGTCTCTATCACTGGATCGATCTTCCCGAACCATTGCGGGAGGTGGAGATCATCCGGACCAGGGCGCCGGAGGTCACAGAGGCCCTGGCACGCAAAGTGGTGCGGGCCGCGGCGCGCCTCCGCCGGGCAGACCTGGTCAAGACCCCCGGCGTGGCGGAGACCATAAGCTGGTCCCGGGCGTTGCAGCGACTGGGGACCGACCGACTCGACGTCGGGACGGTCCGGCTCACCATGGGCGCGGCGCTCAAAGAGCGCGACGACCTGGAGACAGCCGAAGGGTTCATCGAGGAGTTGGCCGACCTTGAGTGACGGCGAGGAGCTTTTTGGGTCCCTGATCCGCTTCGGCCAGCACCTTCGGACCCACGGCTTCAGGCTGGGACCCGGCCGGATCCTCTCCTTCTGCCGGGCGGCCGCCCGACTCAATCCCACCGATCCGACCGACCTGTACTGGGCGGGGCGCCTGACCATGGTGGACGACCATCGAAGGTTCGCCGACTACGACCGAGCCTTCTCCGAGTGGTTCTCACGGGCGGAACAGGAGCAGACCGCCCAGGAGGGCGAGTACGTCTTCGGGGGGTGGGCCGACGACGGCGCCCCGATGGGGACCCAGACCGTGGCCACCACCCAGGAGGTCTCGGTATTAGATCCCTCCGACGACGGCCCCAGTTCCAGCGGTCCAACCGCCTCGGAGGATGAGGTCCTCAGGGACAAGCGGTTCGATCACTGGACGGAAGAGGACCTCCGGCGACTCCACAGACTGGTGGCGAACATCGCGGTGAACCTGCCCAGCCGGGTGGTGCGGCGCACCCGCCCCGGGCCGAGCGGGCGGATCGATCTGCGGAGGACCGTGCGCCGCTCCCTGCGCTGTGACGGCGAGCCGTTTCACCGGGCCTTCCGCCGGCGCCGGATCAAGCCCCGCCGGCTGGTGCTGATCCTCGACATCTCCGGGTCGATGGCGGGCTTCTCCCGACCCCTCCTTCACTTCGCCTACGCCACCCGCCGCGCCGCTCACGAGGTCGAGGTGTTCTGTTTCGGCACCAGGCTCACCCGGATTACCCCGCAGTTGCGCTGGAGAGACCCCAATCGCTCGATCGAGGAAGCCGCGTCCCGGGTGGTGGACTGGGAGAGCGGCACCCGGATCGGGGAGTCGCTCACCCACTACGTTCGTCGCTACGGGCCCGACTCCCGCAACCGGGGATCGGTGGTGCTGATCTGCTCCGACGGACTGGAGAGAGGCGACCCTGCGGCCCTGGGGTCGGCCATGGCCCGCCTGTCGCGGCAGGCCCACCGGGTGATATGGGTGAATCCCCTGATGGGCGATCCCAGGTTCCGGCCCCTCACCAGGGGTCTGATAGCCTCCCTGCCGCACATCGACTCCATGGTGGCGGGCCACAATCTGGCGGCCTTGGACCAGATGGCCGGGGTGTTGAAGGAATAACCTCGCCAAATTTGCAGTTGGCCCTGCTCAGCCCCCTATATTGGTTCTAGCCAATTCATATAGATGGGAGAGCGATGAAACCTGCAGCTTTCGAATATCACGCTCCCGAGTCCGTTGATGACGCAGTTGGCCTGCTGAGCAGTCATGAGGATGCCAAGGTGCTGGCTGGAGGCCAGAGTCTGGTCCCCATGATGAGCTTTCGCCTGGCAAGGCCCGCCACCATCGTGGACATAAACGGGATCTCCGACCTTGACTACATCCAATGCAGCGACGGCGTCGTACAGATCGGAGCCACTGCCCGCCAATCAGCGCTCGAAGAGTCCTGCGAGGTAGCCGCCTGCGCGCCCCTCCTCGCGGAGGCCACCGGCCATGTGGGCCATCGGGCGATTCGCAACCGCGGAACCCTGGCCGGCAGCCTGGCGCACAACGACCCGGCGTCCGAATATCCGGCGGTGCTGATGGCTCTCGGAGCCTCGGTCACGGCGGTCTCCTCGGGGGGATCCAGGGTGCTGTCCGTGGAGGACTTGGTCAGCGGACACTTCCTCTCCACCGCCCTCGGACCCGATGAAATGATCACCGAAGTGTCGGTGCCCGCCCAGTCGGGCGGTCACGGTTTTGCCGAGTTCGCCCGCCGCCACGGGGACTTCGCGGTAGCCGGCGTCGCCGCTGTGGTGAACATGAACGGGAGCGGGGTTGCATCGGCTTCGATCGCCGCTTTCGGAGGGACCAGCCCCGCCCGGTTGGATGAGGCGGAGTCGGCCCTCGTGGGAAGCGACGGAGGGTCCGACGCAGTGGCCGAAGCGGCCGCCCGGGCTGCTTCCCAGTTCCCTGCAACCGACGACATTCACGGGAGCGCCGACTACCGGCGCGCTCTCATAGACGTGCTCACCCGCCAGGCGTTGCAACAGGCCATCGCCGGCGCCCAGGAGGTGTAATGATGGCTCAAGTTGCGATAACCCTCAATGTGAACGGAAGGAACCAGACCACACTCGCCGAGCCCAGGGAGATCCTGGCCGACGTCCTGCGGGACCGGTTGGGCCTCACCGGAACCCACCTCGGATGCGAGCACGGGGTCTGCGGAGCCTGCACAGTCCTTATGGACGGGGAGATGGTGCGGTCCTGTCTGCTGTTCGCGGTCCAGGTCCAGGGTTCCGAGATCACCACCATCGAAGGCCTGGAGGAGAACGGCGAACTCCACCCCATGCAGAAGGCGTTCTCGGAGTACCACGGGCTGCAGTGCGGATTCTGCACCCCGGGGATGATCCTGGCCGGGATCGATCTCCTCAAGCGCAATCCCGATCCCACGGCCGAGGAGGTCCGGGATGACATGGGAGGAAACATCTGCCGCTGCACCGGATACCAGAAGATCGTGGAATCGGTGCTGGGAGCGGCCAGTGAAATGAACGAGGTGACATCATGACCACCACCGAATGGATCGGCGCACGGGCGCCGCGCCGGGAAGACCCGGCCCTGATCAGGGGACGGGGGCGCTATGTAGCCGACATCAACCTGCCGGGGACCCTGCACATGGCGATCTTGCGCAGCCCCATGGGCCATGCGAGCATCAACTCGATCGATGCCTCCGAGGCCCGGGCGATGGACGGCGTTCACATGGTGATCACCCCCGACGACATCCCCGATCACGTAACGCAGTTCCCGGTGATCTGGAGGCTTCCGGGCCAGAAGGACTCGGGCACTCCCGCCCTGGCCGAGGGCAAGGTCCGGTATGTGGGCGAACCGGTGGCGGCAGTGGTGGCCGAGTCGCGCTATGTGGCCGAGGACGCCCTCGACGCCATAGACGTCGACTACGAGCCCCTTGATGCGGTCACCGACGCCGAGGCCGCCCTGGAGGAGGGCGCTCCGGTGATCAATGAGGACTGGGGCGACAACGTCGCCATTCACCATGTCTTTGCGGGATACAACGCCCTGGGTGAGTGCCACTACGACGCGGAGACGTTCGACAACGCCGAGGTGACGGTCCGCGGGCGGCTCAAGATCGGCCGCCACTCGGGGATCCCCCTCGAGACCCGCGGCATAGTGGCCGACTGGGACGAGGTCCACGGACGGCTCACCGTTCACTCCGAGTCGCAGGTTGCGAGCCTGTTCCGCACCGAACTGGCTGCCAGCCTGGGTCTCCCCGAGACGGCGGTGCGGGTGCTCACTCCCAACATGGGGGGCGGTTTCGGCAACAAGTGGGACCGCTATCCAGAGGACCTGCTGGTGAGCATCGCCAGCATGGAGTTGGGCAAGCCCGTCAAGTGGATCGGCGACCGGCGCGAGGGCTTGATGGCCACCGTGCACGGCCGGGCGCAGGTCCAGGAGTGGGAGATGGCCCTTCAGAGCGACGGGACCATCCTCGGGCTACGGGGCAAGGTCATCAACGACCTGGGCGCCCATCTCCACAGCGTGGGGATCGGACCGGCCTGGGTCACCGGCGCCGCCGCTCCCAACCAGTACAAGATCGCCAACTACTACTGCGATGTGATCGCGGCCGCCACCAACAAGGCCCCCTCCAGCACTTTCAGAGGCTTCGGAGGCCCCGAAGGGATCTTCGGCGCCGAGCGGATGATGGACAAGGCGGCCAAGCAACTGGGCATGGACCCGGCCGAGATCCGTCGCAAGAACATGATCCAGCCCGACCAGTTCCCCTGGTTCAACGCAGCGGGCGCCGTATACGACTCCGGCAATTTCCCGGAGTGTCTGGAGAAGGCCTTGGAGGCGGCCGACTACGACCGGCTCCGGGCGGAGCAGGCGGAACTGCGAGAGCAGGGGATCTTTCGTGGCATCGGGATCTCGAGCTACATCCACGTCTCGGGATTCGGTCCCTCGCCCATCTTGGGGTACCTCAGCTACTACACGGGTGGTTACGAGGGTTCCACCGTCAAGGTCGATCCCAACGGCAAGGCCACGGTGTACACCGGGATGATCCCAATGGGACAGGGCACCGAGACCACCCTGGCACAGGTCGCTGCCCATCATCTGGGGATCGACATGGATGATGTCCGGGTGGTGTGGGGCGACACCGATCAGACTCCCTACACCGGGTTCGGATCGGCAGGCAGTCGCTCCAACGTTGCCGCGGTGGCGGTTATCCGGGCGATTGAGGAGATCAAGGCCAAGGCGATCCGCATCGGCGCCGGCATGCTGGAGGCCGATGCCGACGACCTCGAGTACGCAGAAGGGGCGGTCTCGGTGAAGGGCGCTGAGGAGATGCGCTCGGTCACCCTGGCGCAGGTCGCCCAGCAGGCCTACTGGGCTCATGCCCTCCCCGAAGGCGACCAGCCATTCCTGGAGGCCACCTACGTGTACGACCCGCCCAACTTCACCACCGCTTCCGGATGCCACGTCGTGGTGCTGGACGTGGACACCAAAACCGGCAAGATCACCTTCCAGAACTACGTGATCGTGGACGACTGCGGGCCGGTGATCAACCCCCTGCTGGTAGAAGGACAGATCCATGGCGGAGTCGCCCAGGCTCTGGGCGGCGCGCTCCTGGAGGAGTTTGTGTACGACGAGGAAGGCCAGTTGCTCACCACGTCGTTCATGGACTACCTGCTGCCGTCCTTCACCGACGTCCCCGACATGGAGATCCATCATGTGGTGACCCCCTCGCCTCACACCGACGGCGGATTCAAGGGAATGGGCGAGGCCGGGACCTTCCCGCCGGGTGCGGCGGTGGCCAACGCGGTGACCGACGCGCTCAGCCATCTGGGGGTGGAGGCCGACGAGCTTCCCATCACCCCCAGCCGGCTGTGGGGCCTGATCCAGGAGGCCACCGGGTAGGAGCCATGGACACCCAACTGGCCGGAAAGGTCGCGCTGGTCACCGGCGCCAGCCAGGGCATAGGACGGGCCATCGCCGTGGCCTTCGCCGAGGAGGGGGCGAAGGTCGGGCTGTTGGCCCGCAGCCGCCAGGGCCTATCGGAGACCCTGGAGATGATCGGAGGGTCGGGCGTCGCGGTCTCCTGCGACGTCACCGACCCCTCCGCCATCGAGGACGCCGTCGAAGAAGTGGTCTCGGCTCTCGGAAGGCTGGATGTGGTGGTGAACAACGCCGGCACCAGGCAGAACTTCAAGCGCCTGGACGAACTCTCGATCGAGGAGTGGGACAAGGTGATCGCCACCAATCTCTCCTCGGTGTTCTATGTGACCCGAGCGGCGGTCCAGCACCTGATCCGCCAGCGCTCCGGGTCGGTGGTGAACGTCTCTTCCATCGCCGGGCCGCTGGGGTTTCCGACCATCGGGTCCTACAGCGCCGCCAAGGCGGGAGTGATCGGCGTCACCAAGACCATGGCCGCGGAGTGGAGCGAGTTCGGGGTGAGGGTCAACTCGGTGGCGCCGGGTTGGACCTCCTCGCCGATGAACGTCGAGTTGCGCACCGACCCCGCCAACGCCGAGGTCCTGGAGACCATAACGTCCAAGATCCCGATGGGCCGCTTCGCCGCCGGATCGGAAGTTGCCGCGGCGGTGGTGTTCCTGGCGGGAGCCACCGGCAGCTACATCACCGGGGAGACGCTGACGGTGGACGGCGGCTGGAGCATGGTCTAGAGAGAGACGACCGATGCTGGACAAGGCACAGATAGCGGCGGCGCTCCGCCGGGAGTTAGATCGCTACCGGAGGGACAATCCTCTCTCGGTCGAGATGGCCCGTCGGGCGCAGAAGGTGCTGCCGGGCGGCACCACCCGCACCACCACCTTCTTTCCGCCCTTTCCGCCTTTCCTGGTCCTGGGCGAGGGGTGCCACGTCGTGGACGTGGACGGCAACCGCCGGGTCGACTATCTCAACAACTACACCTCCCTGATCTGCGGACACGCCCATCCGGACATCCTCAAGGCGGCCCAGGCGGCCCAGGAGGGAGGCACGGCCTTTGCGGCGCCCACCGAATACGAGGTGGTGTTGGCAGAGATGCTGTGTGAACGGATCGACTCGCTGGACCTGGTGAGGTTCACCAACTCCGGCACGGAGGCCACCATGGCCGCGTTGCGGGTGGCCCGGGTCTACACGGGCCGGTCCAAGGTGGGACGGTTCGAGGGAAGTTACCACGGGACTCACGACTATGCGAACGCCCCGGCGCCGGGCGTTCCGGACGAGGTATCGGGCCTGATGGTGGACCTGCCCTTCAACGATGAAGAGGGGTGCCGGAAGGTGCTGGAAAGGGTGGGGGATGAGTTGGCCGCGATAATCGTCGAACCGGTGCTGGGCGCGGCGGGATACATCCCGGCCCGCCCCGACTTCCTGCGCTTCCTCCGGGAGGCCGCCACTGCCACGGGGTCCGTCCTGGTCTTCGATGAGGTCCAGACCCTCCGCCTCCATCGGGGAGGCGCCCAGGCCATCTACGGCGTCAGCCCCGACCTGAGCGCCTTCGCCAAGATCATCGGGGGCGGGTTCCCGGTTGGCGCGTTCGGTGGCAAGGGAGAGATCATGGAGACTATGAACCCGGTCTCCGGAGACATCTCCTGGGGAGGCACCTTCAACGGAAACCCGGTGACGGCCGCCGCCGGAGTCGCCTGCCTGGAGTTGCTCACCGAGGCGGCGATCAACCAACTCAACCAACTGGGAGAGCGCGCCCAGCAGGGGATCAACCGGGTGTTCGCCGCGACGGCGTTTCCCGGCCAGGTCACCGGCATGGGGTCCCTATTCAACCTGCATCCAACCTCCGAGCCGCTCCATGACGTCCATGCGGTCAACCGGACCGATCCCGACCTGAAGCGGGCGTTCCACTTCGGCCTCCTCAACCGCGGCTTCTTCCTTTCTTCCCGGGGTTCCGCCTGCATCTCCACTCCCATGACCAGCGCCGAGGTGGACGGGCTGATCTCGGCCACCGCCGACATCGTCGAAGATCTTCCCGGTTGAGTCCGATAAGGATCCCGCTCCTGCGAGCGGTCTGTTCAAACCCTCTGATGAGCGAGTAAGCGTCCGTGGACGCCCAACTGGACGGCAAGGTGGCCCTGGTGACGGGCGCCAGCCAGGGCATAGGCCGGGCGGTGGCCGTGGCCCTTGCCGCCGAAGGCGCCCGGGTCGGGCTGTTGGCCCGGGGCCGTCGGGGTCTGGAGGAGACCCTCAACATGATCGGGCCACCGAATGGCCTGGTGGCGCCCTGCGATGTGACCGACCGGACGGCCGTGGTCAGAGCGGTGGAGACCATCATGGCCGAGTGGGGGAGACTGGACGTTGTCGTTAACAACGCCGGCCAGCGGCAGGACCGTGCTCGGATGGACGAGTTGGAGACCGCCGAGTGGGGGCGGATGATGGAGGTTAATCTCTCTTCGGTCTTCGTCGTGACGCGGGCAGTCGCACCCCATCTCATCGCACAGCGCTCGGGATCGGTGGTGAACATCGCATCCATCTCCGGCCCGTTCGGCATTCCCCGCATCGGCGCCTATGCGGCCGCCAAGGCGGGGATTATTGGTCTCACCAGGACCATGGCCGCCGAGTGGTGCGAGTTCGGAGTGAGGGTTAACACGGTGGCGCCGGGGTTCATCGAGACGCCGATGAACGCCTGGTTCCGAGAGGACCCCGCCAACGCCGCGCAGGTAGCGGCCATCGAAGCCGGCGTCCCCCTGCGCAGGCATGGCTACCCCGAGGAGGTGGCGCAGGCGGTCACGTTCCTGGCAGGAGCCACCGCCAGCTACATAACCGGCCAGACCCTGTTCGTAGACGGTGGTTGGAGCGTGGTTTAGGTGGGAAGCCACCCGGCGGGGGCGCTAAGCATTATTCCCGTTGGTGTAATGACGGGATCGGGCAGCCGGCTAGAACGGATTATCCCCTTTGAAATCCTAAAGGCCGCATGCGCAACCCTCCCGAGTTCATGTGAATTGCGGCGAGGAGGGAAGGCAACGATTAGACGCTTATTGGGAAAGCGGACTCGAACTGACTCAACGGGCGGTGCGAGGTCACTGTCGCCCGAGATGATGATCGCTGTATCGAAGAGATTGTCGTAAGCGTCGTTCAGGAGCCGCACGGCGATGTTGACGTCTGTCTTCTTTTCTTCGCTTTGGGTCCAAGAATTCCCACAGCGGTAACACTGCATGGGCTTCGACAAAAAGTGGCCATAATCTATGTCAATCCCACCACGGGCCTCTAGTGCATCTATGAAAATTCCTTGGCGCTGTGCCGCTGCTTGGTCGTTTTTAACTCTGGTGGTAAAATAGCGAACTAGGGCAAGTTGCTGGTTGGGCTTCAGCAACGACTCACACAACGCATGTAGATCAAGCCAACGCGACGTGCGAAGTCCACCATGACGCAACCCGTAGTACAGGTTGTATCCATCAACGTATCCGACAACCCGCTCCCCGTATTTCACAAGAACCACCACGATACCTGGGATTTGTCACAGCACCGTGTTATTGTCACCGATGTACCCCCCTTGGGTGAGTAGCCCAAGGCCGACGGCCCCGACTTAGGTCGGGGCCGTTTCTTGTACATCCGATGGTGGTGCCGTATTGGTGATGGTTGCCGGGTTGTTTGGGGGCGTCAGGTGCGGTTCGGGCTGTAAGTGCCTTAAAATGGCGACATGAAGGTCCCTCTCACAATCCGTGATCATCTTAACCGGGCCTTGGCTGTGTATCCCGACCGGGTGGCCGTCGTTGATGAACCCGACCAGCCTGCTCCGTCGATGGGGGAGGTGACGTTCTCCCGGCTGGGAGAGTTGGCCGACGCGATGGGGGCCGGCCTGGACGCCTTGGGTGTGCCCATGGGTGGACGGGTTGTCATGGTTTCGCACAACGCCGGGCGCCTGCTGACCTCGTTCTGGGGAGTGAGCGGCAACGGGCGGATCTTCGTTCCGGTCAACTTCCGGCTCAGCACCGACGAGGTGGCCTACATCATCGAGCACAGCGGCGCCGAGGTGCTTTTGGTCGACGTCGAGTTGGCCGGCCTGCTGGCCTCCGTCGAGTGCCGTCACAAGTTCGTGCTCGGCGCCGAGTCCGACGATGCGTTGTTCCGGTTGGGAACGGCCCCGGTGCCATGGACGCCGGACGAGGACCGGACGGCGGTGATCAACTACACGTCGGGCACCACCGCCAGGCCCAAGGGCGTGCAGCAGACCCACCGCAGTCTCTGGCTCAACGCGGCGGTGTTCGGCTGGCAAGCGACGGTGAACGACCGCGACAACTACCTGCACACCCTGCCCATGTTCCACTGCAACGGCTGGGGGATGCCCTATGCCCTGGTCGGCATGGGCGCCCGACAGGTGGTGCTCCGCCAGGTGGAAGGCGCCGAGATCTTGCGTCGAGTGGACGAATACGACATAACGATCATGTGCGGGGCGCCCGCGGTGGTGGCGGCAATCCTGGACGCCGCCGCCGAATGGAAAGGACCCATCCCCGGCGCGGGCCGTACCCGCATCGTGGTGGCCGGCGCTCCACCGCCCACCCGCACCATCGAGCGGGTGGAGACCGAACTGGGCTGGGAGTTCATCCAGATCTACGGCCTCACCGAGACCGCGCCGCTCCTCACCATGAACCGCACCAGGGCGGAGTGGGACCACCTGTCGCCTGAGGAGAGGGCTCGCAAACTGGCCCGCCAGGGTGCGCCCGGTCTGGGCGTCCGCATGACCGTGCGCCCCGACGGAGAGTTCCTGGCCCGCACCAACCATGTGCTGGAGGGGTACTGGGAACAGCCCGACGCCACCGCGGAGGCCATCGTGGACGGCTGGTTCCACACCGGGGACGGCGGCTACACCGACGACGAGGGCTACTACACCATCACCGACCGCAAGAAGGACGTGATCATCTCCGGCGGGGAGAACGTGTCTTCCATCGAAGTGGAGGACACCCTGTTCTCTCATCCGGCGGTGGCCGAAGTTGCCGTCATCGGTGTCCCCGACCCCAAGTGGGGCGAGACGGTCAAGGCACTAGTGGTGCTGGCCCCGGATGCCGAGGTGACGCCACAGGATCTCATCGACCACTGTCGGGAGCGGATTGCCCACTACAAGTGCCCCACCTCGGTGGAGATCCGCACTGAACTGGCCCGAACCGCCACCGGCAAACTCCAGAAGTTCAAGTTGCGCGCCCCCTACTGGGAAGGCATGGAGAAGGCCGTCAACTAGCCGTCCCGGAAGTGGGCCTGGGAAAGAGGGCTGCCGCCCGTCAGTTGTAGAACTGGGGGAGCCCGCCGGCGGTGGCGAATCCTCCGTCGGCCACCAGGGTGGACCCGGTGACGTGCGAGAAGTCGTCGGAGCAGTAGGCGAGGATCAGCCGGGCCAACTCGTCGGGTCCGAACAGACGTCCCAGGGGAGTCATCCCGATAATGGCCTTCTCTCGGTCCGATCCCGGGGCCATGTTCTTTCGGACGATGGGGGTGTTCACCACCCCCGGGCTCACCGCTATCACCCTGATCTGGTCGGCCGCCCACTCGAGAGCCAGCACCTGGGTGAGCGACTCCACGCCGGCCTTGGCGGCGCAGTAGTTGGCGTGCAGGGCGCAGGACCGCTGCGCGGCCAGGGAGGCGATGTTCATGATCACCGCTCCTTCGGCTTGACAGAGGTTGGGATAGAAGGCCTGGGATGTCATGAACGTCCCCGTCAGGCAGACGTCCAGCACGCTCTGCCACTGCTGTACGGTCATCTCCGCCGCAGGCGCTCGGTCTCCGAAACCGGCGCCGTTGATCAGAAGCTGCACCTGTCCGGTCTGCTCCGCCAGCCTGCCCAGCGCTTCCCGGTCCCGCACGTCGGCCATGTGCCAGGAGACGTATTCGAGCCCGGGGGGCGGATCGACCACATCAAGTCCGGTTATCTCCCACCCTCGTTCGTGGAGGAGGCGCACGCACGCCGACCCGATGGCGCCCGAGGCGCCGGTCACCACCGCATGAGACGTCGACATCAAGGCCGAGGGTAATGCCGGAGGCGGCTTGAGGCCCTTCCGCTCCCTATGAACTCTCGACGATCTCGGAGATGTCGCATCCGTAGATCTCCCTCAGCAATGTCAGGAAGTCGAGCAGGGGAGGGCTGTAGTGCTGGGCCCTGCGCACCAGCACATGGGTGGGCAGATGGACCTGCTGGTCGCCCTTCAACTCGATATGTCGAAGCGTTTCCTGCTCGATTTCGGTGAGGATGGCGCTGTGTGGCAGGAAGGAGATGCCCAGTCCCAGAGCCACCATGCGCTTGGTGGCCTCGATGTTGTCGAGCATCGTCTCGATCTGGGGCACGATCCCCGCCTCGCGGCAGGCTTGGTTGATCAGCAGGAAGTACGTCGAACTCGGGTCGTAAAGGATGAGAGGTTGTCTGGCAACCTCCGATATGTAGGCATGTCCCCTCCTTGCGAAAGGATGATCGGGGTAGGTGGCGAGCACGATCGGCTCGTCGTAGAGGTGTATGGAGAGGACATCGGGATGGTAGATACCCCTTGACAGGCCGATGTCAACCACCCCGTTCGCCACCATCTCGATCACATCGGAAGACCTCCCGGTGCGTATGCGAGCCGAGACCTGTGGAAAGCGTTGCTGGAATCGCTCCAGGGTTGGCGGGAGTATGTAGGTCCCAATGATCCGGGCCGAGCCGATGGTGATGGTCTTTCTTTGGGTTTCCTGCCTGTTGCGGACAGCTTCGGTCCCCAGGTCGAGCGTTTCCAGCGCCTGCTCGACAAACGGCCGGAAGGCCTCACCGGCCTCGGTCAGCCGCACGCCCCTCCCCAGGCGATGGAATAACGGAGCCCGCAACTCCCGCTCAAGGGCCCTGATCCTCCCGCTCAGCGATGGCTGGCTCACATACAGCGCTCGGGCGGCGCTGCGAAAGCTGCCCGATCTGGCCGCTTCGAGAAAAGATTGGAGTTGTGTCAGTTCCATTACCAAATCCTGTCGTAGTAATGATAGGTGCAGACTATCGCTGCAATACGAAATAAGGGTCTAGTCTTATCGCTCGGTTTGTCAAATACTGTCTTTGTGTTGACCACTTGTACCTGTAAAGGCTCTCCGGGCGACGCAGGCTATGGGCGGCGCGCACTCCAAAACAGCTAATCCCGCAACGCCAAAGGAGGACGATGACTATGTCGATCAATGGCCACAACGGGTATTCGGCTGTAGTAGGAGACCCCCAGATCCGCTGGGACATGGAGGAACGGTGGAGGGGCATTGAGCGCCCCTACTCCGGTGCCGACATGCTGGCGCTACGCGGCTCACTCAAGATCGAACACACCCTCGCCCAGACCGGGGCGGAGCGGCTGTGGGGTCTGCTCAACGACGAACCGCTCGTCCGCACTTTCGGAGCCTTGACCGGCTCCCAGGCGGTGCAGATGGTGAAGGCAGGGCTAAAAGCTATCTACCTGAGTGGCTGGCAGGTGGCCGCCGACGCCAACGCTGCCGGACAGACCTACCCGGACCAGAGTCTCTACCCGTCGGACAGTGCGCCGAAGCTGGTCAAGCGGATCAACAACGCCTTGATCCGCGCCGATCAGATCGCTCACATGAACGGTGACCGCGGTGTCCATTGGTTGGCGCCGATCGTGGCCGATGCCGAGGCCGGGTTCGGCGGTCCGATTCACAGCTTCGAGTTGATGAAATCCATGATCGAGGCCGGCGCGGCAGGGGTCCACTTCGAGGACCAGTTGGCGTCGGAGAAGAAGTGCGGGCACATGGGAGGCAAGGTCTTGGTGCCGATCTCCCAGTTCATCCGCACCCTGACCGCTGCCCGGTTGGCGGCGGACGTGCTGGATGTCCCAACCGTCCTGATAGCCAGGACCGACGCCAGGGACGCGACGCTGCTGATGAGCGACATTGACGATCGCGATCACAGCTTCCTCACCGGGGAGCGGACCGCCGAGGGATACCACGTGGTGCGAGGTGGGATGGAGGCCGCCACTGCCCGCGCCCTGGCCTACGCGCCGTACGCCGACATCCTGTGGTGCGAGACCTCCGAACCCGACCTCGAGGAAGCGGCGCGTTTCGCCGAAGCCATCCATGCCAGGTACCCCGGGAAGCTCTTGGCCTACAACTGCTCGCCTTCGTTCAACTGGGAGCGGCGCCTCAGCCAGAGCCAGATCACGCGGTTCCAGGACGAACTCGCCGAGTTGGGATACAGGTTCCAGTTCATCACCCTGGCCGGCTGGCATCTGGTGAACCACCAGACCTTCGAACTCGCCCGGGCTTACAACGCAGAGGGCATGGCCGCCTACAGCAGGCTTCAGAGCCAGGAGTTCTCCTCCGAGGTCCATGGCTATACCGCCATCCGACACCAGGCTGAGGTCGGCGCCGGCTATTTCGACCAGGTGACGCAGGTTGTGACCGGCGGCCGCGCCTCGACGCTGGCGCTGGCCGGGTCAACCGAGGAGATGCAGTTCAACCGCCCCGGAGGACTGCGCGGGGTCGCGTAACCGACCCCGAAGCGGAGTGGAGACAGCCGGTCCTGATTCCCTCGGGACCGGCGGAGGTTCCCGGTGATGCCTAGACGGATCCCGCCAGGGCGTTGGACGAACCCTAAAAGCGCGAGGTTATTCTTGTCTGCGTGAATGAGAACAATGTATCCGCAGACGTGATCGATCACGATTACGTAAAACTTGTAGAGAAGGTGGTGAGCGAGGAGGATTTCTTCGGCAGAGCCGCCCGAAACGACCGGGAATCCCGCTATCCCTTCGAGAACATGGCGGCCCTCAAGTCGGTGGGGGTGCCTTCCATGGCCATCCATCCGCAGTTCGGGGGACCCGGCCACAATATCGCCACCCGCACCAAGGTGGCGGAGGCCATCGCCTACGGCGATCCGGTGTCGGCGGCCTGCACCAACATGCACTGGTCGGCTCTCGACCTGATCGGCCCGTACGCCTTCGGGGACCCGAACATGGCCGCTCTGCTCAGGGACTGCGCCGAGAACCAGTCCATGTTCTGCGGGGCCGCCTCGGCGCCTCCCGACGAGTTGGACGTGACCAAGGTGGGAGCCCGGTTCCGCCGGGTGGACGGGGGATGGCTGGGCGGCGGCCGGGTGGGGTTCGCCACCAACTCCGACGGCGCCACCTATGTGGGGACCATTGCCTCGGTGGTGGACGACCAGGGAGAGTTGGTGGGTCGGAAGTTGCTGGTGATGTTCGTTCCGGTGGGGACGCCCGGCATGATCATCCATGACGACTGGAACGCCATGGGCCTGCGGGGGACGGCCACCAACTCGGTGACCATCGAGAACGCCTTCGTGCCCGACAAGTATGCGATGGTGCGGGACCTCGATCAGCCCCAGGCCACGTTCACGGACGACGAAGGGGAAGTCCAGCATATGGCGTTCGGTCTTCTCAATCTGTCCGGCGGCGGGATGCAGGTGGGCCATTGCCGTCGGATCCTCGACTACATGGCCGGTTACCTGCGAAAGCGCAAGGGTGGGATCGCGGTCGCCATCAAGGGCCAGAAGGCCCTGACCCGCGCCGACGTGGGATGGGCGCAGTCCACCTACGGGCGGATGAGCTTTTGGGTTCGGACGGCGTCCACCGTGCTGTACGACACCGCCGCCAAACTGTCGGATCCCCTATTCCCGCAGAACAAGCGGGCCTGGATCAGCCTGCTGGCCCTCTATCACGTCCGCAGGATGACCGAGGAAGTCGCCCGGGAGTCCTTCCGGCTGGCCGGAGCCCACGGGATCGTGTCAGTAGCTCCCTACGAGAGGTTGTACCGGGACCTGCTGGCTCAGACCGCCATCATCTTCAAGGCCCCCGAGATGGAAGAACATCTCGGCAAGGCCGAGTTGGGAATGGACTTCGATCCCATGCCCGGCGGCTGATCACCAGCACTGGCCGGGGGTGAGTCACACCACTCCTTTCTCAGCTAACTCAGCCAACTCTTCCTCGCTTAGGCCCAACTCCTCACAGTAGATCCGCCGGTTGTCTGCTCCCCGGGGACGGCCGCTCCAACGGACCCGGCCGGGGGTCTCCGACATACGGACCAGCACGTTCTGCATCTTGATCCTCCCCAACTCGGGATCCTCCACCTCGGTGATGGAGTCGAGCGCCTGGTACTGGGGATCCTCCATGATCTGGGATATGTCATATATGGGAGCCACAGCCGCCTGGGCCTGGGTGAATGCCTCCATCACCTCCTCCAGGTCCCGCTGGGCGATCCAGTCGCCCACGCATCTGTCAAGCAGGTCCGCTCGCTTGGCGCGTTCATGCCCAGAGGAAAACCACGGCTCCTCGATCAGTTCGGGAAAGCCAACCAGGCGCATCACCCGCTCGGCGATGCTCTGGGCGCTGGTGGAGACCGCCACCCATCGGTTGTCGCGGGTCAGATAGGTGTTGCGGGGGGCGTTCTCGGTCGACCGGTTGCCGGTGCGCGGCTGGATGAGCCCCAGTTGGTCGTAGACCAGGGCATGAGGCCCCAGCATGGCCATGATCGGTTCGATGATGGCGCAGTCGATCACCTGTCCTCGACCTTCGTCGCTGCGGTCCCTGTGAAGGATGGCCATCACCACCGCCGATGCAACGCTCAGGCCGGCCACGCTGTCGGCCAGTCCGAAGGGTGGGAGGGTCGGGGGCCCGTCCGGGTGGCCGGTAAGGGAGGCGAACCCGCTCATCGCTTCGGCCAAGGTGCCGAAACCGGGGCGGCTGGAATAGGGGCCGAACTGCCCGAACCCGCTCACCCGGGCTATGACCAGACCCGGGTTCTTCTCCATCAGAAGGTCGGGGGCCAGATTCCAACGCTCGAGTGTTCCCGGCCGGAAGTTCTCGATGAGCGCGTCTGCATCCGAGATCAAACGCAGCAATAGTTCCTGCCCCTGCGTTGTGGAGAGGTTCAAGGTGATGGCCTGCTTGTTGCGATTGAGTGTCTTCCACCACAAGGCAACCCCATCCTTGGAATGTCCGTGGTCGCGTACCGGGTCTCCGCGGGGATGCTCAACTTTGATCACCGAGGCCCCGTAGTCGCCCAGGATGGTGGCGGCCGTGGGCCCGGCGAACAGGGTGGCGATGTCGATCACCCGGACTCCCTGCAACGGGCCACTCATTGCAGGGGGCCTTCGATCAAAACGCTTCCGTGGATGGCCATGGCGAAGCTGCGGTCAGTCAAAGACAACCGCCAACGGTCTGACGGGCGACCCGGTTGCTCCCACCAGCTTGAGAGGGCTTGCCACAAACAGGAACTCTCCCACCCCGAGCGCCGCCAGTGGCCCCAGGTTCATCACCTCGAAGAGGTAGATGCCCGCCTCCACCAGCAGCCGGCGGTGAATGGGCAGAGAACTCAGGCCGACCTCCGGGGTGATGACCTCGAAGCCGATCGTCTCTGCGCCAACTGCTCGCACACCCCTGTGGGCCAGCCAATCGGCCGCCTCCATCCCGGGTCCGGGCGTGCCGTCCTCGTGGCCTCCGAAAGCCGCCGGGTCGTCCCATAGGGCGTTCCAACCACTGTGGAGGAGCGCCACATCGCCTGCTTGGACGGTCGTCCCGGAAGCCTCTTCCGCCGCGGCGAGGTCCGAGGCGGTGATCTCGTAGGCGGGAGGCAGATGCCCCACGGAGTGGACGCGGGCTACGTCCAAGAGCACGCCGCGGCAGAAGAAGGGCTTCACCGTCTCCATTCCCAACTCCGTGTATCCCTGCCCGGTTGACGCCACCACGGGCTCCACCCCTCCATGCATCAGACCGTCCTGGGAGACGTGGCAAATGCCGTCGATATGGGTGCCCACATGCCCGCTCAGGGTGTATATCTCACTGGCCGACGACTGACCGTCGGGTTTTACGTCGTCGCCGTGGCGTTTGACCATGGCCAACTGGAAGGGGGGCTGGTTGGGGGACACCGGCATGCCTCGGAACCACGAGTGGGCCAGATCGACGACCGTACTCCCCGTGATAGCTCTCAAATCCATTTCCGTCATTACCTTCACTCCTTTGCGACTCAGCATGGGCGGGTTTCCTCAGCTGAGATTCAACTCCCCACAATAGGCTTGGTCCGGCCGGCTCACAAGGGCCCATGGCGCCGCCACGCCTTCCTGGACCAAATTCCCTTTCAATGGCGGTGGTTGCGCCCGCGGGGAATGAGGTCCCCGGTGTAACATTCATTGAAAGGCTGCGCCTGGTTTCGACCGCCGAATGCGCCGTCAGGCCACGGAAAGCGGACAAGGAAAGAGGTTTATAAAGTGACTACCGCAAAAACAGCCAAAATCGCCGGGTTGCTCCTGCTGATCGGCCCGCTGGTGGATCTGCTGGTGAGCGTAAGCCGGCCGGGAAGCTTCCCGAGTGACCACGCCGACGGCGCTCAGGCTGCGATGCAGGCAGGAGTCCAGTCAGCTGCGTCCAACGGCACGTTCGTCCAACTGTTGGTCGACGTGGGGTTCATCGCCTCCTTCGGCCTGCTGTTCGGGTTTTGGTGCGTCGATCGATTCATGTCGTCAGACGATGGTCGGGCACACCTACGGAAAGCCGGGTTGATGATCCTCGGGGTCGCCCTGGCGCTCCGTACGGCTTCGTTTGCCATGGGTCTCCTGCTGGCAACCACTATCAATTATGCCCCGGCCGGCGCCTTGGACGCTGGCCCTGGCCTGGATACCGCAGTGATGTTCCTGGTGATGGAAGGATCCTTCTCGGTCTTTGCCACCATTCTCAACCTGGCCGGGGTGGCGCTCTTCGCCACTTCGGTGATGAATGCCAATCTGATGGGTTCCAACAATCTCCTGACCGGCATCCTGGTGATAGCCACGGCGGCGGTGGGGTCGTTCCTCCTGCTCCTGGCGCCGTTGTTGGGCGACAGCGTCTTCGTTGTCTTCCTAATAGGCAACCTTGTAGCGTTGGTCCAAGTGGTCTGGATCATCGTGTTCGGAGCAGTATTGATCAGGAAGAGCGGTTCCCTGGCCGGCGCTTCCTGACGATCCGGATGGCGGTTGGGAAGGGATCCCAACCAAAGTCTCAGCTTTCGGAGGGACAGGACACGAGTTGATGTGCTGTCCCTCCAAGAGCTTGCTCGCTATTCGAGCAGGTGGTCCTATTCCCCCGCCATCTGGCGAAGGACATAGGGGAGAATGCCTCCGTGCCGGTAGTAGTCCACTTCGATGGGGGTGTCGATCCGGACCAGGACCTCGAACTCGGTCGAAGCGCCGTCCTGGCCCTCGGCCCTCACAGTCAGACGCTGGCCGGGCGCCAGTGAGTCGTCGACGGGGATATGGAAGGCCTCGGCGCCCGAGAGTTCCAGGCTCTCGGGACTATCGCCGTCGAGGAACTGGAGGGGAAGGAGTCCCATCATCACCAGGTTGGTGCGATGGATGCGCTCATAGCTCTGGGCGATCACGGCTCTCACCCCCAACAGGAAGGGACCCTTGGCGGCCCAATCCCTGGAGGACCCCATCCCGTAGTCGCGGCCGGCGATGATGATCAGCGGAGTCCCCGCCTCCCGGTAGCTGCCTGCCGCCTCGTAGATGGTCTTGACCTGCCCGTCCCCGAAGTCGGTGGTGAACCCGCCCACTGTCCCGGGGGCAAGTTGGTTCCGCACCCGGATGTTGGCGAAAGTGCCGCGGCTCATGATGCGATCGTTGCCACGGCGCGCCCCGTAGGAGTTGAACTCCGACGGCGGCACTCCGCGGTCGATCAGGTACTGCCCGGCGGGGGTGGTGGCCGAGATGGAGCCAGCGGGCGAGATGTGGTCGGTTGTGACGGAGTCTCCCACCCTCACCAGGACCCGGGCTCGGTCGATGGGCCGCACCGGGTCGGGTTCGGGAGTCAGGTCCTCGAAGAACGGGGGAGACTGGATGTAGGTGGACTCCTCCGACCACTGGTAGAGCCGGCTGGGCGGCATTTCCACCGCTCGCCACTCCTCGGCGCCGGTGAAGACGTCGGCGTAGCGGGAGTTGAACTGCTCACGGGTCAGGTGGGCGTCGATGATGGAGATGACTTCATCCTGGGAGGGCCAGATGTCTCGCAGGAACACCTCTCTGCCCTCGGTGTCGGTCCCCAGAGGTTCGGTGGCCGGGTCCCAGTCGACCGTGCCGGCCAGGGCGTAGGCGACCACCAGCGGGGGAGAGGCCAGGTAGTTGGCCTGCACGTGGGGGCTGATCCGCCCCTCGAAGTTGCGGTTGCCCGAGAGCACGCTCGCCGCCACCAGGTCGGCTGAGTCGATGGCCTCGGACACGGGCCCGGGGAGCGGTCCGGAGTTGCCTATGCAGGTGGTGCACCCGTAACCGACCAGGTAGAAGCCGAGGGCTTCAAGGTCCTCGGTGAGGCCGGCCCGGTCGAGATAGTCGGTCACCACCTGGGAACCGGGAGCCAGGGAGGTCTTCACCCACGGCCGGCGCCGAAGACCCCGGCGTCGGGCATTGCGGGCCAGAAGGCCCGCTCCGACCATCACCGCCGGATTGGAGGTGTTGGTGCAGGAGGTGATGGCGGCGATCACCACCTGGCCGTCCTCCATCTCGAAGCTGTTCCCGTTGAGGGTCACACTCGCGCCGGCCGCGGCGCCGTTGTCAGGCGAGCGGTTGAACACCGCGTCGAGGTCGCTGCGCCACTGCTCTTTCATCCGGAACAGCGGGATGCGGTCCTGAGGGCGACGGGGACCCGCCAGGGAAGGCTCGACAGTCCCAAGATCCAGCTCCACATGGGCGTGATAGGAGATCTCCCGTTCATCCCGCCACATGCCCTGTTGGCGGCAATACTGTTCCACCGTCTCCACCAACTCGGGGGAACGGCCCGACAACTCCAGGTAGCGAGTGGTCTGGCCGTCAACCGGGAAGAAGCCGACTGTCGCCCCGTACTCGGGCGCCATGTTGGCGATGGTGGCCCGGGTGGCCACCGGCATCTCGTCCAGCCCAGGGCCGCCGAATTCCACGAACTTTCCCACCACCCCGTGGGCCCGGAGGATCTCGGTTATCCGGAGCACCAGGTCGGTAGCTGTTGAGCCCTCTCGGAGATTCCCCACCAAGCGGACGCCCACCACCTCGGGGAGGAGCATGAAGATGGGTTGGCCCACCATCACCGCCTCCGCCTCTATCCCGCCCACCCCCCATCCGGCCACTCCCAGGCCGTTGATCATGGTGGTGTGGGAATCGGTGCCCACCAGGCTGTCGGGATACAGCCACTCGCCGTCGTCCCACACGACCCCTGCCAGGTACTCGAGGTTGACCTGATGGACGATTCCGGTGGCGGGGGGAACCACCCGGAAGTTGTCGAAGGCCGACTGGGCCCACTTGAGCAACTGGTACCTCTGCTGGTTCCGTTCGAACTCCCGCTGGGAGTTGATCAAAAGCGCGTCGGGCCGGTTGAAGACATCGATCTGGACGCTGTGGTCGACAACCAGGTCGACGGGCACCAGGGGATTGACCTTCCGGGCCGCTTCGGGATCGCCGGTCATGGCCACGATCGCGTCCCGCATTGCGGCCAGGTCGACCACGGCGGGGACCCCGGTGAAGTCCTGGAGGAGCACCCGTCCCGGCATGAAGGGGATCTCCTTTTCCGAGGACCGGTGGGGGTGGTAGGAGGCGATGGTCTCGATGTCCTCCGCTGAGAACCCCGGGCGGCCCAGGTTGCGCACCGCCGACTCCAGGAGGACCTTGATCGAATAGGGAAGCGAATCGGCCCCCGGCACCGAGTCCAGACGTGCGATCTTGCGTCGACCGAGGGGCGTCGAGAGGGTGGCTGCTGTCGGGCTTGGAACTGCGTTCATGCTTGCCGGATCAAAAACGCGCGGTGATCTCGACCGGTATTTCCGTCACGCAGTCCTCATGGCGGACGCGGTGGGGATGCAGGACCGTCTCCGAACATCGCTCTATCGCCTCGAAGAGCCCGGAAATGATTCCCCGGTCCAGCGAGCAGACCACTTCGGGATTGCTGAGGGCCGCTTCGCCAAAGGGACAGTGATAGGTAAGCAGCCGGCCGCCGTCCCAGTCGGGGTTCATGGCGAATCCCATCCCGCTCATCGCTCCCATGACTCCCCGCACCGCCTCCTTGTATCCGGCGTCCTCGGGCGTGCCGATCTCGTCGGCCAACTCCTGGCCGTACTCGCGTCCAACTTCCTCGGCCACCTCGGAGAGTTGCTGGGGAGAGATACGATTCACGATTCTGGTCAGGAGTTCCACCAGCAGGTCGTATCTCAGGGTCGGGTAGGTGATCTCGATGTGGCGGGAGGTGGACTCATAGTGCTTGGGGGGCCTTCCCGCTCTTCTTGCCGCGGGAGCGGGCTGATCCCCTACTTTCAGGTAACCCTCTTCGGTCAGTTTCTCCAGGTGGTGGCGGGCCAGGTTGCGGTGAATGCCGAACAACTCGGCCACCTTGCCCACCGTGAGCGGCTCCGACGATTCCCGGGCGGCGATGTAAATGGCGCGGCGGGTGGGGTCTCCGAGCACCGAGGTCAAGTCGGCGATCTGCTGCTCGACTACCTGGGACATCACAACACCTTGGCTGACTGGACGATGCCCAGGAGTATAGTTATTGGTAATGGTCTCCCAGGGTGCGTTGGGGTCCGCTCTCTCGGCGGTCCAAGACCCGCTTCTGCAGCGTTCTCTCCATTCGCTGGGCATGATCCGCTCGGTAAAGGCTCGCAGGTTCGGGTCCCCGACTGTCACCGTTGCCCTTCCGGTCCCGAACTATCCGGTGCTGTCCGAGTTGGCGGCCAGATTGCGGGAGGCGGCGGCCAACCTGGTCTCGGACCTGGAGTTGCGGACCGAGGAGATGAGCGACGCCGAGCGGGCGGAGATGATGGACCGGGTTCGGCGGGAGGCCGGTCCCGGCCCCGGAGAGACAGGGTCGCGCACCAGGGTGGTGGCGGTGGCATCGGGAAAGGGCGGGGTTGGGAAGTCCTCGGTCACCACCAACCTGGCCCTCGCACTAGGGGAACTGGGGAGGAAGGTGGGTGTGATCGACGCCGACATCTGGGGTTTCTCCATCCCGCAGATGCTGGGAATAGACCGGGCGCCGGTGGTGATCGAGCAATCAATCGTCCCGCCCCGGGCCCATGAGGTGAGTGTGATGTCCATGGACTACTTCGTGCCCGAGGACCGGGCGGTGATCTGGCGCGGTCCGATGCTCCACAAGGCGCTGGAGCAGTTTCTGAAGGATGTCTTCTGGGACTCTCCCGACTACCTCCTGATCGACATGCCTCCCGGGACCGGCGACATCGCCATCTCCATCCAGAATTTCCTGCCCCGCTCCCAGGTCTTGTTGGTAACCACGCCCCAACCCACCGCCCAGCGGGTGGCGCGCCGGGCAGCGCTGATGGCGGCACAGGTCAACCAGGAAGTGATCGGCGTGGTGGAGAACATGTCGTGGTTCACCGGTGACGACGGGACCCGCTACGAACTGTTCGGATCAGGCGGCGGGGAAACCCTCGCCACCGAGGTGGGGGTCCCGCTGATGACCCAGATACCTTTGCTGCCCCTGATGCGAGAGGGCGCCGACCGGGGAGAGCCGGTCACCCTGGCCGCTCCCCGGAGCGAGGCTGCCGAGGCTTTCTCCCGGCTGGCCGCAGCGGTGGAGAAGGCTCGACCCCGCATCCGCTCCCATCCCGAGTTGGTGATCCGCTGAGAAGCTCTTGGGGGTCAGGCGGTCCGGCCCGGATCGGACGGCAGCGCCTCGAGGGGCTAGGTTTGAGAAGGGTGTCTCGCTAACTAATCTCCGCTTCGATGGTGGAGATTCGCTCCCCGAGCGTCAGGAGAGGATGGTCCGAGTCCGCTCGCGCCCGGGCTTCCGAGATCGTCGGGCAGTACCCGGAGCCCCGCTCGGCGGTCATGCCGCTCCTCTATCTGGCCATGGCCGAGGAAGGGTACCTCACCGACAACGGCATGAGGGAGGTGGCCTCTTTGGTCGGCCTGACCCCCGCCCAGGTCAGGGCGGTGGCTTCCTTCTACACCATGTACAAGCGGGACGATCCCGGCCGCTACCTGATCTCCTGCTGCACCTCCATCAGTTGCATGCTCCTGGGGTCCGACGAGGTGCTGAGGGCCATAGAGGACGAGTCGGACGTGACGGCGGGGGAGACCGATCCCGAGGAACTGATCTCGGTGGAGCATGTGGAGTGCATAGGAGCATGCGGGGGAGCGCCGGCCGTCACCGTGAACTATGAGTTGATAGAGGGGATGACCGCCGAAAGCGCCCGGGAACTGGTCAGATGGCTTCGCACCGCACGGCCCGAGGCGATCGTCGGCGCCGAGTGCCAGGAACTGTTCGGTGGCAGGAGGAGTTTTGACTGGGGTCCGTTCGACCGGGACTCCGCACTCGGCCCGTACCCGGCATTCGGCCCGTTGGGCACTGTCTCGGGTCCTGCGGAGGACCAGGACGGATAGGTTTGTGAGCGCTCCGAGCATCGTCACCGACCGGATGACCCGGCATCCCTCGGACAGCCACACCCTGGAGCGATACCTGGAGACCGGTGGCTATCAGGCGCTCGCCAAGGCCCTGGAGATGGCGCCCGACGAGGTGACCGGGGAGGTGAAGGCCGCCAACCTGCGGGGCAGGGGAGGAGCGGGCTTCCCCTGCGGGTTGAAGTGGAGTTTCCTGGCGCCCAGCAAACCTGCGTACGTGGTGGTGAACGGGGACGAGTCCGAGCCGGGCACTTTCAAGGACCGCCAGTTGATGGAACGCGATCCCCACCAGATGCTGGAGGGGACGATCATCACCTCGTATGCCAACGGCGCCAACCATGCCTTCATCTACATCCGTGGTGAGTATCCCCGCTCGGCCCGGCGGGTGCAGCAGGCGGTCGAGGACGCCTACGCGGCCGGTTACCTGGGCTCCGACATACTGGGTAGCGGGTTCGACCTGGAAGTCACCGTTCACCTGGGAGCGGGCGCCTACATATGCGGGGAGGAGACGGGCCTCTTGAACAGCCTCGAGGGACGGCGCGGCGAGCCCCGGCTGAAGCCCCCCTACTACCCGGCCGCCAAGGGCCTGTACATGCAGCCCACCATCGTCAACAACGTGGAGACCCTGGCCAACGTCCCCTGGATCATCGAGAACGGCGGGGAGGCCTTCGCCGCCATCGGGCCCGACGGGTCGCGGGGCACCAGGCTGTTCTCCATCTCCGGCCATGTGCGCCGACCCGGCAACTACGAGTTGGTCATGGGGCTCACTTGGAGGGAGTTGATCTACGAGGTGGCGGGAGGGATACCCGGGGACCGGGCGCTCAAGTGCTGGATTCCCGGAGGCGCCTCGGCGCCGTGGTTCGTCCCCGACGATCATCTCGACCTGCCGGTGACCCTCGACGACACCGCCAAGGCGGGTTCGATGCTGGGCTCGGGAGCGGTGGTGATCATGGACGAGACCACCTGCACCGTGCGGGCCACCGAGCGCCTGGTGCGCTTCTTCGCCCACGAGTCCTGCGGTCAGTGCACTCCCTGCCGCGAGGGCTGTTCCTGGCTGGAGCGGATACTGCGCCGCATAGAGGAGGGAGCGGGACGGGAGGTGGACGTGGACATGCTGCTCGACATCTCCGACAACATCTCACCCGGCCTGGCCTGGCCTCCCCGGATGACCACCATCTGCCCGCTGGGACCCTCGGCCGTCTCTCCGATTCTCGCCATCACCTCCTACTTCAAGGATGAACTGATGGCCCACATCCACCAGGGGGGCTGTCCCTTTGACTGAGCCGGTCACAGTAACCATCAACCGCCGCCAGGTGAACGCCCCAGCAGGGGAACTCCTCATCAAGACCGCCCAGGACAACGGGGTGTACATCCCGCGCTTCTGCTGGCATCCCCGTATGAACCCGGTGGGGATGTGCCGTATGTGCCTGGTGGAGATCGAGACTCCCCGCGGCCCGCTGATGGTCACGTCCTGCACCACCCCGGTGTCGGACGGCATGACGGTGGACACCGCCAACCCCACGGTGAAGAAGGCCCAGGAGGGGGTGTTGGAGTTCCTGCTGATCAACCACCCCCTGGACTGTCCGGTGTGCGATCGCGCCGGCGAGTGCCCCCTCCAGGACCAGACCATGGCCTACGGCCCCGGGGAGAGCCGGTTCGTTGAGGAAAAGCGCCACTTCGAAAAGCCCATCCCCATCTCCGAGTTGGTGATGCTGGACCGGGAACGTTGCATTCTCTGCGCCCGCTGCACCCGGTTCTCCGAGGAGATCTCCGGCGATCCGCTCATCGAGTTCCAGGAGAGGGGCAACTACACCGAGGTCAACACTTTCCCCGACGAACCCTTCCGTTCCTACTTCTCGGGCAACACGGTCCAGATCTGTCCGGTGGGAGCGCTAACCGCCACTCCCTACCGGTTCCGCGCCCGGCCGTGGGACCTCACCTTCGTCGAGTCAACCTGCCAGCACTGTTCCAGCGGAGACCGGATCAACCTGCAGTCGAGCCAGAACCGGCTCCTGCGCATCCTGGGGGTGGACTCGGAGCCCACCAACCAGGGATGGCTCTCCGACAAGTGCCGCTTCGGGTTCGAGTACGTGGCCTCTCCGGCCCGCCTCACCTCCCCCTTGGTGCGCGACGAGGAAGGCGAGTTACGGGAGGTCTCCTGGGGTGAGGCCCTCGATTACGCCGGTAAGGCCCTGGGGGAGGTCATTTCTCGTTCGGGCGGGCGAGCCGTGGCGGGACTGGGGGGTGCGCGGGGGACCAACGAGGACGCCTACGCCTTCTCCAAGTTCCTCCGGTCGGCGGTGGGCACCAACAGCGTGGACTGCCAGATGGACGACGGCCTCGATCCCCGATTGCTGTCGGGCGTGGTGGACCGGGCCCGCATCGCCGATCTGGAAAACGCCGGTTCGATCCTGGTCTGGGGGCCCGATCTGAAGGAGGAGCACCCCACCCTGTACCTCCGGGTGCGTCGGGCGGCGCAGGAACTGGGAGCGGGCCTGGTGGTGGTCCATCCCCGGGGCACGGGGTTGGACGACCGGGCCTCGGTGAAGGTCACCTACCAGCCGGGCAGCGGCGGGGAAGTGCTCTCGGAGTTGATGGACGGCAACGGAAGGATGGCCGAAGCGAGAGAGGTCCTGTCCAAGGGACCGGTGGTGGCGCTCCTGGGCAGGCCCGGGTATGGGGAGAGCCCCGATCTGGCCGAGGCCACCGCAGCATTCGTCCGCTCCCTTCCCGACGCCACCATCCTGCCCCTGGCGCGGCGGGGCAACGTCTTCGGCGCCCTGGACATGGGCCTGAGCCCGGCCCTCCTGCCCGGGAGGGCTCAACGGGGCACCCTGGCCGCCCAGATGCTGGCCGACCGGTGGGGTGAGCTGCCCGCTGCCTCCGGCCGCGACTGCCGGGGGATCCTGGAGGGGCTCGAGTCCGGAGACATCGAAGCGCTGGTGCTGGTGGGCGCCGACCCGGTGCGCGACGTCCCCGACGGGGAGTTGGCCCGGCGCGCCCTCGCCAACGCCGGCCTGGTGGTGGCGATCGACCAGTTCCTCACCGACAGCTCGCGCATGGCGGACGTGGTGTTCCCCGCCATGGGGTTTTCGGAGGTGGAGGGAACGGTCACGAACATCGAGGGCCGGGTGCTCAAGGTGAATCGCCTGACTCCGGGACCGGGTCAGAGCCGGCCCGACTGGGCGATCCTCTCGGACCTGGCTGCCCGCCTGGGCGCGGACCTGGGCTTGGTCTCCGCCCAGCAGATCAGCGAGGAAGTGGAGGAACTGGCCGACATCTACCGGGGTGTGAACTGGGAGCGGCTGGACTGGGAGGACCGCGACGGAATAGTCGTAAGCGGCGACCTCGGCTATGTGCCGGTGTTCTCGCACGTGGCCTCGGTCTCACCCCGACCCGGCGAGATGGCCCTCCACTATGCCCGCACCATGTACGACGACGGGGTGATGATGAGAGAGAGCCCCTCCCTGAGGCCCCTGGCGCCGGGTTCCGGCGCTCACCTGCACCCCACCGACGCCGCTCGCCTCGGCGTGGGAGAGGGAGACTCGGTCGATGTGACATCCTCATCGGGATCCCTGCAAGCCGGCGTGGTGATCGATCCCACCCTGGAACCGGGCGTGGTTTACGTTCCCTTCAACCAGCCCGACACGGCTTCCCTGGGCTCGGTCCCCGGGGTGAGGGTCAGCGCCTAGAGGACCGGTTCAGCCTCTACCGGTCACCAGGTTGTAGATGGCGGTCCAGTCCCGGCGGCCCAGACCGTGGAGTTGGGCGGCATCGTAGACCGGTAGCGCGGCGGCGCCCATCACGGTGGGCGAGTCGTTGTCGGCGCCCATCTCCAGGGCAAGGCCCAGGTCCTTTCGGGCCAGGTCCACCATGAAGCCGGGATCGAGGTTGCCGGAAAGTACCTGCACCGGGTAGGTGGTGCCCAAATGCCCCCGGCCGGCGGTGGTGCCCATCAGCACTTCGATGGCCGTGTCACGGTCGAGACCGGCCCCTTCCGCCAGGGCCAACGCCTCCGCAACCACCACGTTGGAGACGATCGAGAGGTAGTTGTTCACCAGCTTGGTGCGTATTCCCGATCCCGTCCGGCCGCAGTGGATGATCGTGTCGCCCATGCATTCCAGTACCGGGCGGGCCCGCTCCACGTCTTCGGTCTCTCCTCCCACCATGATCAGGAGGGTGCCCGCCTCGGCCTCCTTGGAGGTCCGTCCCACCGGCGCGTCGATCGCCCTCTTCCCCCGGGACCTCAACCGGCCCGCCAGTGCATCGAAGTGGCTGGGCAGGCCGGTGCTCATGTCGATCAGGAGGGAGTCGTCCCCCAGGGACTCCGCCGCGCCATCCGGGCCGAACACCGCGTACGCCACGACTCTGCCGGTGGGGAGCATGGTGATCACGAAGTCGGCGCCTTCGGCGGCGTCCCTCGGTGAGGTTGCCGTCTCTGCGTCTGTGCGGCCGATGGCTTTCAGGGCGCCGGGCGCGATGTCGAATGCCTTGACCCGGTGGCCCCCCTCGATCAGGTTGAGGGCCATGGGCATGCCCATCACCCCCACGCCGATGAAACCGATCTTGCTCATCTCGATCCTACCTCTCGCGACTGGGACGGCGCGGTGGCTCTGGCAGCCGCCTGTAATTTGCCTGTTGGATGATAACTACGCTCGATCATCGGCAGGTGTGGCTCCCTGGCGGTGAGTTCTCGATGGGGTCGGATCACCACTACCCCGAGGAGGGCCCGGTTCGGTCCGCCAGGGTCGATCCGTTCGGAATCGACATTCACCCGGTCACCAACCGTCAGTTCCGCCGGTTCGTGGAGGCCACCGGTCACGTCACCCTGGCCGAGCGGTCTCCCGACCCGGCGGTCTACCCGGAGGCCCGACCTGAGGACCTGGTCCCGGGGTCTCTCGTCTTCCGGATGACCCCCGGTCCGGTGAACCTGGGGGAGTTCTGGCGCTGGTGGGCCTGGACCCCCGGCGCCGATTGGCGCCATCCCCGCGGACCGGGATCATCCCTGGACGGTCTCTGGGACCATCCGGTAGTCCATGTCGCCTACCAGGACGCGGCGGCCTACGCGGCGTGGGCCGGGATGGGGTTGCCCACCGAAGCCGAGTGGGAGTTCGCCGCCCGGGGAGGACTGGACGGCGCCGAGTTCACCTGGGGTGATGACGATCCGCAGGAGACCGCGCCCCTCGCCAACACATGGCAGGGCCGGTTCCCCTACGAGAACACCAGGGTGGATGGATGGGTCCACACCAGTCCGGTCGGCGCCTACCCGCCCAACGGGTACGGCCTCTACGACATGGCCGGCAACGTGTGGGAGTGGACTGCGGATCCATATCGTGTCCACTCGCCCCAGGCGCCCTGCTGCGCTCCGCAGGCCTCCGGTGACGCTTCGGTCCCGACCAAGGTGATCAAGGGAGGATCGCACCTCTGCGCCATCCAGTACTGCTTCCGCTACCGGCCCGCCGCCCGCCAGTCCCAGGCCATCGACACCTCCACCAGCCACATCGGGTTCCGTTGCGTCTCCCCGCCACCGGGCGGTGAGTCGACACCTAGAGCGACGCGCTGAGTCCGCTCTTTCTAAGTGAGTTGGCGGCTAAAAGGGGAACTGGTCCCCTCTGATCTGCCGAATGCGTCGGCGCATTAACCGATTCTCCTCCTCCAGATGTTTGTTGTGTTGCCGAGTACGTTCATGTGCCGCCAGAGCATCTTCGGTGATCTCTGTGCCCCTCGGCTATGGCAGCAAGAGTTGTGGCCTGCCTGAGTCTCCTCCCAACCCACAGCCTGATCCCGATCCCTACCAAGGCAATTACAGAGGCGGTGGCGCCGGTTATCAAACCTATCCAGATGACCTCAGGCGAAGGCAAACAGGTCCCTCATCTCTTTGGACGGCTCAGGAAGACGTGAGACGGGTGGCTGTTGACGGTTGGCGGCTTCTTTCTGTGCGTAATCCATGGCTTCCAGTACCACTCTGGCGGCTTCCCTCAGTTCTTCTCTCGAACACCGAAGCTCCTCTGTAACCCACTCACATGAAACCTCTACATGCGAAGGAGTGTGCCGCAGGAGGTCCCACAGTTCATAGGCAAGTTGGTTGGTTGGCATGCCGAGTCTCCCCTCTGTTGGTTCCCTTGCAGTCGATGGTAACTCAGCCGGAAGAGGAACCTTGCCGGTTTGCGGGTGCGACCTGATGGCTTTTTTCGCAACTCCGGCGGTCAATCCACTCGCCGCGCAGCTGGACATGTCACAGGGCCCCTGCACATTGGAGGAGTCGAACACCTCCCGGTCCGATCCGACGTCGCTCGGGCCGTGCATCGAAGTCTGTGCATTTGGAGGTCATATTCCTTCGGGATCGCGCCATCGGGCAACACAGCCCAGGCGCGTCCCAACGGGCTGGTGGTGGAGGCGGGGGATGGGCCCATCGGGTAGGAGTTGATGGGCGATTTTCGCGATATAGAGGTCGGATTTCGCGATTTCTGACCTGGCGAATGCGGTCTGCCAACTCTCTAAAATCGCTCCCATGCGATTAGCGGATCAAGATCTATTGGGCTATGGCAGCTACCGGAGACTGGTGGAAGAGTTCGAGTGGGACATCCCCGAACGGATGAACATGGCCTCGGAGGTCTTCGACCGCTGGAGCGATGATCGGGGCCGGGTGGCCGTCTTTGTTGAGCATGCCGATGGGCGCCGGGACACTTGGTCCTATTGGCGCCTGATCAGGCTGGCCAAGCGTTATGCCAACTTCCTGGTGGCGTTGGGAGTCCAGCCCGGGGACCGTGTCTCGCTGGTGATGCAGCAGGGCGCCGAGTTGGCGGCCCTCCACCTGGCGGTTTACTCCGTCGGCGCGGTCGCCCTCCCCATGTCGATCCTGTACGGTCCCGATTCCTACCGCCACATCCTGTCCGACTCGGCGACCAGCGTCATCGTGGTAGGCGAGGCCTACGCCGACCCCATCCGGTCGGTCCGCAACGACCTGCCCGATCTGGGCACGGTGGTCATCTCGGGACAGCCCGGGGAAGGGGAGAGGTCGTTGGCGGAGGCGGATGGTTACCCGGCCGACTTCGACCCGGTTGACACGGCATCTGAGGATCCGGCACTGTTGTTGTACACATCAGGCAGCACCGGCCACCCCAAGGGCGCCCTCCATGCCCACCGCATCCTCGAGGGGTACCTTCTCACCTTCAAACTCTTCTTCAACGTGGAGTTCGACCACTCCACCGTGTTCTACACGCCGTCCGACTGGGCATGGGTGGGGGGTCTCCTCGACATACTGCTTCCCGCCCTGGTCTTCGGCCGCCCGGTGGTGGCCGACGAGGAGCGCTTCTCGGCCGAACGCGCCTTCGAGGTGATCGGTCGGAACGGCGTCACCCACGCCTTCCTGACGCCCACGGCCCTGAAGGTGATGGCCCAGGTGACCGACCCCGGCCCCCGATTCGATCTCGACCTCCGGGTCATAGCCAGCGGCGGAGAGTCGGTGGCAGACGAGTTGCACCGCTGGAGCGAGCGGGACCTGGGAGCGGTCATCAACGAGTTCTACGGTCTCACCGAGGTCAACCACCTGGTGGGTGGATGCGAGGCGCTGTGGCCCGGCCGGCCCGGGTGGATGGGACTGCCCTACCCGGGCCGGGAAGTCGCCCTGCTCGACGACAGGGGAGAGGAGATTCGCCCCGGCGAGATCGGCGAGATCGCGGTGCGCCCCGGCGATCCCACCCAGATGCTCGAGTACTGGGGCAACCCTGTGGCGACCGCCGGTATGCGCCGTAACGGCTGGATCATGACCGGCGACCAGGCCACCCTTGACGCCGACGGCAATATCCGCTTCCTCGGCCGCGACGACGACATGATCGCCAGCGCAGGTTACCGGATCGGTCCCGCCGAGGTCGAGGAGTCCCTGGTCCGCCATCCGGCCGTGGCGGAAGTGGCCGTCATCCCCGCTCCCGATGAGATCAGGGGCAATGTGGTCAAGGCCATGGTGGTGCTGGCCGAGGGCTACCGGGAGGGCGACGAGTTGACGGCAGAACTGCAGGCGCAGGTCAAGACTCAGTTGGCCGCCTACAAATACCCCAGGATTGTCGAATACGTCGACCGCCTCCCCAAGACCTCAACCGGCAAGCTCAACCGCAAGCTCCTAGCTGCTCAAGCCCGTTCCGTTTGAGAACCGACTGAAGTTCGAAAGGGACATCAGACTCACCTTCTCTGCCGCCTCGGCGGCCTCCTGGCCGGCCGCGTACAGGTCCCGGACGCCCACGGCGTCGCCGATCGGGAGGATGGCGGCCTGGAGATCGGCGCGTGACAGTTCATCTGCCAGCCGGTTGTTGGGCGCCCTCCCTCCCACGACGACCGCACCCAACTTCAGCCAACTATGGTTCCCGAGCCCTTGGAGGGCCACTCGGTCGCCGGCGATTAGTTCGGCGATGGTCTCCCGGTGGATATGCACTCCCGGGTCGGCGTCGAGTTCCATCTCCACCAGCAGTCCGTTGAACCCTCCGTCGGACGCCACGGATGCGCCGCTTTCGATGATGTGGACCTCCACGCCCAACCGTCGAAGGTGGAGGGCCACGGCACACCCCGCATGGTCCCCACCGAGTATCGCCACCGCTCCCTCCCACTCCTCGGGCGGGCGTTCCAATGCCGAGAAGACATCGAACAGCGGAATTGTCCGATCCGACTCCTCGGCCCACAGGTAGCCGCCCCTCGCCCCGGTGGCCACAATCACCGCATCAGGGTCCGCCTCCCGCACATCCTCGACACCGACCGGGCGCCCCAACTCCACCCTCACGCCCACCCCGGCCAGCTCCAGCGCCAGCCAGTCGACCAGCGTCCCGTACTCGGACAGGGCTTGGCGGAGGTAGTGGAGCTGGCCGCCCAGCCTGCCGGTCGCCTCGCACAGGGTCACATCGTGGCCCCCCTGTCCCAGAAAGCGGGCGGCGTGCATCCCTGCCGGCCCACCTCCGACCACCATCACCCGCAGGGGCGCCGCTGCCTTCCGCATGGGGGTGGTGCGCAAGTGCTCGTGAGCGCTCACCGGATTGGCCGCGCACCCCGCCGGTGTGCGGGCCACCGTCAGGTTGACACAGGTGTTGCAGCTGATGCACGGCACTATGTCCCTGGCGCGGTCTTCCATGAGCTTCAGCACATAGTCGGGATCGGCGTGAAAGGCGCGGGCCAGGGTCACGTACTCGAATCTCTCCCTCTCCATGACCTGGTCGGCGAACACCGGGTCGTTCATCCGCTGCGCCACGCTCACCGGGACCCGGTCACCGAGCGCTTGACGGATCAGGGCGGCCTCCGCCACGAAACCCCCTTTGGGCGTTTCCGGGCCCTGGAAGATCTTCGACATCGACTCGTAGGTGCCGCCCGCCACGTCGACCAGGTCGATCCCGGCGTCGGCCAGCATGACACAGAACCGAGCCGACTCCTCGGCCTGCAGCCCGCCTTCGACGTACTCGGCCGCCGAGATCCGGTACCCGATCGGGTAATCGTCGCCGACCACCCTGCGCACCTCCTCGAGCACCTCCAACGCAAAGCGCGCCCGGTTCTCCAGCGACCCCCCGTAGCGGTCGGTCCGGCGGTTGGACAGCGGAGACAGGAACTGCCCCAGTAGATACCCGTGGGCGCCGTGCAGGTGGATCATGTCGACTCCGGCGAGGAGGCAACGCTCGGCCGCCCGCCCGAAGTCGTCGACCACCCTCCGGATATCCGCCAGGGTCATCTCCCGGGGGACCGACCCGGGGTCCATGAATGTCGAGCCGATCGCAGACGGTGCGATCGTACGGCGATGATGGGCGGTGACCGATGCCTGGCGTCCCCCGTGGTGCAGTTCCATCGCCAGCTTGGCGCCGTGGCGGTGGAGTTCGTCGGCCATCTCCGCCAGGGCCGGTATGACATGGTCCCCGTGGCATCCCACCTGGTAGGGATTCCCCCGGCCCTCGGGTGAGACGTAGGTCGACTCGAGCTGGATCAGCGCCGCCCCGCCCATGGCCCGCCGACGCGCATAGGCGATGTAGCGCTGGTTGAGACTGCCGTCCAGGTTGGCCAGGGACTTCTCCATCGGTCCGACGATCAGACGGTTGCGCATGTACATCCGGTTGATGTATGCCGGCCGCAGCAGGTTCTCGAACGCCATGACCCGTTTCCTACCTCAAGGTGGCGAACGGCGAGACGGATTCGCCCACCAGCGCCTCGGCGAACTCGCGGTCGTTGATATGGTGGTCCACTCCCACCACCGACACCGACGGCGCCACACCGGAATTCACCCCCTCCAGAAAGGCGTCCACCGCCGCGGGGTCGTGGAACGGACCCCCTTCGACGTCCAGCCCGGAGAACCCTCTCAAGGGCACCAGCACCACCGTCCTGGCCTGCGGCGTTCCCAGGCGTTCGGCCACCGTCCGACCCATCCGGTAGTTCTCCTCCGGGGTGGTCCGCACCAGGGTCACCAGTTCGTTGTGAGACTGGACGGCTCGGCTGCGGAATGTCTCCGGCACAGTGGAGAGGGGGCCGACACAGATCATGTCGATCGCCCCGGGCGCCACCACCTGGGGGACTCCCATCCGTGCGGCGGTCCGGAGCCGCTCCGGACCCGCAGGCCAGAGGCCGCCGAACAGTTCGTCGGTGATCTCGGAGATGGTGATGTCGATCACCGAGGAGACGAGCCCCTGGGAGATGAACGACTCGAAAGTCCGCCCGCCCGTCCCGTTGGCGTGAAACACCACCGATTCGAGGCCGGCCGAAGAGAGCAACGACCGGCAGTGGGTCACGCAGGGGTTGGTAAGGCCGTACATCGTCATCCCCACCGACTCGGCCGGACCTTCCGGATCGCTCAAAGGCCCCGATCCCAACAGGGCCACCGTCACCCGCGCCAGCCTTGCGATCATGGCCCGGAGGATGCTGTTGTCGCCCTCGATGTCCACGATCGGGTAGATCATCGTCACGTCGCGGCCGTCGACCAGCGGCCGGGTCTCCCCGGCCACCGAGGTGGCCATCAGGACCTTGGGGACCCCGAGCGGCACGACCGGCGCCAGGTGGGTGAAGAGCACCGAGGCGTTGGACCCGCCCAGACAGACCAGAGCGCCCACCTTCCCGTCTGCAACCAGTTCTCCGAGGATCACCGAGGCTCCCCTGGCCATCGCCGAGACCGCCTCGGCTTGACCGAGAGAAGGCACCTGTCCCAGCGAGTACCCGGCCGCCTCGGCCACGGCCCCGGCCGGATGGTGACAGCCGTGGTCGCCGCCGAATACTCCCGTGTCGATGGTGATGGGAGGAGACCCCATACCGGTGAGCGTCTCCACCAGCAACCCGAGTGGCTCCGCCTTCGTGTCGAAGGCGCCGGCCACCACCACCCGACTCATTGCGGACCGGTTTGGGAGGTGAAGGCGAGCCGGTGGATAGACACCTCTCTCAGAGGACGATGTCCTTGAAGCCTCGCACCGTGTTCTCGATGGCAACCTCGGTGGGCAGGCGCTCCATGGTGCTGGCGCCGATGAAGCCGGGGCAACCGGAGGCGCGCATCACCATGTCTACCTGTCCGGGGTTCTCCAGGGGACCGCCGTGCAGCACCACCAGGATGTCGGGGTTCACCGCCTCCGACAACTCCCGGGTCTCGATCGCCTGCTCCACGCAGGCATCCAGAGAAGTGGTGAAGGAATCGTCGGCGCCGATGCTTCCGCCGGTGGTCAAGCCCAGGTGGGCGACCATCACGTCCACTCCCGCCTCGGCCATCATCGGCGCCTCCTTCGGGTCGTAGCAGTAGGCCAGGCTGAACAGTCCCCGCTCCGAGGCCTTGCGGATCATCTCCACCTCCCGGTAGTAGCCGAACCCGGTGGCTTCCAGGCTCTGGCGCCACCGCCCGTCGATGTAGCCCACGGAAGGGAAGTTGATGACGCCCGAGAAGCCCATCGCCTCCACCTGTCCCAGGAAGCGGTCCATCACCCGGGTGGGGTCGGTCCCGTTCACCCCCGCTATCACCGGCGTGTTCTCCACCACCGGCAGGACTTCCCTCTCGCCCATCTCCATCACGATGGCGTTGGCGTCACCGATGGGCATCAACCCCGCATTCGATCCGTGACCTCCCATCCGGTACCGGCCCGAGTTGTAGATGAGGATCAGGTCCGCCCCGCCCCGCTCGGCGAATTTTGCCGAAATGCCGGTCCCGGCGCCCGCTCCGATGACCGGTCTGCCCTCGGCGAGGGTGGCTTGCAGCCTCTGCCACACCTGATCGCGGGTGAACATTCAATCCTCCTGGTCGGTTATGGGTACCAACCGCAGAGAATATCAGTCGACCATCAGGATGCCGCCGTTGACGTGGATGGTCTGGCCCGTCACGTAGGCGCCGGCGTCCGAGGCCAGGAAGATCACCGGCCCCACCAGGTCTTCTGCCACCTGCATGCGCCCGATCGGGATGTACTTCTCATACGAGAACAGGTACTCGCGATGGTGTGCGTGCATGGGCGTGTCCACCGCTCCGGGGGCGATGGCGTTCACCCGGACCCCGTAGGGCGCCACGTCCTGGGCGGCCGCCCGGCTGAGAGCCTGAAGTGCGGCCTTGGCCGAGCAGTAGTCGACCCCGCCTCCGTCCTGGTTGAAGATCGAGGCCCGTGACGACCAGGAACTGCCGATGTTGATCACGCTTCCCCGGCCCGCCCGGCTCATCTCCTGGAGTACCGTCCGCATGATCCGCATGGGAGCGCGCAGGTTTATCCCGTACATGCGGTCCCACCCCTCGTCGGTGACGTCCAGCATGTCCGAGTACCCCATGACACCGGCGTTGTTTACCAGCACGTCGATCCGTTCGTTCAGCCCCAAAGCAGCCTGAACGATCCGCTCGGGTGTGTCCTCGGCGGTCACGTCGGCATGGACGGTTGACACGTTGCGGCCGACATCGGCTATCTCACCGGCGGCGTTCTCCAGGGTCTCTGGGTTCATGTCCACCAGCACCAGGTCGCTCCCGGCATTCGCCAAGCCCTTCGAGAGTGCCAGGCCGATCCCCTGCCCGGCTCCGGTCACCACGCTGCAATAGCCCCTCAGGTCGAACAGGTTCTTCGAGATGTCGGGAAAGTCCAGAGGCACGGTACTCCTACGATCGGCTCGGCTAGGAGATCATACCGAACCTGCCCTCCCGGGCCGTTTTGCCCAAGTTGCGCCGGTCAGATCCGAAACGCCAATCGCAAAGGCATATGAGCCCCGAACGCACGGTTGAGCCGTTGTGAGGTCTACTGGGGTTTTGCGAAGGTGAGGAGCCAGGTTCCGTCGAACTCTTCGTAGATGAACACCATGTTCACAAGCCCTCCCGGGAAGCGGGCGGTGTGCTTGGTCTCCCACTTGCCCGGGGCGATCTCGGTGGGCGGAGAGGTCTCTTCCGCGGTAAAGGTCAAGTTCTGGTTTATGAAGGGCTGCATGTTTGCCCTGAGGCTTTCCTTTTCCTCTTCCCAATAGCTGTCCGAGTAGAAGATCTTGAGTGCGTCGGGGTCGTGGGTGTTGTAGACGTCCCACAGGTGCATGGTCTTCTCGCGGAGGTGCACCACCATGTCCACCGGCTCGTCGGAGGTGGAGGCGGCTTCTTCGGCGGCTTCTTCGGCGGGGGCGGTGTCCACCGGGGGTGGTTCGGTGGTGGTTGTCGTGGGCGCCGATGTCGTGGTCGGCGCGGTCGTTTCAGGGACCTCGGCGCTGGTTGGCTCCTCGGTTGACCCGCCGCAGCCGGCCAGGACGATGGACAACGCCAGGATGGCGGCCAGCGCCCTTCTACTTCTGAGTATGCGGCGCGACCGCCTCCTGTTCGGCTCCGGGTGGCACATATCGACCGAAGAGTACCCGAGGTCGTGTTGGACGGCGGCAATTCAGCTCCAACGCAACCCGCCCGCGAGGTGCTGGCGGCGAGCCTACGCGCCTACCCCGATGAGACGTCGCCCACCCAGTCCAGAGACCGGGTCACGGCTTTCTGCCACCGGGCGTACCGGGCCTCCCGGGCCTCTTCCGGCACCTGCGGTGACCAGCGCCGGTCTTCCTGCCAGTTGCGGCGCAGATCATCCAGGCCGGCCCAGAATCCCTCTGCAAGCCCGGCGCCGTAAGCGGCGCCCAGCGCGGTGGTCTCGCTCACCCGCGGGCACACCACCTCGACGTCGAGGATGTCCGACTGGAACTGCATTAGAAGATCATTGCCCACCATGCCCCCGTCCACTCGCAACTCGGTCAGCGCCACGCCGGAGTCGGCCCGCATGGCCTCGAGGACCTCCCGGGTCTGGTAGGCGGTGGCCTCCAAGGCGGCCCGGGCTATGTGACCCTTGTTGGAGTACCGGGTCAGGCCAGTGATGACGCCCCGGGCATCCGTCCTCCAATGCGGAGCGAAGAGGCCCGAGAAGGCCGGAACGAAGTAGACATCGCCGTTGTCGGGGACCGAGGCGGCCAGTGCTTCCACCTCCGGCGCGGTGGAGATCATCCCCAGGTTGTCACGGAGCCACTGGATCAGGGACCCGGTGACCGCCACCGACCCTTCCAGCGCATAGACCGGATCGGATCCGCAGATCTGGTATCCGACCGTGGTCAGTAAGCCATGGGTCGAAGGCACCTTTCGAGGGCCCGTGTTCATGAGCAGAAAGCACCCTGTGCCGTAGGTGTTCTTGGCCTCGCCGGGTTGGAAGCATGTCTGGCCGAACAGCGCTGCCTGCTGGTCTCCCAGGATGGCCGAGATCGGAACGCCCTCGAGAACGCCGGACCCGGTACCCACGCGACCGATGGAGGGGAGGACCTCGGCCATCATCGAGCGGGGAATTCCCATGGCCCCGAGCAGGTCATCACTCCAGTCGAGGTCGTCGAGATCCATCAGCAGGGTCCGCGAGGCGTTGGTGACGTCGGTGATGTGCCTCCCCCCGTCGACTCCACCTGTGAGGTTCCAGACCAGCCACGAGTCGACCGTGCCCATGACAGCTTGGCCCGAAGCCGCCTTCTCGGCCGCGCGATCCACCCCTTCCAGGATCCAGGCAGCCTTCGGGCCGCTGAAGTACGTGGCCAGGGGAAGGCCGGTCCGGTCCCGGAACCGGTCGATACCGCCTTCCCGGGCCAGTCTCTTACAGATCCGGTCGGTCCTCGTGTCCTGCCAGACGATGGCGTTGGCCACCGGCCTGCCGGAAGTGGGGTCCCAGACGACAGTGGTCTCCCGCTGGTTGGCGATCCCGACCGCAACCAGGTCCTCGACCCCTAACCCCGCGGATCGGAGTGCCTCGTCGACCACTCCCTCCGTGGTATCGAGGATCTCCATCGGGTCGTGCTCGACCCATCCCGGCTTGGGCAGGATCTGGCGGAATTCCCGCTGCGCAGAGGCGACCACCGCCCCCGAGTGATCGAAGATCATGAACCGGGTGCTGGTGGTGCCCTGGTCGATGGCCCCGATCGTTCGTCTCTCGCTCATCTAAGTCAATTCTCCAGCTTGCACAGCAGCCACACTAACGATCAAGGTTTCGGCGGCAAACAGACCGGCAGGCCGGTCATCCCGGGGGTGGATTATCATTGCCGAAACGCCATCCTCGACAGTTCCGGCGAGACGAAGAAAGCAGGGGATTCAATTGAAGATCAACCTCACAAGCGTGTTCGTGGAGGATCAGGACAAAGCCCTCAGGTTCTACACCGAGATCCTCGGTTTTGTCAAGAAACATGACTTCCCGGTGGGGGAGTTCAAGTGGCTGACTGTCGTCTCCCCCGAAGGACCCGATGACGTCGAGTTGCTTCTCGAACCAAACGACAACCCGGTTGCCAAGACCTACCAGGAGGGAATCTTCCAACAGGGCATACCCGGAGCGGCGTTTGCTGTAGATGACATCCAGGCAGAGTACGACCGATTGACAGCCCTAGGAGTGTCATTCAAAGGGGAACCAACACGCGCAGGGCAGGTTATCCAAGCCGTCCTTGACGACACTTGTGGAAACCTGATACTGCTCTACCAGGCCTAGAGGACAGGCTCCGGCGTTCGGCCCCCTAACCTGTCGGCGCCTTTGCGGCCGCCACGGGCGGGTGTGAGGCGCCCGCCAGGACACTCCCTTTATCTTGGACCCACGGCGCCGGTGAAGTCGAGGCAATTCCTTGGTGAGGCTATGGGCCGGCGGTATGGTGGTAGCCAAGGGGATAGGTGACCGCCATCGTCGATTCTGCAGGCGCCACCCTCCACCGGCAAGCCGACGGATGCGATCATCGGGGAGATCGCTCCACCCCAGGAAGGAGTAACCCGTCGTGATTGAATGGCTCGGCATCGACCACCTTTTCGAACTCTCCGGCTCGGAGGCGATCGCGGGGTTCCTCACCCCGCTGGTGGTTTTCGCAGTGTTCTTCCTGTTGCAGCTGATACTGCCGGCCCGAAGGGTGCCCGGCTACGTCACCGATCCGGCGACCGGCGAACCTCGCCGCTACCGGCTGAACGGTCTCTTGGTCTACGTGGTGGTGCTGGTCGTTTGGGCCTTCGAACTCACCGGGATGGAGCGAGCCTGGTTCTACCGGTCCTCGGTCTACGCCGTGGCCGGCGGGACCGTCCTGGCCGTGATCCTCACCCTGGCGGTGGTGTTCAGCCAGCCGAAGGGCGAGAACGAGAACACGTGGCTGGCGCTGTGGGAGGGCCGTGCCCGGGAGGTGTCGTTCCTCGGGGTCGACGTCAAGATGTACCTGTACGTGGTCGGCGGGGCGATGTTCGCATTGAACGCCCTGTCGGGAGCCGCTTATCACTACGAGCTATTCGGTGAGGACTCCAATCCCGGCGTCTTCCTGTATGCGGCGTTCTTCACCTTCTACATCATGGACTACTTCGTCTTCGAGCGAGTCCAGCTTTACACCTACGACCTCATCCACGAGAATCTCGGTTTCAAGCTGATGTGGGGTGGGCTCATCGTCTACGGGTGGCTGTACATCCTTCCCCTATGGGGCATGGCCGTCCACCCGGACCCCGGGTTCTCGGGGCCGTTCAGGTATGTCTGGTTGATCGGAACGCCCGTGCTGTTCCTGGGGGGATGGGCGATCGGCCGGGGCGCCAATCTGCAGAAGTACACGTTCAAGCGGTGGCCCGACCGCAAGTTCCTGGGGCTCATCGACCCGGTGCACATCAAGGCGGGCGACCGCAAGATCCTGTGCAGCGGTTTCTGGGGCGTCGCCCGGCACTTCAATTACCTGGGCGAGGGGTTCCTGGCCCTCTCGATCTCCCTGGTGTTCGGCTACATCGGCAATCTCTGGGCCTGGACCTACTTCATCTTCATAGTCTCGTTCTTCACGACGCGTCAAATCTACGATGAACGGTTCTGCGCCGAGAAGTACGGCCCCGAGAAGTGGGCCGAGTACCAGGAACGGGTCAAGTACCGGATCTTTCCCGGCATCTACTGACCGGACCTCCCTGCCGGGTGGAAGAGGGGGTCCTCCTTCCGTGCAGGGGGCGGCCCCGGGTTGGTACCCTCGAAAGGGAAAGCCTGATAGAAGAGTTGCTTCGGCGCCTGCCCGAACCTGGAGGGTGGACAGGCGCCGGTTGTGATGGGAGAGAAAGGAGATCGAGTGAGTGAGAAGCTTGGATTCATCGGGCTGGGGATCATGGGGGGAGGGATGGCCGCCAACCTGGTGCGCGCCGGCTTCGAGGTGACGGTGTGGAACCGCACCGCTTCCAAGATGGCGCCGGTGACCGACCTGGGCGCCTCGCCGGCGGGGTCGCCCCGGGAAGTGGCGGAACAATCCACCGTGGTGTTGATCTGCGTTGCCGACACTCCCGACGTGGTAGCTGTCACCGAAGGGCCCGACGGGATCCTGGCCGGGCTGTCCCCGGGTTCGTTGGTTGTCGACCACTCCACCATCAGCCCGTCAGAGACCCGGCGTCTGGCAGGTCTGGCCTCCGAGGCGGGAGGCTCCTGGCTGGACGGTCCGGTGAGCGGCGGAAGCGAAGGAGCGGAGCTTGGGACCCTGTCGATCATGGTGGGAGGCGACGCCTCCGATCTGGATAGGGTGCGCCCCTATCTGGATGCGATGGGAAAAACCATCACCCATGTCGGTCCGGTGGGGTCGGGACAGATGGTGAAGCTGGTGAACCAGGTGCTGGTGGTGGTGAACATGCAAGCGGCGTGTGAGGCGTTGCTGCTGGCCGACGCGGGCGGGCTGGACCTGGAGACAGCCCTGTCGGCTCTGACCGGTGGTGCGGCCAACTCGTGGATGCTGGCCAACCGGGGACCGCAGATGATCGTTCGGGACTGGCGCCCGGGATTCACCATCGACCTTCAGCAGAAGGACATCCGCCTGGTCCTGGAGGCGGGGGACGAGTTGGGCGTTCCCCTGCCGACCACTGGTCTGGTGTTCCAGCTCTACCGGTCGCTGCAGCACCGGGGTCTGGGATCGGAGGGTCAGCACGCCCTGGTCAAGGCCTTGGAGCACATGATGGGCGCCGAAGTGGGCAGGGCTCCCGAGTAGGTTCCCCGCCACGGGGCCCCGGCCCGGAGGCCGGTATCGCAGCCGACCGTCTAGGAGGCCAGTTGCCCGTTTTCCGCCGGGTCGATCATGCTGAGGAGATCTTGGAAGGTCACCTCAAGTGCCCCCCGGATGGTCTCCGCAGCCAGACTGCCGTCGCGCTCCAGGCAGGCGCCGTAAAAGGCCTTCGCCACGACTGCCGACCTTTGGCGTCGGGAAGCAACCATCAGTGTCCGATGGGTGTAACGGCGGGAGCGATCGTAAAGGTCCGCCGCCTTTTGCAGCAGGCTGGGACGATCGGCGGCCTCGTAACAGACCGACCGCATCTCCCAGGCGATGTCCATCAGGCATTCGGTTTTGCTTTGCTCGGCGGCCGCCTGGAACCTCTGGAGCCTCTCCTCCATCACGCTCAAGCCCTGGCTCGACAGGCGGGGAGCCCCCAGGCGGGCCAGCCACGATTCAAACCCCATCCTGGCCAGGTACAGCTGTTCGATCTCATCGAGTGACAGCGGAGACACGTAGTTGGCGGAGTTGGGGCGGGCGTCGATCAACCCCTCGTGCGCCAGTTCCCGCACCGCGGCGCGAACCGGCGTAACACTGACCCCGAACTGCTCGGCAAGATCCCGATAGCGGACCCGGACGCCCGGTTCGAGTTCCCCTGCCACTATGAGGTCTCGAAGCTCCTTGGTAATCCGCTGTTCTATGGTCCAGTTGTGCTGCAACCTCGTCGCCCCTTTCGTCGAGTCGTCTCTCAGCCTTGAGATAGCATATCGGACATCTCGCCTAAGACGGAAAACACCGATTCGGCGACGAAGTCGAGGTCCTCTGAGGTTGACACATACGGAGGGGCCACGTGCAGGATCCCCTCCGACATCCGAGCCGCCGCGCAGCCGAGTCTCAACAACCGCCGGCTGAGTTCTTTGGCCACCTCGTACCTGCCCTTAATCCCGGTGGCGTAGGACTCGCCGGTCACCGGGTTGACAAGTTCGATCCCGATCCACAGGCCGAACCGCCGTACATCTCCCACGACCGGAAACTCCCTGACTCCGGCTTCGCTCAACATTCCATACAGGTCCGCGCCCAGGCTCTCGGCGACCAGGTCCATGCGCTCTGTCACATAGATCTCCATCGCCTTGGCGGCCGCCGCGGCGCTTGCGCCGTGGCCCCCGTAGCTCTGGACCGAGGGAGAGCCCGTGTCACGGCCGAACGCCGAGAAGATGTGCTCTCGGACGATCATGGCGGCCACCGGAGCGTATCCGCCGCTCAAGGCCTTGGCCACCACCATCACATCCGGCACCACGTTCCAGTGTTCGATCGCCCACATCCGCCCGCTCCGACAGCACCCCACCAGCGTCTCGTCGGCTATCAGCAAGACGCCGTAGGAGTCACATATCTCTCTCACCCGGGGCCAGTAGGTCTCATCCGGGATCCGGAACTCGGTGATCGCCACCGGTTCTCCGATAACCGCCGCCACCGTCTCGGGTCCCTCCAGTTCGATCACTTCCCGGATCTGTTCGGCATATTGGAGGTCGGAGGTCCCCGTCGGGGGCATGACGTGCACTCCTCCCGGCATCAACGGGTAGTACATGGAGTCGCGGTGTCGACGGCCCGACATGGCCAGGCCTCCCGCTCCGGCCCCGTGATACGAGCCATAGCGGGATATGACCTTGTAGCGATGGTGATCGCCCCGTATGCGGTGATACTGGCGGGCCAGTTTGATGGCGGTCTCGGTGGCCTCCGAGCCGGAACTGGTGAGAAACGAGTGTTGAAGATCCCCCGGCGCCGACGCCGCCAGCCGCTCGGCCAGTTCCACCGCTCCCCGGGTGGTGAAGAAGATCGGCCCGGCGGTGGCTACGTTGCGGGCCTGTTCGGCCATTGCCGCGGTGATGTCGGATCGACCATGCCCGAGAGGCGTCTGCCACATCGACGAGCAGAGGTCGAAGTAGCGATCGCCCCGGGTGTCCCAGAGCCATGCTCCCTCACCCCGGTCGAACACCCTCAGCATGTCGTGGTCCACCAGTTCGGAGCGCGGACTCTCGTGAATCCACAGATACTCGAGGGCCCGCCTCTCCAAAGGCCCCCGGAAGGTCATGTCTCAGGCCGACTCGGGCTTCCGCCCGGCAAAGTACTCCTCGAGTACGAAGGCCGCCCGGAAGGCGGTGAATTCGTCGAAGTGAGCGGCGACGATCTGTACCGAGGCGGGCAGACCGTCGGAGTCATACAAACCGGGCACCGCCATGGCCGGATGCCCCGACATGTTGAGCGGCGATGTGTTGAACGCCACACTGGCTTTGGAGTCCGCCAGGAGGTCGGCGATCGGTGTGGGGGCCTCGGGCAGTTTCGGCGCAGTGAACGGGATGGTGGGCGTGATCAGCAGGTCCCATGTGCCCAGCAGTTCGCTTATGCGCCGCCGCGACTCGAGCCGCGCATTGTGCAAGCGGCCGAACGGGACGTTCATGTACCGCTCCATCAGGTACCGGCTGGCGATGGTCCAGCACTTGACGTAGGGGTTCAGCTCGCGGGACTGGGCGCGCCGGCTGGTGGCGAAGGCATGCATCCGGTCGACGTCGATGTATCCCATGTGACCGTGGCTGCCCCCCTCGGTCCTCAGCATGTTGCCAACCAGGTGGGCCACGTAGGGCCCGAATATGCTGGAGGCCTCGCTCCACTCCCGGAAGGAGATCCTCTCAACCTCGGCGCCGGCCTGCTCCAGTGCCCCCACCGCGTCATTGATCGTTTCGACCACCACCGGCTCGCAGTCGACGCCCGTGACGCTTTCGTCGATCAACCCGATCCGAAGACCGGCGACGCCTTCTCCTTCGGCGCGCCGGTACTCGGGGATCTCGATGGGAATGTGGATCCCCTGGGGATCGCGCCAGTCCTCGCCGGCGATCACCTCCAGCAGGATGGCGACTTCCCTAACCGAGCGGGCAAGTGGTGTCACGTAGTCGATGCTGTGGTCGATCGGGGTCACACCGAAGGTGGGAATGAGGCCGTGGGTGGCCTTGACCGTCGCCACTCCACAGCATGCCGCGGGTATCCGGCCGCTTCCGCCCTGGTCCACTCCCAGAGCGCCGTCGACGGCTCCTGACGCCACCGCTGACCCCGCACCCCCCGACGAACCCCCCGCGGTCCGCGACGGGTCGAGCGGGTTGCGGGCCGGGCCGAAAGCGCTCATCACCCCGGTGGCTCCGCCGCCGTGGTCGTCCATGTTGAGTGTGCCCACGATCGATCCCCCGGCTTTGAGCATCCTCTCGACGACGACCGAGTCCAGCGTGGGGACGAACGGAGGGAAGACGGACCCGTTGGTCATCGGCACCCCGGCCACTGCGATGTTGTCCTTCACGCCCAGCCGCCAACCCGAAAGGGGACCCTGGTCGGCGCCCTGCACGTCGCACATCCGGATGAAGGCGTTCAGGGGGTCGTCGGTCACCGAAGGCCGTCGACCGGGATCACGCGAAGTCTGGAAGGTGGGGACTTCCGGCGGGTTGAAGCGGTCGGCGTCTCCGGCGGCCATCACCAGGGCGGTGACTATGCCGGAGAGTTCCTCGGCTTCCCCTCCGGCGAGCTCGATCCCGTCGTGAGCCGCCGTCTCCTCTATGTCTCCAGCCGAGGGAGGCCGGACGGTCCGGCGGTTGCGTTCCATTCGAGTCATTTTCTCTCCCAACCGTTCCTTACCACCGACATCGACCGCCTCACTCCCGGGTTCCCACTATCAGATGGACGATGTCGGCGGTGGTCGTTTCTTCCTTTCGGCGTGAACCCACAATCCGGCCTCCCCTCATCACCACGATTCGATCAGCCACCCGGAACACGTGGTCGAGGTTGTGACTGACCACGATGATCGAGACCCTCTGTCCCTTGAGCCCTTCGATGATGTCCAAGACCTTCTGGCCCTCCTGGACTCCCAGGGCTGCGGTCGGCTCGTCCAGGATCATCAGCCTCCGGCCGGACCGGAAGGCCCGGGCGATCGCCACCGCCTGACGCTGTCCACCCGACAGCAATGCCGTCCGTGCTCTGACGTCGGGCACGTTGATCGCCAGGGAGTCGAGGAGTTCCGCCGACTCCTTTTCCATCCTCCGGCGGTCCACCCTGAGCCATCGGGTAGGCACCCGGCCCAGGAACACGTTTTCGGCCACGGTCATGTTGTCGGCCAGCGCCAGGTTCTGATAGACCGCCGTCACCCCCAGTTGCAAAGAGTCCCGGGTGGTTCGGAAACTCACCTCCGTACCGTCCAGTTCGAGGGAGCCGGTATCCGGTTGTATGGCGCCGGTCAGGATCTTGACCAGCGTCGACTTGCCGGCGCCGTTGTCACCCACTATCGCCACGGTCTCTCCCTCGTCGACCTGAAACGTGGCGTCGATCAGGGCGCGTACCTGGCCGAAGGACTTGTGGACGCCCCTGGCCATCATCACCGGCCCGGGAATCCGGTCGAGGGCGCCGTTCCCGTTGGGCCCGCTCATGCCCGGGGGAGCGGACACAGTCATCGTCTCACCAACCTGGGCAGGAGGTCTCCCGGCGCCAGTTCGCCCTTGATGGTCTTGTCCACCAGGACTGCTGCCAGGATCAGGGCGCCGACCGCCACCTGCTGCCAGAACGGATCCACCCCCAGCAGGATCAGGCCGTTCTTGATGGTGCTTATCAGGATGATCCCCAGAAGCGTCCCGAACGTATTGCCGGCGCCGCCGTTCAGCGATGTCCCCCCGATGATCACCGCCGCCACCGCATCGAGCAGCGACTCCGATCCGAAGGAGCCGTGGCCGGCGTTCAGCCGGGCGCTCAGCACCAGCCCCGCCAGGGTGCACAGCATCGAACTGGCGATGAAGGCCAGCATCAAGACCCTCCTGACGCTTATGCCCACCAGTTCCGCCGCCTCCCGATTGCCACCGGTGGCGTACAGTTCCACGCCGTATCGTGTGTGGCTCAGCACCAGTTGCACGACCACGGTGACCGAAAAGAAGATGATCACCGGTAGCGGGATCACCCCCACCTTGCCGTGACCCAGGACTTTGAAGGCTTCCGGGAACCCACCGATCGTCTGTCCGCTGGTCATCACGAAGGCAAGGCCCTGGAGGACCCCCAGCATGGCCAGCGTGACGATGAACGACGGGACCTTTGTGAACAGGGAGAAGTACCCGTTCACGTTCCCGACGATCAGGCCCATGCCCAGCACTATCAGTACCCCGGCCCAGATCGGCAGTTCGCGTTGGATGATGAGCAGTGCGGCCATGGTTCCGGCCAGGGCCTGGGTGGAGCCGATCGCCAGGTCGATCTCTCCGCCGATCAGCAGGATGGTGAACCCGACCGCCATGATCCCCACCACCGAACTCTGCAAAGCGATGTTGGTCAGGTTCTGCACGGTCATGAAGTAGGGGCTGGCAAAGCTCAGGTAAGTCCAAAGGAGCAGAACCGCAATCAACAACGCCCACAGTTGCCGGTATCTGATCAAGCCACGTCGCACCCTTGCGGGCCCCTCGCTCGCTTGCGCCTGATTCGAGTCAACCACGAAACTCACACTTCTTTCAAGCCGCTCTTTGTCCCTATGCGGACTCTAACGAGCCCAGGATCAGGCCGATGGCTCCCTCCCGCCGCATCTCTTGGATTGGCAGGAGGGAGCCATCGTCACCTAATGGGTTAGAAGTTGTCGGTGTTTAGCAACCAGCCGCTGCGGCGTCCAGTGCTGTCTTGAGGTCAACACCGCTCTGCACGGGCTCTTCCGAACCGTCCAGCACGCCTTCGGCGAACGCCTTGTCGACCACCACCATGCCGATCGGGATGAAGTCCTCTGTCATGGTTTCTCCCTGGGCGATCTTGACGGCCGCTTCAACGGCCAGGTAGCCGGCCGGATAGAGCGGTTGGATCACGGTGAGCGCCTGGCGGCCCTCAAGAATGTTCATGAGGCCTTCGCAGGTGCCGCCGAGACCGGTCAAAGTGGTCTCCTTGTAACCCAGCTCCTCCATGGCGGTCAGGGTCGCCCCGGCCAGGAGGTCATGCAAGCCCACGATGATGTCCACATCCGGGTGGGCGGTCAGCAGTGACCTTGCCGCGTCGAGGCCTGCCGCCCGGTCCCAGTTGGTGGGTGGGGATACAACCCTCTCGACGTCAGTCAGTCCACCGGCTTCCAGGCCGTCTTCGATTCCGGCGTAGATGGCAGCGATCGATTCATCGGCCTGGTTGGAGTCGATGAAGGCGAGTTTCTTCGGCGCCGGCTCGTAAGCGGCCAGCCAATCACCGAGCGGCCGTCCCATGTCGGTCCGGTAGTCGTAGCCGATCTCGATGGCGCTGACGCCCTCGGAAGCACAGGCAACCGTGCAGACCACCGGAATGCCGGCGTCGTTCAAGGCGAGAATCGCAGGCGCCAGGGCCTGGGCGTCGATCGTGTCATAGACGATCACGTCAACACCTGCAGCCGCGTAGTTCTCGACGGCTGCCACCAGATCCTGGGCGCTACCGCTACCTGTCACCAACAGTTCCACGCCGTAGTCGGCAGCGGCGTCGTCCGCGCCGGTCTTCAGGGCAAGGATCAGCTCGTTCTGGGTGAAGTCGGGAATGACCAGCCCGATACGAATCGGCTCTTCCTCGGGAGCCGCGGTGGTAGTCGGAGCGGCGGTTGTGGTTGGCGCCGCCGTGGTCTCTGCGGGCTCATCCTCACCGCAGGCTGCCGCCACCATGGCGAGAGCGATGATGACAGCTACGAGACTTCGTAAGTATTTCTTAGGCATCTGTTCAATCCTTCCTATCGGACGTGACACTGCTCGATATGTCACTCCAATGGTCTTTATGGAGAGCAGCAGCGATGGTCAGCGGAAGCCGGCGCTCCTGCCTGTTGCACAATATGCATTGTGTAACATATATCAGCCATGGTAGCCACGCACCCCTGCCGCGGTCAGGGGGTGGAGCGATATTTTTGCCCCTTACCCGACGACGATTCGGCGCCTCCCACCTACATGACAGCGCCGTTATCAGTTGCAAGACCGGCCACTTGAAGACTTGACTCGAAGGCATTCACCGGGACATGTTTGACTACATCATTCGGGGCGGCACCGTACTGGACGGAACCGGCGGTGATCCCCGGCGGGCCGATGTAGGCATCGTTGGCGAACGTATCGCCGCGATAGGGGACCTGGATTCACGCCAGGGTGAGGAACTGGACGCCACGGGACTGTTCGTGACGCCGGGATTCATCGACATCCACAGCCATTCCGACTACACCCTCCTGGCCGACCCCCGGGCAGTCAGCGCCATCCACCAGGGAGTCACCACGGAGGTGGTCGGCAACTGCGGCCATGGATGCTTTCCCATCCGGGACCGCGAACTCGCCCTGAAGGCGATATACGGCTACTCGGAGTCGGTCCCCCTCGATTGGGACTCCGCCTCGGGCTACTTCTCCCGGCTCGAGCAGGCGGAGCCGGCCCTGAACGTCATGAGCATGGTCCCCCATGGTCAACTCCGCCTGGCCGAAGTGGGCCTGACCGACCGGCTGTCAACGGAAGGGGAGCTGGACCGCATGGCCCGACTTCTCGCCACCGCGCTGGAAGAGGGCGCTTGGGGCCTCTCGACCGGCCTCGAGTACGCAACCGAGGCCGGCGCTTCCGAGTCGGAGGTCACCAAGCTGTGCGCTCCGCTCGCCGAGCGGGACGACCTGTACGTCTGCCATGCCCGCTACCGTGACGCCGGCGCGCCCGAGGGGGTGGCCGAGGCGATCAGGACCGCCAGGGCCGCCGGGGTGAGGCTCCAGGTCTCCCACCTGGTTCCCCGAAGCGGCGACGCCGAGATGGAACAATGCCTGGAAATGGTCGACGAGGCCCGCCATGAGGGCCTGGACATCGCATTCGACGTGCACACCCGCCTGTTCGGGTTCACCTATCTCTACTCGGTGCTTCCCCCATGGGCGATGGCCGGCGGTGTCGACGGACTCGCTTCCGTGCTCCGAAGCAGCGACGCACGCCGGGAGATGAAGGACTTCCGAAGCATCCTCAGCGCAGGCGGCGACTGGGAGCGTATCGAATTGCTGGACCATGACGCCTATCCCGACTACGGCCGCCGGTCGATCGGATCGATCGCCGCCGAGCGGGGACAGGAGGCACTGGACTGCATCTACGACCTGTTGCTGGGAGCGATCGAGACCATGGGCTCCCTGATGGTCCTGATCGACTGTCACAGCGCCGACCAGCAGCGGAGGGCTTTCGCCCACCCGCTGGCTATGCCGGCCTCCGACGCCACCACCATGGCGCCCGACGGTCCCCTTGCGGGAGGTACGTTCCACGGTGCATACACCTGGGCCTCCTACTTCTACAACTTCTCTGCCGGCCCGGAGGGATTCCTCTCACCGAGCGAAGCGGTACGCCGACTGTCCGGCCTTCCGGCCGACCGCCTCGGCCTCTCCGACCGCGGCGTGCTGAGACCGAAGGCCTTCGCCGACGTCGCAGTATTCGACCCGGCGGTTTTCCGCGAAAAGGCAACCAGGTACGAGCCGAATGTGTTGGCTGAGGGAATGGAGCACGTGCTGGTCAACGGGAAGCCCGTGATGCTGGCCGGTAGGCTCTCGGGGACCCGGCCCGGGCGGGTGCTGCGAAGGTGATGTTGAGCCGCTATGAGCAATCAGGATCCCCCTTGCTGGAGGAAGGCGGTGAGGAAATGCCATTTGTGCCGAAGGAAGGTGTGAGATGATTCGGGACCGCATTACCGATCAGGCCGCCGTCTGGCCGCCGTCCGATCCCGCCTCCGACGTAGTCCGGCCCGGCGAGATCCACCATGCGGGACGCACCCACATCGCCCTTGGGCTGAACGATTACCTCGGCCTGGCTTCCGATCCCAGGGTCATCGCTGCCGCACAGGCCGCCCTGACGACCTTCGGAGCGGGAGCCCGGGCGTCCCGCCACGTTGGAGGGGACACCGCGATACATCGAGAACTCGAGGAGGAACTGGCGGATCTGAAGGCAGCCGAATCAGCGCTCCTGTTCGCATCCGGGTACGCGGCCAACCTGGGGGTTGTCTCCGCTTTTCCCGGAAGGGGAGATACCGTGTGCAGCGACGAACTCAATCACGCCAGCATCATTGACGGCGCCAGGTTGAGCGGCGCCGAGATAAGGGTCTACCGGCACTGTGACGCGGAGGACCTGGGTCACCAACTCGATGGGGCTTCCGGAAAGAGCCTGGTGGTAACCGACAGTGTCTTCTCGATGAACGGCACGCTCGCTCCGGTGGACGAGATAGCCGACCTGGCCGACAAGCATGACGCCATGCTCGTTTTGGACGACGCTCATGCCACCGGCGTCCTGGGCTCCGGCGGGAAGGGCTCGACAGGCCATTACCAACGGGCTGACCGAGCCGATGTGATAGTGGGAACACTCGGGAAGGCGTTGGGCAGCGTCGGCGCCTTCGCCACCGGGTCGTCGGACGTGATCGGCTACTTGAGCAAGGTGTGCCGCACGTTCCTTTTCACGACCGCCCCCTCTCCGGTGGCCGCGGCGGCGGCGCTCGAGGCGCTACGGGTTATGCGGTCCGAGCCGGAGCGTTTGGACCGGCTCTGGGAGAACGCGGTCACGATCAACTCTTCATTGACCCGGCTCGGGTTCTCCGTGCCTGATAAGGTCCACCCGATAATCCCCGTGATGTTCGGCGACGCCTCCAAGGCCCAGATGGCCGAGGACCTACTCATCCACCACGGCATCTTCGTACGGGCCGTCCTCCCGCCCTACGTCCCTCCGGGGACTTCGCGAATCCGTCTCATCGCCTCGGCGGTGCACAATGACCAGCAGATGGAACGCATACAGACCGCCTTCGAGGACGTGGCGCGCCACCTCGCTCCGTCCGGTTGAGAGAAACGATGAGCGAAACGCCAGGCCAGGCGCCATCCGGGCAGGTCCAGACCGTACTGGGGAAGGTGGACGCCCATCTGCTGGGTGCGACCATGATGCACGAGCACATCCTGTGCGACGTCACCGGCATCTTCGAGGCACCCCGAACCGCCAGCGAGAGGGTCCGCGCATTCGAACCGATCCGCCTTGACAATCTGGCCTGGATCCGCCGGAACTACTTCCGCCACCATGACAACCTCCTGCTGGGAGACATCTCCACGGCCATCGATGAGATGCGGCTCTATCGAGAGTGGGGAGGTGGCGCCGTGGTCGAGGTCACGCCTCCCGGCATAGGTCGGGATCCGGTCGGCCTGGCGCGGATCTCTCGCGCAAGCGGTGTCCACATCATCATGTCCACCGGGTTCTACGTCGCTCATACCCACCCTTCTTATATGCACAACATGACCGAAGAACAGTTGGCGGACCTGATGCGCTCGGAGGTCCTGGACGGCGTCAAGATCACCACCGAGGGTCATGACGACTGGCAGGGTCGCCAGGAAGATACGTCGGTCAAGGCAGGGGTCATCAAGATCGCCTGTACCTGGCCGTTGCATGAGCGAGAAAGACGAGTCCTGGCTGCCGCAGCCCAGGTACAGAAGGAGACCGGTGTGGCGATCACCACCCACACCGGCCGGGATCAGAGGTCCCCGATGGAGGTGGCCGAAGTCCTGATCGGAGCCGGCGCCGACATGAGCCGGGTGGTGCTTGGACACCTCGATCTCCGGGTGCAGGACATCGGCATCCTCTGGGAGTTGCTGGACCTGGAAAGCTATCTCCAGTTCGACCTCTTCGGTCACGAGTCCTCGTTCTACGGAGCGACGCCCTTCGACATGCCGAGCGACGGCCAGCGCCTCGACCGGATGGTGAAACTGCTGGAGGGCGACACGGCCTCTCGTCTCCTCATCTCACAGGACATCTGCACCAAACACCGGCTGACCCGCTACGGCGGCCACGGCTACTACTACATCCTCGAGAGCATCGTTCCGTTCATGCGCAAGAAGGGAATCTCGAACGAGGTGATCAGACAGATCATCATCAACAACCCCGCACAGCTTCTGCCCATGCGCTAGTCGGGCAGGCGTTAGGTGGCGGGGATCGGTATCCAGACTATGCCGTCGATGTGTCCGAAGTGTTGATCGGCCGAAACGAGATCGGCGCCGGTCTCCATCGTGTGGGCGGCTATCCAGACATCGTTGGTAGGGATAGGACGCCCCTTGGCCCGCAGGGATGCAGCGATCCGCGAGTAGCGGTCCGCTGTTACAGATCCCACCTCCACGAACGACGAATACGGGCTGGCGAGGACGGAGCGAAGGTCGGCCAGGTTTTGCTGGAAACGGGATCCGCGCCGGAATCCGTAAAGGAGCTCACCGACCACAACGGCGGAGAACAACAGTTCCTCAGCCCTTCTAACCAGTTCGGTGACCTGCCCGTGCCCCCGCATGAGCATGGAGTAGGCGTTGGAGTCCAGCAGGACCCTCACTTCCAGGCATCCGCGTCGATGGTCTCGAAATCTTCCAGCGCGGCATCCAACTCATCGGCCTCTTCCAGAGTCCAGTTGCCTATTAGGTGATCCAGGGAAGACCCCACCCTTTCTGCCGTGTCGGCGCCTTCGGCCAGTCCGGCGCCCCGCCGCAGCAGTCTCAGTGCAGCTTGGTTCAGAGAGATTCTCTCCCGAGCTGCCAGACGACGCACCGCTGAGCCCAGTTCGTCGCCGAATCCCCTCACGGTCAGTTGGTTCATAATCATACTCCTGTGATGACTCAATAATGACTCATACTAACTCATATTGCGACTCATCATGGCCTCTTGGTACGCGATTCTCATGGAGAAGCTGTCTCCCGTCGCGTTTCCTCCCGGGAAATGGTCGTAGGCATCAGCGGTCCTCCCTCCGACGTCCGTACGACACTATAGGTGTCCTATCAGACGCTGCAAGGGTTCCCGCCGTTTGATGATTTCGCGAGCGGACAAGTCGTCCCTGCGCCTTCCCGACGATGGGGCTAGAACTTCCCAGACGCTCTTAGTTTGTCGCTGATGCGGTCCTCCAGCGGTGTCGGGGCCGATGGAGAGATCGGGGTGGACGTGGCGTCTTCAGACGTGGCGCGGCGTGCCGTCCGTTCCGTTTCGGTGGCTTCCCGGTCGACTTCGTCCGTATCCGGCATCAGGACCACCCCGTATTCGGCGAATGCCCGCTCGGTTGACAGTATCCCGTTGTGAACATCGGTTGCGACTTGCTCCGGGTCCCGGTAGAGCGGGTCTCCCCAACCGCCGGCGCCGGCGGTGCGATGAATCAGGCGCATCCCTTCCGTGACCCGCTGGGAGAACTTCGACGGCATCCGCGTCTCCTCGCCATCCGGACCCAGAAGGTTCAATGATGGGGTTCCGGGCCTTCCGGCGCCGATCCCGTAGGGATAGATGGTTGCCCGGTCGGAGCGTACGCTCAGGTCGCACTCCTGGAGGAACGTGTACTCGCGCTGGAGTGAGAGGCCGCCCCGGTGGAGGCCGGCGCCGCCCGTGTCGGGAACGTAGCCGTAGCGATCGACGCGCACGGGAAGGGACGACTCGAGCATCTCGACGGGGATGTTGCTCACATTGGCGCCCACGTTCGGCACGCCGTCCTCCCCGTCCTGGAGAGCCTGGCCACCCCACGCCCCGGAGATCAGTTCCACCACCGAGAACCGCTCGCCCTCCGGTCTCACCCCTCCCACCGTCACCAGCGACAGCCCGCCGTCGGAAGCGCCCATCACCCGGTCGGGGAGAGCGGGCGCCAGGGCGCCGAAGATGGCGTCCATCACCCTGAAACCGGTCAATCCGCGGGTCCCGGTGGCGGCCGGAAGGACGCAGTTGAGGATGCATCCCCGCGGCGCCTTGACCGTTATCGGCCGGAAGAACCCGGCGTTGTTGGGAATGTCGGACCGCAGCAGGGCGCGCATCGCCGCGTAGGTGTTCGAATGGGTGAACGACAGGGTGTTGTTCAGAGAGGACCGGACCTGGGGTGAGCTCCCCGTGAAGTCGAGGGTGACTCCACCGTCGCGTATCTCGATGGAGACGACGATGGGCACCGGATCGTCGCGGACACCGTCGTCGTCCAGATAGTCGACGTACGAGTAGGTCCCCTCGGGGAAGGTCCTGATCTCCTGGCGGGTGAGCATCTCCGTGTAGTCCAACAGAGCCGCCACGTGGGCCCTGAACTCCGCCAATCCGTACCGGCGGATCATCCGGTGGAAGGCTTGGACGCCGGTCGCACAAGCCACCAGTTGCGCGTCGAAGTCTCCCAGGACGATGTCCGGCACCCGGGTGTTGGCGCCCAGCAGGGCGAACACTCCCTCCTCCCGCCTTCCCCGCGAATACAGCTTCACCGGCGGGATCCGTAGGCCCTCCTGGAAGCACTCCTCCGCATAGGGGGACATGCTCCCGGCCACCATCCCGCCCAGGTCGGCGTGGTGGGCCACCGTCGCCACCAGTCCCACGAACTCGGAGGCGAAGAAAACAGGGCGCACGACGAAGATGTCGGGAAGGTGCATGCCGCCGTCGAACGGATCGTTGACCATGGCCACGTCGCCCGGATGGAGATCTCCCTCAAAACGCCTCAGAATCGCCGCCACCGCCTCCGGGAGGGCGCCGAGTTGGTTGGGAAGCGTGACTCCCTGGGCGATTATCTGCCCGGTCTCGTCACACAGGGCGGTGGAGAAGTCCATGGCGCTCTTCACCGTCTCCGAATGGGAAGTCCGCAGGACGCTCACCGCCATCTCCTCGCATATCGCCGCCAGACCCTCGCGGATCAGTTCCCGCTCTATGGCGGCTGCTCCACCCGATGCGGTCATGTCGAGTCCTCCTCGATGATCACACTCTGGGACCGGTCCCGGAAGACCCGGTAGCCGGGCGGCACCACCGTGGTGGCGTCGTAGTCCTCAATGATCATCGGCGCCTGGCGGGGGGTAGCCGTGAGGTCGCCGCGGCGGAGCACCGGCGTGGACAGGAGTCCGATCTCACCGCCGAAGAAGACTTCCCTCCTGTTCGACTCATCCGGTTGCGAGTCGGGGCGCCTGCCGACCGGGACGCCCACCGGATTCTGTTCGCGTATCACCACCAGCAGTTGCACGATCTCCGTTGCGTTGTTGGTCACATGGCCGTAAGTGTTGAGGTGCTGCTCGCCGAACGCCCGGTCCAGTTCCTCCACCCATGACGTCCAGTCGTCGGTGAACCCCGGAAGTCTCACGGGTAGCTCGAAGCCCTGGCCGACGTATCGCATCTCCACCCAGGGCTCGAATTCGAAGGAGACGGTATGAAGGCTCCCATGTCCCACTCCTTCCCGCGCCTGGGCCTCCAGTTCCCGGATCTCCGATTGGAGTTCCCGCCGGGACAGTTCGGCGGTGCGCCGGAGGAAGGTCTTCTTGGCATGGAATTCCAGCCGGGCCTCCAGCAATCCGACTGCGGAGAACACCCCGGGCTGGGGAGGCACTATCACCCGGCGGATCCCCAACTCCCTGGCGATCCCCATCGCATGGACCGGACCGCTCCCCCCAAAGGCGATCAGCGTGAAGTCGCGGGGATCCCGGCCCCGCTGGACCGAGACCGACTTGATCGCCCGGATCATGCTGGCGTTGGCGATCAGGTGAGCCCCGTAGGCGGCGAACGGGATGTCCAGGCCCAGCGGACCGGCGACCTTCTCCTCGAACGCTGCCCGGGCTCCTTCCACATCCAGCTTGACCGCTCCGTCCAAGAGCCCCGCGGGGTTCAGATACCCCAGCAACAGGTTGGCGTCGGTGACCGTGGGCTCGGCGCCTCCCTTCCCGTAACACACCGGACCGGGGTCGGCGCCGGCCGAGGAGGGACCGACCTTGGGAGCGCCGGCGGAGTCGATCCAAACGATGCTGCCGCCTCCCGCTCCCACCTCGGCGAGGTCGATGAAGGGCACGCTCAGTGCATAGCCTCCTCCGCTCCGCAAGCGACTGCCGGCCGACATCGCCGATGCCACCTCGAACTCGGCGGTGAAATGCGGTTCGCCATCTTCCACCAATGCGGTCTTGGCGGTGGTGCCGCCCATGTCGAAGGTGATGGCGTTGTCCACCCCCAACGACCGGGCCAGCCCGCTCGAGGCGATCACCCCCGCCGCCGGACCTGACTCGACGACGTATGCCGGCCGCTCGGCTGCCGCCTCGCTGGTCATGACCCCGCCGTTGGACTGCATGATCAGCAAGGGCGCCGTCACGTCCAGGCCGTCGAGCTTTCCCCGGAGCGCTTCGAGATAGGAGGCCACCACCGGCCTGACGTAGGCGTTCAGCACGGTCGTGCTGGTCCTCTCGTACTCCCGGATCACGGGCAGTACCCGGTGGGAGAGCGAGGCCCACACTTCGGGGTGCTCACTGGCGAGCATCTCCCCGATGGCAGTCTCGTGCGAGGGATTGGCGTAGGAGTGGATGAGGCTCACCGCGATCGACTCCACCCCGAGGTCGACGAGCGCCTCCACCTTCTGCCGGGCGTCGTCGAGATCCAGGGCTGTGACCACCTTGCCGTCAACGCCCACTCGTTCGATCACCTCCAGGCGCCGCGAGCGTTCCACCAGCGGCTCGGGCTTCTGCCAGGTCACGTCGTACAACTTCGGGACCCGCAGTCTTCGCAATTCCAGCACGTCGGCGAACCCTGCCGTGGTCAGAAGACCCGTGAAAGCGCCCTTTCGTTCCAGGATGGCATTGGTCGCCACGGTGCTTCCATGCACCACATCTCGGGTGTCGGCCGGCTCGACGCCGTGTGACTCGATGATCTCGCGGATCCCATCGACCACGCCTTCGCTGAAGTCCCTGGGGGTCGACAGCAGTTTGTAGGTATAGATTTCCCCGCCCGTGCTGGTGACCACCACATCGGTGAACGTCCCTCCCACGTCAACGCCGATTCGTGCCTCGCCGGGCGGCCGAAGGCCGGAAGCGCTCATGCGTAAGTCAGCCTCGGATTCGCCTCACAGCCGGTAGCCATTACTCCGTCGACGGCCACTCCAGGGCGCCGGTCGGGTCCGGGGGATCGAATTGACATAGGGCCGTATCTTAGGAATGTGACAAAATATCACAACAGGGTCCGTGACGGGTGTCGTCGGGGAGATGCCGGGGCCGGCCACCCGGCAGCATTGATATAATTCCTGGGCCCGACGCCGTCGAGCGGGAACGCGGCACGGCATGGTTGCACATGGTCGCTTCGTCGGGCGCCCGAGCTCTTGAACGGAGGAGACGAGTGATGGACACGATCACCCATTGGATCGGGGGCAGTCCCTGGACGGGGACCTGGGACAGGACGGGACCGGTCTACAACCCGGCCACCGGGCAGCAGACGGCTGCTGTGGCGTTCGCTGACGAGGCAGAGGTCGACGCCGCAGTGTCGACTGCCAGAGAGGCGTTCGCCGAGTGGGGCCGGTCTCCGGTAACCAGACGCCAGAACATCATGTTTGCGTTCCGGGAGTTGGTGGCCTCCCGCCGCCTCGACATGGCGAGGCTGCTCACCGCGGAGCACGGGAAGACGCTCGACGATGCCCTCGGCGAGGTTCAGCGAGGCCTCGAAGTCGTCGAGTTCGCCTGCAACATCGCCCATCTCCTCAAAGGGGAGTACTCCGAGCAGGTCTCCACCGGTGTCGACACGTTCACCATACGACAGCCACTGGGTGTCGTGGCGGGCATAACACCGTTCAACTTCCCGACCATGGTACCCATGTGGATGTATCCGATAGCCATCGCCTGCGGCAACACTTTCATCTTGAAGCCGTCTGAGAAAGACCCTTCAGCGTCGAATCTGGCGGCGGAGTTGTTCGCCGAGGCCGGGCTTCCGGACGGGGTGTTCAACGTGGTTCACGGCGACAAGGTGGCGGTTGACGCGCTTTTGACCCACCCGGATGTCGCCGCCGTCTCCTTCGTCGGTTCCACGCCGATCGCTCGCTACGTGTACGAGACGGGGACCAGGCACGGCAAGCGGGTGCAGGCCCTGGGCGGGGCCAAGAACCACATGGTTGTCCTGCCCGACGCCGACATGGACCTCGCCGCCGACTCGGCGGTCTCCGCCGGGTACGGAGCCGCCGGGGAACGGTGCATGGCGATATCGGTGGTCGTCACCGTCGGCGACGCCGCCGACGCCCTGATTCCGAAGATAGAGGAGCGGATCGCCGACCTCAAGGTGGCGCCCGGTTTCGACGAGGGATCCGAGATGGGACCCCTCATCACCAGGGAAGCCAAGGACCGGGTCGCCGGATACGTCGACGCCGGGGAGGAGGCAGGCGCCAAGCTGGTGGTCGACGGCCGGGACTTCCAAGTCGACGGCCACGAGGACGGCTTCTTCCTCGGCCCCACGCTGTTCGACCAGGTCACCCCCGAGATGTCGGTGTACACCGACGAGATCTTCGGGCCGGTCCTCTCCACGGTGCGGCTCGACTCCTACGGCGAGGCCATCGAGTTGATCAACGACAACCCGTTCGGGAACGGGACGGCCGTGTTCACCAGCGACGGCGGCGCCGCCCGCAAGTTCCAGAACGAGGTACAGGTGGGCATGGTCGGCATCAACGTGCCGATACCGGTCCCGCTGTCGTTCTACTCCTTCGGCGGCTGGAAGAACTCGATCTTCGGGACCCACGCCATCTACGGGCCCGAGGGCGTGCACTTCTACACCCGACAGAAGGTCATAACCAGCCGGTGGGCGGACCCGATGCACCGGGGAGTCGACCTCGGTTTCCCCAGGAGCGACTAGGCCGGAGGCCGGCAACGAGCTCGGGGTGCTTTAGCGGTCTACCCGGCGTCCGTCCTCAACCACGATCCGACCGCCGACGATGACGGTTCTCACGCGGGTGATGTCGTCTCTGTCCACCACCACCAGGTCGGCGACGTATCCCGGCTCGATGAGGCCCTTCCGGGGAGCCAGGCCGGGAATGATGCTGGCGGGGGAACTGGTGGCCAGTCTCACGGCCTGGGGGAGAGAGACCGCCCCGTGTTCCACGGCCTTCTGGATGAACAACAGGATGGCGTCGTGATAGCCCCCCGAATAGTCGGTGGACAGCACATCCACCAGCCCTTCCGAAAGCAGGGCGAAGGCCGTATCCGGACTCGGCTCCAGCTGGCCTGCGCCGAAGTGGTCGGCGGTGATCACCTCCACGAAACCCCCGTGACCCCTGACTTCCCTCGCCATCCCGACCGCCTCCTCGGCCGCGGCGTGGTAGTTGACGTGCAGCGCCACCAACTTATCGCCGATCTCCCGGGCGACCTCCCGGACAACGTCGTACGTGTCCGGTTCGGTGTGGCACAGGGCGGGTATCCCCAGCCTTGGCGCGAAGTCGATGGTTTCCAGTATCGCTTCCTTGGCCACCGCCATCGGCTCGACGCTGGTTTCCCTCACCAGCGTCTTGGCCTCATCCAGCGACATGGGTCCGAGACCTGCTCTCTCGATGATGCGAACCATTGCGAGGTCGTCTCCCGACAGGTAAGCGGCATCCAGAGCAAGTGCGTCGCTCACCGAGACCGGCCGCTCCAGCCGCAGGTTCTTCTCGTAGGTTGCCCCGGTGGTCGCCCAGGAGCCCACTTCTCCCATGGCCACCGCACCCGCTGACACAGCCTCCTCGGCGGTGAAACCGCGGTGATGAGGGGGGAGCCGGTTGCCGCCCATCTCTCCGGAGGCGACGTTTTTCGGCGTATGGAGAGTCGCCATCTTGACGTTGACCGGATGCAGTTTGTTGATGGCGTCGTTCTCGAAGGGCAGGGCAAAGCCGTCCAGGCTGAGCACGGTGGTCGTCCCCTGGAGCAGGTGGGTGTCGAGATTGGCGAGAATCCTCTCTTTGGGAGCGGCCTCTCTCGGAAGCCCCGGACAGAGCGGACCGAAGCTCACCACGTGGGAGTGGATATTCATGAGCCCGGGCAGTATGAGACCGCCCCGGGCATCGAGGACCCGATGCGAGTACACCCGGTAGGGGAGGTGCCGGATCCTGTGAAGGCCGGTGATCAATCCGTCTTCGGTCGTGACGGAGGCGTCCTCCAGGTACGAACGCCCGTCACCTGTGACGACATGCCCGTTCACGACATCGAGCCGCATTGCATTCCCCCAGGTCGGCATGGATAACTGTGCCCACTCGAGACTCTACTGACGCCACTTCTCCGCCGCCTCTCCAGCACGGTCTTGTAAAGTTCCGAACACAAGCACCCCCGTCGACGCAGGCACACGATTTTCCCATGACCTCATATCGAATACCCTGGTTTCGGTCCTCGTGGTCCGCATGCCGGGAGTGTGACCGGACGGTATCCGCTACCGGTGGCCTTGGGCTCGGCACTGGTCGGAAGGGCAGGCGTCGGTGAAATCCGGAAGTGGGCTCGGTGAGACAGTTCGCCGGGAGGTCCCCATCCTCGGTGGGAAGCCGGTGGGGCAGATCGGCATAGTCGTCAGGGACATCGATCGCGCCCTGGACACGTACGGGTCGATGTGGGGTCTCGAGGGTTGGAGGGGATACGTCTACTCATCCGACAACGTCCGTTCCCTCAGCTACCTGGGCAAGCCGGCTGATTATCGGATGAAGGTCGCCTGGACCGGCGCCAATCCGCAGATCGAGTTGGTCCAGTCGCTGGCCGGTCCCAACATCTACGAGGATTGGCTGGAGCGGCGGGGGGAGGGTCTCCACCACCTGGGGATCCTGGTCGACTCGATCGAGACCGAGGTAGAGGCAATGCAAGAGGCTGGGTACGAGATACTGATGGCAGGCTTCGGGCACGGGTTGGACGGAGACGGCGGATTCGCCTATATCGACACCGAGCCGGAACTGGGCGTGATCATCGAACTAATCGAGGCGCCGGCGCGGCGGCGTCCTCCGGACTTTCTTCCTGGCTAAGGACCTTCAACCAACCGACAGGTCAGGTGGGTGTGCTGGCCAAGTGACGCGAAGGGTTCGGACCGGCAAACCGCCTTCTCCAGTTCTATGAGTTGAGTTTGCTTCTACGACTCGGCCAGCTTCTCGACCCTCTTCGTCATTTCGCCCCCCGGGGGAAGAGGCAAGTCAGCGCCAGTGCCCGAGTCTGGCTTGAGATCGCGCGAACCCGGCCAGCCGGTCTGCGCTCTCGTTGAGGCGATCACCGCCGCTGGCCCTTACCAGTTTCCACCTGATGTGGTCTTCCCCGACCAGGAGCGCATCGATCTGGTTTATCAGGTCGATGTTCTTGGGTTTGCGGCCGTTGGCTCTTCGCATGCCGTTCACTCGCCACCGGTGGATCCAATCAGTGAAGGTGTTGAACACCGGTGCTTCCGCGTGGATCAGGAGCGGCCGGTCGGGATGCGATTTGAGCAGCTTCAGCACCGCGGTCAATTCCATGCGGATGTTGTCTGTTCGTGGACGGTTTCCCCACGCCCAGGTACCTTCGCTGGTGACCCACGCCCAGCCGCCCGCCCCCGGTCCGGGTTTGTCCGCAGATCCGTCCGTGGCTGCCTTCAGTCTTGACACGAATCAGCCAAATTGATCACCGACAAACTGGTCCTCAAGGCGCCGAGTGTATTCCTGTTCGCCAATGGTGTCAGCCGGGTGAGCGCAGGCCGGTTGATTCCACGAATTCGCCGTTCTCGATGATGGGGACGCCGTCGAGGGTGAGGTTGGCTTCCAGGAGGATGCCGTCCATGTGGCCCGTGGCGCTTATGGTTCCGTCTAGTTGGGGGGCCGTGTTTGCTCCGAAGGCCACCACCACGCCCCCGTAGTAGCTCTCCCAGGCGGCCAGGTCGAACGACTCCAGGTCGGCTCTCGGGTCGAATCCGAAGCCGAGATGGGCCACCAGGTACAGGTTGGGGTCGTCGAACTGGCGGATCCAGCGGTCGAATGTCCTCGCCTCCTCGTGGTCGGTGTCGATGTGGACGAGCCGTCCCGCTTCCACCTCGACTCGGATCGGGGTCTTGGTGGTGTAGCAGTACTGGGGGAAGAGGATCATCGGACCGTTGAAGTAGACCACTCCCTCCACCGTCTCGACCTCCGGCGCGCAGTTGATCATGCACACCCCGTAGCTGTCCCACTGGCGCGACTCCCACACGTATCCCCGCTGGGCATGCCACGGGCTGTCGCCCCGCCTGCCCCGCAGGTCGGTCCCCAGGGGACTGGTGATGTGGATCTCCTGCGTGTCGGCGGTCAACGCCTCTGAGACGTCGGCTCTCCACAGGATGTCGTCGGTGGGGGGCCGGTCGATGATGGAACGCTCCGGCACCAGGACCTGCAGGATCCGGGCGCCCGCTTCGATGATGGGAGGCAGTCCGGGCGCGTACAGCCAGGTGTTGGAGGCGAGGTCGAAGATGATGTCGGCCGATCTCATGGCGGTGAGAGCCACCTCGGGGGGATCGGTCTCGGGGAACCGGGCGGTGGCCCGGATCAGGGTGACGTCGGCGCCGGTGGCCAGGGCGGCGGCGTACCAAGCTTCGACCATCGCCGGGTTCTTCTCCGAATCGGTGTAAACGACCACCCGCTCATCCGCGGTGACCTGACAGCGCCGCACCGATTCCAATGCGGCCTGGAACAACTCGGGAAATCCCACATCCATTAGCTCACTTCCTCTCTTACGGAACCGTTGGAGACCAGCACCTCTCCGTCGATCATTACGAACTCCACCGACCTGAGAGCATTCAGATCGTCCAGCGGGTCGCCGTCCACCGCGATAATGTCGGCGGCCTTGCCCTCCTCCAGCACCCCGAAGTCGGGACGCGGTGAAATGACCAACGCGGCGTCCCGGGTGGCCGACTGGATGGCCCGGTAGTTGTCGATCCCGAAGGTGGTGAAGATGATCATCTCGTCCACGATGTCGCCGAACCCGTCGGTGCCGGCCGCGAAGTGGACCCCCGCCTCGAGGGCGTGGCGGAATGACTCGAGGTGAGGTTCGAGGATCGCCTCGGCGATCGGGATCCAGGTCTCGGGCATCCCGTACTCGATCCCGTGGTGATAGATGCCCTGCATGGTGGAGAGGGTGGGCACCAACGCAACGCCGTTGTCGGCCATGAACTTGGCATGGTCGGCGTTCAGGTAGATCCCGTGCTCGATGCAGTCCACCCCAGCCTCCAGGGCATTTGAGATTCCGGGAACCCCGTCGGCATGGGCGGTGATCCTTCGGTCGGCCGAATGCACCGCATCCGCCGCGGCGGCCATCTCCACCACTGACAACTCCGGCTGGGAGGGAAGCTCTCCCTCTCGAGTGATCCCCACCCCTCCCGAGGCGACGATCTTCACAAAGTCGGCGCCGGCTTTGAGCTGGGCGCGGGCGGCCTTCTTGGCTTCCCAGGGTCCGTCCACCTCCGCCCCCCACATCGAGCCGTGCCCGCCGGTCATGACGATCAACTCACCCGCGCACACCATCTTGGGACCTAGCAGGTAGCCCTCCCGGATGGCCCGTCGGATCATCAGGTCGATGTGTCCCGGCGCTCCGGGGATCCGGGCGGTCGTCACCCCGATGCGCACCAGCCGGCGAGTGTGGTAGACGCCCACCAGCGCGTACATCATGGGCGGCTCCACCACGCTCGGGTCGCCGATCGCGTAACGGTCGTGCCCCGAGAGGTGCTCGTGGCAGTCGATCAGCCCCGGAAGCAGCGTTGCCTCGCCGAAATCCACAACCTCGTCCTCGGGCTCTCGGATGTCATCGGCCCGGCCCACGGCCACGATCTTCGACCCCCTCACCCGGACCCCGCCGCGGTGAATGGGCGGATCGTCCCCGCCGGTCAGGACCTGCCTTGCTTGCAGAATGGTCACGCTCATCGGAAGTTCTCCTCTCCTCGGATCAACGGGATGTGGTGGGGGGCGGGCGGCGCCCAGGCGTAGTGGCAGGCGGCCCGATGGATTGATTCGCCCGGTCCCTCGTCAAGGGGAGGCCGAACCATGGCGCAGTGGTCGGTGGCCATCGGGCAGCGGGGATGGAAGGGGCATCCCTCCGGCAGGGCGAAGGGGCTGGGAGGGTCTCCGCTGATCGAGCGGGCGTCGTCCCGGCTCTTTCGCTCCAGGCTGGGAGCGGCCGCAAGAAGCGCCTGGGTGTAGGGGTGGCGGGGGTTTTCGAAGAGTTCCTCGGTGGCGGCGATCTCCACGATCCGGCCCATGTACATCACCGCCACCCGGTCGCACAGGTACCTCACCACGCTCAGGTCGTGAGCGATGAGGATCAGCGTCAGGCCGAGCCGCTCCCGAAGCGAGGCCAGCAGGTTCAGGACCGTCGCCTGGATGGAGACGTCCAGTGCGGAGACCGGCTCATCGGCGATCAGGACCTCGGGCTCCACCGCCAGGGCGCGGGCTATGTTCACCCGCTGACGCTGGCCTCCCGACAACTGGCGGGGATAGACGTTGGCGATGTCGGCGTCGAGGCCCACCAGCGCCAACAGTTCCACCGCCCGGCTGGCCACCCGGTCGGAGGCCACCACCTTGTGCACCCGGAGCACCTCCCGGAGGGCCTGGCCGATGGTCATCCGGGCGTTCAATGACGAGTAGGGGTCCTGGAATACGATCTGGATCTTCTTCCGGTCCGAGAAGGACCGCTTCCCCTCGAATTCCACTCCCTCATAGACCGTCTGTCCCGACGTGGGCGGGTACAGTCCAACCAGGCACCGGGCCAGGGTGGACTTGCCGCACCCCGACTCGCCGACGATCCCCAGGCTCTCCCCCCGCACCACCTGAAAGCTGACGTCCTCCAGCGCCTGGAGTTCCTCGGTGGGCCGCCGGAAGACCACGTCCGCCACCGAGCGTCTCGAAGAGAACGTCTTGGCCAGGCCGCGGGCCTCGAGGATCGGTCGGGCGGTCACGATGCGTCCGCCTCCGCAGCGCCCACCGCCCCCACCAGCGCATCGGAGCGTATGCAGGCCGTCGCCTGATGGTGATTGAGGCTCTGGAGGGAGAATTCTCCGCGGGAGCACTCCTCCCGTGCGTAGGAGCATCTCGGCAGGAACGGACAGCCCTTGCCGGGACTGACCAGATCGGGCGGCGATCCCGGTATGGCCACCAACGGGGTCCGCCCGCGGCTGACGTCGGGCACCGCCCCCAGGAGCCCCAGGGTGTAGGGGTGGCGAGACCGTCCGAACACCGCGTCGATGGTCCCCGACTCGAGGAACTGCCCGGCGTACATCACCGACACCGTCCGACAGGTCTGGGCCACCACCGCCAGGTCGTGGGTGACATACACGATCGCCACCCCGGTCTCCTCCGAGATCCGGCTGAACAGCTTGAGGATCTGGTCCTGCACGGTGACATCCAGGGCGGTGGTGGGCTCGTCACAGAGGATGATCTTGGGTTCGGCCGACAGGGCGATGGCGATCAGCACCCGTTGGCTCAGCCCTCCCGAAAGCTCGTGCGGGTAGGCGTCGAAGCGCCGCACCGGGTCGGGGATCCCCACCTGGCGCATGAGTTCCAGGGCCCGGTCCCGGGCGGCCCTTCGCCCCAGGCCCAGTTTGTGCCTGGGCGCCTCCGAAATCTGATGACCCACCCTCACCACCGGGTTGAGGGCGGTCATCGGCTCCTGGAACACGATGCTGACCCCGTCCACCGCCTTGGTCCGCCCCCCGGCCAGGGGGACCTGGCGACCGGAGACCGAGATGGCCCCGGCGGCGGTGGCGTTCCCGGGCAGAAGCCCCAGGATGGACCGCAGCAGGGTGGTCTTCCCGCTGCCCGACTCGCCGACAATGCCATGGGTGTGCCCGGCTTGGACGTCGAAGGACACCCCCCGCACTGCTTGCACGACACCCCGGGGTGAAGAGAGCCGCACCCGCAGATCGCGGACTTGGAGTACCGGCGCGCTCATTCGGGACGCAGCCTGTGAGTCAGCCCGTCTCCGATCAGGGAGAAGGACAATCCGACGATCACCACCGCGATCCCGGGGATGGTCGACAACTGCCACTGGGTGGTGAGGTAGCTCTGTCCCGAGGCGATCATCGACCCCCAGTCAGGCGTCGGGGGCGGGACGCCCAGGCCCAGGTAGCTGAGGGTGACCACGCCCACGATGATCACCACTATGTCCGACATGGCGTATGTCACCGGCTGGGTGATCACGTTGGGAAGGATGTGACGCACGATGATGCGCAGGTCCGAGTACCCCAGTGTCTTGGCCGCCATAACATATTGCTGGCCTCTGGCCGACAGCACCTCCCCCCGCACTATCCGGGCATAGGACACCCAGGCCACGATCGCCATGGCGATGAAGATCGAGGGGATGCCGGGTCCCAGGGAGAACACCAGGGCGATGATCAGAACGTAATAGGGGAAGGCGAACAGCATGTCGGTGGCGGCGGAGACCGCCAGGTCGATCCGCCCGCCGTAATAGCCGGCCACCGCGCCCAGCAGCGTCCCGGTCACGAACGGGGTGATCACCGCCCCCACCCCGATCAGGAGATCGAGCCGCGCCGCATACAGAAGGCGAGTCCACACGTCCCGGCCCAGGTGATCGGTGCCCAGCAGGTAGTCGGACGAAGGCGGCGCCAGGATCGAGTCCAGGTTGTGAGCGAGGGGATCGTGTGGGGTGATCCACGGCGCCAGGATTGCGAGCACAACTATCACCCCCAAGAGGCCCGCGCCGATCATCAGCGAAAACGACCGGCGACCCCGGGCCGCCTTCGGGGACGCGGAGCGCGAGACCGCGGTCATGACAACTGGACCCGGGGATCGAGCGACGCCCGCACCACGTCGGCCAGGAGGTTCACCAGCACCACCAGCAGCCCGAATATCAACGCCATTCCCTGGACGACCGCGAAGTCGCGTTCCAGGACCGCGTCGATCATCAGCGCCCCCAAGCCGGGGAGGGCGAACACCTTCTCCACTATCAGTGTGTTCCCCACTAGCCACCCCAGGTTCACCCCCAGCACGGTGACGGTGGGAATCACCGCGTTGCGAAGGCCATGCGCCCACAGCACCCGGACTCCGCCCAGGCCCTTGGCGCGGGCGGTGGCGATGTAGTCGGCCTCCATCACCTCGATCAGAGACGACCGGAGGCTGCGGATGGTGAAAGGAGCGATCCCGATCGCCACTGTCAACCCCGGGAGGATCATGGCGATCAGGCGATCGGGCCAGGTGGCGCCGTACCCGCCGACCGGGAGCCAGTCAACCCGCAGTGCCACGAACGTCAGAAGGAGGATCCCCACCCAGAAGGCCGGCAGGCCGAGGCCCACCATCGGGATCACCCGCACCACATGGTCGGGCGTCCGCTCCTCCCGGAGGGCGGCCACCACCGCCAGCGGCAGGGAGATGATCATGGCGAAAAGCGCCGAGATCCCCAGCAGCAACAGGGTGGGCGTGAACCGGCCCGATACCAGTTCGGTTGTGGGGACGTTGTAGCTCATGGAGGTCCCCAGGTCCCCCTGGAAGAGGCCTCCCAGGAACGAGAGGAACTGTTCATGCAGGGGACGATCGAACCCCCACCTCAGATTGAACGCCTCGATCGCCTCGGCGGGCGCCCGGGGTCCCAGGAGCGTGCGCGCCGGGTCCCCGGGCACCAAGTGGATCATGAAGAAGACGATGATCGTCATCCCCAGGATCACCGGGATCATCCGGAGCAGGCGGCGGAGGAAGTACCTGAGGGCCATCTCCCGAGCCGCCTGCTACAAGACTGTCTTTACTCGTCCAGCCAAACGTCTTCCAGGTGGCGCTTGCCGACCGGGTTCACCCACAGGCCCTTGACACTGTCGCTCCAGGCGAACGGCGCGTCCAGCACCACCAGGGGGATGAACGGCACCTCTTCGGCGTTGAGCGCCTGGATGTCGGCATAGATCTTTGCTCGATCGGCGTCAGCAAACGTCGTCTGGCCGGCTCTCACCAACTCGATCATGTCCGGGTTGTCGTAACCGGTGCTGTATGAGTCGCCTCCACCCAGTTCCGGGTCGAACATGAAGGAGATCTTCTGGTCCGGGTCGGGGATGTCCATCGTCCACCCGGTGAACGCTATCTCGTAGTCGAACACGAAGATGGTGGAGTAGAACTGCCCCGGGTCGATGGTCCGGATCGTGATGTCGATACCCAGCGGCGCAAGCTGGCCCTGGATGATCTCGACGATCGGCAGGTTCGGCGACTGGTCGCCCACCAGGTACTCGGCAGCGAAGCCGTCCGGTACGCTCGACTGGGCCAGTTCGGCCCGCGCCAGGTCCATGTTGGACTCCAGGCAGGGCGTGTCGGGATCGTGGAACGGCACCGCCGGGGATATCACCGAGCAGGCCGGTCCGCCGTGTCCGAACAGGGCGGCGTTGGCTATGGCGTCCTGGTCGATGGCGTGGGCGATCGCCCGCCGCACGTGGCGGTCGTTGAACGGCTCGATGGTGGTGTTGAAGCTTACCCAGTAGACCGTGGTGGCCGGGAAGGTGGTGGCGTTAATGCCGTCCTTCTCGTTGAGGGAGTCCAACACGTTGAGCGGCACATTCTGGACGATGTGCGCCTGGCCGCCCTCCAACTGGAGCACGCGGGTGTTGTCGTCCGGGACCTGGGTCCAGGTGACGCTGTCCACGTAGGGCTTTCCCTCCTGCCAGTAGTTGTCGTTCCTCACCAGCCGGATGTACTCGCCGGGGACCCACTCATCGAAGAGGAAGGGTCCGGTGCCGATCGGGTTCTCGAAGAACTCCTCGGCGCTCATGCCTGCGTAGTCGGCAGGCATGATGGCCGCCGCCCACACCGAGAGGTCGGCAAGGAACGGCGCCCACGGGAAGCTGGTGTTGAACACCACCGTCATGTCGTCGGGGGTTTCGATCGACTCGATGGCCGACAGCAGGAAACCGAATGCGGCCTCGTCGATGGCCCTCTGTATTGACCATTTCACGTCGGCTGATGTCATGGGTTGACCGTTGGAGAACTCCACCCCTTCACGCAGGGTGACGGTCCACGACTTCCCGTCCTCTGAGACCTCGGAGCCGCTGGCCAGCCAGGGATCCACCGAGGCCCCGTCGGCGCTGGTGGCGAACAGGGTCTCGAAGATGTGATCGAGCACGTAGATGGTGTCGGTCTCCACCGCCGCACCGGGGTCGAGGGTCGTGTTGTCCCTGTGGCGGGCGAAGACAAGGTCGCCGCCGCGTTTGGGAGCGTCCGGGTCCTCTTCCATCATGTCGTCATCGGCCATGTCGTCTTCTTCGGCCGGCATTTCCTCATCGGCCATATCGTCATCGGCCGGCGCAGGATCTTCTTCGGCGGGCGCCGCCGTAGTGGCGGGGGCGGCGGTGGTCGTTACCGCAGCGGCCGCCGTGGTGGCTGGCGCCTCCTCGGCGTCGTCTCCGCAGGCCGCCGCCAACAGCGACAGAACCAAGAGCAATGAAACACCAATCGCTGCCTTCTTCTTGAACAAACTCACTACAACTCCTTCCGTCGCTTCCCAAAAAGGCTAACCCTCCATTTGCCGGTCTTACTGGGGAGGAGGGGAATTAAATAAGGTCGCGGACGGGATAATTGGGCAACACTGACACCATCCACGGAAAGAGCCTGCCAAGACGGTCGTCAGAGAGTCCTTCGATTCTGTGCCGCTGTGTGGAGCAGTTCCGAGTTCCGCTCCGGCGAGCGATACATCTCGGTTGCCCCGCCGATCCCAATGCGCTGACTATCTCCCATCGCAAGGGTTTCTGGGCCGGCTGACACCTCAGCGGACCCCCCTGCCGGTCCTCAGGATGGCGGCAAAGGCGCATCCAGGGACTTCAGTAGCGCCAGTGTCCGAGTTTCCCCTGCAATCTCGCGTAGCTGGCCAACCGGTCCGCGCTTTCGTTGAGAAGATGACCGGTGTGGGCCTTGACCCGTTCCCATTCGATGTTTTCTCTCCCGATCAAGAGCGCATCGATTTTTTCTATCAGGTCGTTGTTCGCGAGCGGGCCACCTCCAGCCTTTCGTCTGCCTTCCCTTCGCCACCCGTTGAGCAAGGCAGTGAAGATGTTTATCACGTAGTACTCCGCTTGGATCCGCAACGGCCTGTCAGGATAAGACTCAAGTAGTTTCAGCAAGGCTGTCAGTTCCATGCGGTTGTGGGTTGTCTTAGGACAGTTTCCCCATCCGTGGGTCCCCTCGTTGGTGACCCATGCCCACCCGCCCGCTCCCCACGCTGGGTTGTCCGCAGACCCGTCTGTGGCTACCTTCAGTCTTGACATCAGTCAATCCCGGGGTCGAGCCCGAACGCCGATGCGACCGTCTTTATGGTGTTCTCGTCGCGCAGTCTGCATGCAGAGAGCTGTGAGGCAAAGAGCCCTTTCTCCCAGATCGCATCATCCAGGGACCGTATGCCGAGCCACTCCACCGGCACAACCATCTCGGTGACTTCCGGGTCTTCTGAGGCCGCAACCGCCCACCAATCCGCCCTTGGTCCTGGTTGATCGAGAAGCGGTTGGAGGTCACCGTTGATCTCCACCTTGGCCTCCCGGGCGGGGACCATCTCGCCTTTTACCACACCCACACCGACGTAACCGGCCCCGCCCACATAAGCGAACACGCGGTGGCACGGTCTGAGGTTTCGGAGCGGCTTCCAGTACCACGATCCACCGCCCGCGTTGAGGAACCCGTACTTGCTCGCCACCTCCCAACGGTGGGTCTCCCCGGCTCTGCCCAGCACGGTGTAGAAGTCCCGGCCGTTCCACGGGCGAATGGGGGATGGCCCCTTGTTCCTGGCTTCGACCGCCTCCGGATCGAGGAGCCACGTCCGAGCCAGGTAATCACGATCCTGGTCGCTGAAATGGCGGAAGAAGACCGCATTGATGGGCACGTTGTAGGACTCTGCCAGGAACTCGACGATTCGATCAGATGTTGGGTCGAGTTCAGAGGCGATGATCGTGAACTGCTGATCGGCGTTTACCACGTCCGGCAGGGGACTGGCGAATTGCTCAGCGAAGGCCTCACCGAGGTTGGTCTCTCAGTCACGGTGATCCAGAAACATCTGCTCCAGATCACCGAGGCCGAGGCCCCGCACCCAGGATCCGTAGTCGAGCGTCTGGGCGACAACGTCCCGGGGGGTTCGATCGCGTTTGAGTTCAAGGACATGGACGCGCCCGTCGGCATCGAGCGCCAGAAGATCTATGAATCCGCCGTACGCGGTTCGCACCTGCCTCCCAACCACAAGCAAATCGATCCCGGTCATGCCAGGATCCTCAGCCAGCATGTCCTCAAGCCGCTGCTCGAGATCGAGCGGCGACGACGGCAGCCGCCGCGGTCCGGCATCGGTCATTCTCCAAATCGCCATTTCCACAGCCAAGTCGGGTCCTCTCTATCAGTGGGGACCATTATACCACTGGGTAGTGAGACACCCACCAACGGCGTCTCAGGCACGCTGGCGCTCGTTAGGCTGAACCAAAAACATCGCCAGCACGGTTCACCGAAACGATGTCCGCGGGCAGCGACCAGAGATCCCTCAGGGGGTAGACATGAACATTCGAAGGTTTACCGAAGTTGAGGCCTACCAGCATGCCGATGACGGCTATTACTACCGGCCGCTGGTGGCCGGGAAGGAACTGTTTTCGTATGTGGCGCACGTACCGGCTTGCGGTTACATGCCACCCGATGCGGAGGAGGCCGAGTTGTTCGAGCTTTCGTTGTTCATGCTCGAGGGGCGCCTCGACGGGATCCTCGACACCGACCGGGTGGAACTGGCGCCGGGGGACGCCCTGCACATCCCCAGGGGAATGCCCTTTGGAGTGGAGAACCGGGGTTCGGCCACAGTCTCCTTCGTGCTCAGCTTCGCGCCGCCCCCGCCCGGGGTGGACCTCGAGAAGATGAAAGCGCAGGCCATCGAGCGGGGCCGGAACGTGATAGAACCCGCCGACGTCGAGGACGTGGTGGGTCCGGTCACCTTCCCCGGATAGGGATCATGACGGTCGGCGACCCCGGCCATTCGATCAGCGGGAACACCGGCGCCTCGCTATGACCTTCCGCGAGGAAGACCGGTCCGTCCAGGTCGACGGCGCAACGCTGTCCGGCACCCTGACGCACCCCACCAGCGACGGTCCGTGGCCTATGACCCTCCTTCTGGGCGGGACCTTCTCGGACCTCCGGGACGCGGACGTGGATCCGAGGCGCCGCGCCGGAGTACCCAAGCGGGGCATGTACAAGATCCTCGCCCACGGGTTGGCGGAAGCGGGCATCGCTTCCTACCGGTTCGACCGGAGAGGCGCCGGCGAAAGCACCGGGGAGTTCGGCGTGGAGCGCGCACAGGAAGTCGCCGACGCGGGCGCCGTGTGGCGCTGGGTCAGGTCCCTTCCCGAGTGCAACGGCAAGGCCGCCATGCTGGGTCACAGCGCCGGCGCCTACGTCCTGTGCCGGGTGGCGCTCGAAGTAGGCCAGCCCGATGCGGCGGTTTTGCAGGGCGCCCTCTACCGGTCCATCGCCGATCTGTTCAGGTACAACTCCGGCCTGGTGCGCGACTATATATGGCGCGGGGAAGAGCAGGCGGCGTGGGTCAGGGAGCACTCTCCCGATACCTACGAGACCGCCCTGATGCTGGACGCCATGGTGGAAGCCATCGAGCGTGGCGACGCCGTCGTCGAAGCCGAGATCGACGGCGAGCCGATCACCCGCGACCTTTCCAGCCTCCGATACGACCTGGACCTCCCTCCCGAGGAACAGTTCCGCCTTCTAACCGCTCCCACCCTGGTCCTCCACTCGTCAGAGGACCTGAATGTCCCGGTGGAGGACGCCTTCAACACCGTCCGCGCCCTGTGGGCCGCCGGAAACCGGGATGTCGAACTGCGGATCCTCCCGGGCGGCAACCATTCCTTCCAGTTCGACGCCGAGGACTACGAGACCCGGGTTCGGGAGAAGATCACAATGCAGAACTTCGCCCGCCCGTTCGATCCGCTGTACCCGGCCGTCGTGATCGACTACCTGGTGCGGAGACTCACCTAACCAGACCGCTGGCGGGTCAGCCAGACCCTGCAGAGCCCTTCGAAGCGCTGTCGCCGCCTCTTCCGCGTCGTCCCTATGGAGGATGTTGAGCGGCTTCCCGGTGTGTGGTCGGCAGGTTGGCGACGGGGTGAGCCCTCAGCCTCTGCTCTTGTGCGTTTTCCCTAGGCCGGTCCGTATGATAAACTGATAATGATTATCATTATTACTTAGTGAGAGCCAGTACCTAGGAAAGGAAGCTACTTCATATGAACAGTCTGAAAGTTTCCAAGTCTTCGCCACTTGGGAGCATTCGAGCGATTGCCGTACTGGCGGCATTGCTGTTGGTGTTGTCAGCCTGCGGAGGGGACGAAACCGATACCACCGAAGCCGCGCCCGCCACGACGGCGGCGCCTACCACCGCCGCGCCTACCACCACCGAAGCCATGGATGATGAGGACCATATGGACGACGATGATCATGCGGATCACGATCATGAGGATGATGAGGACCATATGGACGACGATGATCATGCCGATCATGACCATGAGGATGATGAGGACCATATGGACGACGATGATCATGCGGATCACGATCATGAGGATGATGAGGACCATATGGACGACGATGATCATGCCGATCATGACCATGAGGATGATGAGGACCATATGGACGACGATGATCATGCCGATCACGATCATG
>JAPPLW010000054.1:39705-96256 GCA_028819345.1 bacterium | reverse complement strand
CGGGGGAAGAGCCACCCCCACCGGCACCCAACATTCAACCACGCATGGCGGGGGATGGGCCCGGAGGGCAGAAAATCCGGGAGCTGTTTCGCGAGATAGTGATTGGTTTCGCGAAAAAGGGGGGACCTATTACCCAGAAGGTTCTATCAACCGGACTTGATCCTTCCCAGCGCCGCCTGAGCGGCGTGGTAGCCGCACATGCCGTGGACGCCCGCTCCCGGAGGGGTGGAGGAGGAACACAGGTACACCCCGTCCACTCCCGTCCCATAGGGTGACCATCCCCCGAAGGGTCCCCGCAGCAGCCGGCGCAGGCCCATGACCCCACCGCCGATATCTCCCCCCACGTAGTTGGGGTTGTAGCTCTCCCACTGCGAGGCCGGTAAGGTGTGACAGGCCAGGACGGTCTCGGAGAAACCCGGAGCATGCCGCTCGATCTCGGCCTCCACCGCCGCCCGCATGTCGACCGAGCTTCCCGCGGGAACATGGGTGTAGGCCCATAGGGTGTGTCCTCCCTCCGGGGCGCGGGAGGGGTCGAACCGCGAGGGTTGGGCAGCCACCACGAAGGGCCGGTCGGGAATACGGCCGCGCCACACCATCCGCTCCGTCAGGGCGATCTGCCGGTGGTCGCCTCCCAGGTGGAGCACTCCGGCCATCGCCATCCGGTCATCGGTCCACGGCACCGGTCGGGACAAGGCCCAGTCCAGCTTGAACACCCCCGGCCCGTGGCGGAACCCTCTGCCAACCCGAGCCTTTCGGGCAGACCCCTCCTCTCCCAGCATGTCGATGAGCGCCCCGGGCGCCACATCGGCCAGCACCACCCGGGAAGGAGGAAGCTGAGCCAAGTCGGTTATCCGGCGCCCCGTCTCGATCTCCCCGCCCAAATCGGTGAAATAGGACTCCAGGGCATCGACCAACGCCTGGGAGCCTCCCGACACGAAGGGCCAGCCGTACCGGTGCCCGGCCGCCAGGAGAAGCCACCCCACCCCGGCGGTGAACAACCTCTCGAGCGGCATCACCGAATGGGCGGCGCAGCCTGCCAGCAGCGAACGGGCCGCCCGGCTCTTGAACCTGCGGGCATCCCAGGAAGCCGGACGGGCGAGGTGTCCAAGCTTCACGTTTCCCAACAATCCGGACCTGACACTCAGCGCCGGTCCCAGGAGCCGGTCTTCTATCCGGGGCCACATCCGGTTGATGCCCTCGATTCTTCGGCGGTAGTGGACCGCGTCGGCGCCCAGACCCTCCGAGGTCTCCTGGATGGAACGTCGCAGCACTACCACCTCGCCGTTGTCGAGCGGGTGGGCGAGGGCGGCCGGCGGATGAACCCAGCGCAGCCCGTACCTGGCCAGCGGCAGCCGGCGAAAGATGGGAGAACCGCGTCCGAGCGGATGGGCAGTGGCGCACACATCGTGACGGAAACCCCCGAGAGTCAGTTCCGCCGTGCGGGACCCGCCGCCGACGGTCTCCCAAGCCTCCACCACCAATGTGGAGCACCCCGCCTCCGCCAGGACGACCGCCGCGGTCAAGCCGTTGGGACCTGCTCCGACCACTACCGCATCGTAGAGCACTCCTCTTCAAGATACCCGGAAGCCAGCCCACGCCCACCGGCGGCGGACCCAGGCCGCCGTCCGGACGGACCGAACCCCTCTCAGAGGGAGGTGTTCGTCCCTGCCAGGGGAATTCGAAGGACAAAGGTGGATCCCTCCCCCAGGAGGCTCTCCACCGTCACCTTCCCCCCGTGCCGCTCAGCCACATGCTTGACTATCGCCAGACCCAGACCCGTGCCGCCCGTTCCCCGGGAACGGGCCACATCCACCCGGTAGAACCTCTCGAATATCCGTCCCAGATCCCTGCCCGGGATCCCCACCCCGGTGTCGGTGACCGTCAGGGCCGCATCGCCGTTTCGCCGGTCCAGGGTGACCTCGATCCTCCCGCCCTCCTCGGTGTACCGGAGCGCATTGTCGCATAGGTTCCTGATGGCCAGGCCTAGTTCGGCAGACGAGCCGTTCACCGCCGCCGTGGTGGTTTGCACCGAGAACACGATGTCCTTCCTGCGGGCCGAGCGGACGAACTGCTCCACCTCGGAGATCACCACTTCCTCCAGATCGAAGTCATCGGGGGCGGGGTCCTGCGCCTCCAGGCGGGAGAGGTCCAACAGGTCCGAGATCAGCCGGGAAAGGCGCAATGCAGCCGACAGAATCCGGTCGGCGAACTTCCGGCTCGAGGCGGGATCGTGCTCCATGGCTATCTGCAGAGCCTCGGCCGAGGCGAGAACCGAAGCCACCGGCGTTTTCAGTTCGTGGGAGGCGTCTGTGACGAAGTCCCGCCGCATGGTCTCCACCCGCCTGCTCTCGGTGAGATCCAGAACGATCACCAGCACCCGCCCGTCGGTGTCGATCGTGAAGGCCCTCACGGCCAGGGTGCGCTCGGGATAGCCGCGTTGCAGGATCTCCTCGTAGAACTGATCGCTGTCGCGCGCCTGGGTCACCAGTCTCCTGATCTGCCGGAGCGCCAGACGGCCCGACGGGTCGCCAACGGTTCCCAGCATTTGGCGACAGGCCGAGTTCGAGTACGCCACATGATCGTCGGCTTCCACCAACAGAATGCCTCCGGGCAGCGCTTCGAGCACCACCTCCAGAAGAGCCCGCTCCCTGCGGAGAGCCTCCTCGGTGTTGCGGAAGTGGCGTCCGGCCTCCCGGAGGGAGTCCGCCAGGCGGTCGACCTCCTCGATTCCCGTGGGATCCGGCTCAGGTTCGATGTCGCTACCCAACAGTTCGTCCGCCGCGCGGCCCAACGCCACAAGGGCGTTGCGCAGCCGGAAGAGGACTATGCCGTAGGCTCCGAGACCCAGAACTCCGGAGATCGAACCGGCCAGCCAGGACGACATCCCCAGGACGGCGTTCAGCACCCCTCCCAGGATCGCCGACATGCCGGCGACGATGACCAGGGTGACAAACAGGCGGCGGATCAGGGAATGTTTCGTGCGCCCTCTAGGAAGCATCGACGAACTTGTACCCGAGGCCCCGAACAGTGATCAGATAGCGGGGCCTGGAGTAGTCCTCCTCTATCTTGTGGCGGAGTCGCTTCACATGTACGTCCAGGGTCCTGGTGTCTCCGTAAAAAGTCGAGCCCCAAACCTCGCTCAGCAGTGTCTCCCGGGTGACCAGCCGGCCCCTTCTGCGCATGAACGTCTCCAAGAGATCGAATTCCTTGGGTCGCAGGGAGACCGCCTGTCCCCGGACCCTCACCTCATGGGCGTCCACGTCCAACTCCACGGGTCCGCCCCGGAGAACCTCGTTGGTTTCCGCCATCTGCCCGGAGCGGGCAGCCCTACGGATGTGGGACCGCACCCGAGCGATCAACTCCCGCATGGAAAAGGGCTTGGTCACGTAATCGTCGGCGCCCAACTCCAGGCCGGCCACCTTGTCGGATTCCGCGTCTCGGGCCGACAGCACGATGATGGGAACATCGGAGAAGGACCTGATCTCCCGGCAGATGTCCAGGCCCGAGCCGCCGGGAAGCATCACATCCAAGAGGACCAGCGAGGGAGGGCGCCTCCGCACCCGGGACAACGCCTCGGAGAACGTGTAGGCCGCCTCGACCACCATCCCCTCCGTTTCCAGCGCATAGGAGATCGATTCGGAGATGGCGGGCTCGTCCTCCACCACCAGGACCCGGTGGGTGGCTTCAGAGATCCGGGACACTATCCGGTATACCGGGTGAATTCATGGTGATCCCCGGTCATCAGGAAGGCTACCTGCTCGCCGATGTCCACCGCCTGGTCGCCGACCCTCTCCAGCGCCCGGGAGACCAGCACCATGCGGGTGGCCCACTCCAGGAGCGGCTGGTCGTGCCCGCATTCCACCACATGCTTCCACATGCCGCGGTTGAGCACATCGACGGGCACGTCCATGGCCGGGAGCAAAAGGCACTCGTCGGCGTCCCGGCGTACGAAGCAGTCGATGGAGGTGCGGATCATCGGCTTCACCAAGTCGCCCATCTCCACCAGCTTGGCCAGGATGGTCTCCTCACGGGGCAGTCCGGCGGTGGCCCGCGCTATGCGAGCGATATTCACCGCCTGATCGCCCATGCGCTCCAGGGTGTTGTTGAGTTCCAGGATGGCGGCCATCATTCTCAGGTCTCGGCCCATGGGCTGTTGGCGGGCCATGATCTGCATCCATCTGCTCCGGATGTCCATGTAGAGTTCGTCGACCTTGTCGTCGGAGGAGATCACCTCGGTGACCAGGGAATTGTCGGACGTCACAAGCGACCTCACCGCCATGCCCACCATCTTCTCCACCCGGTCGGCCATGTCCATGGTGGTCTCCTCGAGGCTGTTCAGGGCGGCGTGGAAGTCAGGGCGCTGGTCTGTCGTCATCCGAACCTCCCGGTGATGTAGTCCTCGGTCTCCTTCAGGGAGGGGGCCGTGAACACCTGGTCGGTGGAGTCGTATTCCACCAGCCGGCCGGTGCGCTGGCCCTGGGTCCCCACATCCACCGAGAAGAACGCCGTGCGATCGCTCACCCGGGCGGCCTGTTGCATGTTGTGGGTGACCACCACAATGGTGTATCGCTCTTTCAGTTCCCTCATCAGAGTCTCGATCCTGTAGGTGGCGATCGGGTCGAGCGCCGAGCACGGCTCGTCCATCAGCACCACATCCGGGCTGGTGGCGATCGCCCGGGCGATGCACAGTCTCTGCTGCTGTCCTCCGCTGAGGTCAAGCGCGGAGCTCTCCAGTTTGTCCTTGACCTCATCCCAGAGGGCGGCCCGCCGCAGGGACTCCTCAACCAGGTCGTCCAGGTTGCCCTTCCATCCGGCCACCTTCGGGCCGAAAACGATGTTGTCGTATATGGACTTGGGGAAGGGATTGGGCTTTTGGAACACCATCCCTATGCGCCGGCGAACCTCGACCGCATCAACTGCCGGACCGTACAGATCGATCCCGTGATAGAGGACCCTGCCCTCCACCCGCGCTCCGTCGATCAAGTCGTTCATCCTGTTGAAACAACGCAGAACGGTGGACTTGCCGCAACCCGAGGGGCCGATCAACGCGGTTATCTCGTTCTGGTGAATGTCGAGATCGGTATCCGCCACGGCATGGAAGTCCCGGTAATAGACATTCAAACCCCTGATGTCGAAGATGACAGGGGCAGATTCAGGCGAGGTGGAGGGGCTCGATGCGGGGTCGCTCGATACCATTCTCTCTACCATGACCGGCGCCGGTTCCAGGCGAGTTGGCACGTCTTCTCCTTCAAGATCCGGTTAATGGTTCTCACATCCGATTGCGCCGCTCCAACGCGTCCCTAGCCAATATCGTCCCGGTGTTGACCACCAGCAAAATCACCAGCAGGGCCACGATGGCGGCAGCCGTCAGGGCAATGTATTCCTGCTGGGGCTGGCGTGACCAGTTGTAGATGATGATAGGCAGAGCGGTGTATTTCTCTCCCAGTACCAGGTCGGTTATCGGCGTTCCCTCGGGCGCTGCGAAGAAGGTGGAGAGCACCGCACCCGCCAGCAGCAACGGCGCAGATTCCCCGAAGGCGCGGGCCAGGGTCAGCACCGAACCGGTGAAAATCGCCGGGCTGGCCACGGGTAGCACATGGTGGCGGATAGTCTGCCAGGGCGTGGCACCCACACCGAAGGACGCCTCCCGGATGGCGAGCGGAACAGCCCGAAGCGCCTCCTGGGTGGTGATCACCATGATCGAGAGCACCAGCATCGAGAGGGTGAGCCCCCCGGCGATCAGCGTACGACCGCTTACCTGTCCCAGCATTCCCTCGAGGATGAGCTTCACGAAGACGCTCAGGCCCAGCAGGCCGTAGACGATGGAGGGAACCCCGGCCAGGTTCCTTATGTTGGCCACCAGCAACCGGGTGATCCTGGTGTCGCGGGCGTACTCCTCCAGGTAGATGGCGGCCGCCACCCCCAGGGGGAAGGAGAGCACCACCACGATCACGGTCAGCATCACCGACCCGAAAATGCCCTGGATCATCCCCGTCTCCGCCGGCCGCGGCGAGAGGTCGTTGGTGATCACCGACCACCCCCGCTCCTGCCAGACGGGCATCGACTTGGCCACCACATCCCACAGGAGCACCACCAGGATCGCCAGCGACGCCAGGAGGCAGATCAGAAGCGTCAGGGCCACCAGTGGATTGACTATGTTGACCCGCCGACCCTCCAACGCCCGGCGGAGCATCTCCTGGGTGACGGCCGAACCCATCGTGCGTGCGGTCACAGGTCTTCCTCCATGGTCCTAGTACCTCTGCCGGAAGCGACGCACCAGTCGCTCGCTTCCGATGTTGAGGACCAGGGTCATCAGGAACAGCAGCAGCCCCACGAAGAAAAGGCTCTGGAAGGCGGCCACCCCGCCGGCCACCTGGTCGGACCCGATGGCGAGGGAAGCCATGGCTCCGGTCATGGTCTGGCCGCCGTAGAGGGGATTGAGTTGGAGGAGCGAGCCCCCGGTGGCGCCGGCGGCGATGGCCACCACCATGGTCTCCCCGATGGCTCGGGACAGTCCCAGGATCAGAGCGGCGACGATCCCCGACAGGGCTGCGGGGAACACCACCCGCAGTGAGGTGTGCCACTTCTTGGCGCCCAAACCGTAGGAGGCCTCCCGGAGGGCTCTCGGCACCGCCTGCATGGCGTCCTCGGAGACCGATGAGACAAGAGGGATTATCAGTATTCCCACACCCATCCCAGCCGCCATGAGGTTGGACTGCTGGGTGGTGTCCCAGAGATTGCGAAGGATGTCGGGAGTGATGAAGCGCAGGGCGAAGTAACCCAAGACCACGCTGGGGATTCCCGCCAGGACCTCCAACACCGGCTTAAGGACCCGTCTCACCCCCGGTTTGGCGTATTCGCTCAGGTAGACGGCCGCCCCCAAGCCCAGGGGGGTGGCCACCAGCATGGCGATGATCGAGACCGACAGGGTGTGCCAGATGATGGTCCGCAGGTCGAACCGGTCCCTGCGCGGGAACCATCCGTCTGCCATGAGAGAACCCAGGCCCTCGTCAATCTCCGAGGCGATGCTTTGCAGGAAGGCCACCGCCTCGCCGACCAGGCTGAGCACGATGGCGACGCTCACCAGGATCGTGAAGACGGCGGCGGACAGGAACAGCCGACGCACGTTGCGTTCCTTGCGCAACCGGCGCGGATCACCGGAGAGATCCAGCGGGGCCGAAGTGCCGAGCACATTCCTTCCTGCCTGCATGATCAGATCCGGTCCGAAACCCTACCCGACCCCTGCCCAGGCGGCCTTGGTGGCCGAGAGTTCGTCGGGGGGAAGGGCTACGTAGCCTGCTTCGGCGACCGAGGAGTAACCGTCACCCATGTAGAAGTCCACGAACGGACCCAGCGCCGGGTTCCCGACCAGACGGTTCACCGCAACATAGATGAACAGAGGACGCGACAACGGATACGATCCGTCAGCGATCGACTCGATCGAAGGCGCCATGCACCCGTCGCCACCATCGACCTCGACCGCCTTCAACACCGAACTGTTCTCAGCAAAGAAAGCAAACCCCACCCAACCGAACGAAGTCGGGTTGGAACCCACGTTGTCCACGATCACATTGTCATTCGCCGAAGCCTGATAATCGACACGGGTCGGCTCATCCTGACCACGCTCCTCGGTGATGTCCTCCAACGCCAACTCAACGAAAGCGTCGAAGGTGCCCGACTCCTCACCGGGAGCGGTGATCACCAACGGAGCATCCGGATAAGGAGCGCCCGAACCGCCCAACCCGGCCGCGGCCAACTCGGAGGCCAAGCCATTGGCGTCCGACCAGGACTGGAAGCCCTCGGACTCCGCACCGACCAGCGCGTACAAGTCGCCGGTGTCCAGACAGCTCACATCATCGTTGTCAGGAGAGGTCAAAACACTGATACCGTCGAAAGCGACCTTCAACTCGACCCACTCGACACCGGCCTCGGCGCAAGCCTCCGCCTCCGAGTCCTTGATAGCCCGGGAAGCATCCGAGATGTCGGTCTCACCAGCGCAGAAACGCTGGAAACCATCACCCGTGCCGGGACCCTCAACCGAGATCCCCACACCAGGATGCGCACTATTGAACTTCTCCGCCACCAGAGCCGTGATCGGCTCCACAGTCGAAGAACCGGAGACCTCAATCGAACCCGTCAGTCCCTCCGGGGCCGGGGCTTCGTCGGTGACCGGCGCGGCGGTGGCGGGAGCATCGCTGTCATCATCTCCTCCACAGGCCGCTCCTAACAAGAGCAGGGCCGACAGCGCTGCTCCCCAGCGCAGAAGACGTTTGTTGGCAGGGTTCATCTGATATCCAGACTCCTGAACTCGAGAACACTTTCACGACCCGCCGGAAGGCAATGCCGCCCTGGGGCGCGGGTCCCACCCGTATGCCCTCACGCTAAGGAAAGCAAGTGAACACAGATCGAGGTTTAACGCGAACGGAATGTGAATTCTTGGCGCTGGTTGGCCCGGTTCTCAGTACCGGGCCTGCCCCCTGGCTTCCGCCAGGTCCTGCAACTCGACGTGAGTGCTCAGACCCTGCCGTTCCGCCACCCTGGTCCACTTCCCGTCAGGTCCCAGTTCCCAGGAGAGAGTGTCGTCGGCCATCAGCACCTCGAAGATCTCGTCGATGCGGAACTGCAGATCGGGGTCCTCGATGGGAGCCATGGCCTCCACCCGGTGGTCGAGGTTGCGTTGCATCAAGTCGGCCGATCCCATGTAGTAGACCCGGTTCTCCCGACCACCGAACCGGTAGACCCGCGAGTGCTCCAGATACCTCCCCACCAGGGACCGCACCCTTATGTTCTCCGACATCCCCTCTACCCCCGGCACCAGACTACAGATCCCCCTGACCACCAGATCGATCTTCGCCCCGGCCTCGGAGGCGGCGTACAGGGCCTCGATCATCGCCGGGTCCACCAGGGAGTTCATCTTCATGGTTATCAGGCCTTCGGGATGGGCCTGCTCCGCTATGAGCTTCAGGATGCGAGGACGAGTGAAGATGGGCGACACCAGGAGCTTCTGGTACACCGAATGGCGACTGTACCCGGTCAGGTAGTTGAACAGGAAGCTCAAATCGGCGCCTACCGCCTCGTCACAGGTGAACAGCCCCAGGTCTTCATAGATGCGAGCGGTCTGCTCGTTGTAGTTGCCGGTCCCTATGTGGGAGTAACGCCGGATCTCATCTCCTTCCCGCCTGACCACCAGGGCGATCTTGGTGTGGGTCTTGAGTCCCACCACCCCGTAGACGACATGCACGCCCATGTCTTCCAGCCTCTGGGCCCAGGTGATGTTGGCATCCTCGTCGAATCGGGCTTTCAACTCCACCAGCACCACCACCTGCTTTCCCCGTGTTGCGGCTTCCATAAGGGCGTTCATGATCACGCTGTCGCTGGCGGTGCGATACAGGGTTTGCTTGATGGCCAGTACGTGGGGGTCGGCAGCAGCCTGCACTATGAACTCCTCCACGGAGGAGGCAAACGAGTCATACGGGTGATGCACCAGGATGTCCCCCTCCCGGATCACCTCGAAGATGTCCAGGTGGTCGCTGATGCGCGCCGCCAACCGGGGGTGGGTCACCCATGTCCAGGGGCGGTACTGCAACTCCGGCCGGGGAAGGGAGGCCATGAACATGAGATCGGCCGTGTTCAGCACCCCGTCCATGACGTACACATCCGACCTGGTTATCTGCAGTTCCCGGATGAGCATGTCGAGCGCCTCGCTGCTCATCGTTCCAGTCACCTCCAGGCGGACCGCCCGGCCGAACCGCCTCCGGGTCAATTCCGACTCGACGGCCGACAGGAGGTCCCCGCCAGCGTCTTCCTCCAACTCGAAGTCCGCATTGCGGGTGACGCGGAAGAGGTGGTAGTCAAGGATGCGCATCCCCGGGAAGAGTTCATCGAGGTGGGCGGCGATCAACTCATCCAGCGGGACAAACCATCCGCTGTCGGGCAAGGGCACGAAGGCGGGAAGGATGGGGGGAATCTTGACCCGGGCGAATCTCACCGCCCCGCTCCTTCCCTCCTGCACGTGGACCGCCAGGTTGAGAGAGAGACTGGAGATGTGAGGGAAGGGATGGGCAGGATCCACCGCCAGTGGTGTCAGGACCGGGAAGACCGTGGCACGGAAATAGCGGTCCAGGTAGGCCTTTGCCTGATCATCCAGGTCGGAATAGGACCTCAGACCCAGACCCGCGTCGGCCAGGCCTGGAACCAGCAGGTCACGGAAGATCTTCGAAGCCCGGAGATACTGCTCGGAGGTCTCGGCGCGGATGGCGGAGAGTTGTTGGCCCGGCGTGCGCCCGTCGGGGCTTTTTCTCATTATCCCGTGGGCGACCTGCTCCTTGAGCCCGGCCACCCTGATCTGGAAGAAGTCGTCCAGATTCGAAGCCCAGATGGAGAGAAACCGCACCTTCTCCAAGAGGGGCGTCTCCTCCTGCTCAGCAAGCGCGATCACCCTGCTGTTGAAGTCCAGCCAGGAAAGCTCCCGGTTGAAAAAGCGTGAAGGGTCGTTCCGGGTAGTCATCGTAAGTCGGGGGCGGCGGTGGGCAGAATCCAGTTCGTCCAAAGAATAGACCGTCACTGCCTGAGCTGCCAGAAGTTTTGGCATTAAGGCGAGGGCCTGCATCTTGATATTCTTTATTACTGCAGATGAGCGTTTATCGGCCTCCCCTCCGCGACATCGGTTTCGTGCTGGAACACATTGTTGACCTGGAGGCTCTCTCCAAACTTAACGGATACCAGCACGCCGACCCGGCGACCGTTGGCGAACTGCTGGAAGAAGCCGGGCGCTTCTTCTCCCAAGTGGTGGCCCCCCTCAATCCGGTAGGCGATCTCGAAGGGTCGGTACTCACCGAGGACGGGACGGTGAAGACTCCGACCGGGTTCGCCGAGGCCTATCGGAAACTGGTCGAAGCGGGCTGGCAGGCAATCTCCCTGCCCGCCGGCTGGGGCGGAGGGGGCATGCCCCAGGCTGTGGGGTTCGCAGTCGATGAGATGATGATCTCCTCCAGTCTGTCCTTCTCGCTGTGTCCCACCCTCACCACCGGGACCGTTCACCTCCTGAACACCCACGGCTCCCCCGAGCAGAAGGGTCTCTACCTGGAAAAGCTCATCACCGGAGAGTGGTCGGGCACCATGAACCTCACCGAGCCCCACGCCGGCTCCGACGTGGGCGCCCTCACCACCAAGGCCATCCCCCAGCCGGACGGGACCTACCGGATCACCGGCACCAAGATTTTCATCACCTGGGGCGATCACGACATGGCGGACAACATCATCCACACCGTCCTTGCCCGCACCCCCGACGCTGCAGCGGGCACCAAGGGAATCTCGCTTTTCATAGTGCCCAAGCGCCTGGTGGGCCCCGACGGGAAGCCGGGTGAACTGAACGACATCAGGACCGTCTCCCTGGAGCACAAGCTGGGCATTCACGGAAGCCCCACCTGCATGCTCTCCTACGGCGAGCAAGGCGGGGCGGTCGGCTACCTGGTGGGTCCCGAACAGGGAGGCATGGCGCGGATGTTCACCATGATGAACGCGGCTCGGATCGCCGTCGGACAGGGCGGGCTGGCAGTGGCCGAGCGCGCCTACCAGAAAGCGTTGGAATTCTCCTGGGAGCGGCGCCAGGGGAGAGCGGTGGGGGCTCCCAGGGGCCAGCAGTCACTGATCGTGGAACACCCGGACGTACGACGGATGCTGGCCACCATGAAGGCCCGTATCGAAGCGATGAGGGCTCTGCTGTTCTACTGCGTGTCCACCGTCGACCGGTCCCATTACGCCGACACCGATGAGGAACGGATCCGGTCCGAGGAGTTGGCCTCGATCCTGACGCCGGTCGCCAAGGCCTGGTGCAGCGACCTGGGGGTGGAGGTGGCGTCGCTGGGCATCCAGATCCACGGCGGCATGGGGTTCGTCGAGGAGACCGGCGCCGCCCAGTTCTTCCGCGATTCCCGCATCAGCCCCATCTATGAGGGGACCAACGGCATCCAGGCCATCGACCTGGTGATGAGAAAGCTCCCCACACGTATGGGAGCCGCGGTCAAGGAACTGCTGGAGCAGATAGGCGTCACCGCGGCCGAAGCCTCCTCGATCGCCGAGTTGAAGGCATCCGGCGAGGAATTGGCCCGGGCGGTCCGGATTCTCGGGCGATCCAGCCTCACCCTGGGGTCTCACCTCGGCAAGGGTGACTACCAGGGCGCTCTGGCGGGCGCCTACCCCTACCTGACGATGTTCGGCACCGTGATGGGCGGATGGCTCATGGTACGGTCCGCCCAGGCGGCTCTACGGAGAATCGGAACGGTCGGAGCAGACGACGACTGGCTGCGGCAAAAGGTCGCAACCGCCCGCTACTACTGCGAGCAACTGCTCCCCGAGGCCGCTTCCCTGGAGAACGCGGCGTCGGCTGGATCCGAGCTTTTGTACGAGCTGGATTTCAGACCCGAGATGGCTGCCCACTAGAAAGGAAAGTTCATGCGACCGGTTCATTTCGAGTACCAAAGTCCCGATCCGGCGGCCAGCCAGGATTTTTTCTCAAAGGCGCTGGGATGGACCTTTCAACAATGGGGAGAGTTTCCGTACTGGCTGGCCACCACCGGCCCAGACGACCGGCCGGGAATCAACGGCGCGCTGATGCCCTCGCCCGACGATCAGGCTCGCACCGTGATCACGGTGGACGTACCGGACATCCACCAAGCCCTGGAAAAGATCTCGTCCGCCGGAGGCGAGACGGTGGTGCCCATCCAGGACATACCCGAGGTCGGGCAGGTCGCCTACTGCCGCGGCCCCCAGGGCATAGTCTTCGGCGTGTACCAGGCCGCCGAGATGGACCAGACCGAAAGGGAGTAGGAACCGTGCCGCACCGCAAGAAAGGGACAGGGTGAACAGACGCAGGGTCGCCGTCACCGGCGTAGGAGTCGTCACCAGCCCGGGCGTGGGCACCGAAGCCTTCTGGGAAGGCCTCACCAAGGACCCGGGGAAGGGGCCTTTCGCGGTTGAGGACTGGGACCCGACGGCATGGATACCTCGCCGCGAGGTCCGCCGGCTAGACCTGTTCTCCCAGTACGCGCGGGCCGCCGCCCACGAGGCGTTGGCCATGGCGGGCGACCACGGCGCCGATCCCCTGCGATCCGGGACGTGCATCGGGACCGGCATCGGCGGAATGCAGTCGTTCGAGGGACTGGTGAATGCCGTTTATCACAGCGAAAGGCCTCGTCCCTCGCCGGTGGCTATCCCCATGATGATGGGTAACGCCGCCGCCGCCGACATCTCCATCACTTTCGGTTTTCTCGGACCGGCCACCACCCAGACGCTGGCCTGCGCGGCGGGCGCCCAGGCCATTAGCGACGCCTTGCGCCAGATCCAGTGGGGATACACCGACCTGATGGTGGCGGGAGGGTCCGAAGCGGCAATCCGCCCGGCCAGCATCGCCGGATTCAGGGTGGCGCGGGCCCTCTCTCCCACCGACGAGTCGCGGCCCTTCGACATCGACCGCAACGGGTTCGTGGTCGGGGAAGGCGCCGCCGTGCTGGTGCTCGAGGAGTGGAACAACGCAACCGAGCGGGGCGCCGACATCCTGGCGGAGGTCCTGGGTGCGGGGACCACCTCCGACGCTCATCACATCACCGCTCCCCACCCGGAGGGCGACGGAGCGCGACGGGCCCTCGAGGGCGCCCTTGCCGACGCGGGAGCAACTCCCGAACAGGTGGGCTACATAAATGCTCACGGCACCGCCACTCAACTCAACGACGCCGGTGAGGGGCAGGTCATAGCCGACATCTGGGGCGATCGCCAACCGCTGGTCTCATCCATCAAAGGGACCACTGGCCACGCCCTGGGAGCCAGCGGGGGGATAGAGGCCGTGGCCTCCGTGCTGGCCATCAGCCGGGGACAGGTCCCCCCCAACATCGGGTTGAGAGAGCAGGACCCCGAGATTCCCCTTCACCGGATAGTGACGGAGCGTCAGGATTGGGAGCCCGGTTTGGCGGTCTCCAACTCCTTCGGGTTCGGGGGCCACAACACCGTGCTGGTCTTCGGCCCGGGGAGCTGACCCGCCGGCGCCGAGAACCGCCGTGTTCTCCATCGTTCTCTACCAGCCGGAGATACCTCCCAACACCGGCGCCATCATGCGGCTGGCAGCCAACACCGGATGCCTTCTCCACCTCATCGAGCCCCTGGGATTCGAGATGTCCGACACCCGCCTGAAGCGGGCGGGGATGGACTACCGGGAGAGGGTGATCACCCAGGTACACGAGAGCCTCGAAGCATGGATTGAGTCCGAGGAGCCCCAACGGGTATTCGCTTTCTCGCCCCTGGGCGCCACCTGGCACTCCTCGCTCGACTACGCACCCGGCGACGCCCTGCTGTTCGGGCCCGAGTCGACCGGCCTACCCGAGGAGGTGACGTCCGCCCTCTGGGTAGACGAGAGCGCTCGCATCCCCATGCTGCCCGGCGTCCGCAGCCTCAACCTGGCCAACGCAGTAGCCATCGTGGTCTACGAAGCCTGGTCGCATCACCGCTACATGGGCGCCGTCTGAGTGCCATCGGACAAAGAGCTACAGCGGACGGCTGACCGCGGTCCGGAGCCTGCCCTCAGTTGGCTCTCAGGAGATCATCCGGAGACAGCGGCTGGACCACCACCGGCCCCAGGGGGCCCTCGGTGCGGACCACCCGTCCTTCCTTGACCCGGCGCTCGGCGACACTGTCCAAGCCGGCCAGCTTTTCGGCGCCGGCCAGAGCCGCCCGATCGGCGTCGTAGTAGTCGAACCACGGCAATCCCGCCTCGGCATACTCCCCCGCGGTGGGAGGCCGGTGAGGCGGGGCGACTCCCACACCGAGAAGTACTGGAGGCTGTTGACGATGTGCACATAGCAACTGGCACCGGCCGCTCCTCCCGACCTACCTCCCGAAGGCCTGTTCGATCTGCTCGGGGGTCCAGAACCCCTCTGTGGGACGGACTATGTCGTCCCTTCCGTAACACCCGAGGCGCTCGATCCCCTCCGGGTCGAAGATCTCGATGGCGTCGAAGGCGCTTCGGGGTCCCACGGCCTTCAGAGCCTTCCAACCCTCGGTGCCGGGCTTGGGCAAGTTCGAGGTCAGTATCAGGAGCGGAGTCCCGTCTCCCGCCATGTGATGGACGTGGGCGCGGCCCAATGTCTTCCAAAGGGTGTCGGTTCGCATGAGTCCCGGACGGACAGTGGTGAAAGCCCCCGAGACATCCACGTACCACCTGCGGCCATGCCGGTTCTCGACCAGGAAGTTGAACTGGATGCCCAACCTGGCGATCCGGGGGTTCGTCCTGAGAATCTCAAACCCCGCATAACCCAGGGCATCCCTCGCAAGGTCCTGGGCTTTCTTCCCTTCCCGCAACGCCCGCGCCTGGAAGTGCTCATTGGGAACACGAACGCTCACCGTCCCGTCGGCAGCGCCGTTGGACGGCCAGGCTGCCTGGGCTTCCTCCTCCGGGAAGGGCCGGCGGTGAGCCACCTCCAACCTCTGCCGAGCCATGTCCACATATTCGGGGTTTATGTCGTATCCGACCCCTCTCCTCCCTGCTCGGTGAGCAGCCACCAAAGTCGTGCCTGACCCCATGAAGGGGTCGAGCACGAGGTCGTCTCGGTATGTATAGAGATCGATGAGCCTCAAGGGAAGCTCCACCGGAAAAGGCGCCGGGTGACCCACCCGACGGGCTCTCTCAGCAGGAATGTCCCACACGTCCAGGGTCGCTTCGACGAACTCGTCGTTGGCCAGGCTGGGACGGAAGGGAAGCTCCTGTGCTTGTCGTTGAGCAGAAGTGAGAGCCCGATCAAACCGGCCCTTGGACGCGATGATCACCCGCTCCGTCACGTCCCTGAGCACCGGATTGGCGGGGCTGCGAAATGAGCCCCAGGCACAGGAACCGCTGGCCGCGGAAGCCTTGCGCCAAATGATCTCCCCCCGGAGTAGCAGGCCGAGGGATTCGAAGATCCCGATCACATCGGCGGAGAGGCTGCGATAGGGCTTCCTCCCGAGATTGGCCACGTTGACGGCTATGCGCCCGCCCGGCTCCAGAACCCTGCGGCACTCGGCGAAGACATCGTGAAGGAGCCGGAGATACTCCCGGTAATTTCCCGGAAGTTCAGCCGAAAGGGAGTTGGAACGAGCCGCCTGAAGCACCGCGTCCTCGTACTCCTTCCCCACGAAGTAGGGAGGAGACGTAACCACCAACGCAACGGACCGGTCCGGAAGTTCTTCCATCCGCCGAGCATCTCCCAGGATCGGCCCGTCTATGTCAGGACGGGAGCCGACCCGATTGTCGTCATCGATGACCGGTGGCTTGAAACGTGCGTAAAAGGCCGACGAGTCATGGCTCTCTCTTCGACCTGCTCCAAACACGGAGGTGCTGGTGGAACGGCGCGGTGTCCGGGACGCTCCTTCCTCCATGCCATTCATCATATAGATGATCAGCGCTTGCGGAAGGGAGCCTGCCTGAGCCCTGGGGCGGCCTTGTTGACCCACCAGTCCAGTAGGTTTCGGTTATCGAGAGGAGGACCAACTCACATGTCCCTATGGAACAACAGGAGCCTGGTGTGCCTGGCGGCGGTGTTGATGATCGCGGCCTGCTCGGATGCCCAGGAAGGGGCCCTCCCACCCGAGACATCGGAGACCACCTCTGCTCCGTCCTCCCCTACCACCACTTCTCCGGTCACCACCGTTGCAACCGCTGCATCCCCTCCTGAAGAAAGGCCCTCCCCTCCATCCGACGATGCTTCCCCATCCGAGAGCGACCAGACAACTCCCACCTCCACCGCTGCTACCACCACTCCTACTTCCTCCCTTCCCTCTGACACCTCCCCGCCCCCCGAGCCCGAAGAGGCTCCTCCCACCACCAGGGCGTTGCCTCCCGGCTCTCTCCGATTCGTCGAAGTCGCCCAGGGGGCGCAACACCCGATCTTTCTCACCGCGTCGCGGGGCGCCGAACACTCCTACCTGGCCGAACAGGGAGGGCGGATCCTCTATGTCCTCGAAGACGAGATCGCCGATCAACCGGTGCTGGACATCTCCGAGAAGGTGACCTTCCGGGGAGAACAAGGCCTGTTGGGCATTGCGGTCCATCCGGCACAGCCCTCTCGGCTGTTCGTCCACTACAGCAACCTCGGCGGTCACACCGTTGTCTCCGAGTTCTCCCTTTCCGACGAGGGGCGGACCGCCAATCCCGACTCGGAGAGAATCATCTTCTTCGCCCAGCAACCCGCCACCAACCACAACGGGGGGATGATCCAGTTCGGACCAGACGGCTATCTCTACCTGGGCCTGGGCGACGGCGGCCGGGCGGGCGACTACTACGGGCACGGGCAACGACCCGACACTCCCCTGGCGGCCCTGGTACGCATCCACCCCGACCAGGTGACCTCCGAGGTCTGGTGGTACGGCCTCCGCAACCCCTGGCGGTTCTGGATCGACGAGCCCACCGGCCTGACCTACATCGCCGACGTCGGCCAGGACGCGTACGAGGAGATCAGCCTGGCGAGCCTGTCGGAGCCGGGCATCAACTTCGGATGGCCGATCACGGAAGGCTTCCACTGCTACGAACCCCGCCAGGGCTGCGATGCGACCGGCCTCACCCTGCCGGTGCTGGAGATCGCCCACGACGACGGGGGGACCTGCTCGGTCACCGGCGGCGTTGCGTACCGAGGACCGGCCATGCCGGGCCTCCATGGCCACTACTTCTACTCCGATTACTGCGGCGGGTACCTCCGCAGCTTCCGATGGGACGGCTCCCTGGCCATGGACCTACAAGAGTGGGCCTCCGACCTGGGTCCGGTGGTCTCCTTCGGAACCGACGGATCGGGAGAGATGTACATCCTCACCACTGCCTCAGTTTTCCGAGTTGAGCCCGGTTCCTGACACTCCCCCCACTGGTTGGGGAGACGCCTAAACGGCGAAGAATCTGCCGACCCTTTCCGGAGGTAGGTCATCCGGCCAGAAGCATCCGTAGTGGGTCCAGATCGGCTCGTGGCCCATCGCCATAGACGCGCATAGCCAGTCTCTATACAAGCGACCGTCCAGCCGACTCTGACTCCGGCTGGAGCGTCAGGTGGAGGGGTGGTGAGGTTCTGACAGGACTCGGCGGACCATGGGCTCGAAGAACTCGAGGGGCTCGGTGGGGTAGTCGGGGTCGAAGGAGACCTGGTCGTAATCGGCGCAGAACCGGATGGTGCGTTCATACAGGGGGTGGTCCCGGTAACGGTCCCGCGCGTCGGGGTCGCGTCCGTAGTGGTGGGCGTAGTACTTCTCCTGGAAGACCCCGTGGTACTTGACGATCCAGTAGTTCTCCTCCGACACGTAGGGTCGCAATAGCGCGGCGGCCACCTCCGAGTGGTTGGCCGGGGCCAGGACGTCGCCGATGTCGTGGAGCAACGCCACCACCACCATCTCCTCGTCCTCCCCGGCCCGGTGGGCGCGGGTGGCGGCCTGCAGGGAGTGACCGAGCCGGGTGATCCGGTACCCGGTGTGCTCATCCATGGAACGGAGCCACTCGAGCACTCGGTCCGGAAACTCGTCCAACTCTTCCTGTTCGTACTTCTCCAAGAGTGCATAGTCTTCGGCGGTTCCGTCCGACATCTTTGTGAAGGAGACCGTTCCGTCCATCAGATCACTCCTTTGCGAAGAGTCAGAGTGCAAGCTCTCAAAGCTTCCAGCTTCCACCGCATTTTATCGCTATGGATCGGGGTGGTTCGGGGGGAAAGTCGCGGGTCTCTTGTCCGGCGGGCCTTTCAGTCTCGGGCGGCCGTGGAGCGTCAAGCCTCCCAGCATCACGACCCCGATGCCGGCGATCTGCATCCAGGTCAGGCTCTCCCCCAGCGCCACCCACGCCACCGCCGAGGACACGACCGGCTGGGCGGTGAGGACTGTCCCCACCGTGCCTGGGCCTGCGCTGCCCACCGAGGCGATCTCCAGCAGGATCCCCACCGCGCTGGCCGCGGCGGCGACGCCGAGGGCCAGCCACTTCGATACCGGCAGGTCGATGGGTCCTATCCCTGACAGCGGCAGTACCAGCATCGCTGCCGAGAATCTGAACCACACTCCGACGGTCACCGGCGAAAGGCCTCTCAGACGATCCACCAACAGCAGATAACCCCCCATGCACGCGGCCGAGCCGAACCCGCCGGCGATGCCGATCGGGTCGGCCCGTTCCCACGTCCAAGTCTGGGTTGCCAAAGAAACACCTAAGCAAACGATGCCCGCTGCGGCCCACGCCCGTCCCGGAACGGGAATACCCTGCTTGATCTGCGTCCAGATGAGAACCGTGGGGACCATGATGAAAGCAAACGTCGCCGAGGGACCCGGGCCGAGACGCGACAGGCTCACGTAATACATCACCGTTGCGGCCACGACGCACACCCCCAGAAGCACGAGGGTCCGCAGGTGACCCCGCGGGTGCAGGGCCTTCCTCCACCAACCGATGACCAGGAAGATCACGAATCCGGCCAGGTTCATGCGGAAGGTCAACTCCAGGGCGCTGTGGTGGGAGAACAGGTCGAACACCGCCACGGACACCACCGCGAACAGCACGGTGGAGATGGCCGCCATGACGAGGCCCCGCGCCGCGTGGGGACGCACATAGGACTCGGTCGGTTGGATGGACCCTGCGGCCTGGGCCGGCACGTCGCTGGGATTTCTGATGGGTAGGCACCTCAGCCGGCGCGGGAAACGACGCCTGTCGGCCCGCCGGGGACCCGGCTTTACCTAGAGGCTATCGCCTAGGTCGGCAGTTCCGCGGTCCGGAGCGGTAAACCCTCGGCGCCGTTGAGCATGGCGGTGAGGGGCGCCACTTCCTTCTCGTAGCCGGGGCTGGCCAGCACCCCCAGCCGGTCGGCGGTGGGCGTGACGAAGAATCCCTGCTCCTGGTCGGCTTCGAACCGGTCGCGGTCCACGAACAGCCGGGGCTTGAGCACCGCCGGATCGCCCTCCTCGGGGCAGAAGGTCAGGCAGTTCCCGCACTCGTTGCACAACTCGGCCAGGATGAAGTACTGCCAGCGGTCGGTCAGCTCATCCTGGAGCTCGGGCACGGTGGCCAGGCGGATGACCGCGTCGTTGGGACACACCGTGACGCAGAAGTTGCAGGCCACACATCCCCACATCTGGAGGACCTTGTCCACCGCGCGAGGCAGCTTCTCGTTCCCTGAGAGATGGTAGAAACCGGTCTCCTTGCCGCCGCTCATGGCCATCACGTGGGCCTCCACCGGTCCCCGGTAGCCGCTGGCGCGCGCCGCCTCCCACTTGTTGTGATGCCAGGAGGCCAGGTCCGTAGCGCCCACCCGGCGCATCTCCAATGCCAACCGGTTGAGCATCGGCGCCAAACGACCATAGCCGCCGGGCTTGAGCAGGTCCGAGCAGATCGTGACCGGCGCCACCCCCATCCCCAGGGTGTCGGACAGGTTCTCCTTGCTGACGCCCGCCGAGAAGCTCACCTGGACATCGCCTCCGTGACCTGCCAGGTTGAAGACACCGGGCAGGGCGCAGATCAACTCGTCCAGGAGCGTCGAGGTTATGACATGCAGGGGAGGCCCGGAGAGGTACATGGGATCGTCGGGCATCCACCCCTTGTCGTTGCCCACCACCAGGGTGTTGCTGAGCTTGATCCCGAACCGACGGCCGTGACGGCGGGCGAACTCCCGCAACCCCTCGATCAACTCCAAGCCCTGGTCGAACTGCAGGTCGTCCACGAAAGCCTGGGGCAGAAGCGGGATATGCTCGTAACCGAGGGTCTCGTGGAGGATCTCCTGCACTCTCCCGATTCCCAGCAGGGTGGGATTGAGCTTGACGATCACATCACACTCGTGACGGGTCATCAGATGCTTGGTGATCGCGTCGATCTCGTGCGGCGGGCAGCCGTGGAAGGTGGAGAGCGTCACCGTGTCGGCTATCCGTGAGGGAAAGTCGAGGTCCCGAAGATGGGCGAACGGCTCGGGTATCTGGGGCCGGAAGGAGTCGATCCGGTCCTTGGCGTTCTTCATCTCCACGATGAAGTCGGAGACCTTCTCGGTGGAGATCCCCGCCAGGTCATAGCCCACCGACATGTCGAAGACGAAGGGGCCCGGATCGGGGCCCACCAACTCGGACACCGGCTCCCAGTTGTTGAGAATCCTGATCATCATCCAGGCCTTCACGTACTCGATCAGAGACTCCTCCACCCGCAACTCCTGGCTCCACTCGATGTTGTAGCCGATGGTCTGCATGTCGATGCAGGGACGGGCTATCTCCAGTCGGTCGAGAACTTGGACAGTCTTCAGCTCGAAGAGCCGCGACCCGCCCAGCCAGGACAGCACGATGTTCTGGGTCATCTGGCTGTGGGGCCCGGCGGCCGGCCCCACCGGGGAGGCGCAGGGACGGCCCAGGAAGGAGAACCCGAGGTCGAGATCGGACGGCCGTTTCCAAACTCGGGCCGACGGCAGGTCGAAGATCCGCTGGCGGGACTCCCATTCGTCAGCCACCCTCCCCAACAGCATGTCCAAGGGATAAGGAGTTAGGGGATCGGCGCCGGAAGACATTTTCTTGTAGCTCCCTTCTGTCTATAGGCGGGCATGGAGACGGGCCGCCTGTTCGGCGGCCTTGGCCCGCACTTCGTCGGGGTCGACCCGGGTAGGCCGACCCTCTGAAAGAACAATTTCGCCTCCCACCTCCACCCGGAGAGGCCGCACGCCGGGAGTGAAAGCCAGGTGCCAGGGGTCCATGGGATCATGCGACCAGACCACCCGGTCCTCCCGAGCCTCGGGGAACAGTTCCCAGCCGGTCTCCAACCACGACCAGGCAATCTCGGGAGACGACGTGACATCATCCTCCCGCATCCGGAGATAGGCGGCCCGGAAGGCACCCAGCATGTCGCCCCCGATCCCGTCGGTCCCCAGCGCCACCGGGTTTGCAAACCTGGTCGGCCGAGCGTAACCCACTCCGTTGTTCAGGTTGGACTCGGGATTGTGCAGCACGACTCCCTTCAAGTCCCTGTCCAGGTGAACGCAATGCCCTAGGAGCCAGTTCTCCCGGGACCTGGACTCGAGGCGCCGCCCGGCGTCGGGGTCCTCAATCCCTTCCGCCACGTGGATGTGAACACCGACCCCCAGGTCGTCGGCCAGCCCGCACACCTCGTCCAGGGTCTCATCGGAAAGGGTGAAGCAGGCGTGGGCACCCACCCAACCCTTCCCTCCTTCGGAGAGGAACCGACGGTTCTCCTCCAAGCCCCGGCGGGCGCCGTCCGGCCCATGCCGGTCGGTGACCTCGTAGGCGCACGCCACCCTCACTCCCACCTCCTCGCATGCGTCGGCGATCAAGGACAAGGAACCCTCGATCGCGGAAGGGGAGGCATGATGGTCCACGATGGCCGTAGTGCCCCGCTCCAGGGCCTCCAGCGCGCCCAGTTTGGCCGACCAGTAGATCATCTCGTCATCCAGGGCGACGTCCAGACGCCACCAGACCTGCTCCAGGATCTCGCCGAAGCTCGTGGGAACGCGGGGCGGGGCGGGCATGCCCCTGGCCAGGGCCGAGTAGAGATGATGATGAGCGCAGACCAACCCGGGGGTTTCCCGGTTCATGTCAGCGCCTTCGTCCGAGGGGGTGATGTTTGTTGAACGGCAACTGGTTACGCCAGACCCCATCCACTTGGTGCAGGGCCGCGGCTACTGCCCCGGCGGTCGGCACCAAACCGATCTCTCCCACCCCCTTGATGCCGTAAGGAGAGTCCGGCTGGGGCTCCTCCACCAGGATCACCTCCACCTCCGGCATGTCCTTGGCGCGGATGATCCCCAGGCTGCGCAGGGTCATGTTGGTGGGTCGGCTGTCGGAGTCACAGGGAAAGTCCTCCGATAGGGCATATCCCAGGCCCATGTGGATGGAGCCCTCGATCTGGCCTTCGCACAAGGCCGGGTTCACCGCTTTCCCGACGTCATGGGCGGCCACCACCTTCTCGACCTTTCCGGTCTCCGCATCGGCGATCACCAACTGGCTGGCGTAGCCGAAGGCCGAATGGATCACCGGGTTCTCAACCTTCTCCTTAAGACTGTTCGTCCAGTCCACCACCCAGACGCCGTGATAGTCCACTCCCGGCTCGCAACCTCCCTCCAACGCCTTCCGGCAGGCGTCCGCCACCGAGCCGGCCACCATAAGCGTCCCCCGGGAGCCGGTGGTCTGCCCGGCGCCCAGTTCCCGGGAGGTGTCGACCATGACCTCTATCCGGTCGGGATCGATGCCCAACTCCTCCACCGCCACCTGCAGGGCGACGGTGTGCACGCCCTGGCCCATCTCGGTCCAGCAGTGGCGGACTTCCACAGTCCCGTCCAGACGGAACCGCACTACGGAACGGGATACTTCACGAAAGCCGTTGCCCAGACCGGAGTTTTTCAACCCGAGCCCCACCCCAACGGCTTTTCCTTCTTCGATCGCACGGTCGTAATGGGGCTTTACGGCCTCCAGGCAACGCCGCGCTCCTCGCGATCCCTCATCCATGATCTGCCCCGGCCCCCAGACCACCCCCGGCTCGATCACGTTTCGAGCCCGCATCTCCCAGCCGCTGATCCCGGCCTTCTCCGCCAGGCGGTCCATGACTCCCTCCATGGCGAATTGGGCCTGGTTGGCCCCGAAGCCACGGAACGCCCCGCATACCGAATTGTTGGTGCGAACCGCGGCGGCCTCCACGTCTATGGCGCCCACCACGTATGGGCCGCTGGCGTGTCCGGCGGCCCGCTCCAGCACCTTCATCCCCACCGAGGCGTACGGTCCGGAGTCTCCCAGCATTCGCGCCTTGAGGGCGGTGAGCTTCCCCTCCTCGTCGCAGCCCGCCCACAGTTCGATCCGGATGGGGTGGCGCTTGGGATGGATGTGCAGGGACTCCTCCCGGGTGAGGGTGCACTTCACCGACCTGCCCAGAAGGTGGGCGGCGAGAGCGGTCTGGGCCTGGTTGGCCATGTCCTCCTTCCCTCCGAAGGCTCCTCCGTTGGAGACCAGTTCCACGGTGATCCGTGAGGGATCCATCCCCAGCACCGATGCGATCTGGTTGCGGTCGTCCCACACTCCCTGGCCTCCCGAGTAGACATGGAGGTCGCCGTTGGGGAGGGGAACCGCCACGGTCGACTCCGGCTCCAGGAAGGCGTGCTCCACCCGCTGGGTCTTGAATGTCTCATGAATTGTGTGCGCCGAGTTGGAAAGCGCCTCCTCCACGTCTCCCCGCTTGTACACCGAGAGCGACAGGAGATTGCTGTCCAGCCCCCACACCGCGTCCTCCGACGCCAGGGCCTGCTCGGGATCGCTGATGGGGGTCAACACCCGGTACTCGACCTCGATCAACTGGGCTGCTTCCCGGGCGGTCTGCACGTCGGACGCCACCACCATCGCCAAGACATCTCCCGAATAGGAGGTACGACCCCCCACCGGGATGAATACCGGCCAGTCCTTGTGGATCAGCCCGACCCGGAGCTCTCCGGGGACGTCGGCGGCCGTAATGACCCGCACGACCCCCGGATAAGCCTCAGCCGGAGAGGTGTCGATCGCCAACACGTCGGCCCGGGAGTGGTCGGTGAGGCGGACGGCGGCATGCAGCATCATCGGAGACATCAGATCGTCGATGTAGGGGCGGTCCCCCAGGGTCAGTTCCAGCGCCTCGTACTTGGCGCCGTCCTTCCCGATTCCGCCGGGGCGGGCGACGGTGGGAATCGGGTCCCCGGACGCCAACAATTCGATGGCCTCCACGATCTTGGTGTAGCCGGTGCAGCGGCACAGATGGGCGCCAAGCCGGCCATTGATGGTCTTCCGGTCCAGCGATGACCCCTTCTGGTCGATGAGAGCCTTGGTCCGGATCACGATTCCCGGAGTGCAGAACCCGCACTGCAGAGCGCCGGTGGCCGCGAAGCCGCGAGCCATACGGTCCCTCTCCACCGGATCGAGTCCCTCCACGGTTATGACTTCCTTGCCTTTCACCCTGGTGAGGGGAACCTGGCAACTCACCACTGCACGGCCACCCACCAGCACCGTGCAGCACCCGCATTGTCCGGAAGGAGCGCACCCGTCTTTCGGCGAGATGACCCCCAACTCCTCGCGCAGGGCAGCCAGCAGGTGGGGGTGGTCGCCCCGGACCGCGACATCCTCCCCGTTGAGACGGAAGGCGACTGTCGGCGGCGCTTCGATGAGAGTCATGATCTACTCCGGGGGGAGAATTGCTCCTCTGGTCTGGCTGATCAGGCGGTAGTGCTCCGGTATCCGGTACAGATCGAATTTGAACACGGTGTCCTTGTAGAAGGAGCAGAAGTCCAGGTCTACGTTGGCAACTATCAACTCGTCACCGGTGGTGATCGTCTGGGCGACGATCTGGCCGGAAGGGGCGATGATCACGCTCTGGGCGATGTGGTCTATCCCCTCTTCGATCCCCCCCTTGGCCACTCCCACAACCCAGCATCCGTTCTGGTAGGCGCCCGCCTGCATCACCACATGGTTGTGGAAGTTCTGGAGAGCATTCTGCTGTGGATCGGGAGCGTAGAAGGAAGGGGTGTTGTAGCCGATCAGGATCAACTCCACTCCCTGCAATCCCATCACGCGGTAGGTCTCCGACCACCGCCGGTCGTTGCAGATCGCCATCCCCACAATGCCCCCGAACGCCCGCCACACCCCGAAGCCGTCGGGCCCCGGTTCGAAGTAGTACCGCTCGAGGTGCTGGAAGGGCCTCCACCCTTGAACCTCGGCATGTCCGGGTATGTGGACCTTTCGAAACTTGGCCACCACCGAGCCGTCCCGCTCCACCAGCATCTGGGTGTTGTAGCGGTGGGTCACTCCATCCGAATCGGTGTGCAACTCTGCGTACCCGAGGCAGAAGCCGATGCCCAGCCGGGCCGCTTCATCGAAGAGAGGCTGGGTGTCCTCAGACGGCATCTCCTCCTCGAAAAAGGAGAGCATCTCATCGGGGTCCTCCAGATACCAGCGCGGGAAGAAGGTGGTCAACGCCAACTCGGGATATACCAACAACTCCACTCCCCGATCAGCGGCTTCCGCCAGCAGATTCAAGAGCCGTTCGACGACGTCCTTGCGGGTGTCCTCCCGGGCGATGGGACCGAGTTGGGCTGCTCCCAGCTTTAAGTTGCGGCTCATGCCATCCGACTGTACCATACGCCTTTACAAATTGTCAAATGAGAAGCAGACTTGGTTACCCATGACCTCTGAGCAGCCCCCACACCAGGAAATGTGTCGGCTTGAGTTCCTGGTCGAGCCATTCGAGGAAGGAAACCCGGGACCACATGTGCTGGGATCGCAGGAAATCCTGCAGGGCCAGGGTCTGGAGATGACAATGGGGCCGTTCGGAAACACCGTGGATGGCGACTACGAGACTATAACTTCGGTGTTGCCAACAGTTCTCAGATCCGCCTTCGATAAAGGAGCTTCCCGGATCTCCATAACCCTGACCAAAAGCCCCGCAGATACCTCGGTCGGCCCGGTCTCCGAGGCGCTCGGCCACACCCCGAGCCCGTCCCACAGCCACGATGTGGCCTCCGATGAACCGGCGGTTTGGAACCAGGCCATGATCGGATTGGCCCGTCCTGAAGACATCCATGGAGCAGTGGAGCGGATGGTGGCGGCCGTGGAGAGCCGGATGGAGGGAAAGCTCGGCGATTTGCCCAGGGAAAAAAAGCAGGCCGCGGTGCGCATTCTCGACGAACAAGGCGTCTTCCTGATCCGCAAATCGGTGGAGACCGTGGCCGAGGCGATGGGAGTCAGCCGAATTACGATTTACAACTATCTGAACGCCATTCGCGGTGATTAGGTCCACATAGTGAAAAATGGGAAAACCCCTTATCCAGCATGGCTGGTCCGCAGCCCCGTCCCGAGCCGTCGGAAGGTAGAGCCGGATGAGTAATCGGGAAACCTCGGAGGCCGCGGTGCGGCGTTCTCGGCTGGGTACCCACCTCCTGTCCTACAGCGTGCCGGCGCTGGCGGTGCTAGGAGCGTTTGCGATCGGAGCGGTCATGCTGGCGGCCTTGGGCGCCAATCCCTTCACCGGCTTCTGGGCAATGGCCAAGGGCGCGTTCGGAAGTTCGGGCGCCCTCGTGGAGACGGCTCTGAAGTCGACTCCCCTCCTCCTGGTGGGAGTGGGCATCACCATCGCCTTCCGGGCGAATGTGATCAACATCGGAGGCGAAGGACAGATGGTGGCGGGTGCGCTGGCCTCCACCATCACGGCCCTGGGAATGACGGATGTCCCGGCCTGGACGGCGTTGCCCCTGGCGCTGGGGGCCGGAGTAGCGGGAGGCGCGCTCTGGGGCGCTATTCCCGGAACGCTGAAAGCGTATTTCGGGGTCAACGAGATCCTCAGCACAATCATGCTCAACGTGGTGGCGGTTCAGGCGATGAACTGGCTGCTCAGAGACCCTCTCATCGACCCGATGGAGATTGAACGGGGCACCCGGATACCCCAGACCGCCCGATTGCCCGAGAGCACCGACCTGCCCCTGTTCGTGGAGGGCGGGCGACTTCACATAGGACCGGTCATCGCGGTGGCGGCGGCCGTCCTGGTGTACCTGCTGCTCTGGCGGACCACTTCCGGCTACCGCCTCCGGGCCGTGGGGCTCTCGGCCGACGCAGCCCGCTATGCGGGGATGTCGGTGGAGAGGAACGTGGTGTGGGCGCTGACCCTGAGCGGAGCGATGTCGGGCCTGGCGGGAGCCATCCTGGTCCTGGGTTCCGAGGGACACCGGATGGTCACCGACGGCAGCACCATCGGGTTCACGGGAAGCGCGGGGTTCAACGGGATAGTGACCGCGCTCTTCGGTGGGCTGCACCCCCTCTGGACGATTCCCTCATCGTTCCTGTTCGGAGGATTGCTGGTGGGCGCCATCGCCCTGCAGAGAGCGGCACAGGTCCCTACCGCCCTGGTGCTGGCGCTCAACGGACTGGTTGTCCTGTTCGTGGTGAGTCTTGATCGGTACCGCCGTCAACTGAAAGAGCGAGAGGAGCGAAGCGTCCCTTCCATAGCCGCGGCCGGATCGGAAGCCGACGAGTCCGACTCGCCCCCATCCGGAGAGGATGACGACCATGGCTGACATATTCAGCGCCACGGTCATCGTGGCCACCCTTTCGTCCGGGATCCGTCTGGCGGTCCCCCTGTTGCTGGCCTCGCTGGGAGAGGCCTTCGGGCAACGGAGCGGGGTGCTCAACCTGGGGGTGGACGGCATCATGCTTCTGGGGGCCTTCGGCGGCTACTTCACCACGCTCAAGACACAGAGTCCCTGGCTCGGGTTAGCAGTCGGACTGGGAGTCGGACTGGTCCTGGGACTGCTGTCCTCAGTGATCAGCGTCTCTCTTCTGGCTGAACAGGGAATCAGCGGGATAGGCGTCTACCTGTTCGGGCTGGGGATGAGTGACCTGCTGTTCCAGAAGCTGGTCGGAACTCCCCTGCCAGCCGCCTCGTTCCAGAAGTCCCCCATCCCCCTGCTCTCGGAGATCCCCGTTCTGGGAGACCTGTTCTTCAATCACAGCATCCCCATCTACCTGGCATTCCTGGCCATCCCGGTCTCCACGGTGATTATCAATCGGACCCGGTTCGGGATGAACATCCGGGCGGTGGGAGAAAACCCCGAGGCGGCCGACTCACAGGGCATCAGCGTGACGAGGGTTCGCTACGCGGCGGTGACAATCGGAGGAATCCTGGCCGGGGCGGCCGGGGCGGTGCTGGCCATCGGGCTGGGCATCTTCCAGCAGAACCTCACCAATGCCCAGGGTTTCATCGCCATTGCCCTGGTCTATTTCGGCGCATGGAGACCACTGGGGGTGATGGCCGGGTCACTGGTCTACGGGATGGTGTCGGCGGTCGTGCTACTGCTCAAGACCAGGGGAATCATCCCGCTGGGCGCATCCGACCTGGCCGCCATGATCCCGGCGGTGATAACGGTGCTGGCGTTGGTGGTGGCGGCCCGACGTTTCCGGGCGCCCACCGCCCTCACCAAGCCCTTTATCAGGGGGGGATGAAATGAAGTTTCTTTCTCGACAACAACCGACCCTATCAAACCAAGAAGGAGAACCAATGCAAACCTATAGGAAACCGGGCTTCGCCCGGCTTTTGGCCGTTTTGGCGGTCCTGGCCCTCATAGCCACCGCCTGCGGAGACGACGCGGAGGAGCCGGACACCACCGAGTCTGCCGCTCCTCAAACGACCGCCGCCGAGGCGCCCGAAGAGGACATGCCCGAAGAGGACATGCCCGAAGAGGACATGCCCGAGGAAGACATGCCGATGGAGCCGTTGCGGATCGCGGTGGTTGCTCCGAGCGCTTCCAACGACCTGGCGTTCACGCAGAGCATCGTGGACGCGGTGAACGTGATCGTGGCAGAGAACCCAGGCACCGAGGTGGCCATCACCGACGGGACCTTCATCGTCGAGGACGCCGCCGCGGCGATCCGCGGGTACGCCGAGGAAGGCTACGACCTGGTCATAGCCCACGGCTCCCAGTACGGAGGATCGCTACAGGAGATCGCTGGGGACTTCCCCGACACCGCCTTCGCCTGGGGCACTTCCGCCGACACGCTGGGTCAGCCCAACGTCTCCGCCTACACTGCCGCCTCCGATCAGGGCGGTTTTGTGATGGGAGTATTGGCCGCGGCCCTTTCCCAGTCCAGTGTCATCGGAGTGGTCGGTCCCATCGAGGTGGGAGACGCCAAGCTGTACGTGGACGGGTTCCACAACGGCGCGGTGGCCACCGGTCCTGACGTGACGGTGAACATCAACTACATCGGCTCGTTCAGTGACGTGGCGTTGGCTTCCGAAGCCGCCCAGGCTCACATCGCGGCCGGCGCAGACGTGTTGACCGGATCGGCCCAGATGGTGGTCGGAGCGGTGGGAGTCGCCCAGAGCGCCGGCGCGCTGTGGTTCGGCACCCAGGCCAACCAGACCGCCCTGGCTCCCGACCTGGTGGTCGCTTCCCAGGTGTACAAGTGGGAAGTCGTCCTGCGACAGATCATCGCCGACATCTCCGCCGGTTCCCTGGGCGGCAAGGCCTACGAGATCAACCTCGCCAACGGCGGGTTGGTGATCGAGTTCAACGACGGATTCAACCTCCCCGCCGAGGTGAGAGCCGGCGCAGACATCGTGATCTCGGGAATCGTCAGTGGCGCCATCAACACGATGGAAGCCATGGCGGCGCCGCCCGAGCCGATGGAGCCGTTGCGGATCGCGGTGGTTGCTCCGAGCGCTTCCAACGACCTGGCGTTCACGCAGAGCATCGTGGACGCGGTGAACGTGATCGTGGCAGAGAACCCAGGCACCGAGGTGGCCATCACCGACGGGACCTTCATCGTCGAGGACGCCGCCGCGGCGATCCGCGGGTACGCCGAGGAAGGCTACGACCTGGTCATAGCCCACGGCTCCCAGTACGGAGGATCGCTACAGGAGATCGCCGGGGACTTCCCCGACACCGCCTTCGCCTGGGGCACCTCCGCCGACACGCTGGGTCAGCCCAACGTCTCCGCCTACACCGCCGCCTCCGACCAGGGAGGCTACGTGATGGGCGTGGCGGCTGCGTTGATGTCCCAATCGAGAGTGATCGGAGTGGTCGGTCCCATCGAGGTGGGAGACGCCAAGCTGTACGTGGACGGGTTCCACAACGGCGCGGTGGCCACCGGTCCTGACGTGACGGTGAACATCAACTACATCGGCTCGTTCAGTGACGTGGCGTTGGCTTCCGAAGCCGCCCAGGCTCACATCGCGGCCGGCGCAGACGTGTTGACCGGATCGGCCCAGATGGTGGTCGGAGCGGTGGGAGTCGCCCAGAGCGCCGGCGCGCTGTGGTTCGGCACCCAGGCCAACCAGACCGCCCTGGCTCCCGACCTGGTGGTCGCTTCCCAGGTGTACAAGTGGGAAGTCGTCCTGCGACAGATCATCGCCGACATCTCCGCCGGTTCCCTGGGCGGCAAGGCCTACGAGATCAACCTCGCCAACGGCGGACTGGTCTTGGAGCCCAACCCGGCATTCGACATACCGCCGGAGATGTTCGCCGGGATCAATGAGGTGGTTCAGGGAATCATCACCGGCGCCATCGACACCGGCGCCAACTAGCCCAATAGGAGGACCAAACAGGGTGACGAAACGATGACGCAACTCTTGGAGATGCGGGGAATCGTCAAGCGCTTCCCCGGCGTGCTCGCCAATGATCGAGTCAACTTCGATCTGCGCGCCGGGGAGGTGCACACCCTGTTGGGAGAGAACGGCGCCGGGAAGAGCACCCTCATGAAGATCCTCTACGGGCTGTACCAGCCCGACGAGGGCGAACTCCTCATCGAGGGGGCGCCGAGCCGGATCACCAGCCCTACCGACGCCATAAACCACGGGATCGGGATGGTGCATCAGCACTTCATGCTGGTGCCCTCTCTCACGGTCACCGAGAACGTGGCGATGGGCACCGTCTCCAAGCGGGGGCGCATGAATCTGCGGCACGTATCCGACCGTATAGAAGAGTTGTCGGAGTCCCACGGCCTGGCGGTGGACCCGGACGCCTACATCTGGCAACTCTCGGTGGGAGAACGCCAGCGGGTCGAGATCATCAAGGCGCTGTATCGCGACGTCAAGCTTCTGGTGCTGGACGAGCCCACTGCGGTGCTCACCCCCGGCGAGGTGGATCATCTCTTCAAGATCCTCCGGCAGACGGCCGAGGATGGACGGGGGTTGGTGTTCATCTCCCACAAGCTCCATGAAGTGCTGGCCCTCAGCGACAGGATCACCGTCCTGCGCCATGGGCGGGTGATGGGAGAAGTGGAGGCAAAGGACGCCAACCGGGAGATGCTGGCTTCGATGATGGTGGGACGCCCGGTGCGGCTCGCCCCCGACAAACCACCCATGGAAACCGGAAGGGCCCGGCTGACCATCCGCGACCTGAACGTGATGGGCGATCGAGGCCTGCCGGCCCTGCAGGACCTGAGCCTGACGGTCCGGGAGGGAGAGATCCTGGGGATCGCCGGAGTCTCCGGCAACGGCCAGCGGGAACTGGCCGAGACCATCGCGGGTCTCCGGAAGCCGGAGTCGGGCACCATTGAAGTAGACGATGCCGATATCACCGGCCGGCAACCCTCGGCGGTCAGAGCCGCCGGATTGGCCTACGTTCCCGAGGAACGCCAGCGGGACGGCGCCATCGGGGCTTTCTCGGTCTCCGAGAACATGATCCTGGTGAACCACCGCCACCCACCGATGAGCCGACGGGGGTTTCTCCGCAACGGCGAGATCCGCCAACGCAGCCAGCAACTGGTGGACGAATTCTCGGTGGCCACCCCGGGACTTGACGTCCCGGCCTCGAATCTCTCGGGAGGGAACCTGCAGAAGCTGATCCTGGCCCGAGAACTCTCCGGATCGCCGTCGGTGCTGCTGGCTTCCCAACCCACCCGGGGAGTGGACATCGGAGCCGCCTAATACATCCACGACCGGCTCATCGAACAGCGCGGATCCAAGTCGGTAGCCATCCTGCTCATCTCCGAAGACCTGGACGAGGTCCTCGGGTTGGCCGACCGGATCGCAGTCATCTACGAGGGTCGTATCGTGGGAGAGGTGGATGCGGAGAACGCCGATCGGCAGGGAATCGGCCTGATGATGGCCGGAGTGTCAAGCGAAGACACGTGATCGCCGGGATACGAAACGTGACTAACAGCAGCAAAGGAGACATTGCATGTCCAACCAACTGGTAAAGGCCGCACTGGTCCAATCGGAGTGGACCGGCGACCAGGAGTCCATGGTGGAGAAGAACATCTCCTACGCCCGGGACGCCGCCGAACAGGGCGCCCAGGTGCTCTGTTTCCAGGAGATATTCAACAGCCCCTATTTCTGCACCGTTCAGGACAGCGAAAACTATTCCTGGGCGGAGCCGATACCCGACGGGCCGACCATCCAGCGCATGATCGCCGTGGCCAAAGAGACCGGGATGGTGCTGGTTGTCCCCATATACGAGGTGGTGGACGAGGGCACCTTCTTCAACGCCGCGGCGGTGATCGACGCCGACGGGACCTATCTGGGCAAGTACCGGAAAACCCACATACCTCAGGTGCAGGGTTTCTGGGAGAAGTTCTACTTCCGGCCCGGCAATCTGGGATACCCGGTATTCGACACCGCGGTGGGGAGGATCGGGGTGTACATCTGCTATGACCGCCACTTCCCCGAGGGGTGGAGGGTGCTGGGCCTGAAGGGCGCCCGGATCGTGTTCAACCCGTCCGCCACCACCCGGGGCCACTCCAAACACCTATGGCAGCTGGAACAGCCGGCCGCAGCGGTCGCCAACGAGTACTTCGTCGGCGCCATCAACCGAGTGGGCGCCGAAGAACTCGAGGGCACCGACTACTACGGCTCCTCCTACTTCGCCGATCCCCGCGGGGAGATAGTGGGCGGGACCGCGTCGGACACCAAGGACGAGGTGCTGGTGCGCCAGCTGGATCTGGGCATGGTGGAAGAGGTGCGCCGTTACTGGGCCTTCTACCGTGACCGCCGGCCCGAGGTCTACGAAGAGGTGGCGGCCGTATAGCTGCCGGGGGACCTGCGGAGTCCTCCCTGCAACTGCCTAAGGGATCATTCTCCCACCGTCGATGACGAGCGGCAACCCCGTGACGAAGCTCGACTCGTCGCTGGCCAGGAACAGCATTGCCTGGGCGACATCGCGGGGAGTTCCCAGCCGTCCCAGGGGTGTGATGTCGAACCAGGACTGGCGCATGGCTTCCGGGTCCTCGGCCCTGGACAGGTTCCGCTCGTTCATGGGAGTGTCGATGACGCCCGGGCACACCGCGTTGACCCGGATTCCGTAGGGCGCTCCCTCCATCGCCATACCCCGCGCCAGCGCCATCATCCCAGCCTTCGACGCCCCGTAGGCGGTGGTGCCACCCCCCGCGATGAAGTTCGCCACCGAGGAGTTCATCACGATCACGCCGCTCCTCCGTTCTTTCATGGCAGGGACCACCCGGCGCGACATCAGGAAGGCAGACGTCAGGTTGATCCGAAGGATCCGGTCCCACTCGGTGAGGCTCGTCTCCTCCACCAACTTCTTCAGTTCGACGCCCGCGTTGTTCACCAGGACATCCACCGGTCCGAAGCGGCGCTCGGCGGTCCCCACCACCTCCTCCGCGCCGTCTTCGGTCGAGACGTCCGCAACCACCGCAACGGCCTCAGCGCCGGTCTCCCGAATTGCAACGGCGGTCCGTTCCACAGCCTCGCCGGCGAGATCCGCAAGCACCACCCGGGCGCCTTCCTCGGCGAACAGTTCCGCGGTGGCCCGGCCAATCCCCGCCGCGGCGCCGGTGACCACCGCCACCCTCCTTTCCAGCCTGTTGTTCTTGGTCATAATCCTCCGTCTTTCGTGGAGTGGTAGAGGGAGTGGGTTACCGCGGTCCCGATGGCCGTGCGCCGGAGATCCGGCTTAGGATCCCGACTTTTCAGGAGGCTGTTCGGTCTTCATCCACACCGTACGTTGGGGGAACGGTATCTCTATGCCTGCTTCGTCGAAGGCCTCCTTGAGCCGACCTCGCAACTCCCTGGCGGTGGCGAAGTGCTCGGCAGGCTCGGTCTTCGCCATGAGCCGGATGGTGATGGCGCTCTCGCCGAAGGCCTGAATACCGGCGATGGTGGGCTCCTCGGTGATCGTGGCGTTCGGCAATTGCTCGTGCCACAGGCCGTCGGCCACCTCCTTGATAACCGTCTTGGCGGTCTCGATATCGGTGTCGTACGCCACTTCGACGTCCACCACCGCCCTGCCCCAGTCCTGGGAGAGGTTGGCGACCCGGCGGATCTCCCCGTTCGGTATGTACCACATGGTCCCGTTGATGTCCCGGACCTGCGTCGTGCGAAGCTTCACACCCTCAACAACCCCGACCGTCTCGCCCACGTTGACCACGTCTCCCACGCCGTACTGGTCCTCCAGCAGCATGAACACCCCCGTCAGGAAGTCCTTCACAAGGCTCTGGGCGCCGAAGCCGACCGCCACGCCCACGATGCCGGCGCCGGCGATAAGTGGTCCCAGGTTCACGTCGAACTCGGCGAGGGACATCATCACGGCCATGCCGTAGATCACGATCGAGGCGACCGATCGCAGGACTGCTCCGAGGGTCCTGGTCCGCTGGGTGCTCCGCTCCTGCTGTTCGAGCATCAGGCTGGCGCGCTGGAGGGCCGCTTCCCGGAGTCCCCCCTCTTTTCGATCGGAGGCCTCGGCCGAACGGTCCCGGGCTGCCTCGGCCACTGCCGCCCGCCGCTCCAACCAACCCTCGACGGCCCGGTTGAGCCAACGCCGCACCAACCGGTTGGCCAACCAAGCCAACACAAGGATGATGACGACCTTGACGGGACGGGCCGCGAAGTCAGCGAAACGGGCCCCGCCCGTGCTACCGGTCAGGTCGTAAACCAGTCGGCATATAGCCTGCGGATCAGCGCCGCATGCGTCCGTCAACGTCTGTGCCAGCACAACAAAGGGCATCACTCCACCTCATCCATTTCCTTACCCTGAGCTTAATATGAAGTTCCGGATAGATTGGACGGAACGACGGAGAGCACAGTGAGGTTCATGAACCGGTCCCACGCAGGACGCAAACTGGCTCGCCGTCTCGATCACCTGCGGGAAGAGAGCACCGTGGTGCTCGGGCTTCCCCGGGGCGGGATCCCGGTGGGGTTCGAGGTTGCTCGTCGGCTGTCGGCGCCGCTCGAGGTCCTTCTGGTGCGAAAGCTGGGCGCTCCCTTCCAGCCGGAACTGGCGATAGGCGCCCTGGGTGAGGGAGGGATACAGATCATCGACCAGGACCGGGCAAAGAGGCTCCGCATCGGAGCCGATCACATAGAGCGATTGGTGGACCAAGAGACGAAGGAGATGACCCGGCAGGCAGAAGTGTTCCGGCGGGGCCGCCCGGCCGTTGATCTTTCGGGGAAAACGGCCGTGATCGTCGATGACGGGGTCGCCACCGGTTCCACTGCCCTGGCCGCCTGCGCCATTGCCCGCCGGCTGGGCGCAGATCGGGTGGTGATGGCCGCGCCCGTCGCTCCCTGTGAGGCTCCGGCTATCTTCTCCGAGGCCGCCGACGAATTCGTGGCCGTCGCCACCCCGCTACGCTTCTCGGCAATAGGCCACTTCTACGTCGATTTCCGGGCCACGCCTGATCATCAGGTGATCGAGATGCTGGAACGGGCCAGCCGCGGATGACGCGGCTCATCACCGGCCGGTGGGTCCGGATGCGGAGGGGAGCGCCTGGCGGATGATCTGCACCCCTGTGTCTCTGTGGAATAAGATTCCCCCTCAGTAGCAGCTAGAAAGAGGAGTCTGTCTTGGTAGTGCCCATGAGCGACCTGGCCGCGGAGTATCGGTCGCTGCAGCCAGAGATCGACGAGGCCGTGGGCCGGGTGCTGGCCAGCGGCGATTACGTCCTGGGCAACGAACTCGAGGCCTTCGAGGAAGCCTTCGCCGCCTATGTGGGGGCCCGCTATGCGATGGGGGTGGGGTCGGGGACCGCGGCCTTGCATCTGGCTCTGGCCGCCTTGAACCTGGGACCCGAGGACGAGGTCATCACCGTTCCCAATACCGACAACCCCACGGCCTCGGCGGTGACGCATGCCGGGGCGAAGGTGGTCCTGGCCGACACCACCGCCGACACCTTCACGATGGACCCGGACAAGCTCGAGGAAAAGATCACTCCCCGCACCAAGGTGATAATCCCGGTCCACCTGTTCGGGCATCCTGCCGACATGGGCCCGATCTGTGAGATCGCCGACCGTCACGGGATTACGGTCCTGGAAGACTCGGCGCTGGCGGTGGGTGGTGAGTACAAGGGACAGCGCACGGGGACCTTCGGCCCGCTGGGATGCTTCAGCACCGCGCCGGGCAAGATCCTCGGAGGATACGGAGACGGTGGAATGGTGGTGACCAACGACCCCGACCTCGCTCACCGGATCAGGGTGCTCAGAAACTACGGTCATGCGCCGGGCTTGCGACTGTCCGGGAAAGACCTGACCGGAGGAACCGGGTGGAAGGTGCTGGAGGAGGGGTTCAACCAACGGCTCGACACCATCCAGGCAGCCATCCTCGGAGCCAAGCTTCCCACTCTGGAAGACCGCATCGCCGGCCGGCGGCGAGCGGCCGCCCTCTACCGGACCCTCTTTGCCAACACCCCGGTTACCGCCGTCCACGAGGCGCCATGGGCCCGTCACGTCTATTTCGCATACAACGCGATGGTTCCCGAAGGGGTTCGCGACCAGGCCCGCCAATACCTGGCCTCTAAGGGAGTCGCCAGCAGGCTGTACTACAACCCCCCTCTGCATCTCCACCCGGCCTACCGGTGGATGGGTCTCGGTCCGGGTTCCCTGCCGGTGGCGGAGAAGACCGCCTCCCGGATGATCGGCCTACCCTGCTTCCCCCAAATCACCGAGTCGCAGGTGGAGGAAGCCGCGGCGACGCTCCTCGAGTTCCTGGGCGCCGCCTGAGCAGGTAGAGCACCGTCCTTTTCATTGCCCGGGCAGCCTGACCAGGGCTAACATTTCGCATATCCAACCGACAGAGGAGCACCCCTTGGCAGTCCCCAGCAGCAACCTGGCCGCCGAATACCAGTCCTTGAAGCCCGAGATCGACGAGGCGATCATGCGAGTACTGGCCAGCGGCAACTACGTACTCGGCGAGGAGCTGGAGGCTTTCGAGGAAGCGTTCGCCGAGTACCAGAACGCCCGGTTCGCCATGGGGGTGGGGTCGGGCACCGCTTCGCTTCACCTCGCCCTGGAAGCGATGGACCTGCAGCCGGGTGACGAGGTGATCACCGTCCCCAACACCGACAACCCAACCGCCTCGGTGGTGACCCATGCCGGCGCCAAGGTGGTGCTGGCGGACACTACCCCCGACACCTTCAACATGGACCCGGAGAAGCTGGAGCAATACATCACTCCCCGCACCAAAGTGATCCTTCCCGTGCACCTGTTCGGCCACCCCGCCGACATGGATCCCATCATGGAGATCGCCGATCACCATGGCATAACAGTGATCGAGGATGCCTGTCTTGCCATCGGCGCCGAGTACAAGGGGCGGCGGATGGGGACCTACGGCCCCCTCGGGTGCTTCAGCGTGGCGCCCGGAAAGATCCTGGGAGGGTACGGGGACGGGGGGATGATCGTCTCCAACGACCCCGACATGGCCGAGAGAATCCGGGTGCTCCGCAACTACGGTCACGCACCCCGTGTGCCCCGTTTTCCCGGGGATTTGACAGGAGGCAAGTGGACGGTGCTCGAGGAAGGCTTCAATCAGCGTCTCGACACCATCCAGGCGGCCATTCTCAGAGCCAAGCTCCCCACCCTGGACGACCGCATCGCCGGCCGTCGACGGGCTGCCGCCATCTACCGGGAGATTTTTGAGGATACGCCGGTGACCGCCGCACATGAGGAGCCCTGGGCCAAGCACGTTTATTTCGCCTACAACGCAATGCTCGACAAACGCGACGAGGCGCAGGAGTACATGAACTCACGGGGCATTCCCGCCCGTCTCATCTACAACCCGCCCCTCCATCTCCATCCCGCCTATAGCTGGATGGGACTCGGGCCGGGCTCGTTGCCGACCGCGGAGTACACCGCGTCGCGGATGCTGGGACTGCCGTGCTTCCCCCAGATCACCGAATCCCAAGTGGAGGAGGTAGCCACGACCCTCGTGAAGTTCGCCGAAGGCGGCTAGCCGACACAACCAGGGCCGTTGTCGCGGATCCTTGGTTCAAAGGCTTTGTTGGGGAGCGTATATCACCGAATCGAGATCGTCATCGGGATCTACGTCCACACCACCAATCAACTCATCAAACGCATCGGCGGGATTATCGAAGTAGGCCTCTAGCGAGGCCCGGACCGCGTCGCGGACCAAGGCAGACCGAGAGGTCCCCAGCCGAGTCGCCTCGGCTGACAGGGCCTCATCAAGGTCGGCATGCACATAGATCTGTATACGCCGCATGCATACAGTATGCACCACAACCCTGGCCAGGATTCAGTCAATCAACTCCTGATGCAGGATTTCGGGATCCAGATTCTCCGATCGCACGCGAAGATCGAGGTAGAGCACTGTAGCCACCACCCATGAAAAGGGCAGGCCGAATACGTTGAGAAGCAGGACTGCCCAGTGGTAGGGGAGCATCCGGTAGATGACCAAGAATGGCAGCGCCACCACCAAGAGGGCCAGCAAGAGAACCTTGATGGTTCGCCACAGGTTGGGCAGGACCAGCTTCCATGACCGCACCAGGCTGGGGATGGCGCCCGCACCCTCCACCGTCAAGCCCATGGGGGCCACCCACCATGTCATCGCCAGGCAGATTGCAGGGAGGACCATCACGAAGGTCCACAACAGGAACGGCAGCAGGGTCTCGGCCGGCATTGAGAAGGGATCGTCGCCGTAGGAGCTCACCTCCGCCGCGAATCCGGGGGCGACCACGGCCAGGATGGCGGAGCCGATCATGGTCATGACGGCGGCCACCGCAGCCACGGCCAATGCGAAGACCACCACCATCAGGAGCATGTTCCCGTACTGTCTCCAGGCCATCCGTATCGCTTCGGCCGCCGAGAAGTGAAGGCCGACACAATGGGAGGCCACGATGCGTATGAAGGCCCCGATCGCCAGGAGTTCCGCAAACAGCAGCAGGATGCTCATCATCAAGCCGACGCCGGGAAGCCACTGGAGAAGGGAGGGGATGGCCAACAGGGTGAGGCTCACCCCGATCAACGACCCGAACCGCCGCCTGTAGAGGTCCCAGGAGAAACGGACGACCTCTCCGGTCCCAAGCGGTCGAAAATCTGGCATCTCCATGGCTTGGTGAGAGAGCGTACCCCTATGAGGCGGGGCCGCCGACGGAGATGGGAGGGACCAGGTCCCAGCCGGCGGCAGTGTGGTAGGCCTGTCCGATGCGGGAGATCTCGGTCTCCGCCAGAGGGGGGCCGATGACCTGCAGTCCGATGGGGAGCCCGGTGGTATCGAACCCGCACGGGACGGACAGGGCGGGAAGGCCGGTCAGGTTCCAGGGAGCGGTGGTCCGCACATAGGCCGAGATCACATCCTCGCTCGGCCCTCCGTAGTCGAAGGAGTCCTGGTCCTTCAGAGCTGCGGTTGCCGCAAGGGTGGGCGTGACCATCCCGGTGAGGCGGTTCGCTTCAAAGGACTCACGCACTCCCCGCCGGATGCGCTCCCTTGCCCGCAGAGCCGTCAGGTAACGCTCGCTGGGCATCATCAGCCCGGTCGCCAAGAGCGTCCTTATGGAGGAATCGATCAAGTGCGGGGCTTCTGCCAACAGCCTCTGGTGGTAGGCGGCGCCTTCGGCGCTGAACACGGCGTATTCCACCTCCATTACCATGTCGAGTTCCTGGATCTCGACTGGTATGACCTCCGCCCCCAAGTGGGTCAACACTCCGACCGCCGCTTCGAAAGCCTCGCTCACCGCCGGTTGGATCAGCGGACCCCGGTAACGCTCGATCACGCCCAGCCTCACGCCTTCCAAACCACCGTCCGAGACGGGGTAACCGTCGGGGGGGCGGTCGGCCAGGGTGGTGGAGTCGGAAGGGTGGATACCCGAGATCACCGACTGGACGAGGATGCAGTCGGCAGGGGTGGGCGCCAGGGGCCCGATGTGGTCGAGCGACCAACTGAGGGCCGCCACTCCGCTGCGGGGAACTCTTCCGTAGGTTCCCTTCAGTCCGGCTGTCCCGCACAGGGAGGCGGGGATTCGGATCGAACCGCCGGTGTCGCTCCCTAGCGCCGCCGCCGTAATGCCCGCCGACACCGCCGCTCCCGAACCCCCGCTGGAACCACCCGGGATCCGGCCGGTGTCCCAGGGGTTGGAGGCCGGAGGGGACTCAACCCCGCACGCCAACTCGTGAGTGGTGGTCTTGCCCACGATCACTGCTCCCGCCTCCCGGAGGCGTTCCACTACCGGTGCGTCGCGCTCGGCAGGCTGCACGTTCGCATAGGCCGGAGAGCCGCATTCGGTGCGATGCCCAGCCATGTCGATGATGTCTTTAACGCCCACCGGGATGCCTGCCAGTGGACCTGGGTCGATCCCCCGGGCAAGTTGACGGTCAACCCGATCGGCGGCTTCCCGGGCGCCCTGGTGGTCGATAACCACAAAGGCCTGCAACTGCGGGTTGAGATCCTCCGCGGCCGCCAGGGACCGATCGGCAACCTCCCGGGCCGACACCTCACCGGACCGAATCTGTCGGCCAAGCGCTGCTATGACCCCGGGAGGGTTCACTCCCATCGCGGATCGAAAATCAATGCAGGCTCGTCCGCGTGGGCCAACTGCTCCCGTAGCGAGTCGATCCCGGCCTTCTGGCCATCGAGCATGGCGGCCAACTCCGCCGAGTCCCAGTCGTTAGGATCCAGACCGGCCGCCGAAAGCATGGCGTCCACCTCCTCGGGACCGAGGGTGCTCACTGTGGGATGACGGCGATGACGTCCACCTCAAGTTTGAGCCCCGGGAGGCCCAGAGCAGCCGCCTGGCAGGCGGTGACCGCAGGATAGGGGCCCCCGTCGAACACGCGCCGGCGCACCACCATCTCCTCGGGGAGTTCCCGGATGTCCTGGCAGAAGTAGGTGATCTTCACGATGTTGGCCACCGAACCTCCGCAGGCCTCCAAGATCTCGGCGATGTTCCCCCAGATCTGTTCGGCCTGCTCTCCGGTGGTCTTGCCCACGATCTCTCCCGAGGAGTCGAACGCCACCTGACCGGCCAGGTAGACGGTGTCGCCGGCCCGGACGGCGTGGGAGTAAGGCTCGGGAGGCTCGGATAGGCCGTCGGGGTTGATGGCCTCGATGTTCACCTCGGAGTTTCCTTCGTACCAGGACGAGCCGTGTGCCGGGCCGCCTTCCCGATGATGTCAACCGGGTCGGGCGACACCGCCGCCAGCGCTCCCTCAGACATCCAGGTTGACGAGTTCGTCTTCGGGGTACGTGAGGCGCTCGCCGCCGGTGGGAGTCACTCGTATGTTGTCGGCAAGCGAGAGAGCGGACACCGACTGGTAGGCGGCAGGATCGCTGAAAGTCGAGTGGGGATGGAGATTGATCACCATGTCGGTCTCCATGACTCGCTCCTTCCCCGGCGACCACGGGGGCTCCAGGGAGTCCGTGCCGAGACCGTGGGCGCTGTAAGACACCAACTCCCGACCGCCCAAGCCATATTTGTCGTTGACCCGGTCGCGGGCCGCCAGGACTTCATCGGAGGAGTGACCGCTCTTCATCGCGTCTATGCAAGCCTGGAAAACCTCACATCGAATGTCCCAGAAGCGCTTGGCCTCATCGGAGGGCTTCCCGAAGCAGTAATTGCGTCTCAACTCCAACCAGTATCCGGAAGGGCCTTGCCACTCCAGGTCTATGGAGAGGTATTCGCCCCGTTCGAACGGGGCGTGCCTCCCGAGGGTAAGGGCCCTGGGGGAAGTACGGCCGGTCTGGGCAATCCCGGTCATGCAACCGTACTGGCGAACCAGCCGGTGAGCCTCGGCCATGACGTCGATCTCGAGGGCCCCAGGACGTATGTGAGCTTCAAGGCTGCGAAACACCTGCTTGAGAATCCACGAGGTCTCCCGGTGGTTCTCCATCTCCTCGGGGCTCTTTTTGATGCGGACGTCGTCGAAGAGATCCGTGGCGTCCACCAGGGTGGCGCCAGGCGCCAACTTTCCCAGACCGCTCATGAGAGCGTAGGTGGTGATGTCGGCCAGCCCCGCCATCCCGATCGTCCCGTTCGAATAGCCGTGGTCGGAGAGAATCCCGGCGATCTCCACCTCGGGGGTTTGGGTGTGCCGGGCGTCCTGGATCCAGTTCACCATCATCGCCATTCTCTTGCCTCCCCACAGAGGATCGCCTATGTAGGAAGGCTCGCCCCTGGCCGGAAGCACCACGATCCCCCATCCGGCCGCCTGCCAGATGTCGCTCACGTACTGGACGCGGCCTCGCATGAAGTCGTCGCCGCGACAGTAGACGACCAGGGCGTCGATGCCCGCTCCGGCCATAGCCTCGCGCAGCGCTCTGTAACGTCTCGCCCGCTCAGCGGGAGAGGAAATATGGCTTATAGGTCCTTTTGCCATGTTTATTCAACTCCTTTGTTGCCCGGGCGTTCACTGCCCGGGCGTCGGAACCGATCCCATCACCTCAATGCTCTCCGGGAGGCTCCTTGGTAAATCGGCGTGTGTGTCGTTATATGTTACGAGGACAGGACGCGCCCCACCCCTCCACCAGCGCCCAGGCAACGGTTTGGCCGGACGAAGTCTCCAATCCCTCTCCCGCCAAACCGGCTCAGTGGCGATTCATCCAGGGCGAACCGGCTCGATTCCCAGGGTCTCATAGGTCGCCATCGGAAAGTAGGCGATACCCAATCGGTCGAATCGCAGCCGGGCCGAATCCCCGCGGTCGACGAGCGTAACGGCCGCCGCGACCTCCGCGCCGGTTTGCTGAATGGCGTCCAGGGCCTTGAACATCGACCCGCCCGTTGTCACCACATCATCGACCAGGAGCACTCTGTCATCGGGCCCGATCCGCGCTCCTTCGATGGAGCGTCTCGTGCCGCGTTCCTTGGCTTCCTTTCGCACAACGAACCACTTGGTGTCGCTAACGGCGGCGATTCCCACAGAAAGGGCGTCGGCGCCCAAGGTGAGACCGCCGACCGCGTCGAATCGATGGCCGGCGTCGGCAACTTTCTCGACAATGGCCTGGCAGGCCAACCGGAGATCCTTCCATGCGGCAAGGGCCTCCTTACCGTCGATGAAGTGAGAGGACCACGCGCCCGACGCCAACTGAATGGGTTCCGGAAGACTGGTAAGACCCTTCTCGATCAGAATGCCGACCAACTGCTCTTGGAGTGTCGGCGTCGGTTTATGCATGGTTCTCCCGGGTCGCCCACTACCCGCCGGCGGTCACTGATCGGATTGGTGAGTTTGCTCCCGGAGCGACCATCCGGAAGCTCAATCGGGGACCACCACGGTGCGGATCGCCGACCCCGCCTCCAGGTTGCGGAAGCCCTGTTCGGCCTGGGTCAGGGGGACGGTGTGGGTGACCATGTAATCCAGATCGAGGCTTCCCTGCTGGTACAGGGAGTCCAACACCGGAAAGTCATGGGCCGGTATTCCTCCGCCGCCGTGGGTGTTCTGGAGCGTCAGGGCGCTGCGTGAGAAGGCCGCCGGATCGAAGGAGGCCATCACTCCGGGTTGGTTTCCCCCGATCAGGGTGGCGGTACCCCCGTGAGCCAGCATCCCTATGCACTGCTCCACGCAGACCTTGGCGCCCACCGCCTCGAAGGAGAAGTCCACCCCGACGCCGCCGGTAATCCGCCGCACCGCTTCCACGGGGTCTTCGGAGGCCGCGTTAACCACATCCGTGGCGCCCAGCGCCCGGGCCCATTCGAGCTTCTGATCGGAGAGGTCCACCGCGATCACCTTGGAAGCGTTGGCGATCCGGGCGCCCTGCACGGCCGAGAGTCCGATGCCGCCGCACCCGATCACCGCGGTGGTGGCCCCCGGCCACACCTTGGCGATGTTGAAGACTGCGCCCGCCCCGGTCATCACCGCGCATCCGAGAAGCGAGGCCGAAGTCATGGGCATCCCTTCGGAGACCGGGAACGTGGCCATGGCGTCCACTGCGATGCGCTCGGCGTACATCCCGAGACCCATGGGCACCTCCACAGCCGAACCGTCGGAGGCCAGCGTGACCTGCGGGGCCCGGGGCGAGGAGTCCCGGCACCGTCTCGGGTCGTTCCGCCGGCACATCGAGCAGGCCCCGCACTGCACCCGGCACCCGGTCGCCACCCGGTCGCCGACCTTCAGGTGGGTCACTCCCGGACCCACTTCCTCGACCACGCCCGCCCCCTCATGGCCCAGCAGCATGGGAAAGCGAGACATTCGCGGACCATGGCGGCCTGCGGCCACCTTGTAGTCGGTGGCGCACACCCCGGCCGCCTCCATCCGGAGGATCACTTCCCTCTCGCGGGGAGGGCCGATCTCGATCTCGGTGATCTCGATCTCCCCGGGCGACACCACCAGCGCCGCTCGGTTAGGCATCCAGGTCTACCAGTTCGTCTGTCCACTCGGTTAGCCGCTCGCCTCCGGTGGGAGTCACCCGGATGTTGTCGGAGAGCGAGATGCCCGAAACCGCCAGGGCTTCGGCCGGATCGCTGAAGCTCATGTGGGGATGGAGATTGATCACCATGTCGGTCTCCATGATCCGCTCCTTCCCCGGCGACCACGGGGGCTCCAGGGAGTCCAGACCGATGCCGTGAGCGGTGTAGCCCACCGACTCCCGTCCGCCATAGCCGTACTTGTCGTTCACCCGGTCGCGGGCCACCAGTACGTCGTCGGAGGAGTTGCCGGTCTTCATCGCATTTATGCAGGCGTCCAAACACTCCAACCGGTACTCGAAGAAGCGTTTGACCTGGTCGGAGGGCTCTCCGAAGCTGTAATTGCGTCGCAACTCCAGCCAATAGCCGGAGGGGCCTCCCCACTCCAGGTCTATGGAGATGATGTCCTTGCGATCTATCTCGGCGAACATCCCGAAGGTGTAGGACTTGAAAGGCGGGCGGGCGATCTGGGCGATCCCGGTCAGGCAGCCGTACTGGCGGACCAGTCGCTCGGCCTCGGCCATCGCGTCTATCTCGAGGACCCCGGGACGCAGGTGGGCTTCGAGGCTGTTGAACACCTGCTTGAGAATCCGCGAGGTCTCCCGCAGGTTCTCCATCTCCTCGGGGCTCTTGACCGCCCGGATGTCGTCGAAGAGGTCGGTGGCGTCCACCAATGTGAAATTGCTGAGTGTCTTCTGGAAGGACCGCATGTGCGCGTAGGTGACGATGTCGGCCAAACCCACCACCCCGAGTTTGCCACTGGTGTAACCGTGGTCGGAGAGAATGCCGGCGATCTCGGTATCGGGGTGCTGGGTTGCTCGAATGTCATCGACCCAGCCGGCCAGGGCCACCCGGCCCCCACCCCACAGGGGATCGCCAACGTAGATGCCATCGCCCTTGGGGAGAAGCACGATGATCCCCCATCCGGCCCACTGGAAGGCATCGCTCACGTACTGGATGCGGCCTCTCATGAACTCATCGGCGCGGCTGTAGATGATCAACGCATCCATGCCTTCCGCGGCCATGGCCTCGCGCAGTACTCGATAACGCCTTTCCCGCTCAGCGGGAGAGGAAATATGGGTTACGGTTCCTTCTGCCATTTCTTCTTCGCTCCTTCGTCAACCGGCGCCGGTTCTTGGACGCCAGGGGTTAGGCGGCGGATTATTACAGGTTTTCAAGCTCTCCGCATATCTCGTCGGTGGTCCGGGAGGCGATGAACCCCCCGTCGGTCATCCTGACGAGGGCATTGTCGTGAAGCTCCTTGGTTGAAGAGGTGCAGGCATCGTTTACCAGCGACACCGTGTACCCCCGGTCGGCCGCGTCGCGGGCGGAGAGTTCGACGCAACCCTCGGTCACTATTCCGGTGATGACCAGGTGGGTGATCCCCATGCGCTTGAGGACTTTGTCGATATCCGTGGAATTGAAGACGCTGGCGGAGGTCTTGGAGAAGATCATCTCGTCGCCCTGTTCCGCCACCTCCGGCAGGAGATCGTCGTCCCACCCTTCACGGGGCACCGGCTCAATGTCGGCGTCCGGCATGAATGCCTTCCCGGCGTCGCGGCCGTCGTCGGTGCGATACGCCACCCGAACATGGATGACTTCCTCACCCGCCGCCCGGAAGGCGTCCTGGCACCTTCTGACGTAGGGCAGGATGGCGTTGATGTTGTCCCATCGCTCCTGCATTATCTCGGGCTTACCGGCTTCGGTGGCGATCCGCCCTATCCACCCGTCGGCATGCGCGTCCAGGTACTGAAGGTCGATAGTGAGGAGGGCGGTCTTCCCCGGAGCGACGGAGGCGAAGGATGGCCGGGGGAACAGGTCGTAAAAGGGATCGTGCAGATTCAAGTCTCTTGCCTTCCTGGATTTAGCTGGCTGGTACGCAACAAAGTCTCTCGCTGCAATAGCGCGACTCCAAGTTTTAGTAAGTATATTTAGCACAGTCCGGCGATCGCGCCCCCTGGGCCCGATTCCCGGTTAGAGCGATACGAACCCGCGCACCCGCGCAGGGAGAAGGGATGAGCACAGAGAGATGAGAGTTTTGGTGACTGGAGCGGCAGGGTTCTTCGGCAGAGCGCTGGTCCGGGCCTTCGCCCGGGGTGGGGATCATGTAATTGCCGCGGACATCCTTCCGCCCGATCAGTTCGTTCCCCGTTCGGACACTCCCAGCGACCGCCTCGAATACGTGGTCCTGGACGTCGCCGACCCGGATGCCTGGTCCACAGAGGTGACAGGGCCGGTGGACGGGATTGTCCAGGCTGCGGCGCTGACTCCCAGCGTGCAAGAGGCGTTTGGCAACCCCGCCGGCCTGGTTTCAGTCAACCTGATCGGAACTCTCAACGCCCTGGAGTTCGCCCGAAAGGAACAAATGGGCAAGTTTCTCTTCATCTCGTCGGCCGGTGTATATAACCAGTCCGAAGAGGAAGTTCTCACCGAAGACGACGCGGACGGCGGCTTCTCGCTGTACGGTTCGGCCAAGATTGCCGCCGAGATCATGCTTTACCGGTACGCCGTGATGTTCGGGTTCGACGCCGGGGCTATCCGTCCCACCTCCATGTACGGCCCGGCCGAGGAATTCCGCGACACCCGTCCGTTCGTCACCCAGGCAAAACAGTTGGCCGACGCCGCCTTGGACGGGGTGCCGGTCCGGGTTATCGGCCTGGACGACCGCTGCGACTGGGTGTTCGTGGACGACGTCGCCGAGGCCGCACACCGTTTCTTCTCCGGAACCATGGGAAGCCGTTCCTTCGCATTCTCTTCCGGAGGGGCCATACCTTTCAGCGATGTGCTGGCTGCTGCCCAGGACGCCTTCGGAGTCGTGGTGGACGAAAACGCCGAGATGCTGGTGGACGCCACCCCCGACCGGCCCACCACTATCTCCTGCGACAAGGCTCGGGCAGAACTCGGCTGGAACCCGATGGGCATAGCAGACGGCATGCGCCGCTATGCCGAGTTGGGAGGCTGAGCTCCCACAGACAATCCGCTTCTTCATGAACCTCACCCACACCCGACCTAATTAGAGATGGAGTTTTAATGAGCCAAACGAAACTAAGAAACGCGGTTGCCGAACGCATCCTGCGAATCCGAGAGGGCCAGGAGTCCCCATACCTCCGGATAGTGCGGGAAGCATCCCAGCGCGAGAACGTCATCCGCCTGGTGAGAGGGGAGCCGGACATCCCGACTCCATCCCACATCATCGAAGCAGCCAAGCGTTGCCTGGACACCGGCCACATCGGCTACACCCCGCCGGGAGGGATGATCGAGTTACGCGAGGCCATCGCTCGCAAGTTCAAGAGGGACAACGGCCTGGTGTACAACCCCGAAAGCGAGATCCTGGTCACCGCCGGCGCCCAGGAATCGATGGCCGTCAGCCTCCAGACTCTTCTCGATCCAGGGGACGAGGTCCTCCTCGCCAACCCCCACTACATGGCCTATCCCACCAACATCACCATGGCCGGGGGCAAGCCCGTCTACGTGCCAACGGTGGAAGAAGACAACTTCGAGCTGAATCCCGAGATCATAGAGTCGTGCATCACCGATCGCTCCAAGGTGCTGGTACTGGTCACCCCGAACAACCCCACAGCCGGGGTGCTCACCCGCGAGACCCTCGAGGGGATCGCTGAGTTGGTGCGGAACCATCCGGACCTGGTGGTGATCTCCGACGAACTATACGAAAAGGTGGTCTACGACGGCTTCGAGCACGTCAGCTTCGCCACCCTGCCGGATATGTGGGAGCGGACGATAACCATCAACGGCTTCTCCAAGGCCTACAGCATGACCGGATTCCGGGTGGGATACATGGCCGGACCGGCCGACTACATCCTGGCCGCCACCGAGCCGCGCCACTCCCTCAGCATCTCCACCAACCTGCCCTCCCAGCATGCCGCCCTGGCTGCTCTGGACGGCCCCCAGGACTTCCTGGATGAGATGATGGAGGAGTACCACCACCGCCGACAGATGATGCGAGACACCTTCGACAAGTTGGGCGTCACCTACGGAGAGCCACAGGGCGGGTTCTACTTCTTCGCCAACGTCTCCGGATCGGGGATGGACGCGGGCGAGTTCGCCGCCAAGGCCACCGACTATGGGATCATCTTCTCTCCCGGCAGGGCCTTCTCCAAGGGTGCGGCCAAGTACATCCGCATCTCCTATCTGGCTCCACGCGATGAACTGGCCCTGGCCATGGAGAAGTTCACGCAACTGTGGAACGACTGTCTGGCCGGCAAGTGAGCGGACCCACAGTAGCAATCGTCGAAGAGTTCACATCCGCCCAGGTGGCGGCCCTCCAGCATGCCCTCCCCGAGGGCGCGACGGTACTCACCGACGCTCTTGCATCGGGGACCATAGGCCAAGCTGACTACGTGGTTCTTCGGGAGACGAGCCTCGACGACGGCCAACTGGCAGGCCTCTCCTCGCTCCGGGGAGTGGTGACCATCGACTCGGGAGGCGCCACTGTCTCGCCGGAGGTATGCGCCTCCCTGGGAGTGTGGACCGAAGGAGTCGTGTCCCCCGGGCCCACCAGCGTGGCTGAGCACGCCGTGATGATGATCCTGGCCCTCTTCAAACGCCTGCCCACCGGTTACCAGCGTCTCATGGACGGGGTGATCGTGGAAGGGATGGAACCCTTCGTCACCGACCAGATCAACTACTCCTACAACTGGGTGGGCCTGGAACTGTTCGAGGCCGTGTTGGGCAAGACAGTGGGCCTGGTGGGCGTCGGCGGGATCGGACGGGTGGCGGCCAAGCTTCTGGTGGCGTTCGGGTGTGACGTCGTCTACTACAAGCGCAACCGCTTCTCGCCACAGGAAGAAGCCGAGTTGGGGATACGCTACCTGCCCTTCGACGAACTCCTGGCCGAGTCTCACTGCGTCTCGCTCCACAACAAGTTCACCCCCGAGACAGAGAAGATGATGGGCGCCCGGGAGTTCGCCCTGATGCCCGAGGGATCGTTCTTCGTCAACACCGCCCGCGGGCGGCTGGTGGACGAGGACGCCCTGATGGCCGCACTGCACAGCGGGCATCTGGCGGGCGCCGCCCTGGACGTGTTCTGGTGGGAGCCCATCCTCCCGGACAGTCCTCTCAGGGACACCCCCAACCTGCTGATGACCCCCCACACCGCTGGGACGCCCGCCGGCGACACTGTGGCCCTGGAAATGGGGTCCGCCGGAAGGGTCATCCGCCGACGGAACGGAGTGCCAGGATGAGCGAGAAGACTTTTGTCGGCATGCAGGTGGGGGGAATCAGCTTCATCGACGAAGGAGTGGAGGAGACCCTCGACATCTTCACCGACCTGGCCGGCGTGAACGCCATCTTTATCTCCGCCCTCTCCTGGGCGCGGGGCAACGCCGGGCGTTCCGGCAGCGGCGACTATCCCGACCACGGTGGGCAGGAACCCGACAACCTGCAGGGCGGGGCGTTCTTCCCGCCCGATCCCAAGTACTACCACGGCACCACGATCAAGGACTTCACCGCTCCCGATCCTCTCTACGAGGGCTGGGACATCCTCGGAGACGTGATCCCTGCCGCCAAGGAACGGGGCATGGAGGTGTTCACCTACTACTGCGAGACCGCTCATGCCAGACCCAAGCCTCTGTGGCAGCCGGGGTTCTCCCAGGTGTTGGAGATCGACGCGTGGGGCCGCAAGGACACCCGCCCCTGCTTCCACAACCCCAACTACAAGAACTGGTGGTTCGGCGTCATCGACAACTGGCTCAACGAGTACGACCTGAACGGGGTTATGTGGGGCATCGAGCGCGAGGACCCGCTCTCGTCGATGATCGTCTCGGCCGAAGTGCCTACCTGCTTCTGCGTCCACTGCCGCTCAGAGGCCCATCGCCGGAACATCGACGCCGGACGGGCCGCCGAGGGTTACCGGAGGATCTATGACTATCTCACCGCGGTGCGAGGCGGCCATGAGCCACCCGACGGCAAGCTGATCACCTTCCTCCGCCACCTCTTCGAGTACCCCGAGGTCCTGCAATGGCAAAAGCTCTGGTGGGACGGACACAAGGGCCTCTACCGGGAGATCTCCGGACAGATCCGTTTCTTCGGCCCCCAGTACCAGGTGGGCTTCGGGATCTGGCAGATGATCAACACCTTCAACCCCCTGCTCCGGGCAGCCTTCGATCCGGCCGAGTACAAGCTGTACGCCGACTGGCTGAAGCCGGTGTTCTACAACGCACCCGGCGGTGCGCGGTTCGTCAGTTTCGTCAACAAGATGTGCCAGACCATCTTGGGCGACGCCTCGCCGTCGGAGTGGACGCCGATCCTCTACAAGATCCTCGGCTTGGACGAGGCTCCCTACGAGGACCTCCCGGCCGCAGGATTCAGCCCTGAGTACGTCAAAGAGTTCACCAGGCGCCACGTAGAGGCGGTGGGTCCGGATGTTCAGGTCTATCCCGGCATCGGCCTGGGCGTTGAGACGGTGGATCGCGCCATCAACCCCCCAGACGTGGAGGACATGGTGGACGCCTCCCTGGCAGGCGGAGCGGGGGGAGTGATGATCTCCCGCAACTACTCGGAACTGACCCTTACCAACCTGGCCGCGGTGGGGACCGCCCTACGGCGCCATGGAAGAATCTGACCACGATATAGAAAGGAACCAACCCGTGAGAACAATTCTCAAAGGTGGCGTCGTAGTCAATCTCGACGACGACACGCCTTCCCAGCAACAGGACGTAACCATCGAGGCCGAGCGGATCGTAGCGGTAGGAGCGTCGGACCCCCAACCGGGCGACAACGTGGTGGACGTATCCGGCATGTGGCTCATCCCGGGCCTGGCGAACCTCCACGTTCACCTGGGCTGGGACGGCACCCACGACCTGGAGATGCAGGGCTATGAGTCCCCCGCCGTCAACGCCATGAAGGCGATAATGAACATCCACCGCACCCTCTCCGCGGGGGTCACGACCATCCGCGACCTGGGCATGAACAATGCCAACGTCGACGCCAAGTACGCCATCGACAACGGCTGGGCGCCCTGGATCCGCCTGTTCCCCAACGGACGGGCGATCTGCACCACCGGCGGCCACACCTGGTGGGTCTGTCGGGAAGCCGACGGGATCTACGGGGTTCGCCAGGCCATCCGGGAGCAGTTCAAGGCCGGCGCCAAGTGGATCAAGATCATGGGCTCCCACGTGAGAGAGCAGTTCACCTTCGAAGAGTTGCAAGCCATGTGCGAAGAAGCGCATCAGAACAACATGAAGGTCACCGCTCACGCCACTTTCGACCACGCCATCGACCGGGTGGTGGAGGCCGGGGTGGACTGCGTGGAGCACGGTGGTCAGATGACCATGAAGACCATCGAGAAACTGGTGGAAAAGGACATCCCCATCGTCACCACCTACTCCCCCAATGTGCAGCAGGCACTGTTCGGCCACCTGTACGGGATGAGCGAGACCGACCTCAAGGCCCGCAAGGCAAGCATGCATGACACAGCCCGCTTCGAGGGCAACATCAACTTCGCCAAGGCCGGTGGCCGGATCATATTCGGCACGGACGCCGGAAGCCCGGCGGTGCCCCACTACGCCATCGTCGAGGAGATGAAGTTCATGGTGAAGATCGGGGTGGTCCCCGACGCCAGGGACGTTCTCAACGCGGCAACCAGCCGCGCCATGGTGGTGCTGGGCCTCGAAGAGGACCTGGGCAGAGTGGAGCCGGGCAAGATCGCCGACATCGTGGCTTTGGGAGGCGATCCGCTCGCCGACCTCAACGCCGTGGGCGATGTCAAGAAGGTCTATGTCCGTGGAATGCTGGCCATCTCGTCGGAGGGCGGCTACGCCCAAGCCGGACGGGACGTCGGCGACATGAAGAGCCACTGGGGCCCCAGCCCGCAGCTCGAGTATCGCCTGGCCTAGCCCAAGCTCGCCAAGGACAACATAAGACAGATCAGTGCTTGATCTGAGAATCGTCGGGGGGACGGTGGTGAGCGACGGTCGTTCGCGTCCGGCTGATGTCGGCGTGGAGGGCCAGCTCATCACCGAGGTCTCCCCGACCGGCGGGCTGGGAGCGGCCCGGCGCGAGATCGACGCCTCGGGGCTGCTGGTGATTCCCGGAGCGGTGGACGCCCATTTCCACTGCCGGGCGCCTAGCAACCCCGAGCGTGCCACCTTCGCGTCGGAGTCGCGGGCCGCCGCCTCGGCGGGGGTAACCACCCTCTTCGAGATGCCGATCTCCAACCCGCCATGCAGCACTCCCGAAGCCTTCGAACTACGGCGGGGGCTGGGAGAATCCGAAAGCCTGGTTGACTTCGCCCTGTACGGAGGAGCCGGGACAACCGACCCCGCCCGGGCCGAGGCGATGGCCGAATGCGGGGCGATCGGGTTCAAGCTTTTCACCCACACTCCGCCGGCCCATAGGCTGGTGGATTTCGACGGCTTGTGGGCGTCGGGCCCCGAAGAAATCTACGATTGCCTGCAGACCGTGGGCGCCACCGGCCTGCGTTGCGCGGTGCATGCCGAGAGCCAGCAGTTCATCGAGCGTTTCAGCCTCGACTCGGACCGGTTCGGGAATCCCGCCCGTCCACCCATGGTGGAGGCGGCGGCAGTGGGCCTGGTGGCCACCGCCATCCGGGACCTCGGCATCCCCGCCCACATCGTCCACATCACTTCCCGAATGGCCACGGAGGAGGTACAAGCGGCCCAAGCGCTGGGAGTCGACCTTTCCGCCGAGTCCTGCCCTCACTATCTGCTGTTCGATGAGTCCCTGATCCCCCGGCTCGGCAATTTCGTGAAAGTGGCTCCGCCGCTTCGTCCCCCGGAGGATGTTGCGTATTTGTGGGAAGCGTTGACCAGAGGGTCGCTGTCGGTGGTGGCCTCCGACCACGCCCCGTTCACGCCCGAGGAGAAGGCGGCCGCCGACTTCGCCACCACCGGGCAGGGGATCCCCTCCCTGGAGATGCTGGTCCCGACGATGATCGACGCCGGTCTCTCGGGAAGGCTTCCCCTGACCAGGGCCGTGGAGGTGATGACCGCCAATCCCGCCAAGCTGTTCGGCATCTATCCCCGCAAGGGGACGATCTCTCCCGGGTCGGAAGCCGACTTGGTGTTGGTGGATCCCGAGGCGCGGATCACCGCCCACTCCTCCCGGTTCCTCAGCCGATCCGGTGGAAGCGGCAAAGCGTATGACGGACTGGAGTTCTCCGGTCGGATCCTCACCACGCTGTCTCGGGGCCGCGTTGTTTACGACAAGGGACAAGTCGCAGAAGGGGCGGGAGGCAAACTCGTCTCCCCGGACGGTCCTCCCCGCAACGTCACGGAGACACAGACCCCCGCGTCATAGCGCCTGCCGCTGAAGTCATGCCTTGCGGTCCGGGTCAGCCTCTCAGGCTGCCCACAACCGGTAGCGGACGAACCCTATCCGGTCTCTTTGACCCTGGCCCAGGGATCTGGGCGCCCGGCGGCTTCTATCCTTCACTTGGCGCAGCCGACCCCCTAGGAGGAGCAAACATGACGGACACCCGGTACAGGAGGCGACTCGTCGTCCCATTCGCCCTGATGCTGATAGCCGGCATGCTGGCGTCGGTGCCCGGAGTGGCCCAGGAAGCCGACGACGGCGGAGGATTCACCCTCACCATCCTGCACAACAACGACGGGGAGTCCAAGCTCCTCCCCGACGAGAACGCCGATCCGGGGGTGGCCCGTTTCGTCACCCTCATGAAGCAGCTCCAGGCCGACGCCTCCGGCGCGGGCCTGGTCACCCTGACCTCCGGCGACAACTTCCTGGCTTCCCAGGAGTTGGGGGTTTCGCTGGGACGAGAGGGTCCCCTCTATGACTCGATAGCTCTGAGCGGAATCTATGACGCGATGGCGCTGGGCAACCACGACTTCGACCTGGGACCCGAGGTGACGGCCCGGTTCGTGACCGGCTTCTCCCCGCCGGTTCCCTTCCTCTCCGCCAACATGGACTTCTCGGGCGAACCCGCCCTGCAGGCTCTGGTGGATCAGGGCCTGATCGCAGCCAGCACTGTCATAGAGACCGGAGGGGAGCGCATTGGCGTGATCGGAGCGGTTACCCCGATGCTGCCCAACATTTCCACCCCTCGCAACGCTGTTGTGTCACCGGTTTTGCCGGCGGTGATGGCGGAGGTAGAGAGTCTCACCGGCCAGGGAGTGAACAAGATCATCCTGGTCAGCCACCTCCAGGACGTGGCGGAGGAGATCGAGTTGGTCGGGAGCCTCTCGGGCGTGGACGTCGTGATCGCCGGAGGCGGGGACGACCTGCTCCGCAACGAAGGCGACACCTGTCTTCCCGAAGCGGAGGCGGTGGCGCCCTACCCCATCGAGGCCACCGACGCCTCGGGCGCCACGGTGCCGGTCATCACCGCTCCCGGCGGGTACCGCTGTATAGGAGAATTGAACGTCACGTTCGACGCCGACGGCAACGTAACCGCGGCGGAGGGCCGCTCGATCGGGGTTGGTTTCGACGTGGAACCGGACCCGACGGTCCAGGCCGATGTGATCGAGCCGCTGACCGAGGCGGTGGGCCTCATCGACGCAGAGGTGATCGGCGCCAGCGAGGTCGAACTGGACGGGCGCCGTTCGGGAGTCCGCACCAGGGCCACCAACGAGGGCAACCTGTTGGCGGACGCCCTGCGGGCGACTGCCGCCAACCTGGCCGACGACTTCGGGATCGCGCCGCCGGATGTGGCCGTCCAGAACGGAGGAGGGATCCGCAACGACTCGGTGATCCCTGCGGGGGACATCACTACCGGAGACACCTGGGACATCGCTCCGTTCAGGAACTTCGTGGTGGTCGGCGAGGTCCCACGTGAAACCTTCCATGTGCTGCTGGAGCAGGCGGTGGACCGGATTCCCCGCGCCGGAGGCCATTTCGCCCAGGTCTCGGGGTTCAAACTGACCTATGACCCGTCCGCACCGGCGAGAGAGATCGCCCGCGACGGCGACTGCTCGCTGACCGGTAACCCCGGCGACCGGGTGCGTGAGGTGGTGCTGGACGACGGCACCGTCATCGTGAGCGACGGGCAGGTAGTCCCGGGTGATCCGGTGGTGCTGGCTACCATCGACTTCCTTGCCAACGGCGGGGACTGCTACCCGCTGGCGGACATCGACTTCACCAAACTGGGCGTGAGCTACCAGCAGGCCCTGGCCAACTACATCTCGGTCAACCTGGGAGGAACCATCACCGCGGCGGCCTACCCCACAGATGGAGGAGGCAGGATCGTGGCCCTGGAACCGGAGCCCGAGACCTTCGAGATCACGGTTGTGGCGGGTGACTACCTGCGGAAGATCGCCATGACACACCTGGGCGACGAGAACCGCTGGATGGAGATCTTCGAACTCAACCGAGGAGTGACCCAGACCGACGGAGGGGCCCTAACCAGCCCGGACCTCATTCGCGTCGGCTGGGTGCTGAAGATACCGGCCGAGTAAGGACCCTATGCGAGAGGTGTGGCCCCCCCGGCGGGCCGGGCCCCCCAAAACGGGGGGGCCCCAAGAAGAAAACAACCGGGCGCCCCCCGCGGGAGGGGGGAGAGAGCCACACGAAACCCCCCCCCCGGAAA
>JAPPLW010000054.1:0-39695 GCA_028819345.1 bacterium | reverse complement strand
AACCCCGCCGGCCCCTCTTTCGCGGGGGGGGGGTGCTTAATATCCGGGCCTATTAAGCACCCTATGCTAGTGGTGCCCGGCCCCGGGGGGCGGTTACACCCTACTCGGTGGCGACCACAGGAAGACTCCTCCGGAGCGCCCCGGACGGAAGCGGTCTCAGAGCCTCTCGAACCCGGCCCCCCTGATCACGGGTTGAGAGCGCCTTTGCGCCATGCTCTGATGTAATTCATGCAGTGCTCGTCCCTGCCCAGCAGAACGTCCTCGGCGATCCGGTAGGGCTCCGAGTCCCGGTCGGCGGCGAACACGGCGGAGAGTGGATTCATGACCGGGTCGATGATGCCGCTGTCGGCTCCGGCCTCGACCGCCAGGTTGATGAACACGGTGTTCATCAACCTACGAGCGGGGATCCCGAAGGAGACGTTGCTCATACCTCCCGTGATGTGGATCTCGGGGCCGAAACGGCGCCGGATCTCGCGGATGGCGTCGAGAGTGTGCAACCCGAAGGCGCCATCCACCGAAATGGGGAACACCAGCGGATCCACGAAGATGTCTTCCATGGCTATTCCCACCCTGAGGGCGGCCTCCACCATCCGCGATGCGTTGTCGATCCGCTCGGCGGCGTCCGACGGCATCCCGGCGGCGCCGGCGGCCGTGACTATCACCCTCGCTCCGTACTCGACGGCCAGTTCGACGGCCTCGGCCCGTTCCAGAGAAGCAGAGTTGAGCATCGGTCGCCCATCCCCGGTCCCGGTGGCTACGGCCAGACCGGTCTCTATCACGGTGATGTCGGAGGAGTCGACCGAGATCGGAAGCGTCGTCAACGACCGAACGTAGCCGACCAGCCACTCCATGGCCTTGCGCTGCTCCACGAGTTTGAGTGATATCTCGTCGACGTTCACATCCAGGTAGTGGGCGCCTGTCTGTTCCTGGTCGACCACCACCCGCCGCAGGTACTCATAGCCCGCCTGTGCCCCGTCGCCGCCGCCCATCGCCGTGTCGACAGCCAGGGCGATGTGCTTGATGCGACCCTCGTCGTAAGCCTGGCTTGCCCGCATGGTCTCCGATATGACCAAGAAACCCGGACTGCCGTCCACCGACACGAACTTGACCCCCTCGACTCCCCCGTGAATGGCGAATCGTTTGCCCTTGCGGAGAACGATCCGGCTGGTGTGGACGTTCTCGCCTATGACCGTGAACCGGCGGCTCATGATCGCACCGGTTGGGCCGCTGGTTCCGGACCCGTAAAGACAGGAGGCATCGGCTTCAGCTGGCAGCCTTCCACGAAGATGTCGAAGAAGTCCGGGGTGGTCTCCAGCTCTATGTGGGTGATCCGCTCGGTCAACTCCTCTGCCCAGCGTCGCTTTTTCTTCGACAGCAGCAGGGCGCGAGCGCCTTCGACGGCCGCGTTGCCTACTTTGACCACCCGTTCCGTGGCCACCGGTGCGATGAGGCCGATTTCGATGGCTGCGCTCACATCCAGATAAGTGGCGAACCCTCCCGCCAGGTACAACCGGTCGATGTCGGCGGGTTCCACCCCTGCGGTCCGCATCACGATCAACTGCCCGCAGTAGTTGGCGGCCTTGGCCTGGGCGAGGTTGCTGGCATCCTCTCGCGAGAAGGTGATGCCATGCTCGGGTACCACGTCGATTTCGAACATCTTCCGATCATGAGGGAAGGCGCCCCGCTCGGTCATCAGACCCTGCCTGCGGAGCCCAGCCAGCAGGTCAACCAGGCCCGAACCGCAGATCCCCACCGCCGGTTCGTCCCCGATGGTTTGGTAGGAAGACGCGGTCCCGTCCTGGGACACCGTAATGGACTCGATGGCCCCGTCGTAGGCGCGCATCCCGTAGGTGACCAGGCCGCCCTCGAAGGCCGGGCCCGCGGGACAGGAGGCCGCCCACATTCGGCCCCCATGGCTGAGCACCACCTCGGTGTTGGTACCCATGTCGACCAGCATCTCGGTCCGTCCCCCCTCTCCCAATCGAACCGTCTCCAAGCAGGACACCGCATCGGCGCCCACATGACTGGCCACCAGTGGAATCCCATACACCTTGGCCTGGCGGTTGGCGCGCAATCCCAAACTCCTGCTGTCGGCGACCAGCGCTGTGTTAGGTCGGCGCCCGGCCAGGTACTCGTGCTCGGTCAGGGACTTGTACGGCATCTCTCCGATGCTCTGCACACTCAATCCGAACAGGATGTCCCTCATGGTGGAGTTGCCCGCCACCACGATCTCGTATACCTGCGGGACGCGCCGACCGGCTCGGCGGGCCAGGGCCCGGGTACCCCGGTTGATGGCTGCCACCGCGGCATTCTGGAGCTCTCCGGCCACCCCCGGGCGGGCCTCGTAGGAAATGCGGTTCATCACGTCGCTGCCGCCGAACTGCTGGGGATTCTCGAACCCGGCCACTCCCAATGTGGCGCCCGACTCGAGATCCACCAACTCGAGGACCACCGTGGTGGTGCCAAGATCCACCGCCAGCCCGCAAATGGCGCCCCGGTAGCGGTCGAGAACCGTATCCCCGTATCTGACCTCGTCGCCCGTCCGGGTCACGGCCGGACAGAAGTCGCCCGGCCCTCGCTCCCGCAGGCGGCTGGCCTCGAGGATCCTCGGCCGTCTGCGCAGTGGTGCGAATCTGACCGGGAGGTCATCGCGCACCACCCGGGCCTGGCACGCAAGGCGGAAATCACCTCGAAGGAACCGCTCGGCTTCGGTTCGCTCCGTCAGCGCTCCCATCCCTTCGCTTATCTCCACCACGCATTCGTGACATTCCCCCCTGCGCAGGCACGACGTGGGCACTTCGACTCCCAAATCGTCAGCATGGTCGAAGATGGTGTTGCCGACAACAAGGGGCCGCGTCTCCGCGCCATGGGCGACGGTGCTCACCGGATCGGGTCCTCCCCGGAACGGCGTCTCCGTCGCTCTTCCGCATCCTGTTTGATCCTGACTATCTTTTCCCGGGTCCGCTCGTAGGCTCGGGGATTGGATTCCCAAGCGGTGCGGTAATCGAAGGTGCCGTCGTGGGTACAGACAAGTTCGTCCGAGTCGCGGTCGGCCACGGGCGCCTGGTTGCGGCATCGGAACATAGCGGTGCAGAGATCGTGGCGGTCGCGATAGGGACAGCGGGTGCGGGAGGATTCCTCAGCGTGGGAAACTATGTCCGCGAAGATTGCAGCCATGCGGTCCAGCCGCTCCTGGAAGGCCTGCTTCTCGGAATCGGACATTGCCCGTCCTGTTCAGTTGACCTCGACGGCTAGCTTCTTGGCCAACTCCACGCAGGCGAGCGCGTCCTTGCCGTAGCCGTCGGCGCCCACGTCCTTGCCGAACTCCGGGGTGACCGGAGCGCCACCGACCATGAACCGCACCGACTCCCGTATGCCCGCGTCCTTGAAGGCCTCCACCGTTTTGGCCATGTTCGGCATCGTGGTGGTCAGCAGGGCAGACATGCCGATCAGATGGGCGCTGTGCTCTTCCACCGCGGCGACGAACTCGGCCGGGGAGGTGTTGACGCCGAGGTCGATCACCGTGAAACCACCGCCACGCAACATCATGATGCAAAGGTTCTTGCCGATGTCGTGCAGATCGCCTTGGACGGTCCCCATGATCACCGTGCCGATGGGTTCCACCCCGGAGGCAGCCAGGATCGGCTCGATGTGGGCCATGCCGGCTTTCATCGCCCGTGCCGACACCAGAACCTCCGGAACGAATACATACCCCTCACGGAACTTGATGCCGACTATCCCCATCCCGGCGATGAGTCCGTCGTCCATGATCTCGAGGGCCCCGACTCCCCCGTCCAGTGCCTTCCTGGTCAGCCGATCGACGGTGACGTCGTCTCCATCGATCAGAGCCGCGGCGATGTCCTGCATGGCGGGCGACACCCGGCTGAAGAGCGCCAGGTTCCTCTCGATCTCTTCGGGCCGTTCGAGGAACTCCTCGATCTCGTCGCGGATGAACTCGTTGGCTATGTCAGATAGTTGGGCCATGGAAAAAGAAATGTTTGGATATCAACGTGCGGGGCGGCGCCGGAGATTTCATCAGTCTGCCTCGGCCCCGTTGTCTGCCGGAGGGGGATCGTGAACCACGAGCCGCCCGTCCGGTCTATGGGCATCAGAATAGTCGCGGGCCGAGTCAGCCAGCGCCATGAGCACGTCGTTCTTGGTTCCGAGCGGCACAGAACCCTCCGGGGCGATCCCGTTGATCCCGGCTTGCATCACCTTCATGCACGCCTCGTAGGTGTCCTCATAGGTGCCGCTGAACAGGGTGGTCGGGTTGTTGATGTTGCCCATCAGGGACATGCGGTCCCCGGCGATCTCCTTGGCGACATAGGGATCCACCTGGGACTCGAAGTGGAAACAGTCCCAGCCCGCCTCGGCGAAATAGTCGATCCGGTCGGTCGTCTCCCCACAACAATGGAAGATGCTCGGCCCGCCCATCTCCACCGTGACTTCCTTGTGCATCTCCAGGAGAAAGTCTCGGTACGTCTCGGGACTGACAAGTTCCCGGTTGGCGTGATCTGCCCACATGATGGCATCGGCGCCCGCTTCCAGTTGAGCGTGGGCCGACATCATGCAGGCAGGAAGCATCACTTCGAGGTAACGGCGGATCTTGTCGGGGTCGAGGATCGTATCCATCAGGTAATTCTCGATTCCCACCAAGTGGTACCCAACCGACCACGGGCCATAGACCTTCCCCACGATCCCCACGTCGGGGTAACGCTTGCGCAGCAGCCTGATGGCGCCGAGCGCCGCTTCGAACGACGGCCGATTCAGGTAGTCGGATGGGATTTTGAAGTCTTCGGGGTCTGTGAGGACGTGGTCGTTGGTAGCCGGCCAGTTGTCCACTGTCCCCCACCAGGTGGCCGCGTCCAGGGCGTCGGCTTCGAGTTGGGAGTGGAACACCGGCATGATCGTGTCGAGACCGAGCTCTTCGTGGGCGGTGGCCGCCAGGCGGGCCATCTGCTCTGCATCCAGATGCGCTTCGGGGAACCAGGCGTCGGCGATTTCCATCGCATCAAGGGTCACCACCGAGCTGAGCGTCATGGCAGGCACCTTGTCTACCCGCCCGCCGTACAGCGCGGACAGGAACCGGCGGCGCGGCGTCATCCACTCACCGGTGAGACGGGTGAAGTTCTCACCCCTTCTCTTCACTATTGCAGGGGAGATGGCAGGTCCTTTCCACGCGCTGCCCATCCAGACGGCAGGGCAGAAGCTTCGAAGCGTTTTCCGGTAAGGATAACGACCCAACCACCACCCGAAAGTCCCGTGAACCCGTCTTTAACGCTCCAACTACTTCTTGGAGAAGTCGCATCTGACACCGCAACTATTATGAACTGGCAAGCGTTAGCCCAGAGCAAGGAGTAGTCACCATGACACAAGTCCCCGTAAGCCACATCACCTCAGATGCCGAGCGCGCCCGACGCTATGCCGCCCTTCGGGAAGTCATGGCCGCCGCCGGCCATGATGCCTGGGTCATCTGCAGCCGCGGCGACGAGTTCGTACGTGGACGGGTCCAGTATGTGAGCGACATCTTCCAGTGGGCAGGCCGTGGCTTCGTGGTTTTCCCCTCCTCCGGCGAGGCCACATTCGTGGTGGATCCGCTCTGGGGCACCGGCTACGCCATGCAGGGCAGATGGCTCAACGACTACCGCCAACCCGACAACGCGGGAGCGGGGATCGGAGAGGTCCTTTCCGATCTTGGACTGGCCAAGGGAACCATTGGCGTAGTGGGACTGGTCGACATCACCTGCGTTGGGGACTACAACGACATGCGCAACGCCCTCCCCAACGCTACCTGGCAGGACGCCACCGACCTGTTCGATGACGTCCGGATGATCAAGAGCCAGGAGGAGATCGACGCCACCTACGAGACCGGCAAGCTGGTCCGCCAGGTGTTCAGGGGAATCGAGGCGGAGATCCGCCCCGGAGTCGAGGAACTCGACGTGCTCTCCGAGGCGCACCGCTTGGCGCGTCAACTGGGCTGCATGGAGGGGATCGCCCTCATGGGCCGCGCCCCCTTCGAGTGCTTCGGACCCGGAACCCGGGGAGTGATCGAGAAGGACGACATCATGGTGATCGACCTGGAGTGGGGAGGCCCGTCGGGATACTGGGTCGAGGTCCGCAGGGTGTACAGCTTCAAGCCTCCGACCGCCGAACAACAGAAGTTCTGGGAGATGCGGGTGGAGAGCTTCGACGCCGTCGTGCAGGCCATGAAGGCCGGAGAGTCCTCCGACACCGTCCTCGACGCACGGGACAAGTGCTACGAATCCTGGGGTTATCCCCCGGCAAAGAGCATCAACTCCTTCACCGCCCACGGGATCGGCGTCGACTCCCTGGAGCCGCCGTGGATTCCGGGGAAGGAGCGGATCATGCAGGAGAACATGATCATCAACACCCACCCGGCCGTGGCGATCCCCGATCCCGAGAAGGGCGCCATGCTGGGCGGGATCAGCATCGCCGACAACGTTCTGGTCACCGCCGACGGCCCCGTCCGGATGGTGGACCAGGTCGACGAATGGATCGTCCTCGACTGCTGAGCTACAACTCCCCCTAACTAAACAACCCCTCTACAGACCGAGGCCGGAGTTTCAACTCCGGCCTCGTGTCGCATTCAGGCGTAGTCGAGATCAACTTGCCCAGTAGGCCCGGCAGATCCGCCAGGAAAAGCTGATGTCGAGCGTTAGAGACCTAACTCACTCGGGATAGTGGTAATAGCTCCCTCGGAAATAGCCCAAGGCGGGCTGGTCGGTGTCGGCCATCTCCATCCTCTCCACCTCTCCCAGGTAGATCACATGGTCGCCGCCGTCATAGCCTGCGATTATCCGGCATTCGAACCGCGCTATGTAATCGGTAAGGAGAGGAACTCCTCCCAGACCCGGCGACCAGGAGACTCCGTCGAGCTTCTCTGCGCCGGAGAGGTCGCTGCGGGTGAACCGTCTCGACACCGATTCCTGGTCTGCCGAGAGAACATGCACCGCATAGCGAGTGGCGGTGGACATGACGTTGTAGCTGTTGGTGTCCCGATCGATGCACACCAGCACCAAGGGAGGGTCGAGAGAGACCGACGTAAAGGAATTGACCACCAGCGCTGCCGGAACAGACTCCTGATCGATGGCCGTTACCGCATTCACCCCGGTCATGAACTGTCCGCAGGCATTCCGGAACTCCTTGGCGTCAATAGTCTCTCGGTCCGATTCTGGGTCATCCCACTCGACGCTGTCGCCCAACCAGCGGATCAGACTTCCAACCCGGCGGGCCGGGAACGGAAGCCGCTCATCCCCTTCCACACTGTGACCAAACGAACGAACCAGTTGCCCGACCCGCCGAGCCGGAACCAGGACTTTCTCTTCCACACCGATGCCGTCGCCAATCCTGCGCACCAAACCCCGAGCCTGGCGCGGCGAAGACGGAGAGTCCTTGTTCGATTCCATGGCGCTGCTCATTTGCTCCTTTCAGAGTAACAGCAGACAAATCCCCGGCGAATGCCAGAATCCTCTCGTATGGAGGTCCAGTTACACCCCTGGGACCTCGACGAGCGCTATCCCAGATTGACTGAGGTCAGGTCATCGGCGACGATCACCTGCCCGGTGTAGCCGCCGCGGCGGATATCGTCCACGAAGCCCTGCCGATCCTCGGCGGTGACGGGTTCGGGAATGAGGTGCGTCAGGACCAGCGTCGGTATCTCCAGTTCTTGCGCCTGGGCGCCGATCAGCACCGTGTCGGCGTGATAGTCGAGCACGAAGTGCAAGTAGTCCGGGCGAGCCCGGATCAGGTCGAAGCGCATCGCCTCGCAAACCAGCACGTCGGCGCCCTCGGCCAGTACCGCCATCTCCGGACACACCAGGGTGTCTCCGCTGATTGCCACGACACCGTCCGGCGTCTCGATGCGGTAGCCCACGGCCGGCGTCACCGGCTCATGACGGACCGGACCTGCTATGACTCGAACATCCCCCTGAGACCAGACTTCGATCAGGTCATCACCAACCTGGAAAGGCCTGACCTCGTAGCCGGGATGGGTACCCCGCTCGGTATGTTCGGTCCGGACCGCCAAGTCGTGTTCCCAGGGGTCCAGCATCCGTTCCAAGAAATCGGTCGCAGGCCCTTCCGGCGCCAGAATCGGAAGACTCGGCGCTTCATCGAGCCGGTCCATGATCCATCGGGACATCACCAGGTCATCCAACCCGCTGACATGGTCACTGTGGTGATGCGTGACGAACACCGCATCGAGATCAACCGGCGACACCCCAATACCGGCCAGGCGCATGGTGGTCGCCCGGCCCGCATCGAACTGCAACACCGCTTCTTCGGACCGCACCAACACCCCCGGCCCCGCACGATCTGGCGATGGAACGGGCATACCCGTTCCCGTGATGATTACATCTGTCGCCACGATTCACACCCTACCCGGATTCACCAGACCCGTTCCGTGCGAAAGTGTCACAGGGGGGTGCTTGAATCAAGAGTAGGCAACAGGGCAGAAGCGAAAGCGGAGTGAGAGTGTGGCAGACGAACCATCGAACGAACCGGGAGAGGACAACGGCGACACCAACCGTCCGGAGAGACCACCGCCCAGCCTGTTCAGCACGGCGCTCTGGGGACCGGACGGCCCACCCGAAGGAATCTTCGGCAGGGAAGATTGGGGTTGGTGTTCAGAGGGCGAAGGGCATGATGACACGTGCGCACACATCTCGCCCATCAGAGAACCGGTAAGTATCCCGCCACCGGAGATGATCCTCTCACGAGAGGAGATGCAGGAACTCGCTTCGGGATACCGGCCCGTCGACATGAATGACAAGTGGCTGGCGTTCATGGAGAATGATCTCCTGTTCCTCCACCGGAGTTGGACCGGCCACGGCATTTATGAGGTGAGATTCGCGGCCAAAGGGTTCAGTTGGACTGATGAGACCGGCTTCATGCCAACCTCGGCAAGAGTCGAAACCGACCCCCGTCGCTACAACCCAGATGAGTTTGACCCATTCCGCGAGCGCGACTTTCTGAAGGACCTGATCGTCCATGTGTCCGGGGAACCGATGCCGATCTCGCTGCCAATTGTCGGTTCTTACGGACCCACTATCGAGGCGGTACTCGGCGACATCACCACCGAGGAGGTCGACGCCATCGTCAATCCCGCCAGCACAGGGTTGTCCCACGGGGGCGGGGTCAGCGGGGCCATCCACAAAGCGGCGGGCCCGGAACTCCTCGCCCACTGCAAGACGCTCGGCGATTGCCCTGTCGGCCGCGCCAAGGTCACCCCCCGGCTACTGGCTGGACGCCCGCTGGGTGATCCACACCGCCACACCAAAGTGGCGTGGCGGGACAAGAGGCGAGCCTGTCTTGTTGGAGTCGTGCTACCGCGAGTCCCTAGCCCGCGCCGACGAGGTGGAAGCACACAGCATCGCCTTCCCAGCACTAGCCACAGGCGCTCACGGCTACCCGCTCCAGGAGGCGGCAAGAATCGCCGTGAACATGGTCCGCTGGACCCCAACCGATGTCCAATCAATCCGCTTCGTCTGCTTCGATAACCCAACCCTGCGGGCGTTCCAATCCGCATTGGGCTAAGCCGGATAGGGCGAGGAAGTCAGACCAAGCCACTTTCACAACCTCAGAAGCGATGAAACCGAGATGATCAACGATGCTCAGAAGCCATGCGGCTTTGACGTCGATAGGGTAAGACGGTCGAGGTCAGACACCTCGGTAAGTTGCTCGAGGTAGCCGCCCTCGACCTGTCTGGTACGTTCGGTCAGATTATCGCTCGCGTCAGGAACTGGCAGGGAGGATATTGGCCTTGCGCAACGGGGCGCGCCGGGATTGCCTAGCGCTGATCGTCTCCTAGTCTTGAAGGGCTTCCATGATCCCTTGGACTCGTGGGTCGAACTCTTCTTTGAATTTACGAATGAGATCGAGCATCCACGCTCTGATCTCGGCTTGCTTCTCCGGCGAATCCGTTATCGAGCCGTTTCGCCTAATGTTGATGCTGGAGTAGTGGTAGGGGTTGTGTCTGCGCCAGTGCCACTCGGAAGGCGGCCTAGCAGCTATAGCTGACTCGATAAGCTCCCGGTCCCTCATTAAGGCATCAAATAGGCGCTTGGTTAGATCCTTGTCACCCGTGCGGATATGAAGGGTCACCCAGGCATCGTTCCGGCCCTCGAGAGATGCCATGTACCAAATGCCCTCCGTGACGGCTGAGGCGAAGCCGCGATCCCGGTAGTTCCAAATCTGTCGAGGTTGCTTATCCGAAAACCCTGCTCGGATCAGGTTGACGACCAAAGGCTCGAAGAAGTCCCGGTATATCAACTTCTCGGGGTTCTCGGCAGGCCCACGCAGGGTCTCATCCTCCCTCCACCCCCCTGGGTAGACGACTTTACTGTATCTGGGCTCGGGCCGCGGGGCTGCGGTGGTCTGTACAGCTTCGATTCTGACGCCATAGAACCGCATTTCATCAGTAGTCCAATCATTGAGACAATGCAGAGTTTTGGCATGCTCTTGGCGGAAGCCGGGCGCAACCCATATCACCACTTGAGCCCCAAGGCCCGCCGCGTAGGTGAGCAACTGGCCCAGATGACTGTGGTCGGTCCATTCCAATTGGTTCTCAATCGCAACGAAAACTTCCGGATCCGAATCGGCTTGCTTTGCCAGGATGTCCAATGAAAACTGGCCTACTTGTCTTTCCTGGCCGACTACCTCCAAGTCCATTGCGATTTCCTGCCCCAGCAGGTTCAGATGCTCAGCCAGCCAGGGTGTGAATTGCAGAGCCTCGTGCTCCCACAGTTCCCGGACACTCAACCGCCTAATATTCTGTTCGCTGTCGCTCACTATCCCTATTCCTTTGAAATACCACTGTCACCGGGTTTGATCACGAAGTCGCGGCGATCCCGATAAGTAGCGCCCGGTTCAGCACATAGTCGTCCTTTTCCAGGTTAATGTCTGAGCAATCTGTCATCGTCCAATACTTCTATTCACCCAAAACAGAGACTTCCTCTTCTGTGGAAGTACCAGCATTCCACACCCTCACCGGCGGTGATCCGGGCACAGAACGCCGCTAACAGCGCTTGCTGCCCGTCCCTCTTGATCACATTGACTACCTCGTCGCCTTCTGCCATGGGCCACTGGGCGCATTCACCGATTGCCCAAGTGAAGCGGTGCGCCCTCGGGTTGGATGCAACGGAACCCCTGATCGGGGCGCGTCTCCGTCCACGCGACATCGGACTGTGAGCAGCCATCCACCGCGTGGGGGCATCGGGAGGCGAACCGGCATCCTGTGAATCCGGGCGTCACCCGGGGCGGCGTCCCCTCGATTCCCACCAACGGAGCCCGCTTCGCCCACATGGGCACCGATCGGAGCAACCCGAGCGTATAGGGATGACTGGGGGAGGCTATCACTGACGCCGTGGGGCCTTCCTCCACGATCTCGCCACCGTACATCACCGCCATCCGGGTGCACACTTCTGCGGCCAGCAGCAGATCGTGGGTGACATAGATCAGCGAGTGTCCCATGTCGGTGGCCAGTTCCCTTACCAACTCCATCACCTCCGCCTGGGTGGTGACGTCCAGAGCGGAGGTTGACTCATCGGCGATCACGATCTCGGGTTCGGAGACGATGGCGATGGCGATGGCGGCTCTCTGGCGCATCCCGCCCGACAGTTGGTGTGGGTAGGACCTCAGCACTCGTTTGGGATCGTGGAACCCCATCCGGGAGATGACCTCTTCGATTCTCCGTTGCTGAGCGGAGGCGTTTTGGTCCGACCGGTTGACTCGGAGGACCTGTCTCATCTGCGTCTTGACCTTCAGCAGTGGATTGAGCGAACTGGAAGCGTTCTGGAACACCATCCCCACATGCCGTCCCCGGAGGCGATCCAGATGGTTCTTTCCGCCTCCCAGTACCTGCTCACCCTGGAAGTAGATTGACCCCTCGGTTATGCGGACGTTGCGTTCGGTGAGCCCCAGCAAGCTTCGAACGGCGGTGGTCTTTCCGCTTCCCGATTCCCCGATCAGCCCGATCACATCGCCTGGAAATATGTCCAGACCGAACTTGTCCACTGCCACTATGGTCCCGGCCGAACTGGTCGCCTCCACCCTCAGGGATCGAACTCTCATCAAAGGATCCATGGAACTACAGATAGGTCCGCTTACGCGGGTCGTATCGGGCGCGTAGCGCATCGCCCAACAGGTTGATGGACATGACCACTGAGGTGATGGCGATACCCGGGAAAGTGACCACCCACCAGGCGTCCTGGATGAACTCTCGGCCGCCGGCCAGCATCCCGCCCCAACTAATGTCGGGGGGAACTACCCCAAGTCCCAGGAAACTGAGGGCGCTCTCGGCCAGGATCATGGTTCCCACCTCCAGGGTGGCCAGCACCAAGACAGTGCCACCGATGTTGGGGAAGATGTGGCGGAGAATGATCCTTATGGGCGAGGCGCCGGCCGCCCGTAACCCCAAGATAAAGGGCCGCTCCCGAAGAGACAGAGCCTCTGCCATGGTGGTCTCGAACCCGGCGGTGATCAGTCCCTGATGGCGGCCGGATCAGACCCGATCTGGATCAGCGTCTGGCGGGGCCGGCCCGCCGACCAGGAGAGCCTGTTCACCTTCAGTCTCTTCCAGTGCGGAGGTGGAGGCGCCCGGGCGCGAAAGGACGGCCTCAGCGCCACGGGCTTCCCCAGCGGGGTGGCGGGTGTGCCGGCCGAGGCCGTGGAGACCCTTTCCTCACTGATCCAACACCGCCGGGAGCTCCGTCCCGACTCCGGAGGACCGGGCTGCTACCGGGGGGGTCTTGGACAGTACACCGAGATGGGATGCCGCACCGAGGAGGCATGGACGGTCTCGGCTATGGTGGACCGGATCAACCATCCTCCGGAGGGGATGCTGGGAGGAGGGCCGGGCGTAAGAGGGGAGTTCCTCCTCGACGGCCAAGAGAGGGGCCAGCCCAAGGCGCTGCTGACGCTCCGGCCGGATCAGCGAGTGCAACTCAACCTTCCCGGCGGCGGCGGATTCGGCGATCCTCTGGACCGAGACCCGGCCATGGTGCTGGCCGATGTGGTGGAGGGATATATCTCGGCGGCCGGAGCGGAGCGGGACTACGGGGTGGTGATCCGCTACACCGGGCCGGCCGAACGGATGGTCCGCCTCCCGGAGGACTATCGGATCGACGAGAATGCCACCGAGGCGCTCCGATCGGAGCGCCGGGGTCACTTATAGTCGGGAACAGGTGTCCGGCCGTCAGGCGTTAGCGGAAAGGGATGAACGATGAGTAACAACCAACCAGTACGAGTGGGAGTGGTGGGCGCCAGCCCACCCGGTTTCGGCGACCGGGCCCATCTGCCTGCCATCCAATCTTCTTCCGGACTGACGTTGGAGGCCGTATGCACCACCCGGCCGGAGACCGCCAAGGCGGCCGCCGAGAAGTGGGGCGCCCGAAAGTGGTACGCGGGTGTGGAAGCATTGTGCGACGACCCCGAGGTGGACCTGGTGACGGTGGCGGTCCGGCCACGCCTGCACCATCCCCTGTCCATGGCGGCGCTGCGAGCCGGCAAACCGGTGTTTTGCGAATGGCCGCTGGCTCTGAACACCACCGAGGGCCGGGAGATGGCGGCCGCAGCGGCAGTGGGAGGAATCCCCACTGCTGTGGGGTTGCAGGGCCGCTTCGCTCCGGCGGTCGGGTGGGCGCGCAAACTCCTGGCCGACGGGGCTATCGGCAGGCCTCTCTCCTTCGTCGTCTCCCAGATGCTCTCGAAGTTCGAAGTGGACTCCGACCGGGCTTGGCTGGTGCGTCATGAGGAGGCAAGCGGAGCACTGTTCGTGGCGTTCGGCCATGTGATGGACTCGGTGCGCTTCATCCTGGGTGACGTGGTAAACATCTCCGGCCTTCAGATGACCCTCTCGCCGCCGGGAGTGTTCAGCGAAGGGGGAACCTTCGAGTGGAAGACCGCCGACTCAGTGATGGCCATCGCCGAACTGGAAGGAGGAGTGGTCGGGACTGCCTACGCCTCCAACACCACATCTCCTCCCCTGGGATACTCCTTGCGAATCCTCGGAGAGGAGGGACAGATCCTCCTGGGGGCGCCTTCCTACTACCAATTCAGCCCCGTCAGGTTGTCGGTGGGGCCCCTGAAAGTGTCGGTGGGCCGAAGAGAGACGGACAATCTCGAACAGGTGGAGATCCCTGGCGAGTACTTCTCGGACACGGACCTGACCGAAAGTGACTCCGGCTACAACGTGGCAAGAGCGCTGGAGGACTTCGCCGATTCCATCCGGGAGGGACGACGTTTCCGACCCGACTTCGATGACGGAGTGGAACTCCACAGGGTCATTGACGCAGTTATGACCTCGAGCCGCGAAGGCCGAAGGGTGGCCGTCGGGGTTTGACGGCACTCGTCGATCGTCCAAGTGACCCTGAGGGGCCGCCGGAGGTAGACTGACCTGCCAGATGGACACCAAATGGTTCACCACCGCGGGCGGCCAACGGATGGCCTACCACGAGATGGGTTCGGGCGATCCGGCCATCATCTTCGTCCACGGCGTGTACGGCAGCCGGGGAGGATTCGGACTCCAGGAGGAATACTTCTCTCCCAGACACCGCTGCATCGCTGTCGATCTGATTGGCAACACGGGCGAGAGCGACCAGTCTGATCGGTACGTCAGCATGTACGAGCATGCCGACCATGTAGCCGAGTTGATTCGCCACCTTGGATTGAACAAACCCGTTCTGATCGGCCAGAGCATGGGAGGACAGGTGGTGATCAGCGCCGCCGCCCGGCACCCCGATCTGGTGGGAGCGATCGCCAGCCTCGACTCGCCCAGCAACGCCCCGGGGTGGACCAAGAACTACATCGACCCCTTCAATCATCTGATGGTCCATGGAGGCCCCCTTCGGGAAGCGCTGTTCACGTTCATCGGCGCCGCCTATCTATCCACCGACCCCGCTCATGCGGAGTCCTTCATGGAAAGAATGGCGCACGTCCCTGATTTCGTGCTGGTCAACGGCTGGCAGACCATGACTCGATTCGACCCCGTCCCGGTGCTGCCCAAGGTGAGATGCCCCTATCTGTACATCGACTGCGGCCAGCCTGGCGTGGACTTCGACTGGCTGAGGGAACTCTGTCCACAGGTCGTGATCGGAAAGACGGTGGGCTCCGGGCACAAGGCCCTTCAGGATGTTCCCGACCAGGTCAATGCCATGCTGCGGCGTTTCATCGAACACGCCGACGCCATCGCCGCCGAGATGGTCCGCACCGGCGGGGTGTTCCAGTACACGTTCCCGTCCGCCGGGTCCTGAGACCCTCCTCCCCACACGCTTGGGGCGCCTCTCTAGACTAAGGAACTCTTGGCCGGCGGGTGTAGTTCAATGGCAGAACACGAGCTTCCCAAGCTCGGAGTGGGGGTTCGATTCCCCTCACCCGCTCCATTCTCGGATCTGTATTTGCGACACCTGCGTTCGGTTGCCTGAACCGGGATCCCTCGGGCGGAACCATCGCTCTCCGATGGTCCGGTAGCGCTGGTTGTGCACTACGATATATAGCCATTCCTGACCCCTTTTTCCGGAGGACTTCTGTGCTGGTTAGATCATCCCGGCTGCTAACCCTTTTCATTGCCCTGACACTCCTTGCGACCCTCTTGGCCACCCCTGTAATGGCCGCCGACGGTGGCGCCTATGACGATGTCTCCCCTCAGACGGCCCACGCGCCGGCGATCGAGGCCCTGCAGGCCATAGGACTGTTTATCGACACGGATTGCGAAGAAGGAAACTTCTGTCCCAACGAGCCCGTGCAGCGCTGGGTGGCGGCGGTGTGGCTCTCCAGGGTGGCATACGGTTTCGGTTTCGACCCCGGCCAGGAAGCGGCGACCGCACGGTTCGGCGACCTGGACGCTGGGATCACCTGGGCGGCGCCCCACATCGAGCGGTTGGTCGACCAGGGCATCATGGAGGCGTGCTCGGAGGACCCCCTCGGGTTCTGTCCAGAGGAGGCCATCACCCGGGCCGAGATCGCCACGGCGCTGGTCCGCGCCTTCAACTCCCGGCCGGCCGGCTATGTCGGGTTCGGGGACCTGGAGGGCGTCGAGAACGCACCCGACATCAATGCTCTCGCCGCCGACGGACTGACCACGGGTTGCTCGGCCGACCCGTTCCTGTTCTGTCCCTCCCAGCAAGTGACCCGCGCCCAGATGGCGAGTTTCCTGGCGCGGGCCGCTGGGCTGGTGGCCCGGCCCGGTTACCAGCCTGCATTGGACTCGACCCCGCTACCGATCGACCCGGCGGTCCGGGTGGGCACTCTCGACAACGGCTACACCTACTACGTACGAGAGAACGACAAACCGGGCAACAGCGTGTCGCTAAAACTGGTGGTGAATGCCGGGTCGGTTAACGACCCCGAACCGGGGTTGGGTCTGGCCCATTTCGTGGAGCACATGGTCTTCAGGGGGACCGAGGACTACACGACCGAGGAGTTCAGCAGCACCCTCAGGGAGCTTGGGGTGGAGTTCGGTCCGGATGCAAATGCTTATGTCAGTTATGACGAGACCGTTTTTGACGTCAATATCACCACGGATCCCGTGGGGAATGTCAACACGGCGTTGCACTTGCTGTCGCAGTTGGGCCATGCCGCGCTTATGGAACCCGAGGAGGTGGAGTCGGAGCGTGGTGTGGTACTGGATGAGGTGCGTTTCCGAACTGCAACTGCCAGTGGACAGATCTCGGCCGAGTTCGACCGGGTGTATACCCAGGGGACACCGTATGAGGGCTACACCCCGATCGGGACGGCAGCCGGTGTCGAGTCGATCACCGCCGAGGACCTGCGGGAGTTCTACGAGACCTGGTATGTGCCGTCGAACATGGCGATCGTGGTGGTCGGTGACCGGCCTGTTGACGAACTGTTCGCTCTGGTGGAGGAGCATTTCGGGTCGATTGAGGCCGGTACCCCACCGGAGTTCTCCATTGGTGAACTCAGCCCCGACCGGGCGTCCTCCTACGACGTGGTGACCGACGACGAATACGGTTTATCCTTCATATCGCTCGACATACGCATCCCGACGTTCGATTACTCCACCGTGGGTGGGGAGCGTCTCCTATTGTTGGAGAGCCTGGCGGCCACCATGGTCCAGAACCGCCTCGAGGACGCCTTTTACCGCGGTGAACTGACCCAGGTGGACGTGCCCGAATTCTTTGTGTTCAACTACAACCGTAGCCTGCGTTACTACGGCACCAGCTGGCAGGGCGAAAACCTCGACACGGCCTCGAGAGACTACGTCTCGGTGTTGCAAACGGTCCAGCGGTACGGCTTCAACGACGACGACGTGGCCCGCGCCACCGAGGCGTACACCACTGCATTGCAGCAACAACTGGACAATGCCGCTTCGACCAGGGATGTCGAGTATGCGGGTATCTATGTCGCCCACTTCCTGTCCGGCGTGGACACAAGCGCGCCCCAGCAACGCTACGACCGGCTCTCAGCCTTGTTGGAAGGTGTAACCGCCGATGAGTTGACCGAACACTTCCGCTGGCTGATGAACCGAGCAGGCCTGATTGTCCTGGCAGTGGGTCCCGACGAGGCCAGCGTGCCTACGCCGGCCGCCCTGGAAGCCGCCGTGGATACTGCCGGACCCCGGAGCGAGCCGCCGCCGATCGAACCCGAGATCGACAGGTTGATGGAGGTCCCCGTGCCGGTCAGTCCGGTTGCCACCCGGACACTCGGGGTGCTGGACGCCACCGAGTGGGAGTTCGCCAACGGAGCACGGGTCGTGTTCGTCTACTCAGACATCGAAGAGGCGACGGTCAACATCAGGGCGCGGTCCCTGGGGGGATGGTCGACGCTCTATCCGGGAGCCCGGGCTCTGGCTTTTCGAGCGGTGGAAGCGGTGTTCGGAAGTGGGTTCGGTAATCTGAGCAAACTGCAGATGGACCGGTTTCTCGGGGAGAGCACCGCCGGCCTGAGCGCGGCCATCAATGAAAGAACCGAAGGCTTTGACGGCGGCGCCAACCCCGAAGACCTGGAGACGCTGTTCCAACTCCTGCACCTGGCTGTCACAGCCCCCCGGGTGGACGATCTCGCCTTCGGTCAGGCCTTCAACAGCACCGCCATCCGCACGTCATTTGCGGAAGTGAACCCTGCCTGGAAGGCATGGGTGGCCTACAACGAGGCCCGCTTCGGTACCGAGTGGCACCACCCCTACGCCACCAGGGAACAACTGGCCACCCTGAGCCCCGATACGTTCCTCAGCTACTACCAGGAGCGCCTGGGTGATGTGGACGACATGATGCTGGCGGTCGTGGGAGACGCCAGCGCCGAAGAGGTGGAGCGACTGGCCCGCCATTACATCGGGACCCTCCCCGCCGGCGATCCCGACACCTTCGTGGACCGCCACCGACCTGCGCCCACCGAGTTGGTGCAGCGGGAGATCCCGGTAACCGCAGACATGAGCGCCGTACTGCAGATGTACCACGACACGGCCATTTCCGCTCACCTGTCCGATCGAGTCAATGCCCGCGCACTGGATGTGATCCTTGATGACCGCCTCTGGCGGTTGGTCCGTGAAGAACTGGGCGCCTCATACATTGCGGGAGTTGACATTGCAGTGTCCCTGACGCCCAGGCCCACTGTCTACTCCGACCTGTTCTTCACCGTGGATGCCGACGGTTACCAGGCTGCCTACAATCGGGTACTCTCGATCCTGGCCGACCTCGTTGCAAACGGGCCCACCCCCGAAGAACTGGAACAGGCCAAGTCAGTTCTCCGGGCCGACTACACTGAACCCAGCAACGGCGCACTGCTCAGCACCCTCATCAGCAGGCTGCACCTCGACGACGCGGACCTTGCCACCTCCCAGAACTCTCTGGAGGAACTGGATGCAGTCACGGTGGCCTCGGTGAAGTCCATGGCCGCCATTCTCTACGACCGGGAAGGGCGCGTGGAGATCGTCCGGGTGCCCACCGCCAACCCCAATGGAAGTGGGTAAGGTTGTCACTCTGTGAAGCGATGGCGGCGGGCTTTCTGCCGCCATCCCCTCCAGAATTGGCCCGTGATCGTTCCCAAGGTAGGGAGCACCCGTGATCTTCTCTGACCGATCGATAAAGGAAGCCTTGGCGGAAGGCCGGATCGAGATCGATCCCTACGAGGAATCACACGTGCAACCTTCCAGCGTGGACCTCAGGGTGGCGCCGACTTTTCGTGTCTTCGCCAACCATCTCTATCCCCACATAGATCCCCGCCAGCCTCAGGAAGATCTCACTTCTGTCCATGAGGTGAATCCGGATCACCACTTTATCCTCCATCCCGGGGAGTTCGCCCTGGGCGCCACCCTTGAACGGGTACGGCTGGGAGATGATGTAGTAGCTCGACTGGAAGGAAAATCCAGCCTGGGACGGCTGGGTCTGTTGATCCACTCCACAGCCGGGTTTGTGGACCCTGGTTTCAACGGACACCTCACCCTGGAACTGTCCAACGTCGCCCAGCTTCCCATAGCCATCTATCCCGGGATGCGGATCGGGCAGATCAGCTTCTACCAGATGACCACCCCGGCCGACAATCCCTACGGCAGCGGGGTGATCGGGTCGAAGTACCAGGGCCAAACGGGACCCACCGCCAGCCGGAGCCACCGAGACTTTCGAAACCCCGGTTAGGTCCGAGCGCCCCTCCGGTTCGGCGGCGGCTCCCTCAGTACTCGTGGTCGGCGCGGCGCTGACGGGAGGGTTGGACCCGGGGAGGCTCTCCCGGCTGTTTCGGATAGTGGGGAGGCCACGGCGCGTCTCCCAAGCCGAACTCCTCCTCGTCGCGAACCACCCACTCCAGGAGAGTATGGATCTCGCCCGCCGACTGATCTACCCCCTCGGTCAGGTCGCCGACCTCCCGGTAGCGGTCAGCAAACCGGTCCATCGGGAAGTCCTCGATCTCCACGTCGGGCAACTCGGCCCAAGTCAGGGGAGCGGAGACATAACCCGTGGGGCGCACCCCATAGGCGGACGAGACCGTCTTGTCCCGCGCGTTCTGGTTGTAGTCCAAGAAGATTCCCTTGCGCTCCTCCTTCCACCATTTGGTGGTGACCAGCCCGGGAAGGCGCCTCTCCAATTCCCTGGCGAAGGCCAGTACCGCCCGGCGGGTGTGGTGGAAGTCGTATTGGCGTTCTATCCGCACATACACATGGATGCCGCGACTGCCCGAGGTCTTGGGCCATCCCCGCAGGCCCACTTCCTCCAGCAGCGAACCCGCCGCCAAGGCTGCCTCCTTCACCTGGGCGAACCCGAAGCCGGGAGTGGGATCGAAGTCGAATCGCAACTCGTCGGGGTGATCTATGTCGTCGGCCCGGACCGGCCAGGGATGGAAATCCAGACATCCCAGCTGGGCCAGCCGGATGATGTCGGCCGCGATGGTGGGCACGTTCATCACCCCCGGCCGCTGGGAAGGGAACCGGATGTCAACGGTCTTGAAAGGGGTTCTCTTCTGAGCCCTCTTCTGGTAGATGGGAGGCTGTTCCACTCCCTTCATGTAGCGCTTGAGCATGGTCGGGCGGTTGCTCACTCCTCGTAGGGCGCCCTCCGCGCATGACACAAAGTGCTCCACCACGTCCATCTTGGTCCAACGCTGTCTGGGAAAGACGACCCGGGACGGGCTGGAGATCCTCACCTCCTCTCCGGCAAGCTCAACCATGGTCACATCGGCCATCACCGAACACGGTAGCTTATCTGGGAGGTTGCTTCGTAACTCTTCAAGACCGGCCGGTTTCCCACCCCCAAGAGTCGCCCGCCAAAAGGGTGCAACGGAAACGGCCCGGCGGGTGTTCTTTTAAATAGATGGACGATTTAGCCAGGTCCCTGGCATCCGATCTGGACGAGGCCTTCCCCGACTTGGTGTGCCGCCTTCAACGCGGCGTTTTCAGCGGGCTGCGCCAACTGACCGGCGATCACCATCGCGCCGAAGACCTGACCCAAGAGGCTTTCATCCGGGCGTACCGCGCCATGAGAACCTATCCTCCCGAACGCATTCAAGCCATGCGGTTGCGAGGCTGGGTCTGGACGATCGCCCTCAACCTGGTGCGCAACGAAGTCCGCGCAGAGTCCAGGCGGCCGAAGCCGGCGCGGTTGGAGGAAGCCGGATACCTTCCGGAGGAACCTCCCGACTCGGAAGCTTGGCGCAGGCGGTGGACACGGCTGCCGCCCGCCCAGAGGCAGGCGGTGATCTTGCGCCATGTGGCGGGACTCACCTACCGGGAGATGTCGGAGGTCACCGGCAGACCGGCGAACACCGTCCGGAGTGACGTCAGCCGGGGACTGGCCCGATTACGGTCGATCATCGAGGAAGAAACCAAGGAGGAGGAACGAATATGACCCTGGAACAGAAGTTGGAACGACTCTCGGTCCCAGCGCCGAGCGGAGTGTCGGACGGAGTGGCGCTGGGGACCGGACTCTCCGACGGCTTCAGGGTGTTCGAGTCACCGTTGGGATCGGTGGTGGTGGCCTTCAACCCGTTGGGCGTTTCGGCCGTGGACCTGTTCACCGAAGGGTTCCAAGAACGCTTCGCGGACCGCTTCCGAAGATCTCTCCTGGAGGCTCGTCCCCCCCGAGACTGGGAGGATCTGATCATCCGGGCATTGGCGGAGGGCACTCCCGGGGCTTTGCCGGTGGACTTTCGATCCGTGACCTCTTTCCAGCGACTGGTGCTGGAGCAGACCGCGGCCATCCCCCGCGGTGAGACGCGCTCCTACGGATGGCTGGCCAACCGGACCGGACGTCCCGGCGCTGCCAGGGCGGTGGGCCAAACCATGGCCCGCAATCCCGTTCCCCTGGTGATCCCCTGCCATCGGGTGGTGCTCTCCGATGGCCGGATCGGCCACTACGGATTGGGAGGTGCTGAGCGGAAGAGGCGCCTGCTCCGGGTTGAGGGAGCAATCAGCTGACACCCCGCTCCTCGTTACAACCGCGGCACTTGTAGAGTCAACTTGATGAGCGACGAGTCCACCATGGCCCTTCCCGTCACGGACGGACTCCTGGCGGTGGTGAAGGACGATTGCGAGACCTGTCACCTGGTGGTTCCCGTCCTAGCCGAACTCGCCGCAGGCGACCGGACCTTCACTGTGGTATCCCAGGATCAGGCCGACTTCCCGCCAGGTTTCGAAGTGCTGCACGACCGGGAGTTGGACATCTCCTGGAAGCTACAGACCGAGACCACCCCCACCATCTACCGCCTCGCAGAAGGGGAGGTGGCCGATCAGCAGGCCGGCTGGCTGAGGAGCGGCTGGGAACGGGTCGCCGGCACTCCGGGTCTCGGTGCGGGGCTTCCGGACCAACGGCCGGGATGCGGCTCGGACACAATGCTGCCCGATGTGTACCAGCGTCTCATGCGACGCCACTCCCCTCACCGTATCTCATCGCGACGGGTGGATCTCGGAAGCGCCGAGGACCCCATTGAAGCTGCTTATGCCCGCGGTTGGACGGACGGCCTCCCCGTGACGCCGCCCACCGAGGAGCGGGTGGCCCGAATGCTGGAGGGCACCTCCCGGGCGCCGGGCGAGGTGGTGTGCGTACTCCCTCCCGACCTGGCCGAATGCACGGTAGAGAAGGTGGCGATAAACGCGGTGATGGCCGGCTGCCTGCCCGAATACCTGCCGGTGGTGCTGGGAGCGGTGAAGGCTGCGGCCACCAGCCGCTTCAACATCCACGGTATCTCGGCCACCACCTACTTCACGGGCCCGGTGATGGTGGTGAACGGCCCGATCCGCCGCCGGATAGGGATGAATTCCGGCATCAATGCGCTGGGGCAGGGAAACCGGGCCAACCTGACCATCGGACGAGCCCTCAACCTGGTGGTCAGGAACGTGGGAGGCTCCCGACCGGGCGGGGTGGACCGCGCCGCTCTGGGTAGCCCGGGAAAACTCTCCTTCTGCTTCCCCGAAGACGAAGAAGGGTCTCCCTGGGAGTCCCTGTCCGTGGAGCGGGGATTCTGGCCCGAAGATTCCACGGTGACCCTGTTTGCCGGCCACGGACCGATCGAGATCATCGACCAGAAGTCCCGCAACCCTGAATCTCTGGCCAGGACTTTCGCACTGCAACTGCGCATGGTCGGCCATCCCAAGCTGGCCGGAATGGCCGACGCGATAGTGGTGGTCTCCCCCGAACACGCCCGCATCTTCCGGGAGGCGGGCTGGTCCAAGACCCGGCTGCGCCGGGAGATCCACGCACTGCTCACCCTCCCGGGGGCCGAGGTAGCGGCCGGAGCCGGTGGAGTAGCGGAGGGCATGCCGCCTCAGGTGGCCGCTGGAGGGAAGGAATTCGCAAAATACACCGCCGAAGGCCTGTGGTTCGTCCACGCCGGAGGAGATGCCGGGATGTTCTCGGCAATAATCTCCGGTTGGATCGGTGGAGCAGCCAGTTCCCAGATGACCACCGCCGCCATCGACAACTAAGGGGGATCAAATGACCGCATTGTTGGACCCGACCAGCGAACGAACCGTCCAGGAGCGACAACTCAGTCCCCGACTTCCGGACCTGGGGGAGGGGACAGTGGCCTTGCTGGACATATCCAAGCCGAGAGGCGACGTGTTCATCAAGAGGCTGGAGGAACTCTTCGCTGAGAGAGGGGTGTCGGTGAAGCACTACCGCAAACCCACCTTCTCCAAACCGGCGCCATTGGATTTGCGCCAGCAGATCGCCGCCGAGTGCACCGCGGTGGTCGAAGCCCTGGCCGACTGAGGCTCGTGCGCGTCGTGCAGTGTGCACGACCTCGTTGACCTGGAAGACCGCGGCGTCCCGGGGGTGTTCGTGGCGTCGGACCGGTTCGCTCAGGCGGCCGATGCTCAGGGAGAGGCCCTGGGCCTGCATCCCCGCAGAGTGTTCACGCCCCATCCCATCCAGGACCGGAGCGACGAAGAGATGCAGTCTCTTGCCGAGATCGCTTTTCCGCAGATCCTGGCGGCGTTGTCGACCTGAAAGCCGGACCGGAAGAACAGGGAGGACCGAAATAGCTCCCCGGGCCAGCGCCGGAATATTGATCTACCGGCGAAACTCCTCCGGCGCCGTGGAAGTGCTGCTCGGCCATTACGGCGGCCCGTTCTGGGCTCGGCGCGATCAGGGAGCCTGGACCGTTTTCAAGGGAAGAGGCCACCACGGCGAAACCCCCCTGGAGACGGCCACCCGCGAATTCGAGGAGGAGACGGGTTGGAATGCGCCACCGGACCCGTGGCTGCCACTGCCCGAGGTCAAAGCCGCCAACCAGATCATGACCATCTGGGCGGTGGAAGCGGACTTCGACCCCGAGGCCCTTCAACCCGGGATGTTCTCGATGGAGTGGCCACCTCGCTCGGGGAGAACCCGAGAGTTCCCCGAGATAGACCGGGCGAGGTGGTTCTCCATTCCCGAGGCCAGAGTCAGCATCGCCTCCAGCCAGAGAGCCCTACTGGATCATCTGGTTCGGATCCTTGACGACTCTTCCCCCTGAGTCAACGGGGCGGGATTGTCCTGTCCTCGCTGACAGGCTGTGGCGCAGGCCGGCCGGAAATCCGACAGGAGGGCCGAATGAGATTGCCGGACAGACCGGGGAGAGGACCGAGTTCAAACAGGACCGACCTTTGCTTTCGGCCCTTGTAGAGTCCCGGACATGAGCGAAGAAACCACCCTCCCTCAATCCGAAGCCGAGTGGCGGGAACGCCTGGACCCCATGCAATACCGCGTGCTGCGGGAGGGCGCCACCGAGCGTCCGTTCACCGGGACCTATTGGAACACCAAGGACTCGGGAACCTACTCCTGCGCCGGATGCGGTATGGAGTTGTTCGACTCCGGCACCAAGTTCGACTCCGGCACCGGCTGGCCCTCCTTCTACCAGGCCATGGATCCCGACCGGATCGAGACCCGCGTCGACCACTCCTACGGCATGGTCCGCACCGAGGTGCTCTGCAAGGCCTGCGGAGGTCACCTGGGACATGTGTTCCCGGATGGCCCCGGACCCGACGGCATGCGTTACTGCATCAACTCCTGTTCATTGGAGTTGAGACCCGCCGACTGAGTCCCATCAAACCCTCCAACGGGTCGATTTGATAATATGGTGTTGTGGAAATATGATACCCCTCTTGTTAGGTTGTATTAAGTAGACAACCAAAGCGGTTTCGGGCCTCGGCTCGAGGTTCGCACTTCAAATCGAAAGACGGAGGACAAGAGATATGGCATCCGCAGTCGGAATAGACCTCGGAACCACTAACAGCGTGATCGCCGCCCTGGACGGCGCCGATCCGGTCATCATCGCCAACGCCGAGGGGTCGCGCACCACCCCGTCGGTGGTGGCTTTCAAGGACGGAGAGATCCTGGTGGGGGAGGTCGCCAAGCGACAGGCCATCACCAACCCGGACCTCACGGTGCGCTCGGTGAAGAGACAAATGGGTACCGACTGGTCCATCGAGGCCGAGCAGAAGACCTACCGGGCACAGGAGATCTCGGCCCGGGTGCTGCTCAAGCTCAAGCGGGACGCCGAAGCCTATCTCGGGGGTCCGGTGACCGATGCGGTCATCACCGTCCCCGCCTATTTCAACGACGCCCAGCGGCAGGCCACCAAGGAAGCGGGCGTGATCGCCGGGATGAACGTCCTGCGTATCATCAACGAGCCCACCGCAGCCTCCCTCGCCTACGGCCTGGACAAGGAGAACGACCAGACCATCCTGGTCTTCGACCTTGGCGGCGGCACCTTCGATGTCTCCATTCTGGAGATCGGCGACGGAGTGTTCGAGGTGAAGTCCACCAGCGGGGACACCAGCCTGGGGGGTGACGACTGGGACCAGGCCGTCGTCGACTGGCTGGTCCGCCGCTTCCGGGACGAGCACGGCGTCGATCTCTCCGCCGACCGGATGGCCGCCCAGCGACTCAGGGAGGCCGCCGAGAAGGCCAAGATCGAGCTGTCCAGCGTTGCGGAGACCGAGATCAACCTTCCCTTCGTGACCGCCACCTCGGCGGGCCCGCTTCACCTCCAGTACAAACTGACCCGCTCAGAGTTCCAGAAGCTATCGGAGTCTCTCCTCAAGCGCCTGGAGGGACCGTTCCTCTCAGCCGTCAAGGATGCAGGGGTGAAGACCGGAGACATCCATCACGTGGTGCTGGTGGGCGGTTCCACCCGGATGCCCGCCGTCCACGAGTTGGTGCAAAGGCTGTCCGGCCGCCAGCCTCACAGGGGAGTGAATCCCGATGAGGTGGTGGCCGCCGGAGCGGCGATCCAGGCCGGAGTGCTCAAGGGCGACGTGAGAGACGTCCTGTTGCTGGACGTCACACCCTTGACCCTCGGGGTGGAGACCAAGGGATCGGTGATGACCAAGATGATCGAACGCAACACCACCATCCCCACCCGCCGCTCGGAGATCTTCACCACCGCGGAGAGCAACCAGCCCTCGGTGGAGATACACGTCCTGCAGGGCGAGCGGGCCATGGCCATGGACAACAAGAGCCTCGGGAAGTTCCTCCTGACCGGCATCCCCCCCGCCCCCATGGGAATACCCCAGATCGAGGTCACCTTCGATATCGACGCCAACGGGATAGTCAACGTATCCGCCAAGGACCTGGCCACCGGCAAGGAGCAGGCCATGACCATCACCGGCGGGACCGCCCTGGACCGAGACGAGATCGACAGGATGGTGCAGAACGCCGAGCAATACGAGGAGGAGGACCGGAAGAAGCGAGAGGCTGTGGAAACTCGCAACCAGGCCGACCAACTGGTGCACCAGACCGAAAAGCTCATGGAGGAGCAGAGCGAGCAACTCACCGAAGAGGAGAAGAGCTCCCTGGAAGCCGCACTCTCCGACCTGCGGGCGGTGCTCGAGAACCAGAACGCCGACTCGGCGGCCGTGCGGGAGAAGATGGAGGCGGTTATCGCAGCCAGCCAGCAGATGGCGACCCGTCTGTACCAGCAGGCCGCAGCCCAGGCCGAACACGACCAGGCCGCAGACGTTGACGACGACGATGTGGTGGAGGCCGAGATCGTGGAGGACGAGGAAGAGTGACGGACGACTTGCGCCGGGACGTTGACGACCCGACCGGTCGTCCAGCGGCGGAAGCAGCCGAAGGGTCCGCCGCGGAGGCGACCCTGGAAGCGGACGCGTCACTTCCCGCCGGGCTGGACCAGCTGCCCGAAGATCCCGTCGAGGCGCTGGGCATCGTCCTGGAGACTCTCCGACAGACGGAGGAGAGGGCAAACCAGGCCCACCAGTCCCACCTGCGGGCGCTGGCCGACCTGGACAACTACCGGAAGCGCATGCGCAGAGAGCAGGCCACCGTGGCCTCCCAGGCTGCTGCCCGGACTGTCTCCTCCCTGCTGGCGGTTCTGGACAGCTTCGACGCCGCCTTGGTCTTGGACACCGGCTCAGAGAAGGACCAGAGCGTCCTATCGGGGATGAGGGCAACCTACGACCTGCTGCTGGGAACCCTTCAGAGCCAGGGCTTGGAGATCATTCCAGCCGCCGGGGACGTCTTTTCCCCCGATCTCCATCAACCGATCAATGCACCACCGCCGGGTGACGGGGAGGTGATAGTCTCGAATGAGGTGCGCCGCGGGTATCGACTGGAGGGACGGCTCCTCCGACCGGCCCTGGTGGAGGTAACCAGAGAGAACGAAGCCGAGTAAATGAACCGTGACTGGGTAGACAAGGACTTCTATCAGACCCTGGGGGTTGGAAAGTCCAGCCCTCCCGAGGAGATCAAACGCGCCTATCGCAAGCTGGCCCGTCTCTACCATCCCGACGCCAATCCCGGCAACCAGACCAAGGCCGAGAAGTTCAAGGAGATCTCCGAGGCGTACTCGGTCCTCTCCGATCCCGAGCGGCGAAAGGAGTACGACGATGTCCGCCGGCTGGTGGAGTCGGGCGGGTACCGACACTTCCCGGGTGCAGGAAGCGGTCACGGCGGCCCCTTCGGCGGACAGGTGAACCTCGAGGACCTCCTGGGGGGCATGGGCGGATTCGGGGACCTCTTCGGCAGGGCCGGACGCCAGGCGGGCGCGAGCAGGGGCGCCGACCTCACTGCCGAACTCCGGCTCACCTTCGAAGAGTCCCTCGAGGGCGTCACCAAGTCGATAGCGGTGAAAGGTCCGGCGGCCTGTCGGGACTGTCGGGGAACCGGGGCCCGGGCCGGGACACACCCCGAGATCTGTCCGACCTGTTCAGGCCAGGGAACGACCGTCCAGAACCAGGGATTCTTCTCCTTCAGCCGCCCGTGTCCCCACTGCCAGGGATCGGGGAGAACGATCAAGGATCTCTGCCCGGGCTGTCGGGGGACCGGCTCACGCCACCGGACCCGCCGGGTGCGGGTCAAAGTCCCGCCCGGAGTGAAGGACGGGGGCCGCATAAGGATACGAGCGAAAGGCGCTCCAGGCCGCTCCGGCGGGCCTGCGGGGGACCTGGTGGTGGGAGTCGAAGTGGAGCGACACCCCCTGTTTGAACGGAATGGCAAACATCTCAACCTGGTGCTGCCCCTCACCTACGCCGAAGCCGCCCTGGGCGCCACCCTGGAGGTTCCCACCTTGAATGGACCCGTCAAGCTGCGCATTCCACCCGGGACGCCCAACGGAAAGACCTTCCGGCTCCGAGGCAGAGGGGCGCCCGCCCGGAAGGGCAAGGCCGGCGACCTGCTGGTGGAAGCCCGGGTGGAGATCCCCAGGCGTGTCTCCAAGCAGCAGCGGCGACTCTTGGAAAGCCTCGCTGCGCTGGACCGGAAGGACATACGCTCCCACTTCGAGGTGAAGGCATGACCAGTCGTCAGGAAGCGGTGTTCGTGATCTCGGTGGCCGCCCGGCTGTCGGGGATGCATCCCCAGACCTTGCGCATCTACGAGCGGCGAGGCCTGGTGGCGCCTTACCGGACCCAGGGCGGCACCCGCCGCTATTCCCAGCAGGACATCGAGCGGCTGTACCTCATCGGTGAACTTACCTCTGCCGGACTCAATCTGGAAGGGGTGAAGATGGTGATAGAACTACAGGCCGAACTCTCCGCGCTACGAAAAGAGCAGGAGAGACGAAGGCGTCAACGAGACGTGCTGGCCGCCACCGCCGGGCGGGCAGCCCAACTGGAAGCAGAGAACGAGCGATTGCGTTCCAAGATCCGCGAGTTGGACGACCGGTTGGGCGCCGTCTCCGGTGAACTGGAGGGCCTGCGCCGCATCTATTACCAGAACCTGCCCGACCCGGGTGATGCGGACAACGGCTAGTCTCACTATCTCGTGAGCGACTTCTACCAGGGAACCCTGCGGGTGATGGACCCAAACGGATTCCTGCTGGACATTGGCGCGTCCGTCCTCCAAATCGACGACCAGGAGCGGAGAACCTGGGAAGGCGAACTCACCATTTCAAGAGGATCCTGCCTGGACCGCAAGAGCCTGACCGCTCTGGTCGAGACATCCGGTGGCGTCCGCTCACTGGCCCAGATCAGCCCCGCGCCCGGTTCGGATCGCGGTCCGTTCATCAAGATGAGCGTGGCGGGCTTGGGAGAGGCTCCCTTCTAATCCATCCCGCCCCGGGGTCTAGCTGCCGGAAGGCCTCCAGGTTGGAGAACGATCGGCGTAGTCGTTGTGAGTGAGTTGCGTCAAGTGGCCTCTATCCGCATCCACCACATAGATCTCATCATCACCGTCCCCATCTCCGACAAAGGCAATGTAGAAGCCATCCGGCGACCACGCAGGACTGCGGTCTGAGGCTTCGTTGTAGGTGAGTTGACGAAGGTAGCTCCCGTCCGGGTAGACAATGAAAATCTCATCATCACCATCCCGGTCGCTCACAAAGGCGATCCGGGATCCATCGGGTGACCAAACCGGTTCGGTGTCGTTCGAACCGTTGTCGGTGAGTTGTAGCAGATTGGAACCATCGGCATCCATGACGAAGATCTCGTAGTCACCCCCCCGAATCCCTGCGAACGCGATACGGGTGCGGTCTGACGACCAAACCATCCCTCTTGTGGAACCGTAGTCGTCGTCCGCCACCTTTCGGGGGTTGATTCCGTCCTCACCGACAACGAATAGTCCCGGATGCCGACCTCTTGTGTTGGCAAAAAGGATCTCACTGCCGTCCATTGACCATGTCATAGCCGCCACCGAACTCAAGTCGTCGGTCACCTGTCTGACATACCGACCCTCATCGCCCACCACAAAGATCTCCGAGTCGAAGCCCCTTCCCCGACTCGTAAAGGCAATCTTGGAACTGTCGGGGGACCAGGTCGGACTCGAAACGAAGTAGTTGCTGTCGGTCACCTGGTACTGGCTGCGAACAACCGGATCCACCGCGAAGATCTCGCTATCCCCGCCCCTGGCGCCCACAAAGGCGATCCACTGCCCATTGGGAGACCACACCGGACCGGTGTCATTGGCATTGTTGTAGGTGAGTTGCCACTGGTCTGTGCCGTCGTCGAACATGACGAAGACTTCACTCCGGTAGGACCTGGTGAAGGCGATAGAGGATCCGTCGGGGGACCAGACCTGGCCGCTCTCCTCTGTGTGATTGTCGGTGAGCCGTCGCCGTTCCCCGCTCTCGAGAGCCACCGTGTATATCTCGGTGTCGCCGCCCCGGACACCCTGGAAGGCCAGATGTTCGCCGTCCGGCGACCAGACGGGATCGCTGTCATAGATGGCGTCGTTCGTAATCTGCTCCTGGTTGCTGCCGTCGCCATCCACGACATATATCTCTCCGTGCAGCGAGAAGGCGATCCGTCCGCCGTCGGGAGACCAGGCCGGGAATCCACCGTGTATCAGCAGTCGCAGGTTCTCGCCGTCCGAATCCATCAGGAAGATGTCTCCGTGACTGTAGAAGGCGATCGTGGCGCCGTCGGGAGACCAGGCCAGAGCCCAATCACTGTATTCGTTGTCGGTCACTTGCCGGTCATCCGTGCCATCGGCATTCACCAGGTAGACCTCGGCGTTGACACTGCCCTGAGGGTGGCTGTGGTAAGCGATTTGCTCCCCGTCCGGGGACCATGCCAAGAAGTCATCGATGGACCGACCCTCAGAGAGTTGCAGCAGTCCACTCCCGTCCGAGTTCACCACGAAGAGGTCCCCCTTCGATACAAAGGCCACCTGCATACCGTCAGGCGACCAGGACGGTAGCCGCCCGTCCACGAGGTGGCGCCGATTGCTCCCGTCGGCGCCTATGACGAAGATCCCGCCCTTGCTGTTATACACGATGAGAGACCCGTCCGGCGACCACATCGGGTTCTCCCCATGGACCAGTACCCGCTGGTTGGCGCCGTCTGAACCCACCACCACTATGTCATCGTCCTGTCCTCGGGTGTCGTACCTGGTGAAGGCGATCCGGTGCGGGTCCGGATCCGACGCCGGGTCAAACTCCGGGAACGGAACCAACCCGAAGGCCCGCGCCAGGAAGGTGGCCATCTCCCCACGGGTTACCGGCGCGAGCGGGCAGAACCGGGCCGGATGGGCGGCGCACCCAAAGGTGACGCTGGCGGCCGCCAGCGAGTCGATACTTTCGGCATGGATGCTTTCCTCCGTGTCCACGAAGCCCGCCTCGCCCGCCGGCGGGAGATCGAGGGCGCGGGTGAGAAAGGTCGCCATCTGTCCTCGCTTGACCGAAGCCTCCGGACAGAACCGGTCCGGGTCGGTCGCACACCCCCCGGTGATCCCCAGGCCGGCCAGCCGGTCCACGTAGGGCGCCCACCACCGAGACGCTCCCACGTCTTCAAACCGTGAGGGCCCCGCCGCCGGGGGTACGCCATCCTCCAGGAGACGGACCAACCAGACGGCCATCACCCAACGGGAGAGTTCTTCGGAGGGACAGAATGCGTCCTCTCCACACTCGGTGCCGGCCAAAACCCCGACCTCGGCCAAGGCGTCGATACCCGGCTCGTGCAGGTCGCCGTCGTCATCCCCGAAGGCACCCTTCCCATCCGCTCCCACGGGACCCAAGATCCCCAGGACCAAGCCCAGAGCCCCGACAACCAGCATCGAGCTGCGGAGACGGGGCCGACCCCGTCCGACCGTTCCGGCATTCACGTGAATCTCCACCGATTGACCTAACCCGACAGCGCCAATCATATATCAGCGCTTCCAATCTCCCAATGGTCCTGTGCCAGGAAGGGGGGCCTGCGCAGCCACAAGGAGCCTCCGACCGGGTGCGGCGTTCTTGGGGTCGCCATCGGGTGGCTTGCAAACCCTGAATCGGCAATATCCTCGGTGAGGGTATGGCCGATCACGTGGTGTGGGACTGGAACGGAACGCTGTGGGACGATCTTCCACAGGTGCACCTCGCCGTCAATGCCGCCCTGCGGGAAGTAGGGGCCCCTCCGCTCGGAATGTCCGAATACATTAGGCTGTTCATCCGTCCGTTGCCGTTGTTCTACCGCCGGGTCCTGGGGCGGGACATCACGGACTCCGAGTGGGAGAGGATCAACAGTCGCTTTGAAATGTCATACGTTGCCAGCTTGCATCTCGCCAGGCTGGCCTCTGAAGCCCGGCCAGCGCTGGAGGCGGTGGCCCGGAGCGGCGCCAGCCAGTCGATTCTCTCGCTGTATCCCCACGATCCCTTGAACGCCCTGGTTCATGAGCTCGGCATCGCGCACTATTTCACGCGAGTCGACGGCCTTCGGGGACTCTCCGGCGGGAGCAAGGTCGGGCTGTTCGGCAATCACCTCAAAGAGGCGGCCGTTGGAGTCCCTCCCCACCGGGTGGTGATGGTGGGCGACACCGATGACGATCTGGCCGCCGCCCGGGAAACCGGGAGCACCTGCATTCTGATCAATCACCATGGAGACCAGGCGCTCGGGGCCGGCGCCAATCTGTCTCGCTTCTTCGCTGACGGACTGCTGGCGGCCCTCAGGAGAGCGGGTTTGGACTCTCTGGACGGTAAGGCTTAACAGGTTGGACCAGCGCAGGCCGTGCGCCAACGCGACTCCGGCCGGCCCACCGCTCCCGAGGTCTCGCGCTGACCGGCGACGGCCCGGGGCCGAGGTCCTCCCGCCTAGTCTCCCCTCTCTCGGGCCAAGCTGTGGTAGGTGGTGATGTATCGGATCGCCCCGGTGCTGGCCTGCATCGTGACGCTGTGGGTTACGGCTTGATCATGGCCAAACTCCACACCTCGCAGGAACTCGCCGGAGGTCACCCCGGTTGCCGCCAGGTAGGCCTCATCTCCCCCCACCAGGTCGAGGGTGGTTATCACGCGTTGCAGATCCAAACCGTGGTCAGCCGCGTACTCTCGCTGCTGTTCGGTGCCCGCCCACAGCCGGGTCTGGATCTCTCCCCCCATGCACCTCATGGCCGCCGCCGCGATCACCGCTTCGGGTGACCCGCCGATTCCCATTAGCACATCAATACCCGTCTCGGGACGGGCGGCCGCTATTGCGGCGGAGACGTCCCCGTCTCCTATCAGGCGGATCCGGGCTCCGACCTCGCGAATCTCTCGTATGTACTCTTGATTACGGGAACGTTCCAAGACGATCACCGTCAACTGGTCGAGATCAAGGCCCTTGGCGCGGGCCACCTGTTCCAGGTTGTGTTTGACCGGCGCCTCCAGGTCTATCACCCCGGCCGCCTCCGGTCCTACAGCCAGCTTGTCCATGTAGACCAGGCTGCCGGGCGAGAACATGGTCCCCCGCTCTGCGACTGCGATCACCGACAGAGCGCCCGGTCCGCCTCGGGCGGTGAGCGCCGTGCCATCCACCGGGTCCACCGCTATGTCCACCTGGGCGCCGTTCCCGCTCCCCACCCGCTCTCCGTTGTGGAGCATTGGAGCGCGGTCTTTTTCACCCTCCCCGATCACCACCACACCGTCCAGTCGGATGGCGTTGAGCCGCAGTCGCATCTCATCCACCGCCGCCTGATCTACCGCTTCCTTGTCAGCTCTTCCCTGCCAATGGGCGGCGGCGATCGCCGCTCGCTCCGTCACCTGGGCAAGGTCGAGGGCGTAATTCTGGTCGAAGGTCGAGACAGTCATCACGACGTTACCGGCGCTGGGAGCCTCCAACCGGTGCGGGCTGTGGGGTGGCCCTTGCCTCCTCCGACCCGAGATCTGCAAGTCCTCCCACCCGGCGGCCGCCGGGAGGTCTGAGCGACCGGGCACATGACCGGGTTTCTCTCACTCATCGTTCACGAAGGATAGTTGGCAAGGAACCCTCCCCCCTCAGGGACCGTTGCGGCCCGTCCAGTAACCCGGGGGCCATCTCGAGTGTCTAAGAGTTTTCGGACCTAATGGGAAGCGACTTGATAAAACTGCTGAACCTCGACCACGTGGGCATCGCTGTCCATGATCTGGACCATGCACTGGACGAGTACCGGGAAAAGTACGGGATAACTCCCCTGTACCGGGAGACCGTTGCTTCCCAGGGCGTGGAGGAGGCGATGATCCCCTTGGGAGGATCATTCATCCAGCTGCTCCAGCCGCTCGGACCCGAAACTCCGGTGGGTCGGTTCCTGGCCAAACAGGGAGAAGGGGTGCATCATCTCGCCTGGGCGGTGGCCAACATCAACGCCGCCTTGGAACACCTGAAAGCCCAGGGAGCAAGGCTGGTCGATTCCGAGCCTCGACCGGGAGGCGGGGGAACCCGGATAGCTTTCGTTCACCCCCGCGACCTGGCCGGGACGCTGATCGAGTTGGTGGAGTCCCCCGATGATTGAACAGTTCGCAATCCAGGGTGGAGCCGGAGAATACGAGGCGGCGGTGCTCTCTGCGGTGATGGAGCAGATGCGACGGAGAAAGAGAGCAGCCCGGGCGCGCCGGCCTCATGGCAACCGACAACTCTCCGCATGGGTGCGAGCCAGCCGACTGACCGCCCTGGACACACTGCCGGTCCCCGACCCGGGTCTGAACGGGAACACGGCGCCCACCAAACCATCAGAGCAACCATGGCTGCAACCGTCTCCGCGCCGGGGAATAATGCGTTGATCGCCTCTCCGGGACGAGGCTCCCGAACCTGCCGGAGGAACAAACAGTCAGGAAATCACAGGGAGCCGAGCGCCAGGCCGGTGTGGCCAACATGATCCCGACCCGGTCGCACCTTCCCGTACCTGTCGGGCCGATCGGGAATCCGCAGGTACACTGTGAGCATCCGCCGCCCGCCGGCGCGACGGACCGACTCGGGCCCGCAACCACGCCGTACCGCCCTAGAGGAGGAAGGACTGCACAATGCTGAGATTCGTCGAGGAAATCATCCTGCTCCTGCTCCGTGATGAGGATGGAAAATTCGTACGGGTGCCCAACTGGGCGTTGGACTATGCCATCGCCGGTGGCGTCCTGATGGATTTGGCGATGGAAAACCGGATCGACACCGACCTTGACAACCTGGTCGTTGTCGACTCCACACCGGTCGGCGACAGCCTTTTGGACCCCACACTGGCCGACATCGCGGCGGCAGAGACGCACCCGACCCGTCACTGGGTGGAACACATAGTGGAGAGCGCCGACGCCATCCGCGCCGAGGGGCTCACCAGACTGGTGGACGCCGGCATTCTGGAACGCCAGGAGGAACGCTTTCTGTGGGTGTTCCGCACCAGACGCTACCCCACCGTCGACGGCACGGCCGAACGTGAGGTGAAGTTGCGGCTCATGGGGGTGCTCTTCAGCAATGAGATCCCCGATCCCCGCGACGTGATGCTCATCTGCCTGGTCGATGCATGCGGCATCTTCGACGAATTGCTGTCCAGGCATGAACTGGACAGGGCATCGGAGCGCATCGCCCAAGTGCGCCAAATGGATCTCATCGGACAGGCCATGGTGCAGGCTATCCGCGACATAGAAGTGTCGATCGCGGTCTCCATCGGGCGCATGTACTGATCGGTCTCAGAACCCGGGAGGGGTGTACGGTGATCGGCCCAGCCTGTGGGTGGGCCTGTTAATCGGTACCGGGAGAGTTGTCGGCGCCGCCTTGCCTTCTCGCTTCCCATAGTGCCTGCAGTTCTCTGCTTCCCAACAGCCGGGCGACAGCCCAGAAGACCACCGCGACCACCAAACCTCCCACGACGAATGCACCCACCGCCTCGGTGACGTCCCAGGCCCGGTCCCGGGAGAACCATCCGGCCACCATCCACCCCGCCGCTGACGCGGCTGCGCCGGCTACCAGCGACCGGGCCAGCCCCAGCGCCAAGCTCCTCCCTCCCGTATCCTGACCGCGCAACCAGATGAGGGTCAACGCCACGGTGTAGACGCCCACCGAGATCACGCTGGCCCAAACCAGTCCCCTCGCTCCCCTAAGGGACACCAACCCCAGAGAGAGGGGGACGGCGGCCGCCGCGGCCAGGGTACCGACGACTACCGGCGGCCACATCCGCCGCTCGGCGTAAAAGGAACGTGAGACGACCTGATGAACGCCCCAAGCCGGAATCGCCAGCGCGTAGATGGCCAGGAGTTGAGCCACCGCCGCCGAATCGGCGGAACCGAACGCGCCCCATTGGAATACCAGTCTCACTCCGGGCGCCCCCACCGCCAGCACGGCCGCCGCCGCGCCGGTTCCCAGGAAGAGGGTCATCCGGGCCGTGCGCAAGGTGGTCTCTACCAACTCCGAACGGCGACCCGACGCGGCAAGCGAGGCAAGGAAAGGAAAGGCGGCCACCCCCGCAGCTTGAGCGACCATTCCCACCGGAACCATGTTCAGCACCCGGGCGAAGGAGAGGGCCGATATTCCTCCGTCGGGGGTCAACTGTCCGAAGAACCGGACGAATTGCTCATCGAGGACAGCCACCGATTGGCCCACCATCAACGGGACGGCCAGCGCCAGATAGGTCCGGACAGCACGGTGCTTCCACTCAACCCCTCTCACCAGGCGGAGGCCCACCCGCCGCGCTCCGAACCACTGTATCCCGAAGTTTCCGAGCGCGGCGCCCACCAAGGCGCCCCACACGAACCCGTCCGCAGGCACGGGATCGACAAGAATCTCGCCCGTCATCCCTCCGAGGATGATGGAGAGGTTGTAGACGATGGGCGCTGCGACGGGGACCAGAAAACGCCGGTGCGCGTACTGGTAGGCCATCAGCAACGAACCGCCGACGAAGAAGACCTGGGCCGGCAGAGCTATCAGGGTGAGCCGGGTCACCTCCCCCAGTTGGTCCGGGGACAGCTCGGGATAGATCAGTTCGATCAGGGGGGCCGCCCAGACCATCAGCACCGCGGTCAGAAGGACGGTCAAACCGGTCACCACCCTGAAGACCGCCACGAACGCCCGGTTGCCGCCCTCGGGATCATCCGCGGCCAGGCGGGCGGCAAGAATGGGAACGAAGGTAATGGTCAGATACCCCCCGGCCAGTAGATAGTTCAGAAGATCAGGAACCAGAAAAGCGGCTCGGTACACATCCCCGACCGCGTTGACTCCGATCAGAGCAGCCAACATCGTCTCTCGCCCCAGCCCCAACACCCTGGATACCAGCACTCCGCCCGATACCACGAGAGCCGCGGCGCCCATCCCCATCGCTCTGTCTTTCATGCGCGGTGGGGAGCGGGACTCCGCCGCGCGGCGACGGCCGCCCTCAACTCGGCCAGTACCTCATCGGGCACCAGCAGATCGCCCCTGCCCGTTCCCAGCTTGACATCCGGCTTGAAACGCCCGTGATAGTCTGAACCTCCCGAGGGAACCAGTCCGTGTCTCCGGGCCAACTCGATCAGTGATCGGCGGGTTGGAGGATCATACGCTCCGTAGTAGGCCTCCATCCCGTCCAGGCCCTGCTCCGACAGTTCCTCCAGCACAGCCGAGAGCCGGCCTCCCTCCACCCCCAGGGTGAGAGGATGGGCCAGAACCGCCACCCCACCCGCGGCGTGAGCCGCCGCGATGGCCTCCGCCGGACCGAGGCGGAATCTCTCGACATAGGCGGGACGCCCCCTGCCAAGGTACAGATCGAATGCTGCTGGAATGTCGGGGGCGTAGCCTTTCTTGACCAGGAGGGAGGCAAAATGCGGTCTCCCGATGGTCCCCGACCCTCCTTCCTCCCTCACCTCCTCCAGGGTGACATCCATGCCCAGGGAGCGCAGCAACTCCACTACTTCAAGGTTGCGCCGGGTCCTCCCCTCCCGCACCCTGACCAGCCGGGACGAGAGATAGTGGCGGTCCTCGATCAGTAACACCAGCAAGTGCATGGCGCCCCGACCCCACTCCAGGGACAGTTCCAATCCCCTCACCACTTCTATCCCCGCCCGGGAAGCGGCCGCCTCCGCTTCGGCCAGCCCTTCGGTCGTGTCATGATCGGTGACCGCAACCGCTGACAATCCCAGGGCTGCGGCGGCGGAGACCAACTCGGCCGGAGAGTCAGAGCCGTCCGAGGCGGTGGTGTGGGTGTGCAGATCGACCCCCATGGCAGGGGCCCGATCAGGATTCGACGGTGATCGTCACCGACTCGATGTAGATGGCTTCGGTGGGAAGGCTTTGCTCACCTGTGGAGGACAGGACGGTGGGCACCTGGGCAATCGAATCCAGGACCTCCAAGCCTTCGACTATCCGTCCCAGTACGTTGTACTGCGGGTTCAGGAAGGGGGCGTCATCCAGCATCCAGAAAAACTGGCTGCCGGTGGTGTTCTTCCCGGCGTTGGCCATGGCGACCACTCCTCGCTGGTACCGGAAGTCCTCGGGTGGGAACTCGTCGGCGATCTCGTATCCGGCGTCTCCCCGTCCGGTGGCAGTGGGATCGCCACCCTGGACGACGAAACCCTCCAACAACCGGTGGAAGACCGTGCCGTCGTAATACCCCTCCCTGGCCAGGAAGACAAAGGAATTGACCGTTGCTGCATAGCGCGTGTCCAGTTCTATGACCACCGTCCCACAGGAGGTCTCCACCCGGGCGAAGACTGACGAGTCGGGGGTGATTCCCTGGGTGACGAAGTTGTCGAAGGTCATGCCCTGCAGGGGAGGAGGCGCCTCCGCTGCGCAGGCGGTGGGTTTCTCCCTGTATTCCTGGTAATCGTCGGACAACTCCGGGGAGGCCGCCTCGTCGGGCTGATCGCCCCTCGAAGTGCAGACCACCAGCAACGCCACCAAGACCACCGCCATGGCTACCCCGATCCCCAGTCGCTTCAGGTTCTCCTTCCGGGATGCCTTCTTCCGCTCCGCCTGGAGACGCGCCGCCTTGGCGGCCTTCTGACGCTGTCGCTTTGCCTTGCTCACCTAAAAGGACTCTCCTGTGCCGATCGGTCGGATCGCCGGCGTGGTCTTTCGAAAACATTGTACGCACCCGGTGGCGGCCATGGACCGCCGAGGCGAAAGGGGTCCTGAGGACCGGGCGCCAGGCCGTAACATGAGGTTGTTGATCTCCCTCCCTTCCTTGGAATGACGCGAATCGTACAGAAATTCGGCGGGTCTTCCCTCGCGACGCCCGACCGCATCCGAAGCGTGGCCGCCCGGGTGGTTGGCGCCCGACGGACGGGCGCCCAGGTCCTGGTGGTCGTCTCCGCCATGGGTGACACCACAGATGACCTGGTGGTCCTCTCCCAGAAGGTGAACCCCAACCCGCCCGCCAGGGAGATGGACATGCTGCTCAGCGCAGGAGAGCGCATCTCCATTGCCTTGACCGCCATGGCCATTGCCGCCCATGGCGTGGAGGCGGTCAGCCTGACCGGCAGCCAGGCCGGGATTCTCACCGACGACACCCATGGCGCCGCCAAGATAGAGGGGATTACGGGCGCTCGGGTCACCGACAATCTCGCGGAGGGGAAAGTGGTGATCGTGGCCGGCTTCCAGGGGGTCAATCCGCGATCCAAGGAGATCACCACCCTGGGCAGAGGAGGATCCGACACCAGTGCGGTGGCGCTGGCCGCTGCCTTGGGAGGAGATGTCGCCGAGA
>JAPPLW010000099.1:184308-274930 GCA_028819345.1 bacterium | reverse complement strand
CCCATTGTACCCTCCCCCTGCGACAAACCGTCAACTATTAGCTATAATTCCCTTTCTTTTGGCAGGGTGTTGGTCTCAACTGGCGCATGGGAGATACGGTCGTTCTTAGCTTGTGGGAGTATCCCCGGCATTTCGAACCGAGGGCATTCGATGGTCGGGGCAACAACTTGGCCTACCCCACGTGGGGCATGGCTGGCGCGACCCTGCTCAGAAAGACTGGTGTCACCTCCTATGCCGACGGTGTGTCAGAATTGACCCTTTCGAGACCCAATCCACGCACGGTCAGCAACCATGTGCTGCGTCAGGGCCGGTCGGTCCTCAACTCACGGGGGTCGAGCGACATGGTTTGGCAGTGGGGCCAGTTCATCGATCACGATGTCACATTGAGTCTGGACAATCCCGAAGAGCCGATCCCCGTCACGGTTCCCCGGTGGGATGGGTTCTTCGATCCTGGCGGGACCGGCCAGGCCTTCATCCCGGTCAGTCGTTCTGAATCGGACCCTCGGACCGGAACCGGTCCGGAGAATCCTAGAAGGCAGGTCAACGTGTTGACGGCCTTCGTGGACGGTTCCGGAGTGTACGGATCGGATGCGCATCGGGCGTATGCCCTGCGAACCAACGACGGGACCGGGAGACTACGGACATCGTCACGGGGGCAAATGCTGCCGTTCAACCAACACGCACTCGAGAACGAAGGGGGCAGTCACCGACAGGACCTCTTCGTGGCAGGCGACGTGCGGGTGAACGAACAGATCGGGTTGATCTCGATGCATACGCTGTTCGTCAGGGAACACAACCGCCTCGCCGAGGAGTTGGCCGACACCGATCCCGGACTGAGCGGGGAGGACATTTACCAAATCGCCCGCAAGATCGTAGGGGCTGAAATACAAGCCATAACCTACAACGAGTTCCTGCCCCAGCTATTGGGATCCGACGCTCTGGGTCCTTACACCGGCTACGACCCCACTGTGGATCCGACCATCGCCAGTGAGTTTTCGGCGGCCGCTTACCGGGTCGGTCACACTCTATTGTCTCCCAAGCTACTCCTGGTAGACGACGAGGGCCAGAGAATCCAACAGAGCCTCGCCGAGTCTTTCTTCACCCCGGCATTCATCCGAGACAACGGCATCTCGATGGTGCTGCGGGGACTGGCCGGCCAAAAGGCCCAGGAAGTGGACTCCAAGGTCATCGACGAGGTCCGCAATTTCCTTCTCCGGGGGCCCATGGGACCTCGTTTCGACCTGGTCTCCCTAAACATTCAACGGGGCCGGGACCACGGGCTGGCCGATTTCAACACCGTACGACAGGCCTACGGCCTGGACCCGGTAGAAAGCTTCGCTGACATCTCTTCAGACGCCGATGTCCAAAGTGCGCTGCGCTTTGTCTATGGCGATGTCTCCGATTTGGACTTGTGGGTAGCAGCCGTGGCAGAAGATCATGTACCCGGGGCAAGTGTCGGCGAAACGCTGCAAGCCATAATCGGCGACCAATTCCGCCGACTCCGAGACGGCGACCGCCACTGGTACGAAAACGACCCCTACCTCCTGGCCCATCCCACCCTGCTAGAGGAACTACGCACCGTAACCCTGGCAGACATCATCCGCCGCAACACCCCTATCAATAACGAAATCCCAAACAACGTATTCATAGCAACAGACGTCGGACCGACCGATTCAGCCACCCACGACCGGTAGCACCAACCGATCCCGGCCGACGGTTTACTGGACGTCGGGCTGCACCGAAGCGACCGAGGGCCCCTTTTTGGATCTCGCATCCAAGAGCGGTACGGGGATGGGGACCCACTTGGCTCGCAGGTACTCGCCGAGGCTCTTGGCCTGTGGATCGGTTCGGGTGCTGGAGGACACGCCTTCTCCGAGCAGTCCCCGGACCACGAAGTTGACGGCTCGCAGGTTGGAGAGAACGTGACGCTCCACCTCCAGGCCGGACGCTTCAGGCACCAACTCCCGAAACCGCGACTCGGACAGAAACCCTGCGAGCCATCCGAAGGCCTCTTCACTCTCCACCCACACTCCTACATTGGCGTCACCACCCTTGTCACCGGAGCGGGCGCCGGCGATTCTCCCCAAGGGAACCACTGCCGTGTCGCCGTTCTCCCAGGAGGCGAGCCCGGATTCTTCCGCTGCCGGCGACAGGGCACTGTCCCGGTGTCCAACCCGGTCGTCGTCGGTGGCCCGCTCCGTCGGGGGAGGAGTGGAGATCTCCTTCTCCCGGTCCCCCATGCGGACCTGCTGGACGACCTGGGTGGCCTCCACTGAAGTAGGCCAATAAACAGCGTAGGGAGAGGAGTCCCGGGGCGGGGCCGTCATGAAGAATCCCGGATAGTGGGCAAGGGCCAGTTCCACTGCGGCCCGGGAAAAGCGTTTGCCGACCTTGGCGGGATCGGGGTCCTTGACGGTGATCCGGAGGTGGGACATGGCCGCCTCATTGGTGGCGGGATCGACGTGGCCGGTGTCGTTGAACGACACTGCGGCTTCTTCGAACTGCCCTGCCCCACCCAGGCTCTCCCACAGGGCTGTGGTGACCGACTCCGCTTTGCGTTCGGCGTCCAAGCCGGTGATCACCATGGTCACCGAATTGCGATAGCCCCCCAGGTAATTGAGGGCGACCTTCAGGGTGGGAGGCGGCGGTTCCCCCCGCACGCCGGTTACAGCCACCCGGTCAGGGCCCTCCTGGGAGAGCCGTATCGAGTCGAGACGAGCGGTCACGTCGGGATTGTGATAGCGGGGCCCACCCACTTCATACAGGAGTTGAGCGGTTACCGTTCCCACCGACACCAGGCCGCCGGTTCCCGGATGCTTGGTGATCACCGAAGAGCCGTCCGGGGAGAGTTCGGCGATCGGAAACCCCACGCGATCCGATCCGGGCACCCGTTCGAAGAATGCGTAGTTGCCGCCGGTGCACTGCGCTCCGCACTCGATGATGTGCCCTGCCACCAGGGCTCCCGCCAGTTGGTCGTGGTCCTCGTGCGACCAGTCGAAGGCCCACATTCCCGGTCCGATGACCACCGCTGCGTCCGTCACCCTTCCGGTCACCACCACATCGGCTCCCCAGGAAAGGGCCTCGGCGATGCCTCTTCCACCCAGATAAGCGTGGGCGGTCAGGGGGGTTGTGCCCGACGGGAGGGGCCTTCCGGTGTCGAAGTGGCGCAGGCCGTTGACCTGCTGCAGTTCCCCGACGCGCCCGGTGAGGTCGTCGCCGGTGACCCAGGCGATCCGGGCTTCCAGCCCCAGCCGCTCGGTCATCTCCTCCAGACGTGCGGCCATCCCCGCCGGATTGAGGCCGCCTGCGTTGGATACCACTTTGATGCCGCGGTCCAGGCAGGTCCCCAGCACCTCTTCCATTTGAGTCAGGAAGGTTCGCACGTACCCGCTTTCCGGATCGCGGCGTCTCAAACGCCAGAGGATCGCCATCGTCAACTCGGCCAGGTAGTCGCCGGTGAGGACGTCTATCGGTCCTCCCTCCACCATCTCCCGCGCCGCGTCCAAGCGGTCCCCGTAGAAACCGGAGCAATTGGCTATACGGAGGGCACTGGTGCCGGCCGCCGTCATCGTCGGCGGCTGTGCAGGGGAGACTCCCGGCAAAGTTCCTCGACCGCATCGGGGTCCTTGGGGAGGCCGGCGGTGAGCACGTCGCAGCCGCTCCCGGTAATCACCACGTCGTCTTCGATCCTGACGCCGATGCCCAGCAGTTCGGGGGGGATGGGATGCGTGATCTTGGGGGCTGCCTCGCGAAGTTCCTTTTGCCGGCCGGCGGCCGAGGAGTCGAGCATCCGCTCGGTCATCCACTGGTCGGAGTCGAACTCCAGCATCGCAAACTCGACTTCGGGGCGGGAGGGATCCACATAGAGGCCCGGCTCCACGGTGAGCGCCATGCCGGGTTCCAGGGGACGGTGTTCGCCGCCCGGGCGGTAGAAGCCCACGTCGTGGACGTCCATTCCCAGCCAATGAGAAGTTCCGTGCATGAAGAACTCCTGGTACAGGTGCATGCTCATCGAGTCTTCGGCGCTGGTGGGAAGGAGGCCCATCTCCACCATGCCTTCCACCAGGACTCCCAGTGCGGCTTCGTGCGGCGACCGGATGTGGTTTCCCGGACGGCAGGCTGCGATCGCCGCCTCTTGGGCATCAAGGACCACTTGGTAGACCCGGCGCTGCGCCGTGGTGTAGGAGCCGGAGACCGGGAACGTGCGGGTGATGTCGGACGTGAAGTGGTGCAGCTCGCAGGCGGCGTCCACCAGCAGCAATTCACCATCCTCCATGCGCCGGTCGTTGTCGACGTAATGGAGGATGCAGGCATTGGGCCCGGAAGCGACGATGGAGGGGTACCCGTCGCGGGGAGAGCCTCCCATCCGCCATACGTTCTCCATGGCAGCCTGCACCTGGTACTCCCATCGTCCCGGTCCTGCAAACCTCATGGCCTCCCGGTGCCCCTCCATGGTCAGATCACAAGCCTCCCGAAGCCATTGGATCTCCTGAGGGGACTTGAGAAGTCGGAGTTCGGCGAGAACAGGCCGCAGGTCTGAGAGGTGTCGCGGGAGTTCCATCCCCAGTCGGGTCCTCAGTGCATGGGCCTTTTCCAACAGGCTCATGACTTGTCGGGACCGGGCTTCTCCGGCCACCGAGTGCCAGATCACCGACCGCCCTTCCGCCAGCTTCAGGAGGCGGTTGTCGAATTCCGCCACCGGGTAGGAGGCATCGGCGCCGTACGACTCCTTTGCGCCTTCGGTTCCCGCCCGGGGTCCGTCCCATATCTCTCTCTGTCGATCCCGGGGCTGTACGAAGAGCGTGAACTCTCCTTCCGGATGCCCGGGGGCTATCACTGCTGCGGCATGGGGTTCACTGAAACCTGTGAGGTAGAAGAAATCGGAGTCCTGGCGGAATGCATAGTCCACGTCGGGGTTGCGCAGCGCCGGGACCCCGGCCATGACCACCGCCAGCCCTTCGGGGCCTACTTTCTCGGCGAGTCGCCGCCGGTTGTGAGCGTGAGGATCTTTCATCTCGGCCGTGTGATGTCGGAGAGGGGTTCCATGAAAGGATACGAGCTGATCAGTCCCTGGCGCTCATCTACGGTGGACACTGCTATGAGGAGACCAATGCCAGGTCAACCACAAGTGGGAAGTGATCCGAACCGAGGTCCGGCCCCAGCCACCTGGCCGAGACCGCCAGATGGGAAGAGTGGAGAAGATGGTCGATGGGAACCCTGGTGAGGAAACTGCCGTCCACCGGGAAGCTCGGCGACAGTCCGAAGCCGCGCTGGGAGTTTCGCAGTCCGGACCCGGTGAGAGGTCTGAACACATGGGACCAAGGGGTGGCGTTGAAGTCGCCGACCACCACGGTCGGACCCCTCGCCTTCCCCACCCAGTCGGCCACGAACTCGAACTGGGCGTCTCGCAGCGCGGCCCGCCGTGAGTTGGTGGGCGCCAGGGGATGGATGCCCAGCATGGTCACTTCCGTCCCTCCCAAACCGACGGCCACCTCCATCGCTCGCGCCTCTTGCTCGGCCCAGCCGTGGCTGACCACCTCCCAAGGCGAAGCCCTGGTGAGTGTCAGGGTCGAGAAGATCAGGTGGTCGGGCCGGGAACGATGCTGCAGGTAGGGAAGCCGCCCGCCCGCCAGAGCCTCGGAGAAGGCCCCCTCCCACAGTCGGTTGGCTTCATGCAGGAAGATCACATCGGCGTCCACCTCCGCGAGGAACTCGATCACCTGCTCATACTGTTCGTTCTGACCCTGCACGTTGAACGAGACCACTCGTATGGTGGGGGAGGCGGCGGGTATGTCCTGTCTTCCCCAGAACAGGGGCGCTACGTAGGCAAGGTTGACGATCCCCAGGGTCAATATCACCCAGCCCAGTCGCGGCCAACTCCTCACCAACAGTGCGGCTCCCCCCGCCAGCAACACCACCGCGAACTGCGGACGGAAACTGGCCGCCAGGTCGAGCACCCACCACCACCTGCCGAAGAACCCGGCCAGGCTGATCAGACCGATCAGCAAGGCAGGTATAGCTACCACAATCAACCAGGTCAACCCTACACCCGTGAGGGATTCCCCGATTGTCACAGCGGAAGGAGACGCTCGACTTCCCTGAGGCGCCGGCGGCGTTCTTTCACGTCGGGAAGGTGGTGGGCGACCAGGTCCCAGAACTGCTTTGAGTGATTCCTCACCGTAACGTGGGCGAGTTCATGCACCACCAGGTAGTCGATGAGGTCGGGTTCCAACATCATTGTCCGCCAGTTGAAGCGCAAAGTCCTGTCATAGGCGCAGCTTGCCCAGCGGTGCTGCTGGTCCCGGACCAGGACACGAGGTTTGGTATGAGCGGCCACGAAGGGCAACCAGTCGTCCACCCAGGCCGGCAGATCTTCCTCGGCTTGCCGCCAGTACCAATCGACGAAGGCTTTCCTGATCAATTCCCGGCGCTTCTTGTCGTCCATACGCGGAGGGGCGTCGAACAGGAAGCAGTCCTCATCGAAACGGATCCATGGCCGCAGGAAACGATCGGTGTCGACTATTAGTTCGAACTCCCGACCCAGGTAGGGCATCGTTTCTCCGGTTACAAACCGTCGGGGTTCGGGTCTTTGACTGAGAATCTTCCGCCGTTCCAGGATCCATCGCGCCTGGTCGCGAACCAACTGCTCGACTTCGAGATCGGAGGCGACGGCCGGAGCAAGCACCCGCACGTTGTCAAGGCTTACCTGCGTCTGAAAGGTCTTGCGGCGTCGCGCGCTCCGTACTACCTCATAGGTGATGGTGGTGTGACCGTGTTGGATGCTGCCGTGGTTGTTCATTGGATCTCCCGTCCGGCCGTCTCGAGATCAGGCCTACCCGTCTGCGTGTTGTCCTGGTGTTCCGTCCCCGCCCCGTTGGGTTCCGGCATTCCTCCCCGGGACGGGTGATTGACTATGGGACTACCAGTGTGACATCCACTCGGCGACAATCTCTCCGATTTCGTGACCCGAGTCCTCCTGGATGAAGTGGGTCCCCCGCACGGTCCTCTCGGTCTGGTTGGGCCAGGAGCGGCACAGTTCCCGCTGCTTGCCGATCAGGATGGTCCCGGGATCGGCGTTGATGAACAGCTTGGGAACCTCGCTCTCGGCCAGCCATGCCGTGTAATTCGCCACGACCTCCGTAACGTCGGCCGGATGCCCGTCGATGGGGATTTCCCGGGGCCAGGTGAGAGTGGGCCTCCGACTCTCGCCGCCTTCTGCGTAGGGACGGCGATACTCGTTCATTACCTCCTCGGTAAGGGGATCGAGGACCGAGGCGGGGAGGATCCTCTCAACGAACACGTTCTTCTGGATGACGATCTCCTCGCCCGCCGGGGAACGCATCGCTTCGAATATTCGCCGGGCCGCTCCGGGCCAGTCGTCCCAGGAGACCGGGCAGACGATGGTCTCCATGTAGACCAGGCCCCGGATCGCCCCCCGGTTCCGGTTGGCCCAATCGAAAGCCAGGGCGCCTCCCCAGTCGTGCCCCACCAGGGTGACGTTGTCGGTGGCGCCTACCGCTTCCAGCCATCCTTCGAGGTAGCGGCGGTGCTCCACGAAACGGTAGGAGCCCGGCCCCGAGGAGTTGAGTCTCTCGGAGTCGCCCATCCCGATCAGGTCCGGCGCCAGGCAGCGACCCTGACCGGCCACCGGAGGGATGACCTTTCGCCACAGAAAGGAAGAAGTGGGATTGCCGTGCAGGAACACGATCGGATCTCCCTCGCCGGCCTCGGTGTAGGCCATGCGTTTGCCCAGGACGTCCACATGTCTCTTGGTGGTCGCGAAGTGGCTCATCGGACAAAGCCTAGAGGCAGCGCGGTGGGATGGATTGAACGGCGGCGGGTCGGACAACCGGTCTGTTTAATCTGGGGTCCATGGACCTCACACATGCTCTATACACAACGCGGGCCATGCGCCGCGTGCTGGCGGACCCGATTCCCACCGAGGTGGTGCAATCAATGCTGGACGCGGCGGTCCGGGCTCCCTCGGGGGGTAACGCGCAGAACTGGCGATTCGTGGCGGTCACGGACCCCGAACTTCGATCCGCCGTCGGGATGCTGTATCAGGAAGCTTTCGACATTCTCTTGGAGAGGGTCTACGGCAAGGCCTTGGAGAAAGCGCGCCGAGAGAACGACCAGGGAACCCTGCGGATTATCAGTTCGGCACAGTGGCTGGCTGACCACGCTTCCCAGGTTCCGTTGTGGCTGTTCTTCTATGCAAGGGGAGACCTCTCGGGCGCATCCATCTATCCGGCGGTGTGGAGCGCCATGCTGGCGGCCCGCGGGCATGAGGTGGGCACCTGTCTCACCACCATCCTGGGTGAGTTCAAGGCAGAGGAGACCGACGAACTGCTGGGCGTCCCGTCGGGGCGAGGATGGAAGCAGGCGGCGGCAGTCTCCTGCGGGTACCCGAGGGGCACGTGGGGGCTGGCTCAGCGAAGCCCCGTCCACAGGGTGGCGTACGCCGATCAATGGGACAGCCCCGTCTCCTGGCGGGTTGACGAACCGTTGTGGAACGGCTAGGTAGGCCGACCCGGTATCTCGCCGAATAACCTCCTGTAGGCGGAGATCGCCGCCCGGTCGGTGAATCCGGCGACGTAGTCGACCGCCCGCACCCGAGGTGGGTCATCCGCCAGGCCGAAACCCTCAGGCACCCTGTCGGGGTGCTGGATGTAATGTTCCACCAGCCGGGTGATCACTCCCGCCGCCCATCTGTGCTCCCGAAGGCGAGCCGGGCTTTCGTACACCCTTTTGAACATCATTGTCCGGAATCGGGTCATCCCCGCTAGCGCTTCGGGGTTCATGGACACCTCCCCGCCGGCGGCTGAATGGTCGATGACCGAGCGGCTCATTGCGGTGACCCACTCATCGGGTGGGCCGAACATCTCGAACATCTCGGTCGGAATGTCCTGTGGTAAGAGCGCGCCGTGGCGAAATGCGTCGTCAAGATCATGGGTTAGGTAGGCGATCCGGTCCGCGAAGCGGCACAGCATTCCCTCGGGCGTGATAGGCGCAGGTTCTATCCGCCAGGTGTGGGCTCGAATGCCATCGAGAGTCTCCCATGTGAGGTTGAGCGGTTCCAGTACGTTGAGCAGCCGTATTCCATGGGCGGCGTGGTGCCATTCCCCTTCCTCCACGTAGGGAGAGAGAGCGTCCTCGCCGACATGGCCGAAAGGGGAATGCCCGATGTCGTGGCCCAGGCAGATCGCTTCGGTCAGGCTTTCGTTGAGGCCCAGGGCCACCGCCATGGACCTGCCTATCTGGGCCACATGGATGGTGTGGGTGAGCCGGGTTATCACATGGTCCCCCGGAGGGTCGGGGAACACCTGGGTCTTGTTGCGCAGCCGCCGGAACGCCTTGGAGAAGAGGAGCCGATCCCGGTCGACCTGGAAAGGCGTCAACAGTTCGTGGAGCGGTTCCGGCTCATATCTTCCCCGGGAGTGCGCCGAGCGGGTGGCGATGGGAGAAAGAGAGGCTTCGGCTCTCTCTCGGTCTCGACGGTCCCTTATGCGGAGTGCGGGTTCGCCCGGCCGGATCGTCATGTTGCGCCCTCCCATGGTGGCCACTCGCGGAGACTTTTTTGATTGAGGTCCTCAGGCATGAATGTCCGCCGCCGAATATACCATTCGCGGTACATGGAGTACCGGGCGCTTTATCGCAAGTACCGGCCGCAGGTGTTCGGGGAGGTAATCGGCCAGGAGCACGTGACCAACACCCTGGTCCGCGAGGCCAGGGAGAGAAGGGTTGCCCATGCCTACCTCTTCGCCGGGCCGCGGGGTACGGGCAAGACCTCGACCGCTCGCATTCTTGCCAAGGCGATCAACTGCGAGGATCCCCGCCCCGATGGCGAGCCCTGCGACCACTGCGCCACCTGCCAGGCCATCTCTAACGGCAGTTCGCTCGATGTCCAGGAGTTGGATGCCGCCTCCCACAACTCGGTGGAGAACATCAGGGACATCCGGGTACAGGTGACCATGGTGGCTGCCGGTCCCTCCGCACACCGGGTATTCATCCTTGACGAAGCGCACATGCTTTCCGTGGCGGCTTGTAACGCCCTTCTCAAGACGCTGGAGGAGCCTCCTCCCGATGTCCACTTCATCCTGGCCACCACCGAGCCCTACAAGCTGTTGGACACCATCCGTTCCCGTAGCCAGCGTTTCGACTTCCTTCCGGTTCCGGCGGAGGTCCTGACCCGCCATCTGCGGTCGGTCGCCAGCCGCGAGGGGTATGAGGTAGCCGAGGGCGGCCTGGAGACTGTGGCCCGCCATGCCGACGGGAGCGTTCGCGACTCTCTCAGCCTGTTGGAGCAGGTGGCCGCGCTGGGTGACGGGCGAGTCGATCCCGAAGGGGTGGAACGGGCGCTGGGAGTGGCTGACCGGGACACGATGAACGTCCTGGCCAGGGCGGTGGCGGATCGGGACGCTGCGGCGGTGCTGTCCCTGGTGGCCCGCCTGGATGGCCGCGGGGTCAATCTCCGTTCCTTCGTGTCCGAGGGAATCGCCTTTTTCCGGGGCGTTTTTCTGGCGCACCACCTTTCCGACCCGGGGTCGGCCGCTGACGACCCTCCCGAGGTTGTCGAGGCTTGGAAGGCGGCTGCGAAAATCCTCTCGGTCGGCGACGTCAACCGTGTGATCGATCAAATGGGCGACGCCTTGATCAAAATACGGGAGGGACGAGAAGAGCGGCTCATGCTGGAGTTGGCATTGCTCTGGATAGTTCGTCCCGAGACTTCCATCCACCCGGCGGCGCTGCTTGCCAGGATAGAGGCGCTGGAAGCCCTGATCGGGGAGGGAAGCCGGCCCCAAGGCCGCGCCGGGCCCTCCCCCCGGCCTGCCGCCCCTGCGCCCTCCGAACTTCAAGAGGAAACCGGCGCCGCCCCCGCGCCTGCGCCTTCTGCCTCCAGGGGGAGAAGTCCCCAAGCCCCCGCCGCTCCCCAACCCGCCGCCTCCACGTCCCAGCCCGACCTCCCTCCCGTCGACGACGGCGGACCGCTCACCTTGGAGATGCTGGCCGCCATGTGGCAGGAGATCGTGGGGACCTTCGGGGGGATGCTCGGCGCTCTCCTGCGTCCCACCAATCTGGTGGCATTGGAGGGGGATCGCTTGGTGGTCGACTGCGAAAACCACTTCCGCCTCCTTCGGTTGGAGGACAGCGACTCGGCGACCCGGATCGGTGATGAGATCAAGAGGAGAACCGGCCAGGTGATCAGGGTGGAGTATGTCAACCAGGCTACGCAGGGGGTGACGTCGCCCAACCTGGAACAGGCGAGCGCCGCCCCGTCCCCTCCGCCGAGTGTGGCCGAACCGCCGGAGCCGCATCCAGAACCAGACCCGCCTGAGGACGAGATGGCCTTGACCCGTCCCAGGGCTGATGCCGACACGGCGTCGTCGGATCAGGTGAATCGCCCCGGAGGCGAGCGAGAGGCCAACCACGACGAACCGGAGGCTGATCTCAAGGCCTTCTTCGAAGCGGCGGATATCTCCGTGACCGAGGTGAAGAACCCGCCGGGCGGAAGCCTTCCCTTCTAGCGGGCGGCGGGATTCCCGCAGGTTGTCTCACTTTCCCAATACCCTGCCAGGAGTATGAAGTTCGAGCCGCCCGTCCAGAAGGTGATCGACGAGTTTGCCAGGCTGCCGGGGATCGGCGCCAAGACCGCTCAGCGGTTGGCCTTCCACCTCATGTCCCTTCCCAGGGATGCAGCGGAACGTCTTGGCGAGGCGATCCTGGAGATGACGGAGCAGGTGCGGAACTGCTCCCGGTGTTTCAATTTGACGTCGGCAGACCTGTGTTCCATCTGCGTTGACACCCGGCGGGACCACACGCTGGTGTGTGTGGTGGAAAGGCCCCAGGACATCTCCGTGATCGAACGCACCAACGAGTTTCGAGGGGGATACCACGTCTTGGGCGGCGCCCTGTCACCCCTCCGGGGGATAGGACCGGAGCAACTTCGCATCCCGGAACTGGAAAGGCGAATGGAGACGGAGGGGATCCTCGAGTTGGTGATGGCGACCAACCCGACCCTGGAGGGAGACGCCACTGCGCTGTACCTGGCGCGGGTGTTCAAGTCAAGGGAGGTGCGCATCACCCGCCTGGCCTCCGGCCTGCCGGTGGGAGGAGACCTTGACTACGCCGACGAGATAACGCTGGGCCGAGCCCTGGCCGGCCGCCAGCGGATGTAGCAACCCCGAATCGAAGACCCGGGCCTAGCTCAGGCGAGCAGCCATCAAGCGCCGCAACCGGTCGGACAGGTCACGGGCGTCGGCGGTCTCAAGCTGCCCGTCTCTCACAACCACCCTCCCGGCAACAACCACGTGGCGGGGGCGCCTGCCCGGGTTGGCCCACAACAACCCGTCCAGAGGGTCGCCGACCCCTGCGTCCTCGGGCCCTGTTACGTCGTAGCAGCAAAGATCGGCGGCGGCGCCTGGCTCCAGGTGCCCCAATTCGGGTCTTCCCAGTCCCTGTGCCGATCCCGCGGTAGCGGCACTCAGGAGTTCGACGGCGGTGGGTGGACGCTCCGTCAGTCCTCCGACCTGCAGGGCGAGGCGGGCGTCCGCCAGCAGGTTCCCCGCGTCGTTGTATCCCCCTCCGCTGGTACCCAGTCCCACGGTGATCCCGGCGTCGATCAACGGGCCCACCTCGCAGACTCCCAGGCCCATCGGCACGTCGAAGCCCGGAGCGTGTGTGGCGGTCACCCCGGTTGCGCTCAGCCGGTCTCTCTCGGATGCGGTGATCCCGCAGAGGTGGGCGACGGTGACGTCCGGGGAGAGCCATCCCCACTCTTCCATGAGTTCCAGCGGGCGGCGGCCGTACCGCACCGCGGCGCGTTCAACATCTATGGCCTCGTTGGCCTGGGTCCGGCGACGAAGACCCCATCGGCGGGAAGCCTCCGAGAAGACCGCGAAGGTCTCGGGGCCGTCTGAGTGCACCCCGGCCGGCCCGCAGGCCATCTGCAGCATCCCGTCCGCGCTGGCCGCCGGGTACCGGCCCATCACCGACTCCAGACCCGAGGCCACCGCTTCCGGGTGGTCTCCCGCCGACCCGTAGCCGAACACCAGCCTGGCGCCAAGCCTCCGGGCAGTTCCCACCGTGGCTTCCACCAACTCCAGCGGCGCCACGCCCTCCGGCCAGGTGAAGTGATGGTCCGCAACGGTGGTTACACCCGCCAGCAGCCCTTCGGCCACGGCCACCGCCGCCGCCGCCTCGGCAAGGTCCGGGTCGACCCCCGCCCGGCGGTAGTAGCCGGCCATGGCCGCCAGCCAATCTCCCATGGACAGGTGTCGGGTGCCCGAAAGGGTGCGGAAGGCCGTCTGCAACAGGTGGTGGTGGGCGTTGACCAATCCGGGAATCACTACGCATCCGGAGGCGTCCAGGTATTCGGCGTCTGCACGCCTGGATGGAAGGGCCGGGGAGGGGCTCACTTCCTTCACCCGGCCCGCATCGCAAACCAAGGAGACGTCCCCGAGCCTTCGGGATCCGGTCCAGATTTGCTCGGCGCCGCGCACTACGAGCATCAGGACATGGTAAACATGGTCTACCATGTCCCCAATGTCCAATCCGGCTTTCCGTCTAATCGAAGAACTGACCCTTCCCCAGGTGAGAGAAAGGGTTCGCCCCTCCTCGGTACTGGTCCTGCCCATCGGGTCGGTGGAACAGCATGGGCCGCATCTTCCCCTGACGACCGACCGCCTGATCGCCTCGGAAGCGGCAAGAGCCGTGGCGAGACGCTGTGGGGAGGCCTTGGACCTTTGGTTCCTGCCGACTGTCGCCGTCTCCAAGGCGAACGAACATGCCTGGGCGCCCGGGACCCTCTGGCTCAGGGCGGAGACCCTCCTCTCGGTGGTCAATGACGTCGCCGCCTCGGCCGCGACCACCGGCGCGAGGCGCCTGGTCTTTCTCAACTCCCACGGCGGCAACACCGCTCTGCTGGTAGTGGCCTGCCGGGAGGTGAGGCTCGCCCACGGGCTCCAGACCTTCCTGCTCCATCCCTTCCTTCCCCCCGACCACGGCGGGAGATCCACTTCGGCGCCGGCGGGGGAGTTGGGAATGGGAATCCATGGTGGCCACGATGAGACGTCCATAATGCTCCATCTCCGTCCTGATCTGGTGGACATGGGCCTGGCGACCCGGCGGGTCCCGGACCGGCTGGCCGCTAACCGGCACGTGCGTTTCGGAGGGTCGGTGCCTTTTGGCTGGACTTCCGACGACTTCGGGCCTGACGGCCACATCGGCGACCCGGTCGGCGCCACGGCCCGGGAGGGAAGGGAACTGTTCCAGGGAGCGGTTGAGATGCTGTGCGAACAACTGGCTGAGATAGCGACGTTCGAATTCGGTGTGGATCCAGAGGGTCCGAGCCGGTGACAAGGGATCTCGTAAGGTCCTCCCAAAGCTAAAATGCGGCCTAAGCCGTCACGACGGCGCCCAAGCCGCTAAGCAACCAGGCAGAGGCCATGGAAACCGGAATATTCCTGTTCGGAGCAGTAGAGATGGACGACGCGGGAGCGGGCCCTCCTCGTCCCACTGACCGCCGCTACGACCAGAAGCAGATGTGGTATGCAGCAGAACGGATGCTTGACATGGGAGTGGTCACCGAGGAGAGCGGCTTCGACATCTTCTGGTTGACCGAGCACCACTTCCAGTACGAGGGATACGAAGTCATCCCCAACGCCGTGTTGTTCGGGGCGGTGCTGGCCGAGCGGACTGAGACGCTCAGGATCGGGGCGCTGTTCAACATCGTGCCCCAGTGGAACCCGTTGCGATTCGCCGAGGACTTCGCCACCATGCACAACCTGTCGGGTGGTCGGGGAGTGCTGGGGGTGGGTCGGGGAACCGTGCCGCGGGAGGCCCAGACACTCGGTTCTGTGATCGGAAGCCACGACAATCCCGACAAAGCCGAGGCGGACCGCATCAACCGTGAGATTTTCGATGAGACCATGGACGTGATCCTGGCGGCCTTCGAGAACGAGACCTTTGCCTACCACGGGCGCCACTTCACCTATCCCCCACCGGGCATTCCCGATCGGGGAGGGACGGTGCAGAATCTCACTCTGGTGCCCCGACCCCTCTATCCATTTGACACCTGGCAGGCGATCACCTCGCCGCCCACCCTGGAGTACGTGCCGAAGCGGGGTTGGGGAGGGGTCTTCTGGTTGAAGCACCACCGTTTCACTACCCAGTGGTGGAACCGCTTTGCAGAGCTCTACGAGGAAGAACACGGAGAGCCCTTGGAAGCGGGCCGAAAGCGAATGCTGGTTCTGAACGTGCGGGTGGAGGACACTTACGAGCAGGCGTGGGAGGCCGCCCGGCCCGGGCACGACGAGTTTTGGAAGTTCCTGGGTCCCTACGGCTGGAGCAGAGGGTACATGGGTGAAGACGGAAGGCCCTCTCCACCCGGCCTGATCCCCACCCTGGAGCAATCGGTGGAACAGAAGACCTGGGTCATCGGTACGGCCGAGGAGGTTGCCGAAGGCATTTCCTTCTACGCTGATGTGCTGGGCGGTCTGGAGCACCTGACCTTCTTCCCTCACCTCCCGGGCGAAACCTACGACCAGGCCGCCGAACAGATCCAGCGTCTGGGAGAAGAGGTCCTTCCACTCCTCTAGCTTTCGCCTTTAAAGAAGGGGATGAACCCTTGTCGCAGCCGCACACTGGAGAGACGAACCCCACCGGCGCCGGGGCGTCCGGTCCGGTGGTGGCGGTGGTGAATTACACGGACACGCCGCCCGAGAGGTTGTCGTCGTTGGTGGGCGCGGAGGCGACGCTTCGTGCGGCTTCCACCAAGGCGGGCCTCGACGCCGTCCTTCCCGGCGCCGAGATCGCCTTGGTCTGGGCATACAAGTCGGACCTGCTGGAGGGATCGTGGGAGCTTGCCGGAAATGTGAATTGGGTCCATGTCGCCGCGGCTGGGGTGGACAGGCCCCTGTTCCCTGGGTTGGTGGAGAGCTCCGCGGTGCTCACCAACGCGGCGGGGGTGTTCGACCGCCCCATGGCCGAGTGGGTGTTGATGTGCATCCTGGCCTTTGTGAAAGAGTTTTTCGACAACATGGATTATCAGCGGGAACGAAGGTGGGTCAACCGGGAAGTGGGGGTCCTGGAGGGCCAGAAGGCGCTGATACTCGGTGCGGGAGGCGTGGGACGGGATGTCGCCCACATGTTGGGAATGGTCGGCATGGAGGTGCGAGGGGTGGCCCGAAGCCGACGGGATGGCGATCCGGACTTCGGGACCATCCACCCGATGGGGGACTTGGCCGAGTTGCTTCCCGAAGCCGATTACGTGATTTGCGCCCTACCCCTTACTACCGCGACCCGAGGGCTCGTCGGAGCGGAAGAATTCGCACTGATGAAACCCAACGCCCGGTTCATCAACGTCGGCCGGGGCGCGTCGGTGGACGAGGATGCGATGATTGTCGCCCTGCGGGAAGGGCAGATAGCAGGAGCGGCTCTGGATGTCTTCGTCACCGAGCCCCTGCCGCCCGACAGCCCTCTGTGGGACCTGCCCAACGTGTATGTCTCGCCCCACATGTCGGGCAGCGGATTCGAAGAGCGGCTGGCGGTCCAGTTCCTCGACAACCTGCGCCGTTGGAAAGCCGGCCGTCCCCTCCTCAACGTTGTTGACAAGCGGCTCGGCTTCGTGCCCTACCGGGGGTGATTCACAGGCTGCGGCCGCCGTCGATGAGCATCACTTGACCGGTGATAAAGAGTGACCTGTCCGAGCAGAGGAACGAGATCAGATCTGCGATCTCCTCCGGCTCGGCGGCCCTTCGCAGGACGGCGGTGTTGACCAGTCTCTCTCTCAGCTCGGGACGCATCCCGCGGCTCAGGATGGATTCGGTGAATCCGGGCGCCACGATGTTGACCCGGATTTTCTGCGGCGCCAGTTGGCGGGCCAGGGCCCGGGTCATCCCGATCAGCCCGCCCTTGGACATGGTGTAGTTGAACTGCCCGAAGCTTCCCAGGTAGGCGCGCGACGAGATGCTCACCACCGCCGATCCGTCTCCAAGGAACGGGATCAACTGCCGGGTGAGTTGGTAGGAGCCGCCCAGGTTCACCCCGATTACCACCGAGAACTGTTCGTCGGTCATGTTCACCAGCCGGACGTCCCGGACGATCCCGGCGTTGTTGACCAGCGCCGCCAGCTTGCCTCCCCGTTCCTGCATCGCATCCACGATGGCCTGCCTTCCCTGCGGGGTGGCGACGTCCGCCCCGATTCCCCTGGTGTGCCGGCCGCCATCCAGGGTTGCGGCCGTCCCTATCACGGCCGGATCGAGATCGGCCATCAGGACGTGGAATCCCTCCTCGATGAACCGGACTGCGGTGGCCAGACCTATCCCGCGCCCGGCGCCGGTGATCACCGCCGTGGGCCTGGTCACGGAAGGGCCTTCCCCAGATGGAGCGAGCCGAGCCGGATCAACTCCCCGGTGGTGCCGGGGTCGTCCAGAAGGCGGGCCACCCAGTTTGCGACAGTCTCCGGTTCAGCGTCCTCGACGATGGCAAGGACATTGGCCGGGATTCGGGCCTTGGCGGTCTCCTGGGCAAGGTCGCGGGCAGCCGACAGGAGACCGGTGGCGACCATGGCCTTTCCCGCCCCCCGTTTTCCGAGGAGGTCTGGGCTCCCGACCACGTAGACCACCGGCGCTCCCGCCCGGGCCGCCTCCCGGGTGAGCACGAACGCCTCGGTCAACTCGTCCGACACATCCTCCCACTCGTCACCGAGGGTTTGGTCGGTCCAGAACACCAGGCCGTCGGAGGTGGTGCCCGGCTCCACACCCGCCCGGGCCAGCCTCTCCGTCCACCCCGATGGAACTCTCAGATAGCTGCGCAAGACGCTTCCGTAGCCTAACGGCGGGCGACCGCTGGACTCCGGTCACCGCGTCGGTCTCTTGTCAGACTCTTTCCACGACCAGGGAGATCCCCTGACCGACGCCGATACACATGGTGGCCAGCCCGTAGCGGCCCTCGCGCCTGCAGAGTTCATGCACCAGAGTGGTGAGGATGCGGGCTCCCGAACAACCCAGGGGATGGCCGAGGGCGATGGCGCCCCCGTTCACATTAAGGATCTCCGGGTCTATGCCCAGTTCATTCCGGCAGGCGACCGCCTGGGCGGCGAAGGCCTCGTTCAACTCCACCAGGTCGAGGTCGCCCACCCCCAGACCGGCCCGGGCCAAAGCCTTTTCGGAGGCGGGCACCGGCCCGATCCCCATCAGGTCCGGATGCACTCCTGCAACCCCGGCGGAGACAAGGCGGGCTATCGGAGTCAGACCGGCTTTCTTCACCCCGGCGGCGGTGGCCAGAATCACCCCGGCGGCCCCGTCGTTCAAGGGTGAGGAGTTGCCGGCGGTCACGGTCCCGCCTTCTCGGAACACCGGAGGAAGGCTCGCCAGGGCCTCCATCGAGGTTTTGGATCGCGGCCCCTCGTCCGAAGCGATCGCGACAAAGGTCCGCTTCTTGGGCAATACCGGTGCTTCTATGGTGACGATCTCGTTATCGAACCTGCCGGCCTGCTGGGCGGCGATGGCTCGGCGGTGGCTGGTCAGGGCGAACCGGTCCTGGTCGGAACGGGTGACTCCGTACTTGGAGGCCACTTCTTCGGCCGTTTCGCCCATGCTGATGGGCGAATACATAGCCTGCATGCGAGGATTGACCAGCCGCCAACCCAACACCGTGTCGACTATCTGCGGGGCGCCCACCCCAAAGGCCCGTTCCGGCTTGGTAATGACAAAGGGAGCGCGGCTCATCGATTCGGAACCACCCGCGATCATCACGTCCCCCCACCCGGCAGCCAGAGACTGCGAAGCGGTGATGATGGCTTGCAATCCCGATCCGCACAGGCGGTTGACGGTTTGCCCGGCTGTCTCGATCCCCAGTCCCCCCAGGAGAGCCGCCATCCGGGCGACGTTTCGATTGTCCTCCCCGGCCTGGTTGACCGCCCCCCACACCACATCTTCGATGTCTGTCCCTGCCAAGGTCGGGTTGCGGTCCATCAAGGCGGCGACCACGTGTGCGGCCAGGTCATCGGGACGAACTCCCGCCAGTTGTCCCCCGACTCGCCCCATGGGCGTGCGGCAGGCATCGACGACAAACACTTCGGTCATGGCAAAACCTTCCCCGGTTGTGGTAGTTGAATATATATGCATGTCGGGTGGTTGGGCGCCCAGATGTATTCTGCTTTCCTTGTGGGCCACTGCGAAAGGGACTCCGTAAGCGGCGAGGGCGGCTTGGAGTTGGTGGACCTGACAGTGTCCTATCCGGAAGCTCCCCGGCCGGCGGTGGACTCGCTGGACCTGGTGATCGAACCGGGCGAACTGGTTTGCCTGCTGGGACCCTCGGGCTGCGGGAAGACCACCATTCTGAAGGCCATTGCCGGGCTGTTGGAGCTAGCCGGGGGTGATGTCCGGATGGACGGCCGGTCGCTGGTGGAGGTTCCCACGGAGAAGCGGTCCATCGGTATGGTGTTCCAAAAACCTCTCCTGTTCCCCCATCTGACGGTGGGAGAAAACGTGGCCTTCGGGCTCCGGATGCGTCGCCTCGACCCCGGGTTCATCCGGGGCAGGGTGACCGAGATGCTGGGACTGGTGCAACTGGAGGGCATGGAGGATCGCCGCGTCACCGAGATCTCGGGAGGCCAGAGTCAACGGGTCGCCCTGGCGAGGGCACTGGTCGTGGAGCCGGCGTTGTGGCTGTTGGACGAGCCGCTCAGCCAACTGGACGCCAACCTGCGGGAGGAGATGCGGGAACTGATCCGATCGATCCAGAAACAACTCGGGGTCACGACCATCTTCGTTACCCACGACCAGGAGGAAGCGGTGGTGTTGGCCGACCGGATCGGTCTGGTGCTGGAAGGCCGGCTTCGCCAGATCGGTCCTCCCGCCCGGCTGTTCGAGGCTCCGGCCACCGTGGAAGTGGCCAGGTTCTTCGGGGGCCATAACCAGATCCCCGGAAAGGTGGACGCCGGCCGATTTCATTGCGAGCTGGGGACGTTTGTCCTTCCCCAGCCGGTTCCCCCCGGGCCGGGGATCCTGGTGATCCGCGAGGAAGCGGTGGAATTGGCGGCGGGAGAGAACTCCTTCGCCGCCCGGGTGCAGAACACCAGATACATGGGGACCCATCAGCAGATCACAATGTCCGCCCGAGGGGTTGTTCTGGGGATGCGAGTCTCCTCGTCGCGGTCGCTTCCAGTGGGTAAGATCGTCGACATGTGTTTTCCCTCCGACCGGATCTGGATCATCCCGGGCTTGGATGGATAACCCCGGATTACCAACTCCGGCGGCAGTGTTGGACGCGCGGACGGGACTCCGCAGAGGACGGCGCGTCGGCAGGGTGGGGATGGGTATGCTTGCCATGAGGGCCCTGTTCGATATAAGGAGTGACTAATGACAACCGACTGGAGAGATCTTTCTCTGCGGCTCACCGACCTGCTCGGATTGGAGCACGCCCCCATCGCCATCACCTTCTCGGAGGATGCGGTCGCTGCTGACAGTGGAATAGCCCCCTTCGGAGGCCCGTTGTCAGAGCCGACTCCGGATGGCAGGTCGGGCGCGGTTCCCGCTCCCTGCGTCTTCTGGATGCACGCCCACACCCACACCTTCTTCACCACCCCGGGCGATCACGGCAACTGCTCGGTGGGCGAGTACACCCACGGCTTGGTGGAAGCTGGAGACATCCTCGATCGAGAGGATGTGGGAGCGCTGCTGGAAGTCGGCTGGGTCACCATGGAGGCCTTCGCCGGGGTGGCGGCCCTGGAGCGCCGGCCCTCCTCGATCGTGTATGGACCGCTCGCCGACACCTCGCACGACCCTGACGTCGTATTGCTGAGGCTGAGTCCCTATCAAGCCATGGAATTGGGAGATGCCACATCCATCCATCTCAGTGGAAAGCCCCAGTGCCAGATCCTTCCCATCGCCATCGATCAGGGCAAGGTGGCGCTGTCGATGGGATGCGCATTGTCGCGGGCCCGGACCGGAATGGGCGACGACGAGTTGACCTGTGCCATACCGCCCGGACAGCTGGCGGAGATAGTCGCGAACCTGGAAGGTGTGGTGGGCGCCGACAAACAGGTGGTCGGCTACGCTCACGCCGACGCCGCTCGCTTTTGAGGGGATGACCGGGTAGCCCTTCCCGGTTCCAAGCAGGAACCGCGAAGTCGTCTGCTGTCTCGCGAAAAACGGGCCGGCTCTCCTCACCCATCGGGCCCATCCCCCGCCGCCACCACCGCAGGCCCGAACGCGGTCCGCCGGCCCCGGCCGGGGGACGCCTTCGGGAAGATATGACCTCACTGCGCGCCAGGTGCGCTCATGGTGCGGTCCGAACGACGTCGGGACGGACCGGGAGGTGTTCGACTCCATCAATGTGCACCGGGCCTGTGACAGGAGTCAACCCACACCCGCCACTTTCTGCCCTTTGTTTCGCGACTTCCTCCCAACCTCCACCACCCTAGGGTCACGAACTCCACACCTACTAGATGGCTCTCCACCGATTGCCGGCTCGCTCCCAGCTCCACTGGGGAAAACCCCCGCCTGCTCCTTAGCTAGCGGGACAACTCCCGATAGTGGGGAGTGGGGAAACGGGGAGTCACCCGGACTCCGGAAAGCCAGACCTCCAGGTCCCGGGCGCGATGGGCCACGGCCGCCTGCCCGTCGGCGCCGATGTCCTCGGTCAGGCGGTGGACCACCCTCCCGTCAGGTCTCTGGCCCCATCCCCCCACCACCCTGCCGCACCACCACACGGTGGGTCCGGCGTTGCCGTTTCTGTCGAACAGCCCTTCCCACCGGTCTCCGAGATACCAGTGGCGCTCCCGCCATCCCATGACGGTGGAATCGAGGCCGGGAAGGAACGCCGCCCACCGACCGGGGGAGGGAACCGGGTCGAGGTCGTCCGCCATGACCCATGCCGGGCCGGTATCGACCTCGACCTCGGCCAGGTCCAATGCTCCGAGCGCCGGTCTCAGATTCCGGAGGGTCCAGCCCGTCCACCATCTCAGGTCCGCCTCGGTCCCCGGTCCGTAGGCGCGCAGCCACCGCTCAACGAGGTTTTTTCGGGCCACCGCCGGGTCGAGTTCGGGAATGCCGGCGGGCAGCACTCTCGCCATGGTTGTCCAGCGGTACTGACCGCTACGCCACGTTCCCCGGGGTCGGCCTCGAAGGATGCGCCCTTCGGTAGCCAGAAGGAAGAGCATCCGGGTGGAAACCCCGACTTTTCCTCCCCACTTCTTCCCCTTGCCGAAGGTGAGGGTCTCCTTGAGTTCGGGCACATCCTCTCGGAGTTCGGTAGCCAGAGCCTGTCCACGGTTCATGATTGCCTCCACGGTGGCGTCCCCCACCCGTTCGATCCAACCGTGTCCGTCATCGGTGATCCCTTCGGCCTCTAGATAACCCGCCAATCTACGCCTCTCGGGCGCCGCCAAGGGGACCGCACACCCATGATGGAGCAAGGGGATCAAGTCGGTGGGAACCGCAAACAGAGTCCGCCGCATGCCCAGAATCCGGAACAGGGAGGGGTCTTCATACAGGCAGACTTCCATGTCAGGGATGGCCAGATCGTCCACCCTCGCCCAGGCGGACAGGAAGGGGGTGGCAGGATCGCTGGTGTGAAGTCCCACCTGGTGGCGGGCGGCTTCCACCGGTGAAGACGCCCGGTGGTCGGGGTGGAGATGGTGGCGGGACGCCAGACGCGCTCGCCTCTCCTCGACGCCGATCCGCCTGTTCACCATGGCAACGCCAGTCTATGGACAGACGGAAGGCCGATGGCGGCCGGGATGGGGACCCGCGGTTGTCCTGGCCGCTCCAGCCGGGACAACCGCGTTGTCCGAGTCGGGTTCCCTCAGCCCACCACCGGGATCCGCTGCATGGCCTCGGCGACTTTGTCGTCCGGGTACTCGTAGTCGGTCAGCCCGCCGGCGAGATAGTTGTCGTAGGCGGCCATGTCGAAGGCGCCATGACCGCACATGGCGGTGAGGATCACCTTCTCCTCGCCGCTCTCCCGGCACTCGTTGGCCACCCGGATGGCCGAAGCCAATGCGTGGGTGGGTTCGGGAGCGGGGACGATGCCCTCGGTGCGAGCGAACTGGACGCCGGCAGCGAAGCACTCGTTCTGTCCGATGGCCTCCGCCTCTATCAGCCCCAGGTCATAGATGTGGGAGAGGAGAGGAGACATGCCGTGATAGCGCAAGCCCCCGGCATGGATCGGGTCGGGTATGAAGGAGTGGCCGAGAGTGTGCATCTTGATGAGCGGAGTCATCCCGATGGTGTCCCCGAAGTCGTACCGGTACTCGCCCTTGGTGAAGGAGGGACAGGAGGCAGGCTCCGAGGCCCTGATGACCGGATCGATCCTCCCGGCCAGTTTCTCCCGCAGGAAGGGGAACATCAATCCCGAGAAGTTGGAGCCTCCTCCCGTGCAACCCACTATCACATCGGGGGTGTCCCCGGCCATGGCCATCTGATCGAGGGCCTCCTCGCCGATGACGGTCTGGTGCAACAGGACATGATTCAGGACGCTCCCCAGCGAGTATTTGGCATCCGCATTGGTAGCGGCCACCTCGACAGCCTCCGAGATGGCGATCCCCAGGCTCCCCGGCGAGTCGGGATCGGATTCGAGCACGGTCCGTCCGGCATTGGTCACATCGGAAGGCGAGGGATGCACCTTGGCGCCCCATACCTCCATCATCGACTTGCGGTAGGGCTTCTGGTCGAAGGAGGCCCGCACCTGCCAGACCTCACAGTCCATTCCGAAGATGGCGCAGGCCAGGGCGAGGGCGGAACCCCACTGCCCGGCGCCGGTCTCGGTGGTCAGTTTCTTGACGCCTTCCTGAGCGTTGTAGAAGGCTTGGGCCACCGCGGTATTGGGCTTGTGGGAGCCGGCCGGGCTCCCTCCCTCGTACTTGTAATAGATGCGAGCCGGCGTGTCGAGAGCCTTTTCCAGGCCGGTGGCGCGGTACAGGGGAGTGGGCCTCCACATTCGATACACGTCGATGACCTCCCCGGGGATGTCGATCCGGGAGTCCCCTGACACTTCCTGGAGGATGAGCGCCATGGGAAAGAGAGGAGCCAGATCGTCGGGGCCCACCGGCTGATGCGTTCCGGGATGAAGCACCGGAGGTGGCGGCGCCGGCAAATCAGGAATGATGTTGTACCAACTGGTGGGTATCTGGGACTCGGCGAGAGTAAACTTCCTTTGAGCCATCGTCGATCCTCGTTTCTGCTCGGTTTGCTTCGATTGTGGCTGATATTAGATAACCCGACAATGCAGGTAGACCGATGACTATCAGCCCTCCCGAGTCTCTTCCCTGGACCAACAATCCCGACGCCGACCGGCTGCTGGCGGAAGACAGTCTGGCGCTTCTGATCGGGATGCTGCTCGATCAGCAGTTCCCCATGGAACGAGCGTTCTTCGGTCCGTACCTGCTTCAGGAGCGGCTGGGCGGGCCGCTTGACGCTGGTGAGATCGCCGATTGGGATCCCGAGGAGCTCGCCGCCATATTCCGGGGACCTCCCGCCATACATCGCTACCCGGCGTCCATGGCCAAGCGCACCCAGGCTCTGTGCCGGACCCTGGTCGAGGAGTATGACGGCGCCGCAGAGCGTCTCTGGAACGAAGCTGAGGACGGCAGGGACTTGTACAAGCGCCTGAAGAGCCTGCCCGGGTACGGGGAGATGAAATCGCGGGTGTTCGTGGGCATTTTGGGCAAGCGCATGGGGGTCCAACCACCCGGTTGGGAGGAGGAGGCCGCCCAGCGTCCCTCCATTGCCGACGTGGCCCGCTGGGAGGATGTCGCCGAGTTGCGGGCGATGAAGCGGGAGATGAAGAAGGCCGCTCAGGCCAAGGCGAAGGGTTAGAGGGGTTGGCGAGGAGGCCTCGCCGGTTCCACGCAGAAACCGTGAATCGGTTCTCTGTGTCGCGAAAAACGGCCCCGCACTAATCGCCACAGGGCCCATCCCCCGCCGCCACCACCGCAGGTCCGAACGCGTTCCACCCGTCCCGACCGGGGGACCGCGTTTGGAAGAGATATGACCTCCTGCTCGCCAAGGGGCTCACTTGTACGGTCCGGACGACGTCGGAACGGACCGGGAGGTGTTCGACCCAGCCAATGTGCATCGGGGCTGTGACAGGAGTCAACCTTCACCGGCGGATTTGCGTCCCCCTTTTTTCACGACCTCTCTTCCCACCCCTCCTAATCTCTCCGGGTATGAAGATCGATTTCTACTTTGATCCTGTTTGTCCGTGGTGCTGGATCACCAGCCGCTGGCTGACTGAGGTGGAGCCCCACCGGCCGGTCGAGGTAACCTGGCGGACCTTCAGCCTGTACATCAAGAACCAGGGCCTCGACCGTTCCGAGGACTATTGGACCGTCGCCGACTGGGGAAGGGGAGCCTTGCGGATAGTGGAAGCTGCCCGCGGACGCGAGGGAGAGGAGTTCGTGGGCGAGTTCTACACCGAACTCGGCGCCCGTTTCCATCATGACCATGAGGAGTTCCCCGACTTTGAAGACAGCCTGCAGGCGATCGGACGCTCTCCGGATTGGGCGGCCGCCGCCGATGATCCCCGCTGGGACGAGGCCATCGAGGACTCGATGTCGGAGGTGCTGGGTCTGCTGGGAGACGACATCGGGGTGCCGGCCATCGTGTTCGACGGCCGGTACGGGTACTTCGGCCCGGTCATCTCCCCGGCTCCGACCGGCGAGGCGGCCCTCACTCTCTTCGACAGCTTCGCCAACTTGGCGGCCCAACCTGGAATCTGGGAGGTCAAGCGGGAGCGCACGGTCGGCCCGGTCTTCGGCCCCCGGCCGTAGGGAAGAACTACCACCTTAGACTCGACAGCCATGTCTGCCCCTCCCACGATCGCAATACTGGGCGCTGGAGCGATGGGATCTGCCCTGGCAAAGGGCCTCCTGGGCAACGGGTGGAGACCTGAGCATTTGACCCTGGCGGAAGTGTTGCCTGAGCGGGCCGCTCAGGTCAGATCCGAACTCGGATGCGATTGCGTCTCCGATCCGGCCCAGGCGGTGCAGGGGTCTGATGCGGTGGTGGTGGCGGTGAAACCCCAGGACATAGAAGTTCTGTTGGAGCAAGTGTCGGGAGCTATCGCTTCGAATCAGGTGGTAATTACTCTGGCGGCCGGTGTTCGCATAGCGACCCTCGAGAGTGCACTAGGCGATACGCCAGTGGTGAGGGTGATGCCCAACACGCCGGCTCTCCTGGGCAAAGGGATGACCGGACTGGCCGGGGGCAGCCATGCCGGGCCACACCACATAGCTGTGGCGCGGATGGTCATGGAGGCTGTGGGGGAGGTGGTGGAACTGGAAGAAGCCGACCTGGATGCGGTAACGGCGGTCTCGGGCACTGGCCCCGCCTACGTCTTCGCCCTTGCCGAGTCGATGACCGAAGCCGCGGTAAAACTGGGATTGGAATCCGACGTAGCCGCCCACCTGGTGAATTACACGGTCCTGGGCGCGGGGGAAATGCTGGTGAGGACCGGCCAGAGCGCCGCCCATCTGCGCCGGCAGGTGGCCTCCCCGGGAGGCACCACCGATGCAGCCTTGGTGGTAATGGGCGAGGGCGGGTTCTCGGAGCTGATGGTACGAGCCGTGGTAGCCGCGCATCGGCGGTCCGTGGAACTGGGCGGATAGAGGTCGGAGGAGTCCATGGGAGCGTCGAATTTCACCCTGTTGGACCAGGACCGAAACCTGGTGTCCCTGTCGGATTTCTCGGGGCGACGGTTGGTGGTGTTTTTCTATCCAAAGGCCATGACTCCGGGCTGCACCGTAGAGGCATGTGACTTTCGGGACAGCTATGAGGAACTGCTGGCCGCCGGGGTGGCAGTGGTCGGAGTGAGCCCTGACCCGCCGGAAGACCTGGCCAGATTCCGGGAGAAGGACAACCTGCCCTTTCCGCTCCTGTCCGACGGGGACCATGCGGTGGCTGAGGCATACGGCGCCTGGGGGGCGAAGAAACTCTACGGCAAGGAGACGGTGGGACTCATTCGCTCCACCTTCGTTGTGGGTCCGGATGGAGAAATGGAGCGAGAGTACCGGAACGTCCGAGCCAAGGGGCATGTCGCCCGTCTCAAAAGGGACCTGCTGGGCGCCTGAGAGAGGCCCGCCAAACGGAGGAGGCGGCCGAGTATCCTTCGGACGCACAAACGGGAGCCTTCCCGGCGGAGCGGTCCCGTTGAAAGCCCAACCCAAGGAGCAGGACCAAAGCATGAATGCCTCGAAGGTGTTGTTTGCCTTGGGGGTGGTCTCGGCGGTGGGGGTGATGGTCCTGTGGTGGCTCGGATCGGTGATGCACTCCGAACCGCGGGGAGATGTGGGGCGGGAGGTATTCGGGAACATCCCGGTCGGCCTGGAAGCAGCCTTCTACGTCTCGGTGGCAGCCTTCCTCTGGCTGACTTTCTACCTCTTCTCCCTGCGGGCTCGCAACTGGTCGCGAGGCGGGGGCGAAAAGCGCCTCGGAGCGTGGAAAGAACGTATGCGCCACCTCGCCGACGGTCTGCGCATGAAGACCCTGCTGCGCGACACCGCTTCGGGCCTGATGCACTCCATGATCTACTACGGGTTCCTGGTGCTTTTGGCCGGGACCATCACCCTTGAGATCGACCACCTCATGCCGGAGTCGTGGAAGTTCCTGCATGGTCCCGTTTACCTGGGTTATTCGGCGGTCCTGGACTTCTTCGCCCTGGTGTTCCTTGGAGGGCTGGCATGGGCGGTGTTCCGTCGCTATGTCAAGCCCCCGGCCCGCATAGCCTCCAAGACGCGTCCCGAAGACGCCCTGGTGCTGGGCCTTCTGATCCTGGTGGGTGTGACAGGGGTCATAACCGAGGCAGCCAGGATCGCGGTGGACGGCCAGCCCGACTTCGAGAGATGGTCTTTCGTGGGATACCCTCTCTCCTTCCTGATGCCTGGGTCGCCGGAACTCTTCCACCAGGTGGTCTGGGGGATCCACGCCGCCTCCTTCCTGGCGTTTCTGGTGGTGCTTCCCGTGACCAAACTGCGTCACGCCGTCACCTCCCCGGTCAACATGTTCCTGTCGCCCAGGGAGCGGGTCAAGGGAGCGATGAAAGCCATGCCCAACCTCATGGAGGCCGAGGACCTGGAGACCATCGGCGCCGCCACGGTGGGCGACTTCAGCTGGAAGCAGTTGTTCGACACCGACGCATGCACGATCTGCGGCCGGTGCACATCGGTGTGTCCGGCCAACATCACCGGCAAGGCGCTCGACCCCCGGGAGATCGTGGTCAAGTCGGGCGAGGTGCTGGCCGCCTCGGGCGACCCGGTGGTGACCGCTCCTGTGGCGCTTCCCTCCACCATCACCATCGACACCGACTCGCTGTTCGAGCGCATCACCTCCGAGGAGGTGTGGTCGTGCACCTCGTGTCGGGCCTGCGACGACATCTGTCCGGTCAACATCGAGATCCTCGACAAGATTCTCGACATGCGACGCTACCTGACCTTGATGGAAGCCGACTTCCCCTCCGAGCTAGCCAAGGCCTTCGTGGCGATGGAGAACCAGGGAAACCCCTGGGGGCTGGGGAAGGAGCAGCGCCTCGAGTGGACGAGGCAGTTGGACTTTCCGGTGAAGGTGCTGGGCGCGGACGGGGTGGATTCCGCCGAGTACCTGTGGTTCGTGGGATGCGCCGGCTCTTTCGATGACCGCAACCGGGCGGTCACCCTGTCGCTGGCCCGCCTCATGCACGCGGCGGGGATCGATTTCGCGGTGCTCGGCCCCCGGGAGATGTGCAACGGCGATCCGGCTCGGCGGGGCGGAAACGAATTCGTGTATCAGCAATTGGCCTTCCAGAACATCGAGACGCTCGACTCCCTGGGGGTCGAGAAGGTGATCACCCAGTGTCCGCACTGCTTCAACACTCTGGCCAACGAATACCCTCAACTGGGAGGGAACTACCAGGTGATCCATCACTCGCAACTCCTTGCCGAGTTGGTGCGGCGGGGAACGCTCACCACCGGCGACGGATCGGCCAACGGCGACTCTGAACCCCGGCGCGTCACCTATCACGATCCCTGCTACCTGGGGCGGCACAACGACATCTACCTGGCGCCCAGGGAGGTGGTGGCCGCTTCGGGCAATGTGGACATGGTCGAGATGCCCCGTCACGGGACCAAAGCGCTGTGCTGTGGAGCGGGCGGCGCCCGGTTCTGGATGGAGGAGCATGTAGGCAAGAAGATCAACATCGAACGCACCGAGGAGGCGCTGGCCACCGGCGCCTCGGAGGTTGCCGTCTCCTGTCCCTATTGCTATGTGATGTTGGACGACGGCGTCAAGGAGGTGGGCCGGGAGGCGGAGGTGGTGGTGAGGGACTTGGCGGAGATGCTGGCCGAGGTCGCCCTGGAGAGGGAGGGAGCCAGGTGAAGGCGGCTGCCCGGCGCCCGGCGCCGGCATTTTCCACCCGTTTGAGCACCCGATGAGGATCGGTTACCAGGGAGAGGTCTACTCCTATAGCCATCAGGTGGCCACCGAACTGTTCGCCGACGAGGACTTGTGCGGCTATTCCAACTTTTCGAGGGCCTTCTCGGCGATGAGGACGGGAGAGGTGGACCGGTTGGTGCTCCCCATCGAGAATTCCACCACGGGCAGTGTCCTCCCGGTGCTCAACCGGTTGGTGAGCGAGGATGTTCACATCATCGCGGAGCACAAGAAAACAGCCAGCCACAGCCTGCTGGGGCTCAGAGGCGCCAAGCTGACCGACATCCGTCGGGTGGTCTCCCACCCCGAGGCGTTGTCACAGGCGGAGATGGCCATCGCCGAGCGGGACTGGGAAGTGGTTCCCGTGCATGACACAGCCGGCGCGGTGCGGATCGTCGCCTCCCAGGGAGATCCCCAACAGGCTGCATTGGCTCATGCCAGCGCCGCCGTCCTGGGTTTGGAGGTCCTCATGGAGAGGTTGGTGGACCGGGCGGACAACACCACGCGATTCGTGGTGCTTGCGGCTGGGAAACCACTGGTGCCCAGTGATGCCGATAAGACGTCAGTGGTCTTTGAGGTCCTTCACCGGCCCGGGTCGCTGGCGTTGGCCCTCACCGAGTTGGCCGCCCGGGGAGCCAACCTCACCCGGATCGAGTCCCGTCCTTCCCATGAGGCTTGGCGCTACCGGTTCTTTGTCGATCTGATCCACTCCCCCGGGCCCGAAGGACTGGCCGCGGTGTTCAAGCCGGACCTGGTTACGGTCAGCCGCCTGCGGATGCTGGGGAGTTACCGGGCCTCCCGTTGACGGCCCGTCGACGAGGTTGAGCCGGGCCATAAGAGGTTCCAGCGCAACCTGCAGGGAAAGGGGAGGAGGCGTCCCCCACGCCAGGTCGTCCAGTTCCGGGATCAAGGCGGCAGGCTTGCTTCCCGTCAAACCTGCCAGGTGCCGGGAGATCTCCCCACCGAGGGGATCGGAGGGCGAAACCCGGTTTATCACCATGTGGGAAGGCGGTCCGCCGCCCAGCCTCGCCAGCAGCGAGGCAGTCCGCACTATTCCTGGGGGACTAGCCCGGCACACCACGACTCTCTGGCCGGGCCAGTCCCCAAATGCGGAGATCCCGGGGCCGAGATCCACCACCGCCGTCCGGTAATCCCAAAGACGCGACCAGCCGTTTCTCAACATTCCGCCGACTGATCCGCCGGGATCCCAGAGCAGCAAGTCGATCTGTCCCGCGGTCACCACCTGGTGAGGTTCGGATGGTGGGGGAAGTCCCAGCCGCAGCCCCAGAGCGGGAGAGGTGTCGGCCTCTATCAGCAGACAGGAGCCACGTCGGGCAGCCAGCCACGCTATGCCCAGCGCCACCTCCGTCCTGCCGGGAGCGCCGCGGGCGCCTCCCACCGCCACGACTGTTGGCGCTAGGGGATTCGGCGATGCGGCCGGGGATGGCAGCACCGCCGCCAGGGAGGCCGCGGCCCATTCCGGATCCGGCTCTTCCAGCACGATGTGGCACCCCCAATCCTCCAGTTGGCGACGGCTCGGCGGGTGATAGGGGTCATCTACTCCGATGACCACTGCTCCCATCCGCCGCCAGGCCGACACCAGGCCTGGGGACAACCAGGGGACCCCCGCACCCACCACCACCGCCCGCGCCCTTCCCTCTGCAAGCGTCCGGTGGACCGGCTCAGGATGGAACGCCCGCTTCACGATCCGGAGCGTTCCGGTTTCTCTTGCCCTGTCCACCAGGTCAGACTCCCAGACCGGCCCGGCGGTGGTGACCACCCGGGGGATCAAGTGAATTCCACCATCTCGATAGCGGAGAAGGGGATGATCAGTTGGCGGGAGTCACCAAGTTCCACGTGGTCCTGGCCTACTGCAAAGGGTGTGCCCTCGCACAGGTGGCCTCCCTGTGCCCAGATCCTGACGGTCAGTTCGGCGTCCTCGGCGTCCAACAGGCGATCACGGAGGGTGGACATTCGCTGCACTTGCAGCATTGCCGCCTCCTGTTCGTATTCTGCCACCTCATCGAATCGCCGCCGAGCGAGTCTCTCGAAGTGAGCCAGGTCCGGGTGTGCGGGTTGGTTTGAATTCATGTTTTGCCTCAGTGGTGGGTATCTGGACAATCTGCATCGGGCAGGCCGGCAAGTCAACCCCGGCTCAGGGGGAATATTTTTTATGTTTTGTAAATTCTTCCCACTCTGACTTTCTATTTGGGGCAAAGACCTGATACCGTGGGAAGCAACTGAAGAAAGGAGGTCTATGCACGTATCACTAACCGTTAATGGTCAGCGTGCGGTAACCGATGTTGAACCGCGCACGCTGCTGGTGCACCTGCTGAGAGAGGAACTGGGCCTGACCGGTACCCATGTGGGCTGTGACACGTCATACTGTGGCGCTTGCACCGTGATCCTCGACGGGAAGACTGTCAAGTCGTGCACCATGCTGGCAGTGCAGGCGCAGGGCGCCGAGGTAACCACCATCGAGGGGTTGGCCGCCAATGGCGATCTCCACCCTGTCCAAGAAGGTTTTTGGGAACGGCATGGCCTCCAGTGCGGATTCTGCACGCCGGGCATGATCATGTCGGCAGTGGGACTCCTCTCTGAGAACGGGTCCCCCTCCGAGGGCGAGATACGCCATGGCCTGGAAGGCAACCTGTGCCGCTGCACCGGGTATCACAACATCGTCCGCGCGGTGGAATACGCCGCTGCGAAGATGCGGGGCGAGGAACCGCCCGCCCCTGAATGGGAGGAGGGGTCGGCGTGAGTACCACCAGTGTTCTGGGCGGTGTTGTCAAGCGCAGAGAAGATCCGGCCCTGATTAGAGGCACCGGTCTCTATGTCGACGACCTCCAACTGCCGGGCATGCTGCACGTCGCTTTCGTGCGCAGCCCCTACGCCCATGCCCGCGTGGTGTCGGTGGACGCCTCCGACGCCGAGGCGATGGACGGGGTCCGGGCGGTCTACACCGCCGGGGACGTCGCTCATCTCGGTGACCTGGTGGCCCAGGTCCCGGTGGGCAAGGTTCGTCCGCTCCTGGCGGGCGACAAGGTCAACCATCTCGGTGAAGCGGTTGCCATGGTGGTGGCCGACACACGCTACGGAGCCCGTGACGCCGCTGACGCGGTCGATGTGGAATACGATCCGCTCGACCCGGTGATCGACCTCAAAGAGGCTGCCTCCGACGCCGCCCTGGTCCATGATGACATGGAATCCAATGTCCTCCTGGCCTGGGAAGGCGGGCCCTGGGGAGACGAGGAAGGCATCGCCGCCACTCAACAGACCATCGCCGACGCCAAGGCGCAGGACGATACGGTCTCCGTTTCGATCGAAGCGGTGAACCAGCGTCTGCTGCCCATGCCGATGGAGCCTCGCTCGGTGGTGGCGGACTGGAACGTCGGCTACGGCCGGTTCACGGTCCATTCCTCCACCCAGATCGCGCATGCGCTGGCGGGGGGGATCGCCCAGACCTTCGGGCTTTCCCTGACCGATGTCCGGTGCATCGCTCCCGAGGTGGGCGGAGGCTTCGGCTGCAAGCTCAATGTCTACAACGACGAGATCCTGGTCTGCTTCGCCTCCCAGCAGTTGGGTCGTCCGGTGAAGTTCACCGAGACCCGGCGGGACGCGGCGGGCTCGACCATTCATGGCCGGGGATGGGTGGCGACCGCCACCATCACCGGGACCCGTGACGGGCAGATTCTGGGCTACGAGTTGGACGGTATCGCCGACATGGGCGCCTACAGCCAGAACTTCACGGTGGCCATCCCCTTCCTGGGGCTGTTCGTGGGGGCGGGACAATACGAGTTTCCCACCCACTGGAAGGTGGCCTGCGTTCACACCCACACCATGACCACCGACGCCTACCGGGGCGCCGGCCGACCGGAAGCCGCCTATTACCTGGAGCGGGCGATTGACGCCTTCGCCCGGGAGATCGGCGTGGACCCGGCGGACGTGCGGAGAAAGAATTTCATTCCCGCAGAAAAGTTCCCCGGCGCGGCAACTCACATCGGTTTTCCCATGGACACCGGTGACTACGAGACCAACCTCGACGCACTTCTGGAAACCGCCGGCTATGAGGACCTCAAGGCCGAACGGGATCGTATGAGGGCCGAGGGACGGCTGGTGGGCCTGGGCCTGGCAACTTATGTGGAAGTGTGCGGATTCGGCCCTTCCGCCCTGGTAGACCTCGGGTTTTCCTGGGCGTCCTACAAGATTCCGTCAGGTTTCAACGGATCGGGCCTGGTTCGGGTGCAGGCCGACGGCACCGCCTCGGTGATCATCGGCACCGGACCATCCGGACAGGGACACCAGACCACCTGGGCCCAGATCGTCTCCAACCAGTTGGGGATCCCGGTCGAGAACATCAGGGTGAGCCATGGCGACACCGCCGAGTCGCCGCTGGGGATCGGTACCTTCGGGTCCCGGTCGGCGGCGGTGGACGGATCTGCCACCTACGAAGCGGCCAACAAAGTGCGCTCCAAGGCCGCCGATCTGGCCGCCCACCTCCTGGAAGCCTCTGCGGACGACATCGTGTTCGCCGACGGGGGCGCTCATGTGGCGGGCTCGCCCGACCAGCAGGTGTCGTGGTCCGACATCGCCACGCTGGCCTACCAGCCTCACCGCCTGCCCGAGGGCATGGAAGGAGGCTTGGAGGCCCACGCCGTGTTCAGTCCCGGCAACGCCACCTGGCCGTTTGGATCCCATCTGGCCCTGGTGGAAGTGGATGGCGACACGGGCGACGTCAAGTTGCTTCGCTACATCGCCATGGACGACTGCGGCAACGTCATCAATCCGATGATCGTGGACGGACAGATCCACGGCGGCCTGGCGCAGGGTATCGGCCAGGCGATGTTCGAGGACGGCGACTACGAGGCGGACGGAAACCTCCTCAAGTGGTCGTTCGTGGAGTATCCGTTGCCTACCTCAGCCGATTTGCCCTCCTTCGAGTTGCACCGCACGGTGACTCCCACCGACATCAACCCGTTGGGAGTGAAAGGGATCGGAGAGGCGGGTACCATCGGGTCGGCGCAGACCGTGGTCAATGCCGTGGTCGATGCGCTCTCGCCCCTCGGGGTGACCCATGTGGATATGCCGCTGCGCCCCAAACGGGTGTGGGCGGCGATCCAGGCGGCCAAGACGAACGGGAGTGTGAGCTGATGTATCCCAGGTCATTCGAGTATGTATCCCCGGGGTCGCTGGACGAGGCAACGTCAGTCCTGGCCTCCACCGAGGGAGCCAAGGTGCTGGCCGGAGGCATGAGCCTCCTGCCTCTCATGAAGCTGAGGCTCTTCTCTCCGGACGTGCTGGTTGACATCGGCCGGATTCCCGGGCTCTCCTCCATCGAGGACCGCGGTGACCACCTCGCCATAGGGGCGATGGTGCGCCATGCCGACACGGCGTCCGATTCACTGATCGGTGAACACGCGGCGGCGCTGGCGACAGCCGCCTCTTGGACCGGAGATGTTCAGGTGCGCAATCAGGGCACCACCTGCGGCGCGATCGCCCATGCCGACATCGCCGCCGATCAGCCTTCGGCTGCACTAGCCCTGGGCGCCACCATGGTGGCGGCCTCGGCAGGCGGCGTTCGCGAGATAGCGGCTTCGGAATTCTTCGTCGACACGCTTACCACGGCCTTGGAGCAGGGGGAGATCCTCACCGAGGTCCGTATCCCCAAACAGGGCGGCGGATCGGCATACGAGAAACTGGGTCGCCGGGGCGGCCACACCGACTACGCCGTTGCAGGCGCGGCCGTCTGGCTGGACGTCTCTAACGGCGCGGTCAGCTCCGCGCGGGTTGCGCTCACCGGGGTTGGCGCCAAGCCCACCCTTGCTGAAGGAGTTGTGGAAGCCTTGGTCGGGACCGATGGCTCCGACGCTGCGATTGCAGAAGCCTCCGAGCGCGCCCTTGAAGGCGTCACCGTGCTGGACGACCTGTTCGGGACCGTCGAGTACAAGGCCCACCTGGCCAAGGTGATGACCCGGAGGGCTCTCCAGCAGGCCGTAGCCGCCGCCAGGTAACAAGACCTCTCTGCCGGAAGCGGGCGGAGAATTAGAGAAAGGGTCGGGACTTTCGGGTCCCGACCCTTTTGTTGTTCATTTGGTTCTGTTCCGTTCCGAATTCCCTCGGTACCTACCTAGGAAGTCAGCTTGTCGCTGCCGGTGTCCTTGAGCAACTCTCCGATGGCCGCCACGCTGCCCAGTACCCCGCTGGTGTCGAGGGGGAGGAACACCTTGGTGGCCTGCCCGTCGGCGATTCCCTGCAGCGCCTCCAGGTAGCGGATGGCGATCAGGTCGGGAGTGGGATCTCCCTGGTGGATGGCAGCGAACACCTTCTCGATTGCCTGGGCCTCACCTTCGGCCACGGTCAGCAGCTTGTAGCGGTCGGCGTCGGCCACTGTTTTGATGGCCATGGCCTCACCCTCGGCTTCCAGGATCTGGCTCTCCCGTACACCTTCGGCCTTGAGGATGCGCGCCCGCTTGTCTCCTTCGGCCTCGGTGACCAAGGCGCGCCGGTCCCGCTCCGCCTTCATCTGGCGGTGCATGGCCTGGGTCACGTCGGCGGGCGGCTCGATGCGTTGTATCTCCACCCGCACCACACGGGTACCCCACTTGTCGGTGGCGTCGTCGAGGATCTGGCGTAGCTTGGCGTTGATCACCTCGCGGGAGGTGAGGGCTGCGTCTAGGTCCAGGTCGCCGACCACGTTTCTCAGGTTGGTCTGGGCCAGCTTTGTGACCGCCACGATGAACCGGCCCACGTTGTACTTCAGCTTGACCGGGTCGGTTGCCTCGTAGTAGATGACCGCGTCAACCGTCACCACCACGTTGTCCTTGGTGATCACCTCCTGGGGAGGCACGTCCACCACCTGCTCCCGCATGTCGACCTTGATGATCCGCTTCACGAAGGGCATCACCCACCGGAGCCCCGAGTCGACCGTGTGCTGGTAGCGGCCCAGAAGCTCGATCAGTCCCTTCTCGTACGGCCTGACCACCTTCAGTCCGGCGGCGGCAAACAGGATCAGTACCAGGGCCACCGCCCCGAACAGTCCAAATACGGCTAGATCCTCCAACACGAGGTCACTTCCTTCCTAGTTCAGATGGTTGTCAAGACCGGGGAACCACGACCAGCTTGGTTCCTTCCACACCGATCACCTCAATGGTGTCGCCGGTGGGGATGTTCTCCTGCCCGGCTTCGACGGTGGCCCGCCACTCTTCGCCGAAGATACGGACCAGTCCGTCTCCGCTCACCTGGTCGATCTCCTCCAGGACCAGTCCAGTGGCCCCCTTCCAACGGTTGGCGCCCACCTGCGGCTGTCCATCGGAATCCTGGGTCTTGATGTAGCGGTGCAGGACTGCCCACGACAGGAGAGAGACGCCGAAGAACACCAGCCACTGGGCCAATGGTGAAAGTCCCAGCCAGGAGAGGACCGCCGCGGCGCCACCGCCGATCACGAACGGCAGCAGGAAGAACCCGGCGGTGAGAACCTCCCCGATTCCCAACAGGGCAGCCAAACCCAGCCAGAGCCATCTCCATAACTCGTTGTCCATGTGCGCTCCTTGTCCGGCCTCGGGGAGACGAGGGGTTCCCTTGGTGGGCCTCTTCCTCACCGTTGCTCAGATGTCTGTCGTTTCTCAATTCTAGGCTCCTTCCGTACCTATGATCTCGCCACTATTCGCTGCGGCGCCTTGGTGATCCGTAGTTAGTATCGAAGCGGAACGGATTGCAAATGGCTGGTAGAGCGGACAAATACGTTTTTGATTTCGAGGAGGCCGATCCCGCGGATCGCGACCTGTTGGGAGGCAAGGGGTCCGGTTTGGCGCGGATGATGGAAATGGGATTGGCGGTTCCGCACGGGTTCGTCATCAGCACCGCCGCCTGCCGTTATTACCTGGAGGAAGGGCGAATGCCCTCCGGTTTCTGGGCCGAGGTGAAGTCGGCGCTGGCCAAGATCGAGAACCAGACGGGCCGCAGTCTGGGTGGGGTGGCCGGCCCCCCGCTCCTCCTGTCGGCCCGCTCGGGAGCCAGGTTCTCGATGCCGGGAATGATGGACACGGTGCTCAACCTGGGGGCCAACCAGGCAGTGGTCTCGGAGTTGGCTCGGTGGTCCGGGGACCAGCGCTTCGCCTGGGATGCGTACCGGCGCCTGCTCCAGACCTACGGGGAAGTGGTGCTGGGCGCCAACCGGGACGACTTCGAGCATGTCATGACCAGTCTCAGGGAACGCAGGAACGTCACCGAGGACTCCCGGCTCCCCACCTCCGATCTGGTGGCGGCGGTCCGCCAGTTCAGGATGTTGCTGGCCGCCCAGGACAGCGAAGTACCGGTGGATCCGATGGAGCAATTGCGGAAGGCGATCGTGTCGGTGTTCGAGTCCTGGAACTCCCCGCGGGCCTACACCTACCGTCGGCTCCACGACATTCCGCACCATCTCGGGACGGCTTGCAATATCCAGATGATGGTCTTCGGCAACCTGGGCGTCGACTCGGGCACCGGGGTGTACTTCACTCGCGACCCTGCCACCGGCCAGCACGAGATGTTCGGGGACTACCTGCCCAATGCCCAGGGAGAAGATGTGGTGGCGGGGATCCGCCAGACCCTCCCCATCTCGGTCCTGGCCGATACCCATCCGGAGATCCACGCCGAGTTGGAGGCGGTGGGGTCCTCGCTGGAGGACGCCTACTCCGACATGTGCGACATCGAGTTCACCATCGAGAAGGGAAAGCTCTGGATACTGCAGACCCGGGTGGGGAAGAGATCGGCCGCTGCGGCGGTGAGAGCTGCGGTGGAGATGGTCGAAGAGGGGCTGATCGACCGCCAGACCGCCCTGATGCGGGTGGAGCCGGGCCAACTGGAACAGTTGCTCGTGCACGGGATCGCCGAGGACAAGTCGCCACCCCCGGCCTTCTTCGGGCTGGACGCCTCCCCGGGAGCGGCGATGGGCAAGGCGGTGTTCGACGTTCGACGGGCTGTGCAGATGGCAGGGGAGGGGACGCCGGTGATCCTGGTTAGATGGGAGACCACGCCCGACGACATTGAGGGGCTGTTCGCCTCCGAGGGGATCTTGACCAGCCACGGAGGGAAGACCAGCCATGCGGCGGTGGTGGCCCGCGCTATGGGGACGCCGGCGGTCACCGGCGCCGCGGAGATCTCCATCGACGCCGAGCAGGGTTATTTCACCGCGCCCGGGGGCTTGCGGGTGCAGGAAGGAGACACCATCGCCATCGACGGCACCACCGGACGGGTCTTCATCGGCGAGGTGGAGTTGGTGGAGCCCTCCCCGCCCGCCGAGCTGGAGATGTTGTTGGGCTGGGCGGACCAAATGCGGCGACTGGGGGTGTGGGCAAACGCCGACACGGGTAAGGACGCGGCCCGCGCCGCGGAGTTGGGGGCGGAGGGCATCGGACTGGCCCGCACCGAGCACATGTTCATGGGCGACCGGCTGCCGGTGGTGCGCCGGATCATCATGGATGAGGAGCCGGAGAAAGCCCTCCTGGAACTGCAGCAGTTGCAGGCCGAGGATTTCACCGCCTTGCTGGAGGCGATGGACGGAAAGCCCGTGGTGGTCCGCTTGCTCGATCCTCCCCTTCACGAGTTCCTCCCCGACCGGTGGGACCTTCGCGATCAATACGATCAGCTCCGCGCCGCGGGGGAGCCCACCGCAGAGGTGGAGCGGACCATCGATGTAGTGAGGAGTTGGGAGGAGACCAACCCGATGCTGGGGCTGCGGGGAGTGCGCCTGGGAATCATTAGGCCTTCGCTTTACCGGGTGCAGATACGGGCGGCGTTGCAGGCTATCCGCCGTCGCGTGGAGGAGGGGGGAGATCCCCGCCTCGAGATAATGGTTCCACTGGTGGCGGATCCGGCCGAGATGGAACGGGTACGGGACATGCTCGCTGAAGAACAGGCCGCCTACAGCGTGGACAGGGAGGTGAAGCTGGGCAACATGGTGGAGATCCCCCGTGCCGCTCTGATGGCCGGGGACTTGGCCCGCATTTCCGAGTTCTTCTCCTTCGGCACCAATGATCTCACTCAGACCACCTTCGGGCTGAGTCGTGACGACGCCGAGGTGCGCTTTCTCAACACCTATCTGGCCGACGGGGTGCTGTCTCACAACCCCTTCCAGTCGCTGGACGAGAGCGGCGTGGGACGGTTGGTGGAGTGGGCCACAGCCGAGGGGAAAGCAGTCCGTCCCGACCTTTCGGTGGGACTCTGCGGTGAGCACGGAGGAGACCCGGCCAGCATAGATTTCTGTCACCGGGTAGGCCTTGATTATGTGTCCATGAGTCCTCCACGGATCCCGGGCGCCCGGCTGGCCGCCGCCCAGGCGGCGATCCGGAATGGGGACATTCCCCTTCCCCGGGCTTGACGATCGCAGAAGTCCGGCTCACTTCCGGAGGAGCGCCCGAGACGGTGTTGCCCGAGCCACCTCCGGACGTGATGGCTGCCTTGGCGGCTGCCGGCGGTGACCGGGACAGAGTGGCGGCGACCGCGGCCGCCCACCCGGAGTTGCCCGAGGTTTGGGCCGCCCTGGGAGGATTGTGCGAGTCGGGGGCCAAGGAGATGAGCGATCACCTGGAGGCCTACGCCTACTACCGGATCGGGTATCACCGCGGCCTGGACGCGTTGAGACAGAACGGCTGGAGGGGATCGGGGTACGTGCGCGGATCGCATGCCTCCAACCGCGGTTTCCTGTCCAGCCTGGACGGTCTCAGGCGAATGGCCGAAGCGATAGGCGAAGCCTCCGAAGCCGAACGGTGCGGTGACTTCCTGCTGATGCTCGACCCTGCTTATCAGCCCTCTCCGGGACCAAGTTAGGAGAGATCGCACCAGCTGGGCCCGGCTACCCGGTTCAGGTCGGCCAGGCTGATCGGGAACACGGTCGTGGGGGTGCCGGCCGCAGCCCACACCGGGTCGTGGCGCCGGAGCGCCCGGTCGGCGAACACCCGGATTGGACGGGCGTGCCCGAAGGGCGGCGTCCCGCCCGCCGCGAAGCCGGTGGCTTCCCTCACCCGGTCGAGTGGGGCCCTGCGCGCCTTGATTCCTCCTGCCGCCTGCGCCAGCCTGTCGGTGCGCAGTCTGCGATCGCCGGGCACCAAGGCCAGCACCGCCTCTCCATCCACTTCGAACACGAGGGACTTCACGATCTGGCTAGGCCCGCACCCCACCGCCCGGGCGGCATCGATCGCCGTTTTCGTCCCGTCGGGGAACACTCGGATCTTGGGTGTGAAGCCGAAGTCCCCACACCCTTCCAGCCATCGCCGGGTGGCGGAGGGCAATTTGTCAGCGCTTGGCATCGTCCATACCTTGGTGGTGCTCTATTTTCGTTGTTTGAATGGGCTTCGGCGGTTCCGGTAGCTCAGGTTGTGCCTGGCCGATGTTGGCTGGTCGTGTCTCAGAGGTGGTTTGAGGTAGTACTTCCCGGACGGTTTCCTGCGTACTTGCCATCGGTCATCGTGAACCTTATGGTGGCAGCGGGAGCATAGGAGCACCATGTCGTCGAGGTCGGTGTTGCCCTGCACGGCCCAGGGAATAATGTGATGCGCCTGGCACCAATTTGCAGTGGCGCCGCACCCCACACAGGCTTTGTCCCGGGCGACGAGGGCGATCCGTTGGGCGGGACTGGCGGCCCGCCGTGACCGTCCTAGATCAAGGGGCTGTGATACCCCCTTGAAAATGGCGGGGAGGATGTCGGATTGGCAGGCCAGGTCCCGGATCTTCTGCACCGGGATTGGGGTCCCGTCACCTAGACGCCCGTTTCTGAGTTCCCGGGAGACAGCGTCGTAGTCGGCGATCAACAACAGCCTGGGACCGCGGGGAGGCTTTCCATCCTCGCCGGTGTCCTCTCTGGTGACCAACTGTGCTAGGGCGTCGGCCATCCGCTGACCCGGAGAGCACCTTGCCCGGGGGTCTTCCTCTCTCCACAACTCGTCCATCTTCTGCGACAACGCTGTTTCGATGAGAGCCCCCGTGATCGGATCGAACCTCCCGTACAAAACAGTCATTCCATCTGTGTTGTCGGTTCGGATTTTGGCGAACCTCCTCGAGCGTTGATGCTCCAACCGGCTCATCCCATCATCTTCGGAACGTTCCTGTTGGTGCTTTCGGACCGTTCCCGCGAACTTGTCGGGCGACTGGGTACGGGCCTTGTCCACCAACTCGCTTTCGTCTATCTCCCCCTCCTGGGAGGCCTTAGCCAGGATCCGAGCGTTGTCGTAAGGGATCTCTCCATCCCGCAAACCCTCCGACGTCTTGGGCAACTCTTCAAGTTCGACTGCGGTTTCGACTTCGGAGCGGGCCTTGCGGCGAGGCCGCAGACCCCTCTCCCGCAGGTTGTCCTCGGTAATGTGGACACCCTCTCTGCGGGTTAGTTCCGCCAGTGTCTCGGCACGCACCGCTGCGGCTTGGTTCTCCACCCGGAAGGTGGACTGCAACCGTTCCCGTAGTTGTTCCAGGGTTGCGTCTCCCACCGCCAGACTGGGCAGGACTGCGCCGATCTCGTTGATGACCCGACGGTCGCTGGCTGTCTTTTCCATGTTCATCATTATACCACGGGGAGTGTGACAAACCAATGCATTATATCACGAAATTGGTAAAACAAACACTATTTATCTCGCCCTTGTGCTGCCTAGAAGCGCAGCCAGGGACTGAAGATACCACTTAATCCGAACCGCTGCCCATGACCCTGTCTGTCGGGGACTAGGGGTATTCTCCGGATGATTCCCCAAGGATGGCAACGGAAAGGAGCACCAATGAGGCGGACCATCGAGCATGTGAGGGAGTTTGCCGCCGCCGACCAGGGTTTGGCGTTCGTCTCCTTCGCCCGGGCCGACAGGACCGTGCACTCCACCCTGATCAACGCCGGAGTGGTGAAACACCCTGTCACGGGCGAGGAGGTTGTGGCGTTTGTCGTAAGAGGTGACACGGTGAAGCTGCGCCACTGGCGACAAACTCCCCAGGCCACCATCACTTTCCGGGCCGGATGGTCATGGATCGGCGTGGAGGGCTCGGTGACCCGGGTCGGCCCCGACGATCCCATGGATGGCTTCGATCCAGCCGATCTCCCCCGACTGCTGAGGGACATCTTCACCGCCGCGGGAGGAACTCACGATGATTGGGAGGAGTACGACAGGGTTATGGCGGCCGAACGCCGTGCCGGGGTGTTCATCCATCCCACCAAGGTCCGGGGCACGAACCTGGGTAGGTAGAGGGACGAGCACCCTTTCATCAACCGGCCGCGGCCCACCGCGCCAAATCCTGTAGGCCACCGGTCAGCCGAGTGGGGAGTCGACGCCGCGTTAGGAGATCGCCCAGGTCCCTTCCCTTCCGGCAGCAGTCCAGCCGTCCGGTCCTTCGAGGACACGGTATGTCAGCCAGAGTCCGCAGGCACCACCGCACCAGAGGTTGGCTCCGACCGTTGCCCCATCGTCGTCGAATTCCGCAGGAGCGAGCGTGATGATAACGCTGCCGGGTATGACCGGCTCCAGTACATCCTCCCGTACGAATTGGCTCCAGTTCGCGATAAACTCGATCGGCCCAAGATGGTCGATGGCGATGACTATGGCTTGTCGTTGCTCCTCGGTGAGCAACCTGCCCGACTGGGTTTGGCTCATCGCGTCTCCGGCGCGCGGATCAAGGCGATCCAGTATCAGGATGCGGGTGAATCTGTATTTAGGGCCGAAGGTATTGTCGATCTCCACCAGTTGGCGGGTTACCGCAGCGTAAATCTGGATCTCCGCATCGACGCGCTCCTCTTCTGTCAAAGTGCCGCTGCCACAAGCCGGTAGAAGAAGGAATCCAACCAGGAGGGCGGCCAGCGCCAAAACCATTGGGGACCTCGACCGGCTGAGCCCTTTATCCGGGTCTTGAGTTGCACGCGGCCCGGGAAGGGCGTATCGCACGAATGGGGCCCTACCCATGCCTGGTAAGTATGGCGGCAGGGGAGGAGGCGTGACGTCGGGTTTGCGCACGATGCCCATTGTCTTGGCCGACGGTGTCTTTCCGATCCGGTATCTTCATTTTGGATGGCTCTGTTCGTGTCCCCCCGGGAGCGTCGCCTGTGGTATTGGACGATCGCCATTGTGGTGGCGATCTTTTCCACCCTGGGGCTGGCAGGAGCACTCGCCGAACAGCTAGCGGAGACCGGTCTGACCACGGTGGGCTTCGCCGCGGCGATGCTCCTGGTCGGGATCACCGTGGTCATCCAAGGGCTGAGGACCAAGCCCACCGGCGCCGAGATCGGCGTGGCTCTGGGAGTGGCGGTGGTCTACTTGATGGTCCTGCTTCGCATGGCGCTGGCAGAACGCAGCCACCTCATCGAATACGGGGTGGTGGCCTCCTTCATATACGAGGCGCTCAAAGAACGTAGAGGCCAGGGTGGCCGGGTCCCGGTGCCCTCCGTGCTGGCGGTCATGGCCACCGGGGTGGTGGGGGTGCTGGACGAGTGCATTCAACTTTTGTTGCCCAGCCGCCACGTCGATCCGGTCGACATGGTGTTCAATGCACTGGCCGCCGTCATGGCAGTGCTGGCGCGGGTGGCCCTGGCGCGGGCTAGGCGTCGCAGGATCACCATCCCGCCGGGATCACCCCAGGTGCCGCCGCACGGATCAGGAGACGACCAGCACCCTGGGTGATACGCTGTCGGTATGGGTATCCGTTTGGATTCGCAACGGGCGGTGGTGACGGGGGGAGCGGGTGGCTTGGGACTGGTGGTGGTCAAGGCATTGGCCGGAGCGGGCGCCACCACATTCGTGTGTGACATCGACGCTGTTGCAGTCGGGGATCTCCCTGCAAGTCTCCGTGGTGCCATCGTGGACGTGGCCGATGCCGAGGCGGTGGCCGCTTGGCTTGATCCGATTGCGGCGGAAGGGGTGGATGTACTGGTGAACCTGGCTGGAGCGGGGGGACCCACCGCTCCCGTGGAGGAGATCGATCCCGCGGAGTGGCGTAGGTGTATGGAGGTGTCCCTGTCGGGGCAGTTCTATTGCGCCCGCCGCGTGGTTCCCGCCATGAAGACCCAGGGAGGTGGAGCGATCATCAACATCACTTCCACCACCGGGTTCATGGGGATGCCGAATCGCTCACCCTATGTGGCGGCCAAGTTCGGGGTGGTCGGGTTGACCAAAACTTGGGCGATGGAGTTGGGCCGTGACAACATCCGGGTGAACGCCATCGCACCCGGCGCCCTCAGGGGCGAGAGAAGGAGACGGCAGATCGCGGCGCGCGCCGAGACTGAAGGCATCAGCGTGGAAGAAGCCGAATCGATGTCCACCCAGGCCAACTCCATGGGAACGTCGATCGATCCCCAGGAGGTGGCCGACCTGGTGCTCTACCTGGCCGGCCCCTCGGGCCGCCACATCAGCGGCCAGGTGATCGCAGTGGACGGGCATAGCGAGACCCTCTACCCCCGCTCCCTAGGCGGGAGTAGGTAACTGGCTAGATAGCTTTCGTTTGAAGATTCCCGGGTGGGAGAGGGATCCTCCCGTGACGCCCCTGATACCCTGGCGGCCTATGGACATCCGGCTGGACTCCCAACGGGCGGTGGTGACGGGGGGAGCTGCCGGATTGGGACTGGTGGTGGCCGAGACATTGGCCGGAGCGGGCGCCACCACCTTCGTATGCGATGTCGACCCTGTGGCGGTGGGGGCGCTTCCTTCCCATCTCCAGGGAGCGACCGTGGATGTGGCTGAGGCCGAGGCGGTGGCCGCCTGGCTGGATCCGATCGCCGCGGATGGAGTCGACATCCTGGTGAACAACGCCGGGCCGGCGGGGCCGACCGCGCCCGTGGAGGAGATCGATCCCGCCGAGTGGCGCAAGTGCGTTGAGGCGGCCCTGTCAGGACAGTTCTATTGCGCCCGCCGGGTGGTCCCCGCCATGAAGGCGCAGGGAGGTGGAGCGATCATCAACATCACCTCCACGGCCGGACGGATGGGGATGCCGAACCGCTCACCCTATGTGGCGGCCAAGTTCGGGGTGGTCGGGTTGACCAAGACCTGGGCGATGGAGTTGGGCCGGAACAACATCCGGGTGAACGCCATAGCGCCCGGTTCGATCATAGGCCAACGGGTGGACCGGGTGATAGGCGCCCACTCCCGGGTCGAAGGGATCAGCCTCGAAGTTGCCCATGCGATGTATGTCCAGGGCACGTCGATGGCAACTTTCGTCACTCCCCAGGAAGTCGCTGACCTGGTGCTCTACCTGGCCGGCCCCTCAGGACGCCATGTCAGCGGCCAGGTGATCGGGGTCGATGGCCACACCGAGACCCTGTTTCCCCGTTTCCCCAGGTCCTGATCGACTGAACAAGGCGCACCTGGTCACACCCGCTGCTCGGAGGACTCCCAGGTGTGTATCAGTTCGGCGAAATGTCCGCCTCGGCCGGCCAGGTCGTCATAGGTTCCGTCCTCCACCACCCGGCCACCTTCCATGACCAGCACGCGATCTGCCCGCCGGGCGGTTCGAAGGCGGTGAGCCACGACGATCGAGGTACGGCCCGCCAGCAGCGATTCGAGGGCGTCCTCGATCTGGCTTTCCGTTCCGGGATCAAGGTTGGACGTGGCCTCATCGAGAATGACTATCGCCGGATCGACGGCCAGCGCCCGGGCAAGGGCGACGAGTTGGCGCTCTCCCGAAGAGAGCCGGTTGCCCCTCTCCCGCATGGGCGTGTCCAGACCCTCGGGCAGGCTCTCCACCCACTCGGCGATGCCCATTGCCCGGCACGCTTCCCACACCTCCTCGTCGCTCATCTCGCCCCGGCCGAAGGACAGGTTGAACCGCAGGGAGTCCTCGAACAGGAATCCCTCTTGGGGCACCAGCGCCACGGCCCGGCGAAGGTCGGCAAAGCTGAGTTTCCTGAGATCGATCCCGTCCAGGGAGACCCCGCCGTTCTGGGGGTCGTAGAAGCGCGCGATCAGTCTCACCAGGGTGCTCTTCCCCGATCCGGTGGCGCCCACCACGGCCACCCGCTGGCCGGAGGGAATGGAGAGGTTCAGGTCGGTGATGATCGGTTCGTCGGGGCTGTAGCCGAAGGTCAACCTGTCGACCCGGATCCTGCCGTCCACCTCCGGGGCGAGAGGGGTGGTTTCGAGGGCCTCCTGAATCGCGGGCTCTTCGTCCATCAACCCGTAAAGCTTGTAGAGAGCGGCCAGCGCTCCCTGCAGGAGGTTGTAGATGTTGGCGAGTTGCACGATGGGCTCGAAGAACCAGTTCAGGTAGAGCAGGAAGGCGATCATCGACCCGAGGCTCATCTCCCCGTCCAGCACCCTGTTCCCTCCGATTAACAGGACCAGGACCAGTCCGACTACCCGCAACGTGTCCACCTGGGGGAAGTAGCGGACCACGGTCTTGGCGGCGGCCATGCCCTTCTGGTAGTAGGTCTGGTCTATCGCCCCGAAACGCTCTTCCTGGCGAAGTTCCTGCGCATTGGCCTGGACTTCCCTCACTCCGGAAATGTTCTCTTGGAGGGCGCCCAGCACCCTTCCCACCTGGCTGCGTACCTGCCGGTAGGCCTGTCCCGACCGGCGGCCGAAGTGAATCGAGATAGCCACCAGGATGGGCATGAGCAGCATCACGATCATGGCGAGAAACGGATCTATCACGAACAGGGCCACGGAGACCCCCGTCACCATCAAGGTGCTTCCCACCACCGATATGACGCCTTCGGTGGCGAAGACCTGGAGAGACTCGATGTCGGCGGTGAGCCTGGACACCAAGACCCCGGTCTTGGTCCTCCCGAAAAAGGCCATGTCCATTCTCAGAACGTGGGAGTACACCTGGTTGCGAAGGTCCATCATGAACCTCTCGCCCAGCCAGGCCACCATGTAGAGGGTGATGCGGGTGGATACGTACTGGGCGACCAGGATGCCGCCGAAAATCAGAGCCACGTTGGTGATCACCGAGGTGTCTTGGGGAACGATGCCCTTGTCAACCCCTTCTCGGATTACCAGCGGCCCCGCCACCCTGGACATGGAGGACACTATGGCCGCGGTGGCGGCGCCCAGGGCGGGGAGGGCCATGTACCGGGCGGACTTGGCAGCCCGGCGGATGAGGTTCATCCGGTGGGGGACCGGGTCGGCGGATCCGTAGCGGGAGTACATCAGCGGGCCGGGCTGGCTTCGGCGAGAAGTTGGCGGTAGCGGGGCACGTTGTCCCAGAGTTCCTGGTGTTCTCCGAAGGCCAGGACCTTTCCGTCCTCCAGAAGGATGATCCGGTCGGCCAACAGCAGGGTGGAGGTGCGGTGGGCGATCACGATGGTGGTGCGGCCCCTCATCATCTCCACCAACTCGGCATGGATGTGGGCTTCGGTGATGGCGTCCACCGCCGAGGTGGCGTCGTCCAGGATCAGGATGCGGGGGTTGCCGACGATGGCCCGGGCAAGGGCCACGCGCTGGCGCTGGCCACCGGACAGGGTTATCCCCCGCTCGCCCACCACCGTGTCGTATCCCTCGGGCAGCTTCCGGATGAACTCGTCGGCGTCGGCGATCCGGGCGGCGGCCACTATCTCGGAGCGTTCGGCGTGGGGGGTCCCGAACCCGATGTTCTCGGCGATTGTGGCCGAGAAGAGGAATGGTTCCTCGAAAGCGACCGCCACCTCCCGGCGGAGATCGGTCAGATGAAGCTCGCGGATGTCGGTTCCGTCGACCGAGATGCTGCCGGCCTGGGGATCGTAGAACCGAGGGATGAGTTGAGCCAGGGTGGTCTTGCCGCAGCCGGTGGCCCCGAACAAGGCCACGCTGCTTCCCGCCGGGATGGACAAATCAAGGTCCGACAGCACCTCCACCCCGTTATAGGAGAAGGTGACACCGTCGAAACGGATCTCACCGCCTCCGGGGCCCAACGGACGCGGAGCGTCGGGGCTGGTAACCGATGGAGGGGTCTGGAGCAGTTGCACTATCCGGGCCGCGGCGGCCGAGGCGCGGGGGAGTTCGGCGAAGAACCAACCGGTCATCCGGAGCGGGAAGTACAGGATCACCAGATACTGGGTGAAGGCCACCAGATCGCCGATGGTCATCTCGCCGCTGGCCACCCTGAGGCCACCCAGCCACAGCGCTCCCAGGGTGGTGAGGGTGGGGAGCAACTCCAGCCAGGGCAGGTACACCGACCGGAAGCGGGCCAGGCTCATGGACTTGTCGAAGATGTCCGTCGCCACTCCCTGAGCCTTGCGAGCTTCCCTGGCCTCCCGACCGAAAGCCTTCGTCACCGCAATCCCCGAAATCCCCTCCTGGGTCAGCCTGCTCATCCCGGCAAGAGCCTGCTGGACCTGAAAGGAGATGCCGATGGCCTGCCGGGAGTACAACCCCGCAAAGACGATCATGGCCGGCAGGGTGATGGCGGCCACCATGCCCAGAACCGGATCGAGCACGAACGCCATTACTCCCACCATCGCCATGGTGATGAGGTTGGCCACGGTGATGGGGAGCATCATGAAGATCAACCGCACCTGGGTTACGTCGGTGGAGGATCGAGCCATCAACTCTCCCGCCGAGGCGTGGTCGTGATAGTCGAATCCCAGCCGTTGGATGGCGGAGAAGATGCGCCCGCGCAGATGCACCTCGAAGCTGTAAGAGAGCTTGAAGGCGTTCCAGCGCCGCCAGGCGATGCTGCTGGCCCGCATTAGCCCGACCAGCAACACAAGGAGAACCAGGGGTAACAGGAGGTTCCGCTGGTTTCCCTCTACGGCGTCGTCAACCACCAACTTCTGCAGGTAGGGACTGATGATGGTGACCACCATCCAGGTCATAGCTCCCATGACGGCGATCACCGTCATGCGCGGGTAGCGCTTCACTCCCGCGACCATTAGGCGCAGGCCTATCCACATATCCGACCAGTGTTCCCGGGAGCCCATCCAATTAGAGGGTACTGACCCGGGGGTCGGTCATGTCTTTGTTTGGGCGGCCCGGAGGCTCGGTTTCACGCCGCCGGACGGAACCCGACGGCGCCACCCTCGGCATAGGCTTCCACCGTCGAATCGGTCGGCCACTCGCCTTCCAGCAACCTGATGGCCAGGGGATCGGCCAGCCGGCGCTGGATCGCCCGCTTCAAGGGGCGCGCGCCGTATGCAGGATCGTATCCCTCCTCGGCCAGGATCTCCTTCACGCCATCGGTTACCTGAAGTCCCAGGCCGCGTGCGGCCAGTCTCCGCCGGAGCCTGCCCAACTGCAGGTCGACTATCCGGGCCAACTCGGGCCGGGTCAATCGTCCGAACACCACTATCTCGTCAACCCGGTTCAGGAACTCGGGCCGGAAGTGACCGCGCACCGCTCCCATCACCCGGCTCTCGATCAGCTCGGATCCCAGGCCGGGATCGATCAACTCCGATCCCAGGTTGGAGGTCATGATCAGCACCGAGTTGGTGAAGTCGACCGTGCGACCCTGGCCGTCGGTGAGCCGGCCGTCGTCCAGCAACTGCAACAGGGTGTTGAATATCTCGGGATGGGCCTTTTCCACCTCGTCCAAGAGGATCACCGTGTAGGGACGCCTGCGCACCGCCTCGGTGAGTTGCCCGCCCTGGTCGTATCCGACGTAACCAGGAGGCGCCCCGATGAGACGGCTGACGGAGTGCTTTTCGGAGTACTCGGACATGTCGATCCGAGTCATGGCCCGCTCGTCGTCGAAGAGAAAGTCGGCCAGGGCCCGGGCCAGTTCGGTCTTGCCGACCCCGGTCGGGCCCAGGAACAGGAACGAACCGACAGGCCGGTTGGGGTCGGAGAGGCCCGACCGGCTGCGGCGGACGGCGTTGGAGATCGCCTGGACGGCCTGGTGCTGTCCGACCACCCGCTCATGGAGGTGGCTCTCGAGATTGATGAGCTTGGCCACCTCGCCTTCCAGCATCCTGGCGACCGGAACTCCCGTCCAGTGGGAGACAACCTCGGCGATGTTCTCCCCGGTCACCTCTTCCGACAGCATCCGGCCGTTGGCTGCCAGTTTCTCCAGGTGCTCCTCCTTCTCAACCAGTTCGGTCTCCAGACCGGCCAGCACGCCATACCGGAGTTCTGCCGCCCGGTGGAGGTCGCCCCTTCTCTCCGCCACCTCGGCTTCGGCCCTTGCCTCCTCGATCTGTTCCCTGATGCCGTGGATGGAGGCTATGGCCTGCTTCTCCTGCTGCCAGCGGGCGGTGAGGCCGTCGAGGTCCTCCCGGAGGTCGGCCAGTTGCTGTTCCAGTTCCGAGAGTCGGGTCCGGGCGTTCCTGTCCGACTCCATCCGGAGCGCCTCACGCTCGATCTCGAGTCGGGTGGCCACGCGGGTCAGCTTGTCGATCTCCTCGGGCATCGAGTCGATCTCGATGCGGAGGCGCGAGGCCGCTTCGTCGACGAGGTCTATCGCCTTGTCGGGAAGGTGCCGTCCGGTTATGTAGCGATCCGAGAGAGTGGCGGCGGCCACCAGGGCGGAGTCAGTGATATGCACTCCGTGGTGCACCTCGTAGCGCTCTTTCAAGCCTCGCAGGATGGCAACCGAGTCGGTCACCGAGGGAGCGGACACCAGGATGGGCTGGAACCGCCGTTCCAGAGCGGCGTCCTTCTCGATGTGGAGGCGGTGCTCGTCGGTGGTGGTGGCGCCGATCATGTGCAGCTCCCCGCGGGCCAGCATCGGCTTGAGCAGGTTGGAGGCGTCCATGGCCCCTTCGGCGGCGCCCGCCCCCACGATGGTGTGCATCTCGTCGATGAAGGTGATGATCTCACCGTTGGATGCGCTGATCTCGGTCAATACAGCCTTCAGCCGCTCCTCGAACTCACCCCGGTACTTGGCGCCTGCCACCATCGCTCCCATGTCCAGGGCCATGATTCGCTTGGTCTTGAGGCTCTCGGGCACGTCCCCGTCGGCGATCCGCCGCGCCAGTCCTTCCACGATGGCGGTCTTGCCCACGCCAGGTTCGCCGATCAGCACCGGATTGTTCTTGGTGCGGCGGGACAGCACTTGGATGACACGCCGGATCTCGTCGTCCCGGCCAATCACCGGGTCCAGCTTCTGCCGGTGGGCCAGGGCGGTGAGGTCCCGCCCGAAGCGCTCCAGCGCGCCGAAGGTGGCGTCCGGGTCAGGGCTGGTGATCCGGTGCGCTCCGCGCAGTTGTGTCAGAGCCTCGAGGATGGCTTGGCGCCCCAGCCCGTGCCGGCGCAGAACGTCCCCCTCTGCTCCCTTGGCCTCGACCAGGGCCAGCAACAGGTGTTCCACGGACAGGTAATCATCCTTGAACTCGGCTCTGACCTGGTCTGCCCTCGCCAGGATCTTGGTTAGTTCCCGACTGGGGACCGGATCCGAGCCTCCGTACGAACTGGGTAGCGAGCCCAGGAGTCCCTCGGTATCGGCTTTGAGCATGGCAGGCTGTGCTCCTACTGCATCCACCAGGGGCAGCATCAATCCGTCGGTCTGGCTCAGCAGGGCCGCCAGCAGGTGTGCCGGTGTGATCTCGGGATTTCTCAGTTGGCGTGCGAGCGCGCCCGCATCGGCGACGGCCTGGCGGCTTTTGGCGGTGAGTCGGTCGAAAATCTCAGACATCTCTTGATATATACCTTTCCTGCTATAAGGAAATCTTAGTCTATATATATCAACTCTACAAAAGGCTGCAGATATTCCCCGTTGAGAATGACCGGGTTGGCTAGATGGAGGTGGATCGGTGTCGGCGAGCCCAGAGGGCGAAGGCGAGGCCGATGATTCCGTAGCCGGCGTAGGACATGACCAGCGGCGTGACCGAGCCGGCGATGGCCCGGTCGACGAAGCTGGCGAGAATGGCCCCGCCTCCCATGGTTATGGTGCCTATCACCGCCGCTGCCGTTCCGGCCAGTTCGCCCATCGGCTCCATCGCCTGGGCCTGGATCAGGGGGTTTGCCAGGGTCCGGAGGGAATTGATCACGGTGATCAGGGCGAACCAGATGAAGAACGACGGTTGCCCTCCGGCTTGCCAGGACCACAGGGCCATTGCAATCGACAGGACCACCGCGGCCGGCAAGGTCGCCATAATCACCCGGTCAGCCCCTACTTTCTTGACTTGCCGGCTCCCGGCGAAGATCACCGCCCCCATGATCAGGCTCATCCCGGCGAAGTAGTAGGCGAACTGGTCACCCCGGTGGTAGACGTCGTCGAAAATGAGTTGGATGCTTCCGAGAAATGCGGCGAAGGAGCCGAAGTCGAACATGACCGCCAGGGCCGAGGCGGTTGTCACCTTGCTGGCGAAGACGGCGGCGATGGCCTGGCGGGTGCGCCCGAGGGTGAGTGGCCGGCGCCGGTGGGAAGGGAGGGTCTCAGGGAGACGGATGAGCCACACAGCCAACAGCAATGTCACTCCCGCGGGGGCGGCCATGACCCAACGCCATGAACTCAAGCTCAGCACTGCCTGACCAAGCAGCGGAGCAAGGGCCGGCACCACCATGAACACCGAGGCGACCACTGCCATGATGCGGGCCAGTTGATCCCCGTCGAACAGGTCGCGGCCGATGGCCAGCGTAAGAGCCCGGGGGCCGGCGGCCCCGACACCCCAGAGGAATCTGCTGGCGATCAGGACCGGGAATGTCGGAGCCAGGGCCGAGCCCAGGGCGCCGAGAGCGTAGAGGCCGAAGCCAGCGAAGAGCACCGGCTTGCGGCCGAATCGATCGGTGAACGGGCCGTACAGCAACTGAGCGCAGGCAAGTCCCAGGAAATAGAGGGTCACCGTGAGCGCCACCCGGGGCGAGTCGGCAGCGAGCCCCAGGCCGAGGCGGATGTCAGCGAAGGCGGGAAGCGCCATGTCGATCCCCAACGCCGTCATGGCGCTGATAGCTGCCAACATGGCGATGACTTCCTTCTCGCCGATTCTCCGCCGCCGCCATGGCCCTTTCTCGGCGGTCACGAGCGGCCGGTCAGCTTGCAAGGCCCGCAGGACACTTGCCACCGCCGAGCGAGGTGTTCAGTCAGACGGGGGATCGGCCTGATCGGAGAGATCACCAAGGCCCTCGGGGAACCACAGAGTCCGCTGCGGGAAGGGAATCTCGATGCCTGCCGCGTCCAGCGCCTTCTTCATGGCTCGTCCCGCCCGGTCCCTCACCGCCCACAGAGTTGGGCGGTCCGAGGCGTGCCAGTAGCGCACGTAGAAGTCGATGGAGGAATTGTTGAATTCCACGAACTCGACTGTTGCCGGGGGTGGGATCACCACACCATCGACATTGTTGATTGCATCCTGCAACACCTGCTGCGCAAGGTCCAGGTCCGTGCGGTAGGCCACCCCCACCACCAGGGTGGTCCGGCGAAGAGGGGTCTCCGTGAAGTTCACGAGAGGGTTCTTCCAAACCATGGAGTTGGGGATGTAGACCCGGTCGCCGTCGAAGGTGTCGATGGCCACCGCCCGCAGAGTCATGTCGTTCACGTCTCCCTTGTAGCCGCTGGATTCCATCTCGTCTCCCACTTTGATGGGGCGTCGCATCAGCATCAGCAACCCGGCGATGAAGTTCTCCAGGATGTCCTGGAAGGCGAATGCCAGAGCCAAGCCGGCCAGGCCCAGAGCGCCGATCAGCGGGCCGACCTGCAGTCGCAGGATGGTGAGGGCGAAGTACAACCCCAGCACCACGGCCACATAGACCACCGCCTTTCCCAAGACGATGGCGGCAAACGGGGGAACGGCGGTCTTGGCCAATCCCCGGCTCAACGCCCGTCGGATCAGGCGACCGCCGATGAGCGCCGCCAGGACGACCAGGAAGGCCAGGATCCACTCGTACCACCCGACGTGATCGATCAACTGCGTTACGTCTTCAGGCTGGTCCTCCTGGGCGAGAATCGAGAAAGGCATCGCAACCTTAGAGTAGGCGGCGCCTGGGATGCCGGGTCCTCTACGGACAAGTAACTAGCAGGCAGTCAGGACTGGCAGGCAGCCAGACCGGCGTCGTCGGTGAAGATGCCATTGGCGTACTGCAACTCCCGGACGTAACAGATGATCTCGTTCACCTCCTCGTCGGAGAGGCCCGGAACGGGATCCATGTCGCCGAACTCCCAGTGATGTTGGGGGGATCCCCGTTGCACGGCGACGTGGAAGCTGAAGTCTGCATGGTGGCCGGGTTCGTAGTAGATGTGCACCAACGGGGGGCCTTCCGAGGTTCCTCCGGCGGTGGCGCCATGACACTCGGTGCAGTTGGCTTCGAACGTCTCAGCGCCGCGGAGGGCTGTCTCGGACAGATCGGGCACCGTCACCGCAACACCCTCCGCATCGGTTCCCGGAGAAGATGACTCACTTTCGCCTTCACCGCACCCGATCAGCAGAAGACAAAGCAGAGCCGTGACCAACCTGGACCGAGAGGGGAGTCTTTCTCTATGGCTCATTGCCTTCTGGTGGACCCTCCGTCTGCATTCTCTTCAGCGCGGCGCGTTGTTTGAAGTATTTCACCAGGCCCAGAATGACCATGATGATCCCGATCCCGACGGAAATGAAGCTCAGTTGGCTGGCCAGTTCCATGTCGAAGGGCTCCCTGGGAGGATCGGGTGAGACGAATCCTAGGTGAGGTGGAACCTGTTAGGGCCGTGCAGTCACCACTTCGGAGAATCCAGGTCCCGCCGGCCTCTCCAACTGGTCCATGGTGCATTCCCGGGCAGGTTTGTCGGGTCGCCATCTATGAAACCGGGTTGCGTGGCGAAACCGGTCGTTCTGCAACTGGTCGTAGCTGACCTCCACCACCACCCCGGGCTGCACGGGTGTCCATTGCATACTCTTCTCGGTCGACCAGCGGCTGACCGCCCCCGGCGCTCTCGCCTGCTCATCGAAGGAATCGGGCGTACGGAGACTCTCGAAGAGCTCGAGGATCTGCACCCGATCGGCATTGGAGAAACCCGAGCAGTGGCCTATGAAGTGCAGGGCGCCGTCGGAGTTGTAAAGGCCCAGGAGGAGCGACCCGATCTTGTCCCCGTCCTTGTGGACCCGGTAGCCACCCACCACGCAGTCCACATGGCGCCGGTGCTTGATCTTGATCATCCTCCTCTTGCCGCTCACGTACTCCTCCTCCAGCCGTTTGGCCACCACGCCGTCGCACCCGGCCGCTTCATACTCGTCGAACCAGCGACGGGCCACCGATTGGTCGGTGGTGGTCGGGGTGAGGTTCCACGGCGGCCGGAGGCGTGTGGCCAGGTCCTCCAACCGGCGCCGCCGCACACTGAAAGGCTGGCCCCGAAGATCCTCTCCTCCAGCAGCCAGGAGATCGAAGGCGACCAGTTGGGCGGGGACCTCCTCCGACAGGCGGGTGATACGGCTCCGGGCCGGGTGGATGCGCATCTGCAGGGCGTCGAAGTGGGTTGCGTCGCCGTACACCACCACCACTTCTCCGTCCACCACCGTGCCCCCCGGGAGTTGGTCCAGCGCCGGCTCGAGCTCGGGGAAGTAGCGCAGCAGCGGCTTTTGGTTCCGAGAGTAGAGACGGGGATCAGGACCGCTCCACGCCAGGACCCGGAAGCCGTCCCACTTGGGCTCGTATGCGAACGATCCCCTGGGCCAACGCTCCGAGACGCGGGCTTCCATGGTGGCGACCGGAGGAGAGAAGGGCCATTCGCTCATCGGCCCGAGATTAGATGCCCGCCTCGCTGTTCGGAGCTTGTGGTGATCGGCAAGGTCAGGAGAGGAGTGAGACGGCGCTCCAGATCACCATCAGCGTTCCGGCCAGGATCAGAAAGGCAGCCCGTCGAGGCCGGAAAGCCCCTCTCTGGCCGGGAGGGGGTCTTCCCTGGAAGTGACGGAGGACGGCCCAGGAGTTGCCCGCCACCAGGGCCAGCCCGATGGCTAGGATCATTTGTGCAACCAGGGTGTCCAGACCGAGTATTTCAGCCATGACCTCTCTCCGACCATTGGATGTATCCACCATCATGGTATGCCCAGCCGGGGCAAGGTGAGATGGCGCGCCCGGTTCAGGTTCTCAGGGTGTTCACCGATGGGGAGCAGGGGGGCAACTATCTGGGGGTGGTGGCCGACACCGTCAACATCGACGACCGGCGAATGCAGGACATCGCCGCGGATCTGGGCTTCAGCGAGACGATTTTCATAGATTGGCAGACCGGAGAGGTCCCCCATGTCCGGATCTTCACCCCCGTCGCGGAGCTGCCCTTCGCCGGGCACCCTCTGGTGGGGACGGCCTGGTTGCTGCTCAGGGCCGGTCCGGGAGGAGTGGACCGCGTCACCTGCGGGGTGGGGGAGGTGAGAATCGGTTCCGAAAGAGACCGCGTGTGGATCGAACCGCCCTTCTCCCAGCCGGTGCGAACCCAGAAGGCGCCTCCGACGCTGGGGTGGTGTGCACCGGCTCGGGCCTGGGAAGTGGAGATGCCTCTTCCCTATTCGGTTTGGCAGATGGACGATCCCGAACAGGTCGGGAACCTGCGGCCTCCCCCTCCCGACCTGGGCATGACGCTGGTGTGGGCTTGGACGTCGCCGCCCAGTGGGGTCAGGGCGCGATTCTTCGCGCCCGGCATGGGCGTGGTTGAAGACCCGGCCACCGGCAGCGCGGCGGTCGCCCTCGCCGCGGTGCTGCGGTCCGAGGACATGCCATCGGGCCGCGTCCGGATCTCCCAGGGACGGGAGATGGGATGGCCCTCGGTGATCGATCTTATGTGGGAGCCGGACAGGTGTCGCGTGGGAGGAACGGTAATGAGGGACGAAGTCCGCGAGTTGGAATGGTGAGACCCATCCGGAACTCACCGACCGTCATGTTCCTCCCTGGGGGACATAGACTTCTCCCCCGTGGCTAGCGGCGGATCACGACTGGCAATAATCGCCGCCTTGGTGGCGAACAGCACCATAGCGGTGGCGAAGTTCTTTGCCTTCCTAATCACCGGCTCGGCTGCCATGCTGGCCGAGGCCATCCACTCGGTGGCGGACTCCTCCAATCAGGGTCTGCTGCTTTATGGGTCCAGGGCCGCCCGGCAACCTGCCGACATGAGTCATCCCTTCGGCCGCGGCAAGGAGGTGTACTTCTGGGGCTTCCTGGTGGCGGTGATGCTGTTCTTCGGAGGCGGAGTGTGGGCCTTCCTGCACGGTTGGGAGGCGATTGCCCATGCCGAGCCGCTGGGCGATCTGCGAGCCAGTTTCATCGTGTTGAGCCTGGCGCTGGTGCTGGAGTCGATCAGCTTCGGGGTGGCCCTTCGGGAATTCAATCGCCATCGGGGAACAAAGCCAATGTGGCGGGCAATACGGGAATCCAAGGACGCCTCCCTGATCGTGATCCTCCTGGAGGACACGGCGGCCATGCTGGGCCTGATTTTCGCCCTGGTGGGGACCACGTTGGCCTCGACGACCGGGGATTCCCGATGGGACGGCGCGGCGTCGCTTCTGATCGGTGTCATGCTGGCGGTGGTGGCGGTGCTGCTGGCTGCGGAGATCAAGGCGTTGCTTATCGGCGAAGCGGCCGGCCGGCAGGAGCGAGCCCTGATCCGGGCTGTGCTTCTGGGAATGGACGAGGTGACCGGGGTGGGGCGCCTGCTCACCATGCACTTGGGACCTGACGACCTGTTGGTGAACGTGGAAGTTGACTTCGTCGAGTCGCTGGGAACTCTGGAGATCGCCGACGCGATCACCAAGGCCGAGCAAGCCATCAGAGAGAAGATCCCCGTGGCGGGGAACATCTTCGTGGAGCCATATGACCGGGACAGCATCTGAGGCTTCCGCTCCCGCTTCCTCGGCCAACCTGGGGCCGGGTTTCGACTGCTTGGCTTTGGCGCTGGAGATCCGATGCAAGGTCCGGGCCTGGCGGAGCGAACAATGGAAGGTAAGGCATGTCGGGCGCCACCGTCCGCCACCGGAGTCGGCGGACGCAGTGCTGGCCGGCGCGCGGGCAGCGGTGGGTCCTGAGCATCCGCTCCGATTGGAGGTGGACAATCACGTCCCGATCGGCAGCGGTCTCGGCTCTTCTGCCGCCGCTTACGCCGCCGGAGCGGCGGCAGCTTTCCGGAGCGTGGGTCAGCCGGTCGATCCAAACCGGATCTTCAGGTTGGTGACCTCCCTCGAAGGCCATCCCGACAACGCCGCCGCCACTGCCTTTGGTGGGCTGGTGCTGGTGGACCCGGGCAGCCGAGTCCTAAAGCTGACCATGAGCGATGCCTATGGGTTGCTGGTGCTGGTTCCCGCCTTCCGGCTTTTCACCAGTGAGTCCCGAAGCGTCGTTCCGGAACGGTTTGAACTGCCTGCTGTGGTCAACAGTCTGTCGAGGATGGCTGCCCTGGTGGCCGGGCTGACTTCGGGAGAAGCCGGGATCCTTCGATCCGCCTTGGGGGATGAGCTTCACGAATCCAGCCGCAACCGGCTGCGGCCCATGGTGGGGGAGTTGATCGGTGAGGCGTTGAGTGCAGGGGCTGTCTATGCCGCCTGGTCGGGGAGCGGCCCGTCCGTGCTGGTCTTCACCAAGTCGTCCGAGGCCGGTCAGGTGGCTGAGGCCCTCTCTTCCTCCCTGGGTGATCAGGTGGAGATAGCGTGCCCTCCAATAGCCTCGCGGGGCATTGTCTGACGGAAAACAGCCTTAACCAGCGGTTCCGGGTATTCCGGGAGCAGGTTTAGGCAAAAAAACCTGGGCTGGTTTCCTGTCGCCCACCATGAATCGCTATTGTTCAGGGTGTCTTGTCGGCAGGGGTGGGCCGGCAAATTGTCCCGATCGGTCTAAGAGGAAGCCAGTTATGGGCTCGCTAGTCAAGAAGCGTCGCAGAAAAATGTCGCGGCACAAGTATCGCAAGCGGCGCAAGGCGAATCGCCATAAGAACAAGAAGTAGTCGCTGCGCCCCCAGGGACGATGTGTCGACATGCACTTCTTTGCTGCAGGTGAGTGGGTGAGGCGGATCCGATAGTGCCGGACCCTCTTGACTTTCTGGATACGGCCGGGCTGCTCAACGATTCTGAGCGCCTGGTGGGGAAGACCGTGCGGGAGTTCGTCACCAGGAGCGTGCTTCCCGAGATCGGGGAGTGGTGGGAGGCGGGGGAATTCCCGACCCACCTGATTCCCGAGATGGCCCGGCTGGGTATGTTAGGGATGAACCTGGAGGGTTATGGCTGCGCCGGTCTCGGGCCGGTGGAATACGGGGTGGCCGCCTTGGAACTCGAGGCGGGTGACTCCGGGCTGCGCAGTTTTGTCTCGGTGCAGGGGTCGCTGTGCATGTTCCCCATCTGGAAGTACGGGTCCTCCGAGCAGAAGGCCGAGTGGCTCCCCCGCATGGCGAGAGGAGAGGTGGTCGGATGCTTCGGCTTGACGGAGGCTGACGCGGGAAGCGACCCCTCCTCCATGCGTACCACCGCCCGCCGGGTGGGGTCCGACTGGGTGATAGACGGTTCCAAGGCCTGGATCACCAACGGGGGAGTCGCCGACCTGGCGGTGATCTGGGCCAAGACGCCCGAAGGGGTCCGTGGGTTCCTGGTGCCCACCGACGCTCCGGGGTTCTCGGCCCACCCCATAGATCGCAAAGCCAGCATGCGGGCCTCGGTCACCTCCGCCCTGGTCCTGGACGGGGTCCGGCTGCCTGAGGAGATGATGCTGCCGGGTGTGTCAACCATGAGAGGGCCGCTCTCCTGCCTGACCGAGGCGCGGCTGGGGATCGTGTTCGGCGCAATGGGGGCGGCCCGCTCCTGCTATGAAGCCGCGTTGGGCTATGCCTCCGAGCGGTCGCAGTTCGGCACTCCGATCGCCTCCTTCCAGCTGACCCAGTCGAAGCTGGTGGAAATGATGGTGGCCGTCCAGAGGGGGATCCTGCTGGCCATCCGGATCGGACGACTGCGGGAGGAAGGCAAGCTCACGCCTGAGCAGGTGTCGGTCGGCAAGTACAACAACGTGGGCGACGCCCTGGCGGTGGCGCGGACCGCCAGAAGCATCCTGGGCGCCAACGGGATCACGCTTGACTACCCGGTGATGAGGCACGTGGCGAATCTGGAGACGGTGTACACCTATGAGGGAACCCATGAGATACACACCCTGATCCTGGGCAACGCCCTCACCGGGATCCCCGCCTTTCAGGCGCCCGGCCCGGTGACCCGAGGTCGTTGATGAGCGAGAAGGCCGTAACCGTGGCGGAGTTGATGGGGATGGTGGGCAGCGAGATCGGCGTCTCGGAGTGGTTCACCGTTTCCCAGGACCGCATCGACGCATTCGCCGACGCCACCTTGGACCATCAGTTCATCCACACCGATCCGGCCAGAGCCGCCGCCGAGTCACCGTTCGGGCTGACCATCGCCCACGGGTTCCTGACGCTCTCCCTCCTGCCCCATCTCGGTTCGGGAATTAAGCTCAGTCCGGAGGGCACCAAGGTGGAGATCAACTACGGCACCGACAAGGTCCGCTTCCTGGCGCCGGTCCCCGTGGACAGCCGGATCCGGGCCCGGGTGGCCCTGTCCGACGTCACCGAGCGCCGTCCCGGTCAGTATCTCATCAAACAACTGGTGACAGTGGAGATAGAGGGAACCGATCGTCCCGCACTGGTGGCCGAGACTCTGGTTCTCGCTATCACCTGAGGCCCGAACGGCTCTCCCGGGTTAGCTAAGAGGGTGCAGGGGTTTCCTGATCTCTCTCTTCGGATTGCTTGAGATAGCCGTCGTGCCAGGCCAGGATGTACTCGAAACGCTCCACGCGGTGGCGGGGGGCGCCGCTCCGGCTCAGTTCGTGGCCCTCGTCGGGGAAGCGGACCATCTCGACGTCGATCCCCTTTCGCAGCAGGGCCGCGAAGAGCTGCTCGGCTTGGCCGATCGGGCAGCGCAGGTCGTTCTCGGAGTGGATGATGAGGGTGGGAGTGTCGATGCGCCGGGCCGCGGGGAGGGGACTGGCTTCCCACAACGCCTCATGGTCCCAGGCCGTCGCCGGGTGCAGGTACAACCCCGAGAAGTCCCGGTTGATGTCGGAGGTCCCCGCAAAGGACTCCCAGTCGATCAGCGCCCGTTCCACCACCGCCGACCGGTAACGGTCATCGCGGGCGATGGTCCACGCGGTGAGGAACCCCCCATAGGAGCCCCCCATGATCCCCAGGCGGGAAGGATCGAGGCGGGTGTCCCGTCTCAAGGCCTCGTCGATGACGGCGGTCACGTCTTCCAGGTCGACCTCACCCCAGCCGGGACCGATGACCGCCCGTAGCCACTCGAGGCCCCGACCCTCCGAGCCGCGGGGATTGGCGGCGACCACCGCGTAGCCCGCGGACGCGTAGACCTGGAACTCGTCGAAGAAGTAGAAGCCGTACTCCGAAGCTGGGCCTCCGTGGATGTTGAGGAGGACCGGGAAGGGGCCCTCGCCGTCGGGGACGTACACCCACGCGTCCACATCGACTCCGGGAGCGCTCTCCGCCTGGAAGAACGTGGGACTCACCAACCCGCCGCCCGAGCGGATCTCCCGGTTGAAGTCGGTAAGCATGCGTTCTGTCCCGTCTGGGGTCCGCTCGTACAACTCCGCCGGAGAGGTGGGATCTGTGGCGGTGAAGGCCAGACGTCCTTCCGATGACCTTGACAGCCCGGTAATGTACCGGTCGCCACCCAGCACTGTTGTCCTGTTCCCGTCGCTGTCGAACGCGACTATGTGACCTCGTCCCCGGTCGGTCGTGCTGCAGAGAAAACCCTCATCCAGCCATATCGGCGTTTCCAGAGCGGTCGCCACCGCCAGACCGCTGATGCTCCGGTCCATGTGACCGGTGATGTCTGTCGGCGGGTCGTCGAGACGCCACAATGAGAAGACGTAGGGGTAGTCGGTGGTCGGAGCGCCTATCCCGTAAAGGGCGCCGGAAGGGTCATAGGCGGTCATGTAGTAGCCCGCCCGCCTCGCTCGCAGCGTCTCGGCGCCGCTCTCGGTGTCCACTTCAACCACCTCGGCGCCGCGTTCGAGGGACCGCGGGTTGTCGCGACTGGTGACCATGGACACCCTGGCGCTGTCCGGCGACCAGGCCAGGCCCGACTCGTTCTCCTCTCCGCCGCCCAATCTCCGGGGTTCGGATTCGCCGTCGGGTCCCACCAGGTAGGCGTAGGTGCGGCGATCGTGCAGCCAGCCCCGGTTGTCCAGTCGCACATCGAACCCGGTTAGGCGCCGGGGGCGTCTGGCTCGCTCATCCTTGTCCAGGTCCGCCCACTCCCCGTACCACTCCGTCGCCAGCACCAGCAGGTGCGAGCCGTCGGGCGACCAGAGCGGCGCCTGCACTCCCAGTTCGAATGAGGTGATGACCCGCGGCTCGCCGCCATCCGACGGCATGATCGCCAACTGGGTGGGGTCGGTGCGTTCAGGTCCCTTTCGCACAAAGGCCAGGGACTTGCCGTCCGGCGACCAGCGGGGCGCCGAGTCGCCATCTCCGAAGGTGATCTGGCGCGCCTCGCCGTCCCAGAGCCACAACGAAGACCGGTACCGGTCCTCCTCGAGGTCGATGGTGGTCGCCACAAACGCGATTCTGTGGCCGTCAGGATGTATCTGGGGATCGGACACCGAGGTGAGGAGGGAGAGGTCGGTCGGCTGCATCGGGGTCGAGCCTACCAACCGTTGACGGCTATGGCGGGCCGGTATCGTTGTAACGTATTCGTAGGTTCCGGTGAGGGCTTCGAGCCCTAAGACAGGGGAAGGAGCGCCTTGCAGTACGGCTTCGTCATCGACCAGACGGCGTGTATCGGCTGTCACGCCTGCACGGTGGCGTGCAAGACCGAGCACGATGTGCCGTTGGGGGTGAACCGCACCTGGGTGAAGTACATCGAGTCGGGGACCTGGCCCGACACCAAGCGGGCTTTCTCGGTGCTGCGTTGCAATCACTGCTCGGATGCTCCCTGTGTCTCGATCTGCCCGACCGGCGCCCTGTTCCGCCGCGACGACGGGATTGTCGACTTCGATACCAGCCTTTGCATCGGGTGCAAGAGTTGCATGCAAGCCTGTCCCTACGACGCGCTGTACATCGACCCCTTGGACAACACCGCCCAAAAGTGCAACTACTGCGTGCATCGGGTAGAAGTGGGATTGGAACCCGCCTGCGTGGTGGTATGCCCCGAGGGCGCCATTATCTCGGGAGACCTCAACGATCCGACCACGCCCATTTCCCGGTTCTTCCAGGACCAACTGGCCGGGGACGATCGCCTGCTCCAGCGTTCCCCCGAGCAGGGCACCCGGCCCAATTTGTGGTACAAGGGAGTTGACAAGGCCGCCATCGATCCCTTGGGCGCCGTCGACCCGGGGGACGGGGGAATTTGGGGTGAACCGTCGCCTTCATTCATGACCGTCGACCTGACGCCGCCTGCAAACGGGAGCAGCAACGGGAGAAAGAAACTTTCGTCGTCCTCCAATGGAAAGCCCGAGGGTCCCCCACGGGTCGTTTACAACACCGAACACCCGATGCCCTGGGGATGGCGGGTATCGAGTTACTTTCTCACCAAGGGGATCTCGGCTGGAATCGTCATGGCCCTGGCGTTGGCGCTCCTCTTCGGTGCCGACTCCCAGAGCGCCTTCGCCCGGTGGGGCGCTCCCCTCATCTCCGGGATCTTCCTGGCCCTCACCGGCGTGCTGCTGGTGGCCGACCTCAAGCGACCCGACCGTTTCCACTACATCCTGACGAAAGGCAATCCTGGATCGTGGTTGGTCAAGGGTGCCTGGATTCTCTCCGCCCATGCCGTGATCCTCGGCCTGTGGTTCCTGTTCGGACTGGTCGGGGCCAGTTTTCTCCCGGTGTTCATTTGGGCGTCGGCGGCGGTCGGCCTGGGCGTAGCCGGCTACACGGCCTTCCTGTTCGGCCAGGCAGAAGGCCGGGATCTGTGGCAGAGCCCGAAGCTCTTGTGGCACATGCTGGCCGGTGCACTGGCGGTGGGCGGCGGTGCAGGGCTACTGGCCGCCGGGGTCTTCGATCTGGGAGGGCCGTCCCGGCGGGCGTTCGCCTGGGCTCTTGTGGCGGGAGCGGCGATGCTTGCCGTCGTCTCCGCCGTCGAGCTTTTCTCGCGCCATCCGACCCCCAACCACGCTGCCGCCGTCTATCACCTGACGAAGGGCGCCCATGCAAGGGAATGGTGGCTTGGAGGACATGTCATCGGGGTGGTGGCGCCGGTGGTTTTGGGGGTGGCGTTCCTGGCCGGCGTCCCCCTGTGGGCGGCTCAGTTGGGAGGGCTGGCGGCGTTCGCAGGCATATGGTTTGCGGACGACGCCTTTGTAAGGGCGGGACAGAGCGTACCGCTGTCGTGAACGAGAACAGAGGTCCGAGAAGATGACCCAGACACCTGACCAGCCGCCTTCGGACCGTGTGCCCCGCCTCGTCCCCGGGACGGGTCTGGTGTCCTTCCCGCCCGCCGAGCGCTGGGATGACTGGGAGGAGTATGACGCCAAGGCTTGGCCAGAGCGGGTCAAACGCCGCTACCGGCTGGTGCCGACCACCTGTTTCAACTGTGAAGCCGGATGCGGGCTGCTGGCCTACGTCGACAAGGACAGCGGCCAGGTACGGCGTTTCGAAGGCAACCCCGAGCATCCGGGTTCGAGGGGTCGCAACTGCGCCAAGGGTCCTGCGACTCTCAACCAGATGTACGACCCGGAGCGGATCCTCCACCCGCTGAGACGGTCGGGGCCGCGAGGGGAGGGCCGCTGGGAACAGGTCTCATGGGAGGAGGCGCTCGAGGACATAGCCTTGAGAATCCGCCAGGCGCTGGCCGAGGACCGGCACGACGAGATCATGTACCACGTGGGACGGCCCGGCGAGGATGGCTTCATCGACCGGATCCTCCGTTCCTGGGGGGTGGATGGGCACAACAGCCACACCAACATCTGCTCGTCAGGGGCCCGGACGGGTTACGCGATGTGGATGGGCTATGACCGTCCTTCCGCGGATTTCGCCAACGCCCGGTTCATCCTGTTGCTGTCCGCCCAACTCGAGTCCGGTCACTACTTCAACCCCCACGCCCAGCGGATCATCGAGGCTCGCCAGGCGGGGGGGAAGGTGGCCACCATCGATCCGCGCCTTTCCAACACGGCGTCGATGTCCGACTACTGGCTTTCGCCATGGCCCGGCACCGAGGCGGCCATGTTGCTGGCTGTGGCCTCCCGGCTGCTGGAATGGGACGCCGTCGATCACGACTTTGTGAGAAAATGGGTCAACTGGGAGGCGTCGCTCCTGGCGCGGGCGCCCGAGAGGCCCCGCACATACGAGAGCTTCGTGGAACTGCTCCGGGAAACCTACGCCCCCTACACCATAGAATTCGCCGCCGAGGAGACCGGCGTCGACGCCTGGCGCATCGAAGCTGTCGCCCGGGGCATCGCCGAGGCCGGCTCCCGCTTCGCCTCCCACACCTGGAGGGCGGCAGGATCGGGCAACCTGGGAGGCTGGCAGGTGGCGCGCTGCCTCTTCTTCCTGCACGTGCTGACCGGATCGGTGGGGACCCAGGGCGGCACTTCCCCAAGTGCCTGGGATAAGTTCAAGCCCGATCACTGGAACACGCCTCCCCCCGCAAACCGATGGAACGAACTGATCTGGCCGGGCGAGTTCCCCCTTAGCCATTATGAGATGAGCTACCTGCTGCCCCACTTCCTGAAAGAGGGCAGGGGGCGCCTCGAGGTGTACTTCACCCGGGTCTACAACCCGGTGTGGACCAACCCCGACGGGTTCACATGGATCGAGGCCCTCTCCGATCCGGAGCGGGTCGGCCTCCATGTGGCGCTCACCCCCACCTGGTCCGAGTCGGCATGGTTCGCCGACTACGTATTGCCGATGGGGGTCGGCGCCGAACGCCACGACACCCATTCCTACGAGACCCACGCGGCTCGCTGGCTGGGGTTCCGCCAGCCCGTGCTCAGGGTGGCGGGGGAGCGGGAAGGACGCCGCTACCAACGCACCCACGAGGCCAACCCGGGTGAGGTGTGGGAGGAGAGCGAGTTCTGGATCGACCTGTCGTGGCGGATCGATCCCGACGGGTCGTTGGGGATCAGGCAGTGGTACGAGTCGCCGAATGACCCGTCCCGCCCGGTGAGCGTCGACGAGTACTACGGGTGGATGTTCGACAACTCCGTCCCTGGATTGCCCGACGCGGCTGATGTCGAGGGCCTCACGCCTCTGGAGTACATGCGAAAGTACGGCGCCTTCGAGATCGACCGGGACCGCTATCTGTTGAACGAGACCGCGGCGCAAGAGGGCGAACCGGGTGTGGAGGTCAACGGGGAACGCAAGACCGGCTTCACCTCCCCGTCCCGTCTCCTCGAATGGCACTCGGAGACGCTGGTGGAATGGAACTGGTCCGAAGCGGCCATTCCCACCTACATCAAGTCCCATGTCCACTGGCGGGACCTGGATCTGGAGGGCCCCGAGCGCATCCTTCTCCCCATTTTCCGACTCCCCACCCTGATCCATACCCGGTCGGGGAACGCCAAGTACCTGTACGAGATCAGCCACGGACACCCACTCTGGATAAACCCGATCGACGCCGACCAACTGGGGTTCGCCACCGGGGACCTGATCCGGATCAGCACCGACATCGGCTACTTCGTCATGAGGGCCTGGCGCACCGAGGGACTCCGTCCCGGCGTGGTGGCTGCATCCCATCACATGGGCCGGTGGCGCTTGGACCCCGAGATGGGAAACGAGCGCTGGTCTTCGGCGCTGGTCGACATCGGACGCCACGAGGGCGGGTGGCTCCTGAGGCACCGCTCGGGTATCGAGCCCTTCCGTTCGGAGGATCCCGACAGCGAGCGCATCTGGTGGCGGGACCCGGGAGTACATCAGAACCTGGCCTTCCCGGTCCACCCCGACCCGGTGTCCGGCATGCACGCCTGGCACCAGCGGGTCCGCCTCACCCATGCAGACCCGGCGGACCGGTATGGGGATGTCTTCGTCGACACGGAGTTATCCCACCGGATCTACCGGGAGTGGATGGACCGCACCCGTCCCGGGCCGGGACCCGGGGGCCTGCGCCGTCCCCGCTGGCTCACCAGGCCCCTACCGCCCCTTCCCGAGGCTTACCTGGTCTGACGGTTCGTGGTCCGTCCTCCTACATTTGTGCTTATGATTCTCCATGGTCCTATCCGGAGCACTGGCGATTGACAATCAGGAGCGATTAGAGGCCATAGCCCACGGCCTGTCCATCGGGAGCGCCCGGTGGCACGTGTTCCTCTGCGCCGATCAGGGCAATCCCCGCTGCGCTCCCCGTGAGGAGACCAACCGGTTGTGGCTGCATCTAAAGAGACGCTGCAAGCAGTTGGGTCTCACTTCCGCTCCTCCCCGCTGGTCGAGGAATCCCCGCCTGGAAGCCCGGCCCGAGCCCCCGGGCGACGGCGTGGTGCTGAGAAGCAAGGTGGATTGCCTGCGGGTCTGCGAGCAGGGCCCGGTGATGGTGGTATATCCCGAGGGGGTCTGGTACCGGGAGGTCTCCCCCGAGGTGCTTGATCTGATCATCGACCAGCATCTGATCGGGGGACGGATAGTGGAGGAGTACGCCTTCGCCCGAGGGCCTTTGCAGAAGTAAGGCTCTGGCAGGACCACCGTATGTGTTGGCTCGTCCGGATGTAGGTAAGTCACCCCGATTCCGGTTCCTTGACAGGTCATTCGGGGAGTCGGACCGACCATTCGTCGCAGCGAGGGCTGAGCAGACGTTCCGCCTCCCGTGGACCCCACGAACCGGCCGCATAGCGGGCGGGAGTGATTCCGGCCTCGAGAATCGGTGTGTAGAGGCGCCATGCTTCTTCGGCCTCATCGGACCGGACGAACAGGGTCCGGTCCCCGGTCATGACGTCATAGAGGAGGGTCTCGTAGGCGTCGGGAAGAACCCCGAATGCTTCTTCGTACGCGAATGCCAGGGACTTGGTGTCCAATTGAGGACTGCCCGAAGGCTTCTGAACGTCGAACAGGAGGTCGAAGCCCTCGTGCGGCTGGAGCTTGAAATAGAGCACGTTGCCTTGGTGGCGGCTCCGCTCGAAGGACTTGAACAGAGCTACCGGCGGCTCGCGGAAAGTCACCGCGATCTGAGTGAGGCGGCTTCCCAGGCGCTTGCCGGTGCGCAGGTAGAAGGGGACGCCCTGCCAACGCCAACTGTCGATGAACATACGGAGAGCGGCGTAAGTGGGGGTGGTGGAACCGCTGCTCACTCCCTTCTCGTCGAGATATGCCGCCACCCGTCTTCCATTCACCCGCCCGGCGGCGTACTGACCCAGGACCACGTCGTCGGGGTTGATGGGCCGGATGGACTGGAGCACTTTGACCTTCTCGTCCCGGATGGCCTCGGCGTCGAAGGAGACCGGCGGTTCCATGGCCACCAGGCTCAACAACTGGGTGAGGTGATTCTGGACCATGTCTCGCATGGCCCCGGATCGGTCGTAGTAGGCGGCCCGGTCGCCGATCCCCACCGACTCGGCCACAGTGATCTGGACGTTGTCGATACGATCCCGGTTCCACGCCGACTCGAAAATGGGATTGGCGAACCTGAAGACCAAAAGGTTCTGCACGGTCGCCTTGCCGAGGTAGTGATCGATGCGGTAGACCTGATGCTCATCAAAGCATCCGTGAAGGGTCTCGTTCAACGCCATGGCCGAGTCGAGATCGACGCCGAAAGGTTTCTCCACAACCAGACGGGTCCATCCGGCGCTGTGGGTCAGACCCGATGCCCCCAAGGAATTGACCGTCGGTCCCAGGGCGGATGGCGGCAGGGCCAGGTAGAAGATCCGGTTGCCCGCCAGACCGTGCGCCGCCTCGATGGCTTCGATCCTGCTCCGGAGGGCTTGAAATGCCTCCGGCTCTCCATCGGCGATGGACTGGAAGTAGAGGACCTCGTCGCACCAACTGGCGGGATCTGCATACGGCTCGCCAAGCTGTGCCTGGCGGTGGGAGGTGCTTTCTATGGACCCCCGCGAGAGCGCCTTGAAACCGTCGTCGTCCAAATGCGATCTAGCCACTCCCAGGACGAGGAGCCGGTCGGTCAGTTGGTACTGTCGGACCAGGTGATAGAGGGCGGGAGCCAGTTTCTGGCGATAGAGATCGCCCGTGGCGCCGAACACCACCAGCAGGTGGCGGTCGACCGCTTTGGCGCCTGCAACGGGCAGAGACTCCACTAGGCGCGGCTCCCGGTGACCGTCTTCATCTCCGGTATGAGTCCCACATGTGAGTCGTGCATGGTCTGGCGCCTCTTGATTCCCGGGGAGCGTCCCCCCTGGCACATGGTAGAAACCGGTGTGGACCATCTGGTGGCGGGTTGGCGGTCCGTTGGATCGGGGAACTCGGGGTTCTGCGCCCATGCGGGGACTAAGGGAGTGGGCAGTACCGTAATGCTCTGTGCTTTACCGTCGTCTGATGCTGGGCACGGTGCTGGCCGTTGCCATGGCGGCCGCCACTTTCGCTCCAACGGTCTTTGGGGTGCTCGCCTCGGATTTGATCTCGTTCTTGAGAATCGAACGGTGGCAGCTGGGGTTGCTGGTCAGCGGGGCCACCCTGTGCGGGGCGGTGTTCTCCCTTCTGTTGGGAAAGTGGGCTGACATGGTGGGTGGTCGGCGGGCCACGATCCTCACTCTATTGATCGCCGGGGTCGCCCTGGTGGGTGTGGGAGCGGCGCCCGGGTTCGGGGTGATGATGGCGGCGGCGTGTCTTGCCGGGATAGCATCCGGGCTTTCAAACCCGGCCACCAATCGGCTTATCTCGGAAGAATTCGCCACCGGCAGCCAAAGCCTGATTGTGGGGGTGAAGCAATCGGGTGTACAGATAGGGGTTTTCCTGGGGGGATGGCTGCTGCCGGTTTTCACCATGTGGTGGGACTGGCGATGGGCGGTGGTCGCATTTGCTGCCGTCCCCCTTGTCTTTGCCGGTCTCTACACGGCGACGGCATCGCGGGTTCATGCCGGCCGGGAGGACACTGCCGGAGAGCCGTTCAACCGCATCCCCAGGATGATCTACCGGCTGGCGGTTTACGGGTTCATCATGGGGACCGGCATGTCCGTGGTGCTTGCCTATCTGCCGCTCTACGCCGAGGAGGTAATGGGGATGAGCCAGGGCCAGGCCGGCCTGGCCCTGGCTGTCACCGGGCTGGTGGGTATCTTGGCCCGACTTGGTTGGGCTCGGGTGGCCGAAGGCAGGTTCGGGTCGGTGAGAAGCCTGCGGACTATCGCTCTGCTGGCGGTGGCGATGGGTCTTGTGCTGGCTTTCGGCCATCAGTTGGGATCGTGGACGATCTGGCTGGCGGCGGCGCTGACCGGTCTGAGCGGGAGCGCTTGGAACGCGGTCGGGATGTTGGCGATCATCCAGATCCTCCCGACCTCTCTGGCCGGGCGGGGTTCGGGAGTGGTGCTGCTCGGCTTCCTGACCGGTCTGGGGCTGGGCGCCCCCGTAGTGGGATTATCCGTGGACCTCCTCGGCGTCTACACGCCGGGTTGGCTGGCGATCACCGTCCTGTTCGGGTTGGGGTTCTGGGTGATGAACACGGGTAGGAGGAGAGTGGGTTGAGTAGGGCGGTGGCTTCCTGGCTGTGAACTCTGCGCGTCTCGGCTTTGGCGCGGTGTTGGTCGTAACGATGGCGTCCGTCACCATGGCTATAACCACCTTCGGCGTTCTTGCCTCCGAGTTGATCGCGGCAATGGGTATCGAACGGTGGCAGTTGGGGATGCTGGCCACCTCCGGCACCTTGAGCGGGGCCCTGTTCTCCACTCGTTTGGGTAAGTGGGTTGATGTGGTGGGCGGTAGGCGAGCTACTGTCACCACACTCATGGTGGCGGGAACCGCGTTGTTCTGCATAGGGGTGGCGCCTGAATTCTCCCTGATGGTGGGGGCGGCCTTTCTCAACGGGATCGCATCGGGCATGTCCAACCCGGCCACCAACAAGTTGATTTCTCTGGAGGTCGAGTCCGGTCAGCGGGGATTGATCGTGGGCATAAAGCAGTCGGGAGTGCAGGTCGCCATCTTCATGGGAGGTTGGTTGCTGCCGCTCTTCACCGATTGGTGGGGTTGGCGATGGGCGGTCCTGGCATTTGCGGCGGCGCCCCTGACGGTGGGAGCGTTTTCCATGGCAAGGGACGCGTCCGCGGGTCCCTCCTCCGGCCAGTCGCGGGAGAGAGAGGCCGGGCGGAAAGACACGGATGAGGCGAGTCCGGTCCGCCTTCCCAGGGTGGTTCGCCGCCTGACGGTCTACGGGTTCTTGCTGGGGATGGGGGTGGTCTGCTTGGTTGTGTACTTGCCGCTCTACGCCGAGGAGGTCCTGGGAATGAGCCGGGGCAGGGCCGGTCTGGTGCTGGCGATCACCGGGCCGATCGGGATTCTCGCCCGGATAGGGTGGGGGCGCATAGCCGAGGGTCGCCTTGGAATGGTGCGGAGCCTGATGATGATCGCCTCGCTGGGGGTGATCTCGGGGGTCTTCCTGGCTTTCGGGGAAGACCTGGGAACCTGGGTGATTTGGGTCGCCGCGGTAGTGGCGGGCTTCAGCGTCTTCGCCTGGACCTCGGTGGGCATGCTTGCAGTCATCGAGGTCCTGCCGGCCGATCTGGCTGGGAGCGGGTCGGGGAGGGTGTATTTCGGCTTTATCTGCGGCTTCGGGATTGGAGCGCCGCTGTTCGGATGGTCGGTGGATGCCCTCGGTGTTTACGGACCGGGTTGGTTGGGTATCACCGTTCTCTTCGCGGCGGGTTTTTGGGTCATGTTCACGGTTAGGGGAGACGGGACACCCACCGGGCAGATCGGGACCACCGCCTAGGATGCCTGCAGTCGCATCTCCCGGTTCGGATCAGCGGCGGCGCATCAGAGTCACCCCGTCTGCGAAGGGGAGCATCACCACTTCCAGGTCCGGGGAGGCGGCGGCCAAGTCGTTGAAGCGGCGGATGGCCGCTGTGGACTGGGTTTTGTCAGCGGGGTCGATCACCCGTCCCGACCAGAGCGTATTGTCAGCCACGATCACCCCGCCCGGTCTCACCAACTCGGTCATTCTCTGGAGATAGGCCGGGTAGTTCGGCTTGTCGGCGTCGAGGAAGGCCATGTCGAAGGGACCCTCCAAGTCTTCCAGGGTCTGGATGGCCGGGCCGATCAAGAGAGTGATCCTGTCGGCGACCCCCGCTTCCTCCCAGGCCAGCCTGGCGTGATTCGTGAACTCTTCGGAGATGTCGCAGCAGACGAGTGTGCCTCCCTCCGGGAGGGCTTGGGCCATCGAGAGCGAGGACAGGCCGGTGAATGTGCCGATCTCGAGTACTTTCGTCGCGCCGATCAGCTTCACCAGCAGAGCCAGGAACGCTCCCTGGAGCGGATCGATCTGCATTCTGTATAGATCGGGATAGCGTTCGGCTGTTTCCTCGATCACCTTCCGACCCACCCTGCCTGCGGTCATAGAGCGGGAGGAAGCGTATTCCAGGAGTTCTTGGTCCGAGAGATGCTTTCTCATTCGAATCAGGTTACCCACCGTGATAGTTGGCGCCAGGAGGGGAACCCGGTCGGGAAGCCACCCGGAGTCCCGCTCGCATGCAGGTGGGGACCGGGGAGGGCAGGCGGACGAAGCCTCACCGACCTCCCCGATCCGGTTCGGCTTCCCAGACCCGTGGCAGCATTACGGTTAAGAGACTGTCCCATGTCGTTGGACGCCTCTCAGACCACAGATGCCAAGACGTAGTCTCCCAGGACTCCGGTGGGGGCTCTTGCTGTTGTTGGCGGCGGCGTGCACATCGGGCGCCGGGGTGGATGGGGACTCCTCCACCTCGCCCGAGTCCACAGCGGTCGCCCCGCGATCGTCCGCCACGACGCTTGTCGACGCGGCGACCACCGTGCCCGAGCCTGTCCGGACCACATCCTCCACCAGCGCCGCACCATCAACGACGGCCCCTCCGAGCGCGGTGGCAACCACCCTGCCTGCTACCACCACCACACCCGGCGAGTCCACTACGACTGCGGCTCCCGTTACCACCTCCCAGAGCACATCGACGACTGTTCCTCCAGCCACCACCACCTCGACTTCCGCCGCCGTCTCGACTACCACAACCACAACCCTCCCCGATGACCTGACCGTTGTGGAAGTGACCGTCAGGGACGGGAGGGCGGTGGGAGAGGACAGGGTCGAGGTGCCACTGGGCAATCGGGTCTCCCTGCGGTTCGATTCCGACGCCCGGCTCCTGGTGCACGTGCATGGCTACGACGAGGAGTTCTCAGTGGAGGCCGGGGTTCTCACCGTTTACGAGTTTGTAGGAGACCTGCCCGGGATCTTCGAGGTGGAGGATCATGTGAGCCATCGACTCCTGATCGAACTGAAAGTGTCGCCCTGAGGTGAGGGCATGATCCTGGGTCACGGCATCGGTGGGCGTCTCGACCTGCCCATCCCCCTTCTGTACTTCACCCTGGCGGCGGTGACCGTGCTGGTGGTCACCTTTGCAATGCTCTCCGCCCGGTGGCACCAGCCGCGCCTGCAACAGTCGGCGGGCAGGGTGGTCGAGGTGCCCCCGTGGATGAGACTGGCGGGAAGGATCTTCTCGGGGGTGTCGGTGGCGCTGCTGGCATTGATGGTCCTGAGCGGACTCCTCGGATCGGACGACGCCCTCGAAAACCCGGCGCCGGTGATGGTCTATGTGGGGATGTGGCTTGTGGTCCCCTTCCTGTCCGCCCTGGTTGGGGACTTCTACCAGGTGATCGCTCCCTGGCGGGTTCTCGCCCGATGGCTGAAGGTCGGCCGGGCGGGCGACCCAGGCATGTTGTCCCGGGTGGGATACTGGCCGGCGGCGGCGGTCCTCTTTGCTTTCACTTGGTGGGAACTGGTGTCTCCGGTGGGCAGCGTTCCTTTGTGGCTTGCGGTGATAGCCCTGATCTACACCCTCTACATGCTGGTGACCATCGGTCTGTGGGGCAGCGAATCCCAGTTGACCGCGTGGGACGGCTTCGGGGCTTACAACTATCTGATGGGAGCGATAGGGCCTCTCGGCAGGAACCAGCGGGGTGAACTGGTTCGCCGGAAGTGGTTGCGAGGTCTCCCGGAGGTGGCCGAACGCTCGGGCCTGGATGCTCTGGCGGTGGTCCTGATCGGGGGAGTCACCTACGACGGCCTCACCGGGATTCCCTTCTGGCGCAACCAGCTTGCCGGGCCGCTGGAGGACACCTTGTCCGGTGCCGGGTTGAGCTGGCAGTGGGCGGAGGCGGTGGTGGGCACTTTCGGACTGGTGGCGGTGGTCCTGATGATCGGATGGGCCTACCACGTGGCCTGTGGTGTTTCTGCGATCCTTTCGGATGCAGACGCCGGCCTGACCCGCATCCGGATCCGGTTCGCCCACACACTGGTCCCGATAGCCCTGGCTTACGCGTTCGCTCACTATTTCACCCTCGTCATTTATGAGGGGCAGTTCTTCCTGAGCGCTATCGCCGATCCCTTTGACCTGGGGTGGGACGCATTCGGAATCGCCGATCGGGCAGTCGACTACACGCTGATTTCGCCCACGGCGGTCTGGTACATCCAACTGGCGGCAGTGATAGCCGGCCATGTGGGCGGGGTGATCCTGGCCCATGACCGGGCCCTGGTTGACTTTCCGGGGGTCAAAGCCATACGATCCCAGTATCCCATGCTGGCTCTGATGGTGGTGCTAACCATGCTCGCTCTCTTCATACTGACTGCCGGATGACGACCATTGCCCACATCCTCGGAGGAGGCTCCACCGACGAGTGGGTCGCCTCCGGCGTGGTGCTGATCGGTCTCGTGTGGCTGTTGCGCCGGTCGGAGCGCCGGGCCCGTCAACGACGACAGGAAATGGAAGACGGGTCCTCCACTAATAGCCAGTGAAGGGCGCTGCCGGTGCTACCGGGCCCTCCGGTGTTGAGGGTCCTATCGGGTTGTGTATCCTCGGTGACGCATTATGAGTGAGTTTCTGGCGGCGGCCGCGGCGGTTCTCAACGCACCGGAGGAACTGGTACTGCGGTCGGCTGAAGCGAAGGCCCAGGCTTTGGGGGGAACCGCCGATGACTACCTGCAAGCTTGGGGAGGCGGTGGGGCCGCCCCCACCCCGGCCGCTCCTGCGGTGCCTCCTCAGCCCGTCCCGGCGGCCCCGGTGGAGAGGACGCCCCCGCCGGCCGCCCCGGAGGCTGTTCCCTCCCCGGTTGAGACCCCGGCAGCGGCGGCAGTGGCCGTTCAACCGGAGGAAGCAGCTGTTGTGGTGGAGGAGCCTCCTCCCCCGGAGGTGGACCCTGCGCCGCTGGGCGTGCGCAGAAAGCTGGGGGGAAGGCTCGGAGCGATCACGGGAGCGGCGATGGGACTGGTGACCCTGGTGGCGCTGACCCCCTGGCTGGCGGCTCGAGCGGACACCCTCGGCGAGGAGGGACCCTTCTCTCCATCGTTGCTGGTGGCGCCCAATCGGGCTGTCATCGGGTTGGTCGTGCTGTTCGGTGTGTACGGGATGATTCTGTCGCTGTTCACCACCGCGGCCGTCGGGTGGCATGGTCCGGGGATGAGAATCGTGGAAGGCCAGGGGTCCATAATGGTGGGCGGGGCTCTCACCGGCTTTGTGATCGGAGGAGCAGCCGGGGGGGTGGCGACCGGCATGTTCGGCACGCAGTTGGCGGGCGCCGAAGACGTGGAGGTGTCGGTTCTCGCCGGTTTGGTGGTGGTGATTGTTGGTGGGACGGTCCTCGGTTGGGCGGTAGGCCAGATGTCGCAGGTGCTGGGGGTCCCAGAGGGGATGGCCGGCGCCGAGGGGGAGGAAGCTGGGGTAGTCAGGTTCCGGTTGAAGTCCGCCTTGGCCCTGCCCGTAATCGGAGTGGGGTTGATTGCGGTGCTGGTGTTGCCCAACGCCTACATCTTCCTGAAGTTCCCCGGTTGGGCGCCGATCATGGGATCTGTGGTGGCGGCCAGCATTCTCACTTTCGCCGGGCTCTCCGCCTCCCGACCGGGGATGCGCATTACCAAGGGAGAGTTCCTGCTGGCAGCCGCCGGGATCGGTGTGGTGGTGTTCATCCTCTTCGCGGTGCTCAACACACAGGGAGCGGGACACGGCGAGTCGGAGGACGACCACGGCGTCGAGGCCGAAGCGATTGAGGTGGTTGTCCCCTCCTGACCTCTTGCTCGGCTGCCAGCGCCGGGGATCCGGCCAGGCTGGCGTTCGATGTCCTTTTGGGAAGAAGATCAGGGCCTATTTCCTCTGTTTGGCTGGGTGTAGGGTTCGGTGGTGTTGCCGGAGTTGGTATTTGCGGCGGGATCGGCGTGTTCGTTTGGGGGGTGGTGGACGTAGCCGGTAGGCGCCGGTGGGGGTTTGTTCGACTTGCCAGATTCGGTCGTGGACGTTGTGGTGGCAGCGGGAACAGAGCAAACACATGTTGTCGAGGTTGGTGGGGCCTCCGTCCTGCCAATGGATGATGTGGTGTGACTGGCACCAGGCGGCTTTGGCGCCGCACCCTATGCATGCCCCGTCGCGGGCGATGAGAGCGGAGCGTTGGGTGGGGCTGGCTTTCCGTCGGGCCATTCCCAGGTCCATCGGTGCCGACGGCCCCCGGAAGATAGCGGGGAGGATTTGCGCGTCACAGGCCAGTCAACTCGGTTCCCGCCCGCCGCTGCAATTCGGCCAGGGCCTCGGCGCGGATCCCCGCCAGTTGGTTCTCCCCACAGATGGTGGACTGCACACGATCCCGGAGTTCACCGTAGCCTCACCTACGGAAAGGGTGGGCGCCACTACCCGCACCCGGTTGGCGACCCGTCGGTCCATTGCTGTTGTGTCCATAGCAAACACTGTGCCCAGGGGGTGTGACAAAACAGTCCTAAATATCCCGAAGGTGGCAAAACCAACACTAAAACGTCTGCCATCTGAACCGACACTGCCCACACCCCACCCCCATCCAGAAGCCACCCCCGAGGCACCAAAGCCAGGTCCCACACACCGAATTCCGACCGCAACCCCCACCCAAAACCCGCGAAAACAGGGTCTCCCTTTGGGCTTCCCTCCCCCACCACCACCTATCCAGGTCGAATAAGCTCGGACAGCCTGGAACGGGGCTGTTGAGCAGATCGGGTTTGATCCTCAATACGGTCCTGACGACGCCGGAATGGACCGTCTCGGTGTTTAGCTCCTACCAACATGCAACCCCCCTGCGACAAAAACAACCCCCACCCCCGTGTTTTTTTCACACCTTTCGAAAGCTGGAGACCCTTCCTTGGATCGCGACCCCGACGCCCAAAGCCGCGTGCCTAGGGATCGACCTGAAACAGCACTCGCCCAGACTCGGGATGGCCGAATCAGGGTCCGGGACGGAGCACCAGGGTGGATTCGGCCAGGGATTCGACCGTGTCCCGGTCCCAGGGGAAGGGGTGCATCTCGCCGGCCGCCCAGGGTTCCAGGAGGTCGTCGTAATGGGGGTGGTAGGCATGGCCCGACTGGCCGGGTGCATGGATAGAGAGTGAGGAGTCGGGATCCCCCAGGTCGATCACCATCCGGAACGATGGCAACCCGTCTGTCTCATAGCCCTCGGAGGCGATCCATTGCGTAGCGTTGACGATCCCCGATCCTCCCGAGATGTTGTTGCTGCGCCGATTGAAGACGGATTCAATCAGTGAGACGCCCGATTCCCCCAGGCTGGCGTTGTTGAAGACACCGGTGTGGATGTCGCCCCACCGCCATCGGTCCGGGTTGTCGCCCATCAACTCGACCAACTCGGCGTGGGCGTCTTCCAGCGCTTGATGGAGCACGACGTCCCGCGTCTCCCGGCCCTCGGTTCCCGTACGATCCCACCAGGGGTCTTCAGGAGAATCAAGCAGGGCCTTCACCACCTCCATGAACCGGCTTCCCCCGGGGGCCTCGTGACCTTCGGGAAGCTCGTCGAAGGTGAGGGCCAGGAGATGGCGCCAGGTGGCGGCGTATGCGGCGGCCGCCGCCCCGTCGGAGTCCATCTGACCGGGTCGCTCCCCCCGCATCCATCCGGTCAGGAGTCCCTGCATAACCGCCACGTTCTCACTCCGGGCCGGCACCGCCGCCAACGCGGGTACCAGGAAGGCGGCGGATGGGTCCTGGTTGTCGAACTGTATGGCGCTCATCCCGGTGGTGTCCAGCGGGATGGAGTCGGCCAGCAATTCGTTGATGCGCCGGGCCCGGTAGCCATAGTCGAAGTCACTGCCGATGTGGCGGACCAGGTCGGGCCGGGCGAGGGGTTGGTTGGCAGCCACCACCATCCCCGACGAGGGATTGAGCGACCAGGGAAGCGTCTCGAAGGGCCAGAACCCCTGCCAGTCGTATTGGCTCTCCCACCCGGGCGTGGGGTACTGTCCGTCACCCGCCCCCCGGATGGGTATCAGCCCCGTTGCCTGGTAGCCAATATTGCCGTCCGCATCGGCGTACACCATGTTCAGGGGAGCCATGTCGAACAGAGCGGCCGCCGCCCGGAACTCCTCCCAATTCCGTGCGAGGACCATCCCCAGCACCGCTTCCATGTTGCGGGTGGTTTGGAGGGCGGTCCATGCCAGGGATGCAGCGTGAGGGTCGGGTAGGCTCACCGCGCCGCCTCCCTCCAGTTCGTCAACCGGGTCGTATATCCCCGAGACCACCGGCCCGTGGTGGGTTTCCCTGATTGTGATCTCAACCGGATCGCCGTTGGCTACTTCGATGGTCTCGGTGCGGGTGGACATGGGGAGCCACTTCCCGTCCACCTCGTACAGGAATGGGTCTTCGGGATGAACCCGCTCGATGAAGAGGTCGGAGACGTCACCCACCAGGCTGGTGAAACCCCAGGCCACAAAACCGTTGTGGCCGATGGTGATCAAAGGTGTGCCGGGCAGGCTGAATCCCGCCGCCTCCAGCGGGCAGGAGTCGCTCACGGGCTGGCAGTGGAGACCCACCCGGTACCAGATGGAGGGGGTCTGGCCCCCCAGATGGGGATCGTTGGCCAGGAGCGGCGCTCCGGACACGGTGTGGCGGCCCGACACGACCCAGGAGTTGGACCCTCGGCCCCGGTTATCCCGGACGAGTCCGACGCCGCTGGGGCCCACGGGAAGGACTGCCGCCTCCCCCAGGGCGTTGAAGGCTTCCCGAAACGAAGGGGAAGGCGGGGGCGCGCCGGTCGGCTGCGGCGATGGCGGCGGTTGCTCCCACTCGGGAACGATCACCGGGTGATCGTCGGGGTACTCCGGCCACAGTTGGGAGACCCGTTCAATCGGTATCGACTCCGAAAGCACCGCTCGCTCGAGTTCGGAGACGATGTTGGTGCGAAGGTCCCAGGCCACCACCTTGGCGAAGGCCAGCGTGTCGGTGGGTTTCCAGGGCATCGGCCGGTAGTCGGGATTCTGGATTCCCAGGAAGGCGTACTCCAGGCTGATCTCCCAATTCCCCCGGTCGGCCAGATAGGCGTTGACACCCTGGGCATAGGCGTCTAGTAGGGACTGCATGAGCGGCGACAGCGCCTGGTACTCGCGGGCCGCTACCTGTTCCCATCCCAGGGTTCGAAGAAAGATGTCGGCTTCCACCTGGGCCTCGCCGAACATCTCAGCCGTCCGCCCGGTGGCCACGTGCCGGTAGAAGTCCATCTGCCAGAAGCGGTCCTGGGCCTCCACGAAGCCCTGCGCCATGACCAGGTCCGACAGGGTGGACGCGTAGATATGAGGTGTTCCGTGGCGGTCCCGGATGACGGTGGCCTCGGCGGTCAATCCGGGCAACACCAGTTCCCCGTCCACCTGGGGAAAGGATCGGCGGACCACCAGCAATGCGGCGACGGCGGCCAGCACCAGAAGGAGCCCCGCCCATGGTCCGATCCGTCTCAGCAGGCGGAGGGGGAGGGGACGGCGTTGTCGGGGAGGAGTTGAGGGGTCGTCGGGGAGCTGGGAACCTGTCAAACTTTCAGTTCCCCGAGGTGGGAGAGCGGCGCAGGTCTCGCTCGATCGAGTCCCAGGTGCGTTCGGAGGCGATCCACTTGAACCAGATCACCACGATGGTTCCCCACAGGAGCAATCCACCTCCGAGTTTCATTATCAGGCCGGCGATCTGCAGGTCGGTGACAGTCGACATCCCGAACCGGGATGCCGAGTCGATGTACGACGGGTAAAGGGGGGAGCGGCTGAACGTCAGGAAGGAAGCCGGCACGGTGGGGATGATGGAATGCAGGAACAGGTACAGCATCCGGAGGGGAGGGTTCAAACGGGGAATCAACGGTGTGGGGCTCACCACCGGTAGCCACATCAGGATCGAGACCCCGAATAGCCAGAGGTGGGCCGCGAAGTGGAAGAGGCTCGAGTTCACCATCGCTTCCACGATGGGCCGCCAGTGCATACTCGCCAGGCTCAGGTGGAAAAGGAAGAAGGCGGGAAGGGGCCTGCACAGGTGGCGCAGGATGCTCAGGCCTCGTGGCGAGGCCAGGAGATGCTCAGCCATCCAGCGGGGGGTGCCCATCAGCATCAGGGGCGGGATCACCAGGGCGACCAGCATGTGCTCGACCATGTGCAGGCTGAAGAAGACCTGTTCCGCCAGGTCGTGAAAGGGCCAACTGGCGCTCCCGGCTAGGAGGGCCAGCGCTCCGAACCAGAGCCCGCGTTGCCGAGGGGTGGCGGCCGGAAGGTTGGGGGCTATAAGCGGGCGGATCCTCCACTCGGCGTTCAGGTACAACGCTCCCAGCGCCACCACCACCGCCAGGACATCCCAATGAGGATGCCAAGCCGGCAAGTTGTCAGCTTCCCAGTGCTATAACGCCGAAGGCCAGGAGCACTATCGCATACAGGATCAATGCCAGGATGAATCCGGCGGTGAAGAACTTGGAGAGGGTTGAATCCTCAAAACGCAGGTGCATGTACCAACCGACCACGATCACGAATTTGAACAGAGCCAGAATGATCAGGAGCGGAGCGTCCCAGCCACCCATGTCCGCCGCCTCGTTCACGTAGAAGAGGGCGACTTCGATGATGGTCAGCACAGCCAGCAGGATGGCGATCTTGACATATTGGAGCGGCGTCGGATGATGGTGCTCGCCGGGGTGGGCGGCCATTGTCAACCTACTCCTGCCGGCACGCTGGCCAGCAGATAGACCACGGTGAAGATCACGATCCAGATTATGTCCACGAAGTGCCAGTAGAGACCCACCAGTTCCAGGTTCAGCCCGGAGGCCTCGGAGAGTTCCCCCTGGCGGCGGGAGATCCCGTAAAGGGTGAGCAGCATCAGGACTCCCAGCAGCACGTGGAAGCCATGGAAGCCGGTGAGCAGGTAGAAGGCCGAGGCGGCCGGGTTGGTGGTTAGTTTCATCCCGCCCACCGTGATGAACTCGGTGAACTCGAACACCTGGCCGCCCAGGAAGACCGAGCCGAGCATGGCGGTGGCCAGAAGCCAGGTACGGGTGGCGTGCTGGTCGTGTCGGGCCAGGGCGTTGTGAGCCAGCACCATGGTCAAAGAACTCATCAGCAGGGCGAAGGAGGAGAACGACGTGAAGGGAATGTCGTAGATCTCGGCCGGGTAGGGACGGGCGAAGCCGGACTTTCCCTGGTAGAGCAGGTAGTTGGTGATCAGGGCGCCGAAGAAGAGGAACTCGGAGCTGAGAAACACCCACATCCCCAGCTTGCGGTGGTCTATGCCGGTTGACTCGTGCTGGTCGTGGTGATCCATTGCGGCCGCCGCCTCCATCAGGCATCGACCTCCGGCGAGGAGTACCCGTCTCCCGACGGCTCGGAGTCGTCATGCTCGTCGTGGGGCTCTTCCAGTGGTTCCATGCTCCAGCCGAAGGAAGCGGAGGCCACCACCAGCACTCCGATCAGAATCAGGAGTTTCCCCACGAAAGAGGTGTGATAGATGATCCCCCATCCCACCAGGGGTATTCCCGCCGCCAGCAAAATGGGGTAATAGGAAGGAGCAGGAAGGTGGATGGGATGGGGCGGGTTAATCCCGGTCTCCATCAGGTCCGTGAGCGTCTCCTCCGCCTCCGGTCTGCGGACCGGCCTCCCCTCGGCGTCCTCTGCGTATTTCTTGTGCCAGAAGTCATCGAGAGAGGTGACCGTGGGGGCCACCCCGAAGTTGTATTCGGGCGTGGGGTTGGGGGTGGTCCATTCGACGGTTCGGGCATCCCATGGGTCCATTCCCGAGGGTTCACCGTGTTTCTTCGACCTCCACCAGTTGAACATGAAGATCAGCACCCCGGCGGCGATGATGAAGGCTCCGACCGTCGCCACCAGGTTCCAGAAGTCGAATCCTGCCTCGGGCGGATAGTAAGCGGTCCGCCGCACCATACCCTGCAGGCCCAGCCAGTGCATGGGCGCAAAGGTGAGGTTGAAACCGGTGAACATCGTCCAGAAGTTGAGTTTCCCGAGCTTCTCGTTGAGCAGCCTGCCGGTCATCTTGGGGAACCAGTAGTAGAGCCCGGCGAATAACCCGAACACCGACCCTCCGAACAGGACGTAGTGGAAGTGGGCCACGATGTAATAGGTGTCGGTCTGCTGCCAGTCGGAAGGAACCACGGCGTGGGTCACCCCGGACAACCCCCCGATCACGAACATCGCCACGAACCCGATGGCGAACAGCATCGGGGTCGTGAATTTTAATCGACCTCCCCACATGGTGCCCATCCAGTTGAAGATCTTGACTCCGGTCGGGACCGCGATTGTCATGGTGGAGAGCCCGAAGGCGGCCTGGGCCACCGGGCTGATCCCGGAGGCGAACATGTGGTGAGCCCACACTCCGAATCCCAGGAAGGCGATGGCGGCTCCGGCGAACACGACCGCCGCGTATCCGAAGAGCGGCTTCTTGCTGTATACCGGTAGGACCTCGGAGACGATCCCCATAGCCGGGAGGATCAGAATGTAGACCTCCGGATGGCCGAACAGCCAGAACAGGTGCTGCCAGAGTATGGGGTCGCCACCGGCCTCGGCCACGAAGAACAGGCTCCCGAACTGGCGGTCGAAAGTCACCATGAACAGGGCGATGGCGATGATGGGAAGCGAGAACAGCAGGAGGAGGGCGACAACCAGGCTCATCCACACGAACACCGGCATGCGCAGAAGACGCATACCCAGCGCCCGCATGTTGAAGATGGTGACGATGAAGTTGACCGACGAGATGAGGGAGGCCAACCCCAGGAACTGGACGCCCAGCGCCCAATAGTCCATGGCCGTGCCTGGTGAGTAGAAGGGACCGGCGTTGGGTTGATACCCGAACCAACCGCCATCCGGCATCCCGCCCAGGACGGTGTTGTCCGCCGGGTCCAGGTTCCCCGAGACTCCTTCCACGCCGGCGGGCGCGGCCGGGTCGCTGAAAACCAGCACGGAGTAGAGGAAGATCCCTGCGAACAGGAAAATCCACCAGGACAGGGCGTTCATCCGAGGGAAGGCCACGTCCCGGGCGCCGATCATCAGAGGGAGCAGATAGTTGATGAAGGCGGCGGAGATGGGCATGACGAACAGGAACACCATGGTGGTCCCGTGCATGGTGAAGGCTGCGTTGTATTCGGCGGCGGTCAGGAAGGTGTTGTCGGCTGACGAGAGTTGGATTCGCAGGAGAAGGGCCTCAAGACCTCCGACCAAAAAGAAGATGAACGCCGCGTAGCCGTACATGATCCCGATCTTCTTGTGATCGGCGGTGGTGATCCATCCCCAGAATCCCGTGGTTGAACGGGGCCTTCGGAAGATGGTCGTGGCGGGGCGGCGCTCTGCGGTGGCGGTCATGTGGAGAACTCCGGCCTGGCGGCTGTCGAAGGGACTTTCTCGGGAAGGGGTCTGCTCAGGTGCAAGTTTACGCTCACTTCAGGGTATCCAGCCAGGCGATCAGGTCTTCTATCTCCTGGTGGGTTAGGTCGAGGTTGGGCATGAAGGACCCGGGCTTGACCTTGGGAGGGTTGGCCAGCCATTCCCGCAGACCATCCGACCAGGACTGCCCCTCGCGGGGGAGAATGGCGCCGGCGAACACGCTGCGGGAAGCAAAGTGGGTGAGGTTCGGGCCGTTGAAGAATTCGTCCGCCACCAGGTTGGTGCCCTGGTAGTCGGGTCCGTAGTCAACCGTGTGGCACTGGGTGCATCCTTGCTCCTGGAACACCTTCAATCCGGTCTCGGCAGGAGTGTCGGGTGCGGGCGGGACGGCGTATTGCTGCTGGGCTGCGACCCAGCCATCGAAATCCGCCTGGGTCATCGAGATCACCCTGGCCCTCATCAGCGAATGGGAGAGACCGCAGAACTCGGCGCAGTGCCCCCAATACTCGGCGGGTTCATCGGCCTGAAGCCTGAGGGTGGTCTCCTGACCGGGGACCAGATAACGCTTTCCCATCAGGTGGGGAACCCAGTAGTTGTGAAGTACGTCTGCCGACGTCATGTAGGCGCAGACCTCCCGGTCGATGGGCATGGCAAGAACGCTGGCGGACTCGATCCCGTGGTCGGGGTACCGGTACTCGAACCACCACTGATGCCCGATGATCTCCACCGGCATGGCGTCGTCGCCGCATTCGGTCAGGTCGAACACCCCCTGGATGGTCGGCACCGCGATCACGGTCAGTATCAGGGCGGGGATGATGGTCCAGGTGATCTCCAGCTTGTTGTTGCCATGGATCTGGCGGGGTTCCTTTCGTCCTTCCCTGTCGCGAAAGAGGAGCACTATGAGAAGGATTCCGCCCTCGACCACCACGAAGATGACCACCGCGATCCAGAACACCTGCCAGAACACCGCGTCGATCCTCTCGGCGAAGGGTCCGGCGGGTTCGAAGGTGGTGAGAGGGGCGTCCTCGATCTCCACCAGGCTGCAGGCGGCCAGACTGAAAACCGTTAAGGCAACCAGCGATCCCCATCTGATGAGTGGTCGTATGAGCCGCCCCAGGTGCCGCCAGATCATATAGGCCAGATGATACGATCTGCGCCTGCTCTTCCCAATCCGGGCCGCCAGCCGGCTCCTCCTTCCAGCGCTCCCAGAGTGGCGGGTGACTGCGGGTTGCTACTCTGAAAACAGGATGATGAATGGCAATGGCCGGGCTTTGGTGAGTCTGGAGGATGTGGTCATGCACTATCCGGTCAGAATGGAGGGGATAGTGGGGCGCTGGCGCCAGTTGAGAGCGGTAGACGGAGTGAGCTTTTCCATCTCAGAGGGTGAGGCCCTGGGGCTGGTGGGAGAGTCGGGCTGCGGAAAGTCCACGGTGGCAAGGCTGATGATGCGGCTGCTGACCCCCACCAGCGGTCGGGTTGTGTTCATGGGTCGGGACATCACCGACCTGGGGAGACGGGAGATGCGACCGCTGCGGCGCCACATGCAGATCGTCTTCCAGGATCCATTCGCTTCCCTGAACCCCGGTATGAAAGCCGGAGAAATCGTGGCCGAGCCCCTGGTGGTCCATGAAGGGCGGCGTCCCGACCCCGGGAGGGTCGCAGACCTGTTGGAACTGGTGGGATTGCATCCCGGCGACGCCCGGAAGTACCCCCACGAGTTCTCAGGAGGCCAGCGCCAGCGCATCAGCATTGCCCGGGCCCTTGCGTTGCAGCCCAAGCTCCTGGTGCTGGATGAGCCGGTGTCGGCCCTGGATGTCTCCATCCAGGCGCAGATCATCAATCTCCTGATCGAGTTGAAGCAGAACCTGGGGCTGGCCTATCTCTTCATCGCCCACGACCTGTCCGTGGTGCGTCACGTGTGCGAACGTGTGGCTGTCATGTACTTGGGAAGGATCGTCGAGTGGGGTTATAGGGAGGAGGTGTTCTCCCGGCCCTGTCATCCCTATACCCAGGCCCTGGTGTCGGCGGTCCCGGTTCCCGAGCCGTTCTCTCGGAAGGAACGGAGCCGCATCCTCCTGGAGGGCGACGTGCCGAGTCCTCTCCATCCTCCTTCGGCCTGTCGGTTCCGGACCCGGTGCTGGAAGGCGCAGGAACTGTGCGCAACCGAGACGCCGGCGCTGGAACATCGCCTGGCCGGAAGCGGGAGAGCGGCATGTCACTTCCCGGAGCAGGTGGAAGCAGTCAGAACACACCCATGATCCGACTTCGAACCGCCCACCTCGAGGTGAGGGTCGATGAGATGAAGGGAGCGGAGATCCTCTGGTTGGGCCGGCCGGGGGGGCGAAATCGTCTGGCCTGGATCGATTCCGAGTGGCCTTTGCGCGCCTCGGCCGGCGCGTCCTATTACTCCTCCGACCTCGATTGGCTGTCCGAGCATCGGGGTGGGTGGCAAGAGATGTTCCCCAACGCTGGGGCGGGTTGCACTGTAGCGGGCGTCACCCACCCCGTTCACGGTGAAGCATCCCTGGCGCCGTGGGAGATCCTGGATACTTCCCGTGATAGCCAGGCCACCCTCCGCTGCTATACCCACATCCCGCTGGTCCTGACCCGCAAGATGAGTCTCGATCCCCAGAGCCCCAGCCTTCACCTGGAAGAGGAGGTCCACAATCCGTCGGAGATGGATTTTCACTACTTGTGGGGCCATCACCCCACCTTCGAGGCGCCGCCTGGCACCCGCATGATCATGGAGGGGGCCCGTCTGGAGGTTCCGGGATTGGGCGTACCCGAGGACGACCTGTCACCGGGATGCGGGTACTCGTGGCCATGGGTACAGGACCGGGAGGGTAAGGCAGTCGACCTGGGCGAGATGCCCCGCCGACCCGTGGAACGTTTGGCGTATCTCACAGACATTCCCGAACCAGCCTGCCACTTCCTGCGACCTGACACCGTCGATCGGTTGACCTTTGAATGGTCGGCGGACGCCTTTCCCTATGCCTGGTTGTGGATAAACCGGCAGGCTTCGCGTTTCCCCTGGTACGGCCGGCTCAGTTCGATGGCGGTCGAGCCGGTGAACGCCTGGCCCGCCGATGGGCTGGCTGCCGCCATAGACCGTGGGCAGGCGCCGGTGCTGAGGGGTGGAGAGACCCATAAGGCATGGTTGAGCGTGCGGCTCAGCGAGTTATGAAAGGAGATGAAGTGAAATGAGCCAGGTAGAGGTTTACAGCGCCGGTCTTGACCATCCCGAATGCGTGGCGATCGACCCCGACGGCCGGGTCTGGGCCGGGGGGGAGGCAGGGCAGATTTATGTAATAGACCCCGATACCCGTCAGCCCGAAGTGATCTGCCAGTTGAAAGCCATGGCCGCCGGCCTGGCCTTCGACCGCAACGGCCATTGCTATGTCTGCACCCAGGACAACACAATCGTCAGGGTTGCCGCCTCCGGCGAATGGGAGGTGTTTTGCGACTCGGTGGACGGCCGTCCCCTGAGGGGACCCAACTTCCCGGCCTTCGGACCCGACGGGAGTCTCTACGTGTCGGGCTCCGGGGACTACCCGGGACCCACCGGGGAGATCTACCGCATCAACCCCGGCGGCGAGGCCACGGTGTTCCACTCGGGTCCCTTCTATTACGCCAACGGGTTGGCCATCGATCAGGATGCCCGGTTTCTGTACGTCGCCCAGACCGCCACCGACGATGTGGTACGGGTTCCCCTGGACGGATCGGGAACCCCTCCCGAGCAGGTGTGCGCCCCGGGAGCCCTGCTGCCCATGCCCGACGGGTTGGCTTTTGACGCCGACGGGAACCTGTACGTGACCTCATTCGGAGCCAGCGCCCTCGAGCGCATCCGCCCCGGCGGGGAAATCGAACTGGTGGCCCGGGACGAGCGAGGCCTGACCATGAACCGGGTGACCAACTGCGCCTTCGGAGGCTCGGACCTGGAGCAGTTGTTTCTGGCCAACCTGGGAGGTTGGCACATCTCGGTGATGACCCCCGACACTCCCGGCCAGCCTCTGTTCAGCTAAACGGTCCATTCCCGCAGTAGAGAGACGCCTTGCAGCCGCATTAGCCAAGTCGTATTTGAGCCGTCAAACCTCCATCGACCACCAGGGTCTGGCCGGTGATGAAACCGGCGTCGTTTCCGACCAGGAATGCCACCGCCCCGGCGATGTCGGCGGGTTTTCCCCGCCGCCCCACGGCATGGAGGGCGGAAATCGAGGCGGCGAATTCCTCCGGGTCGTCCATCTTCGCCAGCACCCTCTCCCAGGCGGTGGTGTCGATGAATCCCGGAGCGATGGCGTTCACCCGGATCCCCCTCGGTCCCAGTTCCAGGGCCAGGGTCCTGGTGAGACCGGTCACTCCGGCCTTGGAGGCCGTGTAGGCGCCGTAGTCGGGGACGGTGTACCAGGCCATCACCGAGGCTATGTTGATGATGCTGCCCCCTCCGGAACGCTCCATTAGATCAGCGGCCGCCTGGGCTGAAAAGGCGACGCTCCGGAGATCGACCGCCAGGCACCTGTCCCACGCGGCGACGGTCATCTCCGACAGGGGCTCGTTGTAGTCCAGTCCGGCGTTGTTGACCAGCACGTGCAAGGCGTCCCACCGGTGGGCCACCTCTGCCACTATCTGCTTGAAGGCGTCGGGCTCTCCGATGTCCGATTCGAGGAAGAACGCGTCCCCGCCGACCTCGTTTATCCGGTCTGCCACCTGATTGCCCCCATCAACGTCGATGTCGACCAGCGCCACCCGGAAACCATCCGCCGCCAGCCGGAAGGCGCATCCCCGTCCGATGCCGGCGGCGCCGCCGGTGACAACCGCCACTCTATGTTCCATTATCTGATCGGTTCTCCTTTCGATCTGGGGTCGATCACGTCTCTCAACCCGTCGCCGAGGAGGTTGGTGGCGAACACCGTAATGGCCAGCGCCACGCCGGGGAAGAACGCCATCCACCACGAAAGTACCAGGAATTGGCGCCCGTCCTGGATCATTGTTCCCCACTCCGCGGTGGGTGGTGGGATACCAAGTCCTAGAAAGCTCAGCGCCGCGCCGGCCAGGATCGCCCCGGCCACGTGAATGGTCATCATCACCAGGATGGGAGGGAACACCCGGTAGATGATGTGGCGGAACATCACCCGGGCGTCGCTGGCCCCTATGGAGACAGCGGTCTGGACGAAGGGAGCCTCTTTGGCCTGAATGACCTGGCCCCGGGCCATACGTAAGTAAAAGGGGATTCCCGAGAGACCCAGCGCCAAGGCAATGCTCCACAGACCCGGTCCCAGCACCGCCACCACCGTCAACGCCAGCAGGATCGGGGGGAAGGCGAGGGCGATGTCCACGAAGCGGGTCATCATCAGGTCGGCCCATCGCCCGTAGTAACCGATGATCATTCCCGAGGCAGTCCCGATGATCGAGGAGATGATCATGGGCACCACGCCCATTATCAGGGATGGGCGGGCGCCATGGATTACCCTGCTGAAGACGTCCCGACCCAGTTGATCGGTGCCCATCCAGTGATCGCGTCCGGGAGGCTGGAGGGCATTGGCGGGATCGGTGTCCAACGGATCGAATGGCGCCAGCCATCCGGCGAACAGGGCCGCTACCAGGACCAGGGCGAAGAGAATGCCCCCCACCACCACCGACCGATGGGACAGGAGCCTGCGCCACAGGTGGACCGTTTCGGTGGCCTGCGTCCGAGCCGGGGAGGCGTCGATCATCTCAGGCGGCTCCCAGTTTGACTCTCGGGTCGAGCACCTTGTAGAAGATGTCGACCACCACGTTGATCAACACGAAGATGGAAGCAAGGATGAGGATGGACCCCTGAAGCACCGCAAGCTCGCGCTGGAGGATGCTGTCCACCACCAATTTGCCGACGCCCTGTCGCCCGAACAGTGTCTCGATCACCACCGAGGCGCCCAGGAGGTTCCCGATCTGTAGGCCGATCATGGTCACAACCGGGACCAGGGCATTGCGCAGGCCGTGCCTCCAGGTCACCCGCGAGTCCGAGGCGCCCTTGGCCCGGGCGGTGGTGATGTAGTCCTGCTCCAGGGACTCGATCAGGCTGCTCCTGACCAGCCGGGCCAGGATGGCGGCCTCGGCAAGGCCCAGAGACACCGCGGGTAGCACCAATCCGTCGAAGCCTCCCGAACTGAGTACGGGGAACCATCCAAGATTGACGGCGAATAGAAAGATCAGCATCAGTCCCAGCCAGAACTGGGGGACCGACAGTCCCAGCACCGCGGTACCCATGGCGGCGGTGTCCACCATGGTGTTGCGACGCCGGGCAGCCAGTACCCCGAGGGGGATCCCGATCACCAGTGCTACCGCCATCCCCGCAGCCACCAGGATCAGGGTGGAGGGAATCTGGGCTCCCACCAGTCCCAGCACCGAGCGCCCGGACACCGAGCGTCCCAGGTCCCCTCGTACCAGCCCCCACAAATAGTCGCCCAATTGCACCAGCAGAGGGCGGTTGAGGCCCAGCGCCTCCCGCATCAGCTCCTGTTGCTCGGGAGAGAGCTTGGCGCCCCCCGCCATCCTGGCCGACACGGCGTCGCCCGGCACCAGTTGCATGAGCAAGAAGATCAGAATGGCGGCTCCTACCAGCACAGGGATGGTGAGAGCCAGCCGGCTGACTATGTATCTCAGCAAGGTCTGTTCATCCGCCTGGTGTCCGATAGGTTCGGGGGGGGGGGGGGGGGGGGGGGGGGGCGGCCCCCCGCGCGGCCCGCCGCCCCGCCCCCCCGGGGGGGGGGGGGGGGGAAAAACAACCCCCCCCCCCAAAACGGCCCCCGGCAGTGAGTTT
>JAPPLW010000099.1:72502-184298 GCA_028819345.1 bacterium | reverse complement strand
ATTCCACCGTTTTTTATCTCACCAGGGGGTTTCCACCCGCGTGGTGGCCTATTGTTGGGGGGGGGCATGGGTGCCCGCACCGCCGCCCCGGGCGCCGACCTCAGGCCGGCGCCGTTTCTACCGGTCTTCGATCAACCGCTAGCCGCTGATTGACGCACCGGCGAAGTACTTGTAGAACCCGGTGCCGTCAACCGAGAATCCGCTCAGGGCGTTTGAGAATGCCGTGAAGAAGTGCAACTCGATGATCGGGACTATGTAGGCCTGATCCATGATGTAGCGCTGCACCTCCGAGAGGATTTCGGCGCGCTTGCCGAGGTTCACTTCGGTGGACGCCGCATCCAGCAGGGCATCCAACTCGGAGTCGGCTATATGCCCGACGTTGATGTTGCCGGGGCCGACCGAGGAGGAATGAAAGTCCCTTCTCAGAGTTGCGGGGGACCCGAATACGTCGCCCATCGAGGCCAACTCGTATTGAGTCTCACCGGTTTGCTGGAAGTATCCGCCACCCTCGAGGGTGATGACCTCGGCATCGAAACCGATATCTCCCAACTGGGCCTGTAACAGGGTTACCCAGGGGTTCCAACTGCGGTTCTCGATGATGCGGGCCCTCAGCGTCTCGCCGTCCTTGCGGCGGATCCCGTCGTCATCCAGGGCCCATCCGGCTTCCTCCAGAAGTTCCACCGAGAGGTCCGGATCGTAGGGGTAGTAGGTCTCTACGATCGGGTCGTACTCGGCGAAGTCGCTCGAGAGGGGACCGTAGGCCCGGGGTGCACGACCGAAGAACACTGCCTGGACCATGGCGTCCTGGTCCACCGCATGCAGGATGGCTTGGCGCACCCGGATGTCGGAGGTCGGCGAGATGTTGGGGTTGATGTAGTTGACCTGGGGCAATCCGGGGAGGGAGAATCCCTCAACCGTGATGCCGTCCAGAGCCTCGAGCGGGGCGATGTTCTGGAAAGGGACCAGGTCCAGGAAGTGGATCTCACCCGTCGAGAGCGCCGCTGTCCGGGCCTGCTCGTCAGGGATGAACCGGAAGACCACCCGCTCGGCGCGCGCCGGGCCGGTGGTGCCATAGAAGGAGAACGCGCCCCATGTCCAGTCGGGGTTGCGTACCAGCGAGATGTGGCTTCCTTCCACCCACTCCTCGAAGATGAAGGGGCCTGTTCCAATCGGCTGGCGACCGGCGTCGTCTCCGAGCGCCTCCACGGCGGCGGCGTTGGTGATGGCGGCGCCGGGAGCGGCCAGATCGATCAGGATGTCGGGCACGGGCGCCGAGAAGATCAACTTGACGGTGTAGTCGTCGATCACTTCGGCGTCTTGGAAGTTGGTGGCGATCAAGGCGGTCTGGGATCCGGACACGTCGCCCTTCATGCGGTCGAAGTGGGCCTTCACCACGGCGGCGTCCAGGGGATCACCGTTGTGGAATGTGACGCCCTGCCTGAGGGTGAAGGTCACCTCCGTGGCGTCGGCGCTCTGGTTCCAATGAGTCGCCAGGCCCTGGTGGATCTGCATACCCTGGCCCAGGATGACCAACGTCTCGTAAATCTGGGCTACCACCGCTTGGTCGTTCACCGTGGTGGAGGCAAAAGCGTCCAGTTGCGACGGCTCCTGGTTGGTGCCGAAGACGATGGTGCCTCCGCTCATCAACTCATCGATCTGCATCTGAGCCTCTTCGACCTGCATCTGGGCGTCTTCGACCTGCTTCTGCGATTCGTCGGCCTCCATTTGTGCTTCTTCGGCAGCTTTGGCTGCGTCCATGGCTGCCATTTCGGCTTCCTCAGCTGCTTGCATGGCCTTGTCCAAGGCTGCCTGGGCCTCCTCACCACCGGCCGCTGCTGCTGCCTCGGCCTCTTCCAGCGCCATCTGAGCCGCGTCGGCTTCGGCCTGGGCTGCCTCCAGAGCTGCTTGTGCTGCGTCGGCTTCGGCTTGGGCTGCTGCCGCTGCTGCTTGTGCTGCGTCGGCTTCGGCCTGGGCTGCTGCTGCTGCCTCGGCCTGGGCTGCTGCTTCGGCGGCGGCCTCGTCGGCCGCACCATCATCGCCGCATGCGGTCGCAAACAACGTCAAGGCGACAATGATGCCGAGCAATGCCCGGCCTCTAAGTCTCTTCATTTTCTTCTCCTGTTTCGCTAGGGAAGCACAGGCTGAGCGCTTCCATGACTCCAATCGCCCAAGATACATCGACATTCCTTGTCAGACAACCAGGCCTGGGGCGAACCTTCAAGAGGCGGAGGCCACATTAGCTCAGATTCCGCTCCCCAAGGATGCCTCAGTTTTGACCTCAACCGGTTTCGGCCAGATAATGACAGGCGCCGCTTTGGCCGCCGCCCAGTGAAGCCAACTCCGGAACCTGGTCGCGGCACGGTTGGCGTCCTGCTGACAAGGCGCACCGGGTGTGGAAGGCGCATCCGGCAGGTCTTGCGGCCAGAGTTGGCGGAACTCCGGGAATCGGTTGCAGGTGTTCCAGTTTCGCATCCAGCCTGGGGAGACTGCTGAACAGTCCCATGGTGTAGGGATGACGGGGCTTTTCGAAAATGGTCTCGACCGTTCCGGTTTCCACAATCCGGCCCGCGTACATCACCGCTACCCGGTCTGCGACTTCGGCAATCACTCCCAGGTCGTGGGTGACCAGGATCATCGAGGCGCCGGTTGCCCCGCAGCCTGCCGCCAGCACTTCCAGGACCTGGGCTTGGATGGTTACGTCCAGAGCAGTGGTGGGCTCATCGGCGATGAGGACGGCGGGCTGGTTGGCGATAGCCACGGCGATGACCACTCGCTGCCTCATGCCACCCGAAAGCTCGTGGGGGAACTGGCGATACCGTTGGCGAGGATTGGGGATACCCACCAGATCCAGGAGTTCCAGGGCCCTCTCCCGGGCGTCGGAGCGGGAGAAGCCATGGATTCTGAGCGCTTCGGTGATCTGGAGTCCCACCCGCATCACCGGATTCAGTGAGGTCATGGGGTCCTGGAACACCATGGCGATCTCTTTGCCCCGGATCCCTTCCAACTCTCCATCGGACAGCGTCAGCAGATCCTGGCCCCTGTAGAGGACCCGACCACCGTCGATTCGGGCATTGTCGGGAAGGAGCCCCACCAGGGAGGAGACCGTCACTGTCTTTCCGGATCCGGATTCCCCCACCAATCCCAGGATGTCGCCGGGGTGAAGGACAAAGCTGACATCCTCGATAGCGGAAAGCACCCCCGAGTGAGTCTCGAATGAAATCGATAGATTCCCCACCTCTAGGAGAGGCTGGCCTTCTGCAGGCGACTTGTCGGGTGAGGCGGGGCCGGTTATGGCTTAACCCCCGTCGCGGTCGGCCAGGTCCCGCAGGAGCATGGCGGCCTCTCTCTCCAGAACAGAAGCTGCCTCGGAGGTGTAGGCGGTCGCCCAGTTGGGCTCGTAGCCCCCTCTCTTGAACTCCTCGGCGGTGGGAACATACCCGGTGATACCGTTCGAGTATCCGGCCATGTGGGTGTATTCGAACGGGGAGGCCTCCCTGACCCGCGCTCCCGTCTCCGCAAAGGGTTCTCCTGGAAAACCTACCAAGGCCACGGAGTCGATCCTGATCCCGTGCAGGGTGGTGGGAAGGTGAGCCCTCCCTCGGCCCAGTTTGGCCCAGGCGGCGCTGATCATGGCGCGCCGGGCGCGGAACCGGGCATCCGCGACCCGGTCTGCGGGAGCGCCCGACTTCTCCAACTCCAGGAACTTCCGTGACAGACTCTGGGCATGGTTCTCTGCCTGGGCGGGTTCCTCGGTGGGGCGAAGGGGCATCTCGATGTTCCGTTCGATCACTTTGATCACCGGCTCGCGGTCGGGAAGGGGTTCATCCACCCAGATCCCCAATGGTGCTCCCGATTCGACGATGCCACCGAATCTTCGCCGGGTGGGCCGGGTGCGGATGCTGGTGAAGACCTTGGCGGCTTCGGCCCCCAGCATGGTCCCCATCCGCTCGGCGGCTCCCAAGTCTCCCGTGAAAGCCTCGATGGTCATGGCGTTTCCTGCACATCCCTGCAGGTACAGGCAGGCGGCGCCGGTCAGTTCTTCCACGACCCGTTTGGCCACCCCCGGAAAGTCCGGGCTGAGCAGACGGTTCTGGTAGGCGAGAATGATGGGATGGGCCGCGTAGCAAACCAGCGCCGCCAGGGGGTTCTCGTCCATGTCGTCGAATCGCACCACCAGCACGCGGTGGTCGGCGAAGCCTTCGAAATTCTGGCCGACCACCAGTTCGCCGGTGGGCGCCCGGAGTCTGCGGTTGACTGCGATGTCGCTTTCCCCCCATCCCGCCGCCATCCGGGCCGGACGGAGTGCCGCTTTGGCCTGATGGGTGGCGCCAAGGGTCTGGGACCAGACGGTCTCTCGGTAGCCCGGCACCAGTTCGTGGCCCTCCCGCCCCGATCGGGGTCCCAGTAAGTCCGACCACACCGGCCCCGCGTGGGTGTGGGTGAAGGAGACCCGAACATTGGAGGGGTCGATGCCCAACACCCCGGCCACATCTCTGCGAATACGGTTGGAGTCGTCCACCGTAACCACCATCAGGTCGTAGTCGAGGATGGCAAAAGTGTCGGTTTCTCCCTCCACCACCACCACGGTGACCCACAGGTCCAGATGCACCCCCTCCGCTCGATGATGGACCTGCGCTCCCCACCCGGCGTGTTCGATTCCGATCGGCGGCGTGATGACCCCGCGGCCCACTCCTACTCTCATTCTGTGTCTTTGGATCGGTTGAACTTGCTACTCAAATGGGCCATAGAGAACCGGCAGTGCGGATGGGAAGGAGAATACCGGGCAACCATTTATGGTGATGGCGGCCAGTCGAGTTTCTTGGCAGTCAGACCCCCGTCCACTTTGAGAGTCTCCCCGGTGATGAAGCTTGCCCGCGGGGAAAGCAGGAAGGTGATCGCCTCCGCCAGTTCGGCGGTGGATCCGAAGCGCAACTGGGCGTGAAGAGCGTCTGCGTCGGGCTTGGAGAGCCTGCCGCTCTCTATGGCCTCCCTGGCGAGAGGCGTGTCGATGAAGCCGGGGGCCACCGCATTGACCCGGATTCCCAGGTGGGCCCATTCGGTGGCCAGCGTCCTGGTCAGAGCGCTGATCGCCGCCTTGGCGGCGGCATACGGCGCCCGGAGCGGCCAGCCGAAGAACTCAGAGACCGAGGAAATATTGACGATTGCTCCTCCCTGGTTGTCCATCATGTGCCGACCGGCGGCCTGGCACCAATAGAAGGTCCCGGACAGATTGATATCGAGTACCTTCTGCCAATCTTCGGGAGGAAAGTCGACGGTGGATCCGGCCAACTGAATCCCGGCGCAGTTGACCAGGCCGACTACCGGTGTGTCCCAGGCTTCGACCTCTCGCATGGCTCGGCTGATGTCTTCGGGCCTCGATACGTCACACAGCACCTCCAGCACACGGTGGGGCCCGTATTCCTTGATGAGTGGAGAAGCGTGGCCGGGCTTGAGGTCGACCGCCGCACACCGAATCTGGGGGTGGCCTTCCAGGAGAGTCGTCGCCACCGCAGAGCCGATGCCTCCCGCTGATCCGGTGACAATGGCCACCCCGTCGGATTCGTTGGTCACGCTAGCCGCCCTCCGGTGTTTCGGTCATTTCATATCCCTGGCTGGATCGAGCGTCTCCCTTGTCAGGCTAGCCGCCGTTTTCTGAGCAGGTCGCGCTGCCGGACGAACCCGATGGCGCGGGTCCCCATTAGGCTTTCCGGCTGATGGCTACCATCGCCTATCCCCCCATACCGGTCTGGGACATCGGGCCGTTGCAGTTTTCTCTCCACGGCGTGTTCGCGGCAGTGGGCTTCTTTGCGGGCTTCTGGGTGGTGGTCCGCTTATTGGAACGGCGAGGATTCGATCCGGCCGGTTTTCACTCTCTGGCCGTGTGGATTCTGATAGGAGGCCTCCTGGGGGCTCGCCTTCTGACCGCGCCCGCCGCTTTGTTGGACGGAGCAGGGTGGGCGGCTCTCAATCCGGTGGTTGGCAACTACTCCATAATGGGCGGGTTCGTAGGAGGGATCGTGGTGGGGCTTTGGAGGCTGCGCCGCAGCCGACTGCCGATCCTGCTCCATCTGGACCTGGCCAGCTTCGGACTGGCAACCGGCACGGTGGTGGGGAGGATCGGGGATCTCGCCATTGTCGAGCACCTGGGCAGGGCCACCACCGCTCCCTGGGGGTATGAGGTCCGGCCCGGGTATGACCTGGCGCCGCAGCACAACGGGCTGGAGTGCACCGTTGCCGAGGCGGGCCCGGACGGGATCTGTGGCGTCTACCACCACGTCGCTCTCTACGACATGGTGGGCGCGGGGATCCTGCTGGCGGTTTTGTGGCTGGTCTATCGCCGGGCGCCCCTCCGGTACGGACAGCTCTTTTCGGTCTGGGTGGTGTGGTACGGCGTGCAGAGGTTCGTGCTGGACTCCCTCCGCTTCGGGATGGGCGACGCCACGCTGGGCGGGTTTACCTGGAACCAGGTGAGTGCGGTGGGAGGAGCGGCGCTGGGAGTGGCCTTGTTCTGGTGGTTCCGCCGACGCCAGCCGAGCGTCTCCCCCGAGGGGGATGCAAGTTTGGGGGCGGAGCCGTTAGCTAATGCCCAGGAGAGCCAAACCGGCGAGGACCATTTGCGACATCCCCCGGAGGTGGGGTAATATTTCCCTCCTGATGCAGGCAGAAGGATACGTTCGCTATTTCGTCTTTACCGGGCCCCGGCTCCGGAGGGCATAGCGCGGACCGACAACCGACGAGCGCCTGACCCGGAGCCCGGCTCCGGGTTTTCTTTTGCCCGGCGCCGGTTCCCGAGCGCAAACAGCAAAGAGGTAAGGCAGTGGAGAGACAAGCAACCAAGGAAAGCCGATCGAAGCCCACCGTGGTGACGGTGGGAGGCACCAGGTTTGGACGCGATCCGTTCCCGGTCATTGCCGGGCCCTGCGCGGTGGAGAGTGAAGAACAGATCAACACCGTGGCGGAGGCCGTGGCCGACGGCGGCGCTTCCATCCTCCGAGCCGCCACCTACCGGCAGGCCAACTCTCCCTACTTCTTCCGGGGTCTGAGGCTCGAAGGGGCCAAGCTCCTGGCCGAGGCCGGCAAGCGGGTGGGTCTACCGGTTGCCATGCCGATCATGGAGGAGCGGGAACTGGAGGAGGCGGGGCACTTGGTCGACCTGCTGGAGATCCATCACGGCTCGATGCAGAACTTCGAGTTGTTGAGAGTGGCGGGTCGCTCCGGGAAGCCGGTGATGATTCGCCGGGGTCCCTCGGCCACCCTCGACGAGTTCCTGTGGTCGGTGGAGTACCTCATGGCCGAAGGGAACGATCAGATCATCCTGGTGGAGAGGGGCATCCGCACCTTCGGGACCGGCCATCGCGACACTCTGGACATCACAGCCGTCCCCCAACTCAAGGAGATCTCCCACCTCCCGGTGCTGGTGGATCCGAGCCACGCCTCCGGGGGCGCGACGCGGGTGCCGCCCTTGGCGTTGGCCGCCCAGGGAGTGGGCTCGGACGGCCTGATAGTGGAGGTCCATCCCCGGCCCGAGGCGGCCAAGACCGAAGGCCCGCGGCAGTTGACCCTGGACGAGTTCGCCGACCTGATGGTGCAGTTGGGTATCAGCCGGCTCCGAGACCGCATCGACCTGGTCGACCGGGAGATCGTCCGGCTGCTGGCCCGCAGGCGGCAGCTGAGCCTGGAGGTGGGCCGGGCCAAGGCCGAACAGGGCTGGCCGGTGAAGGTGCCCGACCGGGAGGCCGAGCTCTTGGAGGTGGTGCGTGAGGAGGCCCTCCTCACCCAACTCGACCCGGATTACGTGGAGAGACTGTTCGAAATGGTGCTGGAAAGCTCCCGCCGGGCCCAACGCAACATGCGGGGTAGCCAGAGCTAACGCTCTTCTCCGTACCAACCGGGATCGGCTAGCATCTTGGCCGAGTCGGCTACGGAGATTGCCGAGACAGGGCCCCGTCGTCCAGCGGCCTAGGACGCCGGCCTTTCAAGCCGGTAACGCGGGTTCGAATCCCGTCGGGGCTACTTTCAATCCATTCGAAAAAGATGTCCGTACAGCTATACAACCGTTTCCTGGCGCTTCTGGTCCTGATGGCCCTGGCGGCGGCCGTGGCGTTGGCATTCCGCCCGGTGCGGCGGGCCGTGGGCGGCTTGGGCCTGGACGGGTCATGGAGGTGGCCCGCCTTCCTCTTGGCCGCCACCGCAACCGCCGGGAGCCTGGTGTTCTCGGAGGTGATCGGTTATGAGCCTTGCGAGCTGTGTTGGTACCAGCGGATCGCCATGTATCCCATGGTGGTGATCTTCGGGGTGGATCTCCTGGGCTCTGAAGGCGACTCGCGTGTCCGCCGGTACGCACTCCCGCTGGCGGTGGCGGGACTGGCGATCAGTGTCTATCACTACCTGGTGCAGGTCTTTCCGGACGCCGGCGCCGGGGTGTGCGGGATGGGAGTGCCGTGTTCGGCGCGTTACGTCGAGGAATTCGGGTTCGTGTCCATCCCCTTCATGGCCGGGGCGGTGTTCGCCCTGATAGTCGCTATTCTCTTGGCTTTCGGGAAGTCGGTCTCCACGGGAGAAGTGACAGATGGTGGCTAAGAGCAGGAACAAACTGGTGATCATCCTGGGAGCGGGGGTAGCCGTGGTGGTCGCCGGACTGGTGGCGTTCTTCACGGTGTCCGGCTCCGAGCCGGAGACCGCAGAGGTGACAGTCCAGGGCGACCCTCTCCCGGTGCTGACCGGGAACGCACCCGTCGGCCAGGACGTCGCCTTCGGATGGGATGCGCCCAAGGCGACCGGCTCCGACTGGAGAGGCAATCCGGTGGCCATCGACCCGGCCGACGGGCGGCCCAAGGTGATCGTGTTCCTGGCGCACTGGTGTCCTCACTGTCAGGCGGAAGTCCCCCAGATCCAGGCGTGGCTCAACCAGACGGGGGGAACTCCCGAGGTGGATCTCTACGCGGTGGCTACCTCGATCAACCGGTCCCGGCCCAACTGGCCCCCGAGCGAGTGGCTGGAGAGAGAGGGGTGGACCTCGCCCACCATCATGGACCTGAACAACCGGGTGTCCACGGCGTATGGTTTGTCGGCCTTCCCCTACTGGGTGGCCGTCAACGCAGAGGGCAAGGTGGTGTACCGCGTGGCGGCGGCCATCGGGGTGGAGGGACTTCTGACCTTCCAGCAGCTTGCAACCCAGAGCATGGCTGAACTCCAGGACCTCATCGGTCAGACCGGAGGTTGAGTCCGGTCGGCGTCTACCGCTGGTCGTCCAGGCTCTTTACCTTGGCCAGCCGGCGCATATAGGCCTCCTCCCTTACCAGTTGCGCGTCGAGAAAGGCCTTGACCAACTCCTCGGCGAGAGCCGTTCCAATCACCTTGCTACCCAGGCAGAGCAGGTTCATATCGTCGTGTTCCACCGCCTGACGGGCGGTGTAGGTGTCGTGTGCGATCGAGCCCCGTATGCCTTTGACCTTGTTGGCGACGATCGAAGCGCCTGCCCCGCTTCCGCAAATCATGATTCCCCGGTCCGCCCGTCCCTCTGTTATCGCATAGGCGACCGCCAGCGTGTAGTCGGGATAATCGACACGGTCGTCACTGTGGGCGCCGAGATCGAACACGGTGTGACCCTGGTCGGCAAGAAACCCGGTCAGGTGTTGCTTCAGCGGAAAGCCCGCATGGTCGGCGCCTATCGCCACCCTCATATGTTTCTCCTGTCACCGAGGACGTACCGAGAGAGGCTACCGCACTTGAACCCGGGTGTCTGGTGACCCCGGACGGGGAGTGGACGGTGCTCCGCCTCCGGCGGTCCGGTTCGTACAATCAGGGTTGACGTGAGCGAGATAGTCCTGGAAGGCGGAGTCCCTCTGCGAGGGTCGGTGGGAGTGCTGGGGGCCAAGAACGCCGTTTTGCAGCAGATGATCAGCACATTGATCTGTCCCGGATGGCATCGCCTCTCCAACGTGCCCGACATCGCCGACGTGCGGGCGTTGATGGAAGTGATGGAGCACCTGGGCGTGAGATGTGATCTGGCCGACAAGGAACTGGCGATGGTGGTGCCGGAACGGATGAGCGTGGAGGCGCCCCTGGAGTTGGTCCGCTCCATGAGGGCCTCCATTTTGCTGCTGGGTCCCCTGCTCACCAGGTTTGGCGAGGCCAAGGTCCCCTTGCCGGGCGGAGACGACCTGGGCGCCCGTCCGGTGGACATGCACTTGAACGGTCTGCGGCAGATGGGCGCCGAGTTGGAGTTGGTGCACGGGGTGCTGGTGGGAAGGGCTCCCCGCGGCCTGGAGGGAACCGAGGTCGAACTTCCCTTCCCTAGTGTGGGCGCCACCCAGAACCTGATGATGGCGGCGGTGATGGCCAGGGGGGACTCGGCCATCATAAACGCCGCCCGCGAGCCGGAGATCGAGGACCTTGGCGTGCAGCTGGAGAAGATGGGCGCCCGCCTCTCCGGTGTGGGGAGTCCCATTATCCGCATTGTCGGCACAAGGAATCTGCGTCCGGCGGCTCATCGGGTGATGTCCGATCGGATTGCAGCCGGCACCTATGCCATGGCGGGGGCCATCACCGGCGGCGAGGTGACCATCACGGGATGCGAGCCCGCCCACCTGCGCATGGAACTCACCAAGCTGGAAGCCGCCGGTTGCGAGGTGGAAAGAGGGGAGGGGTGGTTGAGGGTGGCGGGGCCGCACCGTCCGGAGGCGGTGGACTTCGCCACTCTTCCCTATCCGGGGTTCCACACCGACCTCCATCCCCAGATGGTGGCGGTGCTGTCGGTAGCCACGGGCACCTCGGTGATTACCGAGAATCTCTACGACGGGCGGTTTCGCTATGTGGGAGAGCTGGCCCGTATGGGCGCCGACATCTACACGGAGTGGCAGCACGCCATCGTGCGAGGTGTGGAGAGCCTGTCGGGGTGTCCGGTCATGGCGACCGACATAAGGGCCGGCGCCGCCCTGGTGATTGCCGGACTGGTGGCCGACGGCGTCACCTCCATAGGAGGGGTGGAGCACATCGACCGCGGTTATGCAGACCTGGTCCACGATCTGAGTGGGCTGGGGGCCCGGATCAGGCGACAGGACATGAACAACGACGATCGTACGCGGTTATTCGGCTGGTAACCGGCGGAATGATTCGTTTACGATGAGGGTTTCTTAGGGTTAAGGAACAAGAGATGACCGAGACAATTCTGGAACTTCCCAAGCGTCAGGCGGAGAGGCCGGACGGCCCCTCGCTGCCCGAGGTTGACTTGAAGCTGCTCGAGGCGGCCCTCGACTACATACGCCCGGCCGTGCAGGTGGACGGCGGAGACCTCATCTTGCTGGGTGTGGAGGAGGGAGTGGTGACCGTCCAGATGGTGGGCGCCTGCGGAGGGTGCCCCTTGTCGATGATGACCCTGAAGGAGGGGATCGAGCGGATCCTCAAAGCCAAGGTGCCGGGAGTCGTCTCGGTCGAAGCCGTGGCCTAGGCTCCGATCGGGTTCGGAGTGGGCAGCCATCGCCCGGAGCTTTCAAGTCTGCTGGACGACCTGCGCACCGGGAATAGGAGGGCGTTGGCCCGGGCGATAACCCTGGTGGAAAACCATCTTCCCAACGACCCCACCCTCGGGGAATTGTGGGAGTCGGCAGGGACAAGCGACGGCTCGGTGAGGCTGGTGGGGATCACCGGCCCCCCGGGTGCGGGGAAGAGCACCCTGGTCTCGGAGTTGGTCAGGTGCATCAGGGAGACCTCTGTGACGGTGGGGGTGGTGGCGGTGGATCCGGCCAGCCCCCTGACCGGCGGCGCCATGCTGGGAGACCGGATCCGCATGCAGCGGCATTTCACCGACCCGGGGGTGTTCATCCGGTCCATGTCAACCCGCGGTCATCTGGGAGGCCTGGCCAAGGCCACCCGCGCAGTCACAGAGTTGCTGTCCCTGGCCGGATTCGAGGTGGTGCTGGTGGAGACCGTGGGAGTGGGACAGTCGGAAGTAGAGGTGATGCGGGTGACCCCCACCGTGGTGGTGGTGGTCAACCCCGGCCTGGGAGACTCGGTGCAGGCCGACAAGGCCGGACTGTTCGAGATAGGCGGGGTGTTCTGCGTCAACAAAGCCGATCAGGATGGGACCGATCAGGCGGTGCGTACCCTCCGTCAGATGCTCTCTCTGGGGCATCGTCCCGGCCCCAGGCCGCAGGTTCTCACCACCGTCGCCACGGAGGGACGGGGCATCCCTCAACTCTGGGAGGCCATTGTCGCCCGCGGGGACCACGCCGCCTCGATCCGCTAGCGGCCTGCCCGCCAGGACCGGCACTTGCCCGGTCCCTCCCGCTCAGCCCTGTCCGACTACCCCCAAGCCGCGGTGGTCACGGCCAGCACCAGGGCGGTGGCCATCTGCAGGCGCGAAGTGGACTTGAGCACCTTAGTCAGGGCCGCACCCCGGGCGGCGCCCGAGACAGCGCGGACGGGACCGACCGCGAAAAACGCCAGTCCCAGCGTCGCCACCGTGGCAACCGGTGTGAAACCGACGGCGGCCGAAGCCCCGACCGCGGCGAAGGACACCCACACCAACGCCGCATAGAAAGTTCTGGAGCGAGCCTCGCCCATCATCACCGCCAGGGTCCGCTTTCCGGCCCTTTCGTCGGTCTCTATGTCCCTCAGGTTGTTGGCCACCAGGATCGCCGAGGCCAGGGTTCCCATCGGGACGGCCAGCGCCCAGGCCTCGATGGGGGCGGTGGCGTCATGGACGAACCGGGTGCCCACGGTGGCCACCAGTCCGAAGAAGACGAAGACGAACAGTTCCCCCAGTCCCCGGTACCCGTAGGGCCAAGGTCCCCCGACATAGGTGAGCATGGCCAGCACCGAGAGAGTTCCCACCCAGACCAACACCCATCCGGCGATCAGGATGAGAAAGAGCCCGGCCGCCAGGGCCACGGCGACCGCCGCCCAGGTGGCCATCCACATTTGACGGGAGGAGATGATCCCCTCCGAAACCATCCGGCGAGGCCCCAGGCGGTCCGGAGTGTCGGCGGACCGGGCCGCATCGGAGGCGTCATTGGCGAAGTTGGCGGCCACCTGGATGGCAATCCCCACGATGAGCGTCATGAAGAAGGCATCCCATCGGAACGCTCCGTCGCCTACGGCAAGCCCGGTCCCCACCGTGACCGGCGCCACCGACGCCCAGAGGGTGTGAGGCCGGGCGGCGGTCTTCCACGCCTGGAAACGGGTGAGTTTGGGGTCCGAGCCGCTAATAGTGCCAGGGAAACTGGTCGAAGCGAGGAGGACGCTTTTCCAAGAAGGCGTCCCGGCCCTCGGCCGCTTCATCCGTGCCATATCCCAGCCGGGTCGCCTCCCCAGCGAAAATCTGCTGTCCCACCAGACCGTCGTCCACCAGGTTGAAGGCGAACTTGAGCATCCGCTGGGCGGTGGGGCTCTTGGAGGTGATGGTCCGGGCCCAATCCAGGGCGATCTCCTCCAGCCGATCATGGGGGATCACGTCGTTCACCATCCCCATCTGCTTGGCTTCCTCCGCGCGGTAGTCCTTCCCCAGGAAGAACAGTTCCCGGGCCCTCTTCTGCCCGATCATCCTCGCCAGGTAGGCGGACCCGTATCCGGCGTCGTAGCTGGCCACATCCGGATCGGTCTGCTTGAAGATCGCATGGTCGCCGCAGGCCAGCGTCAGGTCGCAGACCACGTGCAGGCTGTGCCCGCCGCCCACCGCCCATCCCGGCACCACCGCGATCACCACCTTGGGCATGAAACGGATGATGCGCTGGGCCTCCAGGATGTGGAGTCTCCCCAGGCGAGCGGGGTCGATGGACGGGCCATCGGCACCGTCGGCGTACTTGTACCCGTCCCTTCCCCTGATCCGCTGATCGCCTCCCGAGCAGAAAGCCCATCCCCCGTCACGGGGAGAGGGGCCGTTGCCGGTGAGCAGCACGCACCCCACCCGACTCCACTGCCGGGCGTGTTCCAGGGCGGTGATCAACTCGTCCACGGTGTGGGGCCGGAAGGCGTTGCGCACTTCCGGGCGGTCGAAGGCTATCCGCACGGCTCCCAAATCCACGGCACGGTGATACGTGATATCGGTAAATGAAAACCCAGGTACAATTTCCCAGGCAGAGGGGTCGAAGTGCTCCGAAACCACGTTCAGAACGAGGTTACCCCGGTTCCCGCCCTTCCATCAACCAGACGGAATGCTCCCTAGGACGGTCCTCGATGCGAGTGTTGTTGGCAGACAGTTTTCCCGAGCAGTTTCTGCCCGAGATGGAGAGACTGGGTTTCGAGTGCGAGTTTCGCCCTGAACTCAGCGGTGCGGAGCTTGCCGCGGCCCTGCGCGGAGTGCAGGTCCTGTTGGTGCGTTCCACCCCGGTCACGGCCGAAGCCATCGATGCGGCGGACGATCTGGCGTGGATCATCCGGGCCGGGGCCGGCTACAACACCATCGACTGCCAGGCGGCCTCCCGCCAGGCGATCTGGGTGTCGAACGTTCCCCGCCAGAACGCGATCGCAGTGGCGGAACTGGCGATGGGGCTGATGCTGGCTGTCGACCGGCGAATCCCCGACAACGTGACGGCCATCCGCCGGAACGAGTGGCGGAAGAGAGAGTTCTCGGCGGCGCGCGGTCTCCATGGCAGGACCTTGGGCATAGTGGGAATGGGCCAGATCGGCTTCGAGGTAGCCAAGCGCGCCCGGGCCTTCGGCTTGAAGTTGCTTACCGTGGAGAAGCCCAGAACATTCGAGGCCCTCGACCAGATGAGGAAGCTGGGCGTGGGGACCGTCGCAGGCTTGGAGGAACTCTTCTCTGTGTGCGACATTGTCAGCCTCCACACCCCGTCCACCTCCGAGACCACCGGCATGGTCTCGGCCGACCTGTTGGCGCGGATGAAGCCGGGCGCCTGGCTGATCAACACCGCACGCGCCGAACTGGTGGATGAGGTCGCCCTGCTGGAGGCAGTCGATCGGCAGGACCTGTGGGTGGGGATCGATGTCTTCTCCGGAGAGGCCGACGCCGCCTCGGGCGCTTGTGACTCGAAGCTGGCCAGCCATCCGCGCGTCTACGTAACCCACCACATCGGCGCTTCCACGCGCCAGGCCCAGCACGCCATCGCAGCCGAAGTTGTAAGAATGATGGCGGACTTCGCCCGGGGCGAGGTGCGTAACGTGGTGAATCTTGGGGCGCTCTCCCCCGCGGGGACCTATCTGACTATTCGTCACATCGATCGGGTGGGAGTACTCTCCGGCGTCCTGACGTCGATTAAGTCATCGGGGCTCAATGTGCAGCACATGACCAACCAGGTTTTCAGCGGAGCAGGCACCGCGGTGGCGGTGGTGCAGGTGCAGGGAGAGGTGTCGGACTCAATGGTGACCGAACTCGAGGGCCTGCCTTACATCTTGGGGGTGACCGCTTACCCGAGCGGGCCACTGGAATGAGTGGCTGGCTGAGGCCGGTCCAGACCCGGCTGGTCTCTCCTGAGTACGCGTGGCGGGTGGTTCCGCCCGTCGATGATCTCTTGACTCCCTACGAGCGGTATCGCTGGGCCTCGGAGAACCCCGATTCCTTCTTTAACGCCTTCACCCCCGCCGACTCATGGCCCAACAAGTCCTTCCGCCAATTGGTCTCCCAAGCCGCCGGCTACCTGGAACGTCAAATGCGAAAGGGCGTCTTCGGTCCGCCGTTGGAAGGCTTGTTCGTGTACCGGATTACCGACAGCGTCCATCAGCAGACCGGCGTGGTGGGGGATGCGCCGACGGCTTCGGCCCCGCGAACGTTGGTGCCTCACGAGACCACTCGGAGCGACCGCGAGGATGAGCTGTACAAGTACATGGGAGAGGTGCCGTACAGCTCCAATCCCATGGGACTGGGGTATCCGCCCCGCAAGGGGATCGACGGCTTGGTGGAAGAGATCTGCCGCTCTGTCCCCGATGTCTCCGTGACGCTGGAGAACGGTGATCTGCACCAGATCTGGGTGGTCCCCCAGGATGTGGTTCCCCGGTTGCTGGATGAATTCTCCAAGGTTCCCAAGGCTTACATCGTGGATGGCCACCACCGGGCGGCCGCCTCGATTCGACACGCATCGAGGTACGGCGCCGACGAGGCGCATCCGGCGGGAAGGATGCTGGTGGTGGCCTTCCCCACCGACCAGCTACGAATCCATCCCTATCACCGGTGGGTGAAGGCCGAACTGTCCGCCGAGCGACTGGAAGAGGATGTGGGGGCGGTCAGGGCGCCGGTGCGCCTGCCCGCCAGGGGTGAGGCGATAGCCATTACCAGCCAGGGCTGCTGGTCGATTCGACTGTCCCACTGCGAAGATGAAATGGACGCCGTGGCCCTTCATCGCACCGTGCTGGAACCGCTGTTGGGCGTGGCGGACGAGAGAACCGATCCGCGAATGGATTTCATCCCCGACCACGAGGGCGCCAAGACGGTGGTGGACCGGGTTGCCGAGCAGGGAGGAGTCGGTTTCATGCTGTCCCCGGCCACGATGGACCAGGTGATCCATGCCGCGGACAACCGACTGCCCATTCCCCCCAAGGCGACTTTTTTCGTTCCCAAGCCCCGCTCGGGCTTCTTCCTGTCCCCCCGGCACGGAGGTTCCTAGGCGCCTGCCGGTCGTGGGGATGGAGACGGGTTGTCTACAGGCTGTCCCAGAGGTCTCCGGCGGCCAGGTCGATGGCGGTCCAGGCCATTCCCACCGCGCCGTCGAAGACCGCCCGCTTGCCCTCGGGGGTGATGGTCTGGCTGGTAAAGGCGGGCTGGTGGTTCCCGATGGGAGCGCAGTGGAGAGACAGCATCGGGTGGATGGTGGGCACAACCTGGGAGACGTTCCCCATGTCGGTGGAGCCCGCTTCCGAGGGATTGAGGTCGGCGCCTCTTTGCAGGGGCCGTCCCAGGGCCTGGGAGTTGGCGGCATAGAGTTCGGTGAGGAGGGGGTTGCTGATCAACTCGGTGTACCCGTTGCCCATCTGCTCTATCTCCGCCCGGCATCCGGTGGCCTGGGCGGCCGCCTCGAAGCAGGACAGGACCCGTTCTCTCAGCACTTCGAGTCGTTCGAAGTTCTGGGACCTGACGTACCACTTCGACCGGGTGAGGGCGGGGATGATGTTGGGGGCCTTCCCTCCGTCGGTGATGATCCCGTGGATCTTGTCGGTGGAGAGGATGTGCTGGCGGAGGGTGGAGAGATTCACATAGGACTGAACGAACGCATCGAGAGCGTTTATGCCCTTTTCGGGAAACGCCGAGGCATGGGCCTCCTTCCCGTGAAAGGCCACCTCCAACTGGATGATCGCCAGGGAAGGGCCGTCGACGACGTCGCGGGGTGAGGGGTGGACCATCATGGCGGCGGCTGCGTCTTCGAACGCTCCGGCATTGATCAGATCCACCTTCCCCCCGTAGATCTCTTCTGCCGGGGTGCCCAGGACGGTGAGCCGGAACCCCAGTTCCTCGGTCAGGGGTTGGAGAGCCAGACCGGCGCCCACCGCCGCCGAGGCGATGATGTTGTGTCCGCAGGCGTGACCGATGCCGGGAAGGGCGTCGTATTCGGCGCAGATCACCAACTCCGGGCCTTCCTGCCCGGACCGGGCGGCGAAGGAGGTTTCCAGGTCGTAGGCGGGGTATTCGACGGTGAAACCATATCCCTCCAGCACCTGGGCCAGCCGGGCCGAGGATTGGTATTCCTCGTAGGCGGTTTCAGGGTTGTCGTGGAGCCACAGGTTCAGCTCTTCCAGCCGGGGTTGTTGGCTGGTGACTCTTTGGCGGGCTTGTTCTTTCAGATCCCGATGGGCCAACTTGGACATGGGACGGAGACCTCCTCCCCGGGAATAGTCGACAGACGATCTGCGGGTTTGAGGAGACAGATTACCAAGCGCGCCTTTCCCTCTCCTGTACGGCGCTGCTTCAGGTAACCTCCGCGGCGGTGGCTGCGGAATAATGGACATATCGGAGATAGGGTTTTCCGGGCTGAAGCCGTCTGTCGACTTCGCCTTCCTGGCCGACGCCGTACAGGTGGTGGGAGGGAAGCTTTTCGCCCTGGGTGGCGGCTGGGACCAGCTTCTGGTGGGGACTCTCCCCACCCGGCACTCCTCCATGGGGATCGGCATGAGAGTCACCTTTCCGTGGGGATGGGACAAGTCCCCGGTGAAGGTGGGTGTGGACCTCCAGGACCAGGATGGGAGGAGCGTCCTGGGCCCGCGGATGCTCCAACGAAGGATCCCCGTCAAGCAGCCTTCCAGGCTCCCCCCCGGATCGGTGTTCGGGTACCCGATCGCCTTCACCTTCAACTCGCTGCCCTTCCAGTCGGAAGGGGACTACTCCTTCGTGATCCATCTCGACGAGGAACCCGTTCACCGACTGCGTTTCACGGTGCGCCGGCGCCGGCGCCCCAGGGCATGACCCGGATAAAGGCGGTTCTGTTCGACCTAGGAGGAGTGGTCTTCGAATCGCCCCTGCATACCATCTCCTCCTTCGAAGCCGATCAGGGTTTGGCGGCAGGCACGGTGGGGCGGATCGTGACGGAGGCGGGAGGAGACGGAGCCTGGGCGCGGCACGAACGGGGAGAGATCAGCGCCGAGACCTTCGAGCGGGGCCTGAGGCAGGAAGCCCGGCGGTTCGGGGTGGACCTGGATGTGGCGGGGATGATGAGAAGGATCGAAGCCGATGTGGAGATCCGTCCCCGCATGCTGGCGGCGGTGCGTCGGTTGCGAGAGGAGGGGTTGGCGGTGGCGGCCGTAACCAACAACTGGAAGGGGTTGGACGCGCCGTCGGTGGCGGACCACTTCGACGTCGTCGTGGAGTCCTGTGTGGAGGGAGTTCGCAAACCCGAGCCGGAGATCTACCGCATAACGCTTGCTCGCCTGGGCGTGGCGCCCGGCGAGGCAGTGATGCTGGACGACATCGGCGTCAACCTCAAGACTGCCCTTAACATGGGTATGACCACGATCAAAGTGACGGATCCCATCGACGCCCTGGAAGAACTGGGCGCATTGGTGGGTGTCTCGCTCTAGACAAGGAGGCGCCGTCCAATGCCTTTCCCCCCGCTCCCCGCTCCCTATCGGGAGCAGTTTCGCGAGCCTCCGGGGTTCATGAATTCGGCGGCCATCTCCCCGGTCTCCAAGCTGGTGAAGAGCAGGGTTGCCGACTATGTGGCGGACTTCTGCTCAGCCACCGGGAACCTGAGCACGCTTCTGGAGGAGGGGATGAGCCGTGGGCGGCGGGCACTCGCCGGACTCCTGGACGCAGACGTTCCGAGAGTCGGCGTCACACACACCACCGGGGCGGCGATCCTGCATGTCGCCTTCGGTTTGCGGGGCGGCAACGTGGTGGTCCCCGAAGCCGAGTTCCCCACCAATCTCTATCCGTGGATCCGCGCCCGGCAAGCGGGCCTGATAGACGAGGTGCGCCGGGTCCCCCTGCCTGACCTTCGTCTCACTCCCGACCACCTCCGGCCGTTCGTCGACGCCTCCACCCGGGTTGTGGCGGTAAGCCACGTCGACTTCGCCACCGGCTTCCGGGCGGATCTGGCCAAGCTCAGTGAAGCGTTCCCCGAACCGTTGCTGGTGGTGGACGCCATCCAGTCGCTGGGGGCGTTCCCGGTGGACGGCGCCTCATCGGATGTGGTGGCGGCGGGCAGCCACAAGTGGATGAGGGCCGGATTCGGCGGGGCCGCCATGATGGTCTCCGAGCGCGCCGTCGATCGTCTGACGCCCACTCTCACCGGATGGATGGGCGTCGCCGAGCCCCTCGACTTCCAGACTCCCCCTCCCCATCCCCCTGCCGCGGCGGCCGCCCGTTTTCAGATGAGCAGCGATCCGGTGATGGGGGCGGTGGCGCTGGCGGCGGCATGTGAAGTGATCCAAATGGCAGGTGTCGGGGCGATCAGTCGGCGCATCTCGGCCGCCATGGACCGGCTGGAGGAGGAGTTGGAGAGAATCGGGTGCGAACTCCGGCAGCCGTGGAGAGACCCGGGGGAGCGGGCAGGCATCCTCACCTTCAGGGTCCCGGGCCGGGACTCGGCCCAGGTGGTGGAGACCATGAGAGAACGCGGAGTGGTGCTCGCCGACCGGGCCGGCTGGGTGAGGGCCTCCCCTCCCGCCACAACCACCGAGGAGTCAATCGGCCTGCTCTTGGAGGGACTTGGTCAGCTCATGCTTTAGGTCTGGCGGCCGTTTTGGGTACGGATCGGCCGCCTGGGGGACTTGCAGGGGAACTCAGAGAGCCGCCGCGTCGTCCAGGTCAGCAACCCGATTGGCTATCTCTCCGGGGGCCAAATCGCCGTCGACAGTCGCCCGCTCGGGAACCCGGGCTTCGGGGACCGGATGGTTGGCTACCCATATCACCCTCTTAGCTCCTGCCTCGGAGACCGCCTGGGCCCACTGTCCTAAGAGTTCCCCGGCGTCGGCTGCGAAGGAGATCTCCCGTCCGTCGCGGCCGGCGTCGCATACCAGGACCACGGTGTGACACCGGAGGCATGCGGCGGAGACGTGTGAGGTGTCCGAGACATCACCCACAGCCACCTTGACGCCGGCCTCCTTGAGGCGCATCCCGACGGAAGGATCGGAGACGAACGCCCGCACCTCCCGGTCGGGGTCGATCAATTCGCCTATGATCACCTCCCCCACGGGGGTGTCGGCGCCCACCACCATCACCGGCACGGGACCCACATCCCTAGCCGCGGTCTTTCCGGCAAGTGACGCCGGTTGGATGGATTATTGATACAAGCGATTTCCGGTAGGTTAATTGTCTGTTACCGGGGGAGCATGTGCAGTCTTCAAACCTGATCAAGGACCTAGCGGCTCGTTACCACCACGATGCCTGTGGGGTGGGGCTGATCGCTGCCCGAGAACGCCGGCCGTCCCATCGAATGACCAGGCTTGCCGTGGAGTGCCTGATCCGGCTGGACCATCGAGGAGCTAAGGTCGCCGACGGCACCGGAGACGGCGCCGGCCTACTCACCCAGATACCGCATCGGCTGCTGTCCAGGTACCTGCGAAGCGTGGGAGTCGCTACCCCAGATCGGCTGGGAGTCGTAATGGCTTTTCTTCCCGCCGAAGATCCCCGGGCGGGCGAGCAGGTGGTGGCAGCGGCCCTGTCGGCCGAGGGCATCCCCCTCCTGGCGTGGCGTTCGGTGCCCACCGATCCTCAGGCGCTCAGCAACCGGGCGCGCAAGCTCATGCCGGTGATACGACAGGCTTTGGTGGGGGTGCCGGACACTCTCGACTCCGAGGAGTTCGAACGCTTGATGTTGTTGGCGAGAAAACGCATGGAGAGGGCCGGAGAGAGCCTGGCGTCTTTCTCCATTCCGAGCGCCTCGGCGCGGACCGTGGTCTACAAGGGCCTCTTCACCGCGGCGCGCATCGCAGACTTCTATTGGGACCTGAGTGATCCCGACTACCACACCTCTTTTGCCATATTCCACCAGCGCTACTCGACCAATACCTTCCCGGCATGGGAGATCGCCCAGCCGTTCCGCTGTCTCGCTCACAACGGAGAGATCAACACCATATCGGCCAACCGGAGTTGGATGAAGGCTCGGGAGCAAAGCGTGTCCTCGACCGTCTGGGGAGAACGGACCGGGGACCTGCAGCCCTTCGTACAACCAGGGCTTTCGGATTCGGCCAGCCTGGACAACGTCTATGAATTGCTGCTCCGCACCGGCAGGTCTCTCCCCCACATCAAAGAGATGCTCATCCAGCCTGCCTGGGAGAGCGCGCCCACCCTCGATCCGGAGGAACAGGACTTCTATGAGTACCACGCTTCCCTGACCGAGCCGTGGGACGGCCCGGCGGCGCTGGCGGTAACCGACGGCGTGTCGCTGCTGGCGGCCATGGACCGCAACGGTCTACGACCCGCTCGGTGGACAATCACCCCCGACATGTTGATAGTGGCTTCGGAGGCAGGAGTGTGCCCGTCGGAGGAGGTGTGGGCTGAGCGGACCGGGCAGTTGGGCCCCGGTGAGATGGTGCTCTTCGACGGTGAGACCGGTGACATACGGTTCAGCGACCAGATACGGCCGGAGTTGTGCCGCCTGCGGCCCTATCGGCAGTGGATGGAACACCAGACCCTCCACATTCAGAAGCCCTTCTCCGCCGAGGTGCGTTTCGAGATAGAGCGTGACAGGCTGTGCCGCGTGTTCGGCTATACGGCCGAGGAGCGCCGGCTGATCCTTGCCGAGATGGCTCTGGGCAAGAGTCCTCTGGGCTCGATGGGTAGCGACACCCCCTTGGCGGCCTTTTCCGGGCGGCCCCGACGGCTTGCCCACTACTTTCACCAGCAATTCGCCCAGGTGACCAACCCTCCCATGGATCCCATCCGGGAACAGTCGGTGATGTCGCTGCGCACCTACCTCGGAGGAAGGGGTTCCTTCCTCGAGGACGGCTACCGGCCGTATGCCAGGATGGAGCTTCTCTCGCCGGTCCTTTCCCTCGCCGAACTGGAGACCGTGGTGAGATCCGGAGACCCGCGGTTCTTCTCCCACTGGATTCCTTGCGTGTGGCCGGTTGCGGAGGGCCGGCAGGGGATGAAACGCCGCCTCGATCAGATTGGCGAGGAGGCGGTGGAAGCCACCGAGCAGGGCGCCTCGATCATCGTCCTCTCCGACCGGGAGGTCGACGGCGCACATGCGCCCGTTCCCATGCTGCTGGCGGTGGGGGCCGTTCACCAACGTCTGATCCAAAGCGGGCTGAGGGTGTCGGTTTCTATCGTCGCCGTCTCGGGGGAGACCCGGGATTCCCATGACTTGGCCTGCCTGATTGCCTACGGCGCTTCGGCCGTGAATCCCTATCTGGCGATCCGGGAAGTCATGCACATGGCCCAGGAGGGGGTCTTGAAAGTCCACCCGGTGGAGGCCCAGGAGAACTACCGGAACGCCCTCCAGAACGGACTTTTGAAAGTCATGTCCAAGATGGGGATCTGCACGGTCTCGGCATACCGGGGGAGCGAGTTGTTCGAGGCCCTGGGGCTTGAACCGGAAGTGCTGGACTATGCCTTCCCCAACACTTCCAGCAGGCTGTCCGGCCGCGGTTTCGATCACCTCGCATGGAACACCCTCCGGTTGCATTCGCGCTACTCGGTGGGTGGCGAGTTGACAGGCGGCTTCTACAAACAACGCGGTGGGGGAGAGTTCCACGTCACCAGTCCCAGGGTGGTTCTGGCTCTGCACAGGGCGGCCCGATCCGGGAACCAGGACGACTGGGACCGCTATCTGGAAACGATCCAGCAGCGGCCCGTCACCCACATCCGCGACCTGTGCACCTTCGTGGAGAGGACTCCGGTCCTGCTGTCGGAGGTTGAGCCGGCCGAGTCGATCATGCGCCGCTTCGTCACCTCGGCGATGTCTCATGGAGCCCTCTCCAAGGAGGCGCACGAAGCACTGGCGGAGGCCATGAACCGGATCGGGGGCCACTCCAACTCCGGGGAGGGAGGGGAGGGCACCGACCGCTACGGTACCCCACGCAACTCCTCCATAAAGCAGGTGGCGAGCGGCCGGTTCGGCGTCACTCCCGGCTACCTCTACTCGGCCAGGGAGTTGCAGATCAAGATGGCGCAGGGGTCCAAGCCGGGGGAGGGAGGCCAGTTGCCCGGGCACAAGGTCTCTCCGGAGATCGCCCGGCTCCGGCACACCAAACCGGGAGTGACTCTCATCTCCCCGCCCCCGCATCACGACATCTATTCGATCGAGGACCTGGCTCAGCTCATCTATGACCTCAAGACCTTCAAGCCGTCGGCCAGGGTCTCGGTCAAGCTGGTCTCCGAACCGGGAGTGGGCACCATTGCGGCTGGAGTGGTGAAAGCCAGAGCTGATGTGATCCTCATCTCCGGGACGGAGGGCGGCACCGGCGCCTCGCCGCTCGAATCGATCAAGCACGCCGGGTCGCCTTGGGAGTTGGGTCTGGCCGAGGCTCATCAGACCCTGTCCATCAACGGATTGCGGGGAGAGGTGGAACTGGAGACCGACGGAGGGCTGCGCACCGGTCGGGATGTGGTGATAGCCGCCCTGTTGGGAGCCGACCGTTTCGGGTTCGGTACCCTGCCCCTTCTGGCGCTGGGATGCAAGATGGTACGCCAGTGCCATCTCAACACCTGTCCGGTGGGAATTGCCACCCAGCGGGAGGACCTTCGGACCCGGTACGCAGGGGAGGTCGACCAGGTGGTGTCGGTCTTTCGGATGCTGGCCGAGGAGGTGAGACGCTACCTGGCGCTGCTGGGCGCCAGAACCCTCGAAGAGTTGGTGGGCAGGTCCGATCTGCTGGCGCCTGTGGACCATCCACTCGCAGCCAGCCTGGAGGAGTTGCTGGTCCGATTCGACTCGCACTCCCGTCATCCCGGGTACCGGCCTTTCGCGGTCTCCAGGCTCTCGCGGCGGTTGGCCGCCGAGGCGGCGGAGGCAATCGAGAGTGAAGTTCCCGTCCGGCTGTCGTACCCGATTTCCAACACGGACCGCACCGTCGGCGCCCGGCTGTCGGGGATGGTCACCGCCCGCTACGGCGCGGAGGGGTTGCCGGAGGGGTCGGTTTCGGTGATGCTGTCCGGTACGGCGGGGCAGAGTTTCGGCGCCTGGCTGGCTCCCGGTATTTCCCTTCGTCTGGACGGCGTCGCCAACGACTATGTGGGAAAGGGCATGGGGGGAGGGCGGATAGTGGTGGTTCCCCGCCGAAACTCCGACCACCCGGAGGTTCCTCCCCAAGCCGGCGGCAATGCCGTCATGTACGGCGCCACCGGGGGCCTCCTGCTCATGGCGGGGGCGGTGGGTCAGCGGTTTGCGGTGCGCAACTCGGGTGGGACGGCGGTGGTGGAAGGGTGTTCGGACCACGGATGCGAGTACATGACGGGGGGGAGGGCGTTGATCCTGGGTCCGGTGGGCGCCAACTTCGCCGCGGGAATGACGGGCGGAGTGAGCTATGTGTGGGACCCCGAGTTCTGCCTGCACGGCTATCTGGCCGACACGTCTCCGGCGGTGCGGCGGCCGACCGGCCAGGATGCCGAGGAGATCCGTCGTCTGGTGAGCCTGCATCTCCAGCACACCCACAGCCCATTGGCGGAGAGAATCCTGGGCGCCTGGTCCCGTGAGGCGCCCAGGTTTTGGGTGCTGGAGGCGGCCCGCCGCGTACCTCTGACGCCAATCCTTCCCTTAGCTGCTTCCACCGCACCTTAAAAAGCCAACCGGGATGTGCTTTTTCTGGACGGGTGTTACCATTGGGACCAACGGTCTAGCGCAATGAAGAGGTGAGTGGTGGCAACCGTTGATATCGATCTTGGCGCCTACAAGCTGGGATGGCGCGATTCGGAGGACGACTACGTCTTCAAGCCTCAGAAAGGGCTGTCAGAAGAGATAATCCGGCAGATGTCGGCCATGAAAGAGGAACCGGAGTGGATGCTCTCCTTCCGGCTCCGCGCCTATAAGCGGTTTCTGGCCAGGCCTATTCCCACCTGGGGCGGGGGAGGTCTGCTCAACGACATCGACTTCGACGACATCTACTACTACGTCAAGCCCACCGAGGAGCAGGCTCACACCTGGGACATGGTCCCCGATGAGATCAAGGAGACCTATGAGAAGTTGGGTATCCCCGAGGCGGAGCGGAAGTTCCTGGCCGGGGTGACCGCCCAGTACGAGTCCGAGGTCGTGTATCACCGTAACCGGGAGGACCTCGAGGAGATGGGGGTGCTCTTCTGCGACATGGACACCGCGGTACGGGAGTATCCCGACCTGGTCAAGAAGTACTTCGGGACCGTGATCCCCCCCAACGACAACAAGTTCGCCGCCCTGAACTCGGCGGTCTGGTCGGGCGGTTCTTTCATCTATGTACCGCCCGGCGTTCATGTCGAACAGCCCCTTCAGGCCTATTTCAGGATCAACTCCGAGAACATGGGCCAGTTCGAACGCACCCTGATCATTGTTGACGAGGGCGCCTACTGCCACTACGTGGAAGGTTGCTCGGCGCCTGTCTACACCACCGACTCCCTCCATTCGGCGGTGGTGGAGATCATTGTCCTTCGGGGTGGCCGTTGTCGTTACACCACCATCCAGAACTGGTCGAACAACGTCTACAACCTGGTCACCAAGCGGGCGGCCGCTTACGGGGACGCCACCATGGAATGGGTGGACGGGAACATAGGATCCAAGCTGACCATGAAGTATCCGGCTGTATGGCTGATGGAGCCGGGAGCCCACGGAGAGGTGTTGTCAATCGCCTTCGCCAACTCCGGACAGCACCAGGACGCCGGCGCCAAGATGGTGCATGTCGCTCCCGACACCACTTCCACCATCGTCTCCAAGTCCATTTCCCGGGCGGGGGGCCGGGCGGGGTACCGGGGCCTGGTGAGAGTTGAGCCCGGCGCGGAGCGGTCGAAGAGCTTCGTCCGCTGCGACGCGTTGATTCTCGATGAGGACTCCCGGTCCGACACCTATCCCTACATGGAGATCGAGGAGAACGACGCCGAGATCGGCCATGAGGCCACCGTCTCCAAGGTGGGAGAGGAGCAACTGTTCTACCTGATGAGCCGGGGTCTCTCCGAGGACCAGGCCACATCCATGGTGGTGGCCGGGTTCATCGAGCCGATCGTGAAGGAACTCCCGATGGAGTATGCGGTCGAGATGAACCGGCTAATCGAGTTGAACATGGCCGAGGCGGGCGCGATCGGCTGAGCCGTCGCGGCGCTGCCGGGATTCACGGAGGGGGCTGTCGGCGGGTACCTTGCCCGCTAAGCAGGTTGAGCACCGCCACGAACAGGGCCGCGCCGACTATCGCCCACACCACGGGGAATCCCTGTATCTCCCAGATGGTGGGCCAACCAAGGAGACCCGCCAGCCAGGTTCCGAGCAGAGAGCCGATCCAACCCAGGGCGATGGAGGCCCAGCACCCCGTGGAGCGTCTGCCGGCCAGCCGGGCGCCGATGCCCCCGGCCAGGGCGGCTATCAACACCGACAGCAGGAAACCGAACATGGGGACATACCTTAGAGAAGTACCTAATCTCGGTTGTCGGACATGTCGTGGCGCAGACTCTGGGCACGCAGGGTTTTGACCCTGGTCACCATCGGTTGGGTGTTTTGGATGGCTTGGCTGATCTTTCGCGATGATCAGCCTTTCACCCTCTACGCGCTGGATGGGAATGGTCAGCCCATGGGAGACGTGACGGTCATCCAGGGCGGGCAGGTGGTGGGGATCACCGACCTGGACGGGGGAGTCGAACTGGAGTGGGTCTCCGATGGCCGCCGTTACGTGTTGGTCTCACCCGGCCACCTGCAAAAGACGGTTACGGTTGCCGGCCCGGCCCAGGAATCGATGACTGTTCACCTCAAGCCGAGGACCCTGCGGGGAAGGGTGACCGACTTGGGCCAGATTCCCGTCGAGGGAGCACTGGTTAGCTCCGGGCCGGTCAGCACGGTTACCGACCCCGATGGGCGGTTCCTGCTGGAAGGGGTGGAACAGGGCGAGGTGCTGGTGACCCGACCCGCCTGGGTGGGCGCCCAATACGAGTGGGATGGAGGCCCGGGAGACGCCGATGTGATTATCAATCCCCTGGTGGTGAAGGCCGTGCACGTTTCAGGAACGGCAGCTGGGGACCGTCAGCAGTGGGACGCCATGGTGAGGCTGGTGGATGAGACCGAACTGAACGGGGTGATGTTGGACCTGAAGGACGAGACCGGGTTGATCTTCTACAACTCCCAGGTCGAAGCGGCCCGGGAGGTGGGAGCCGTCTATCCCGAGTACGACTTGGCCGGGATCGCCGAATCCCTCGAGAAGAGAGACATCTATCTGATCGGCAGGATCGTGGCGTTCCAGGATCCCACCGCCAGCGTGAAGCGTCCCACCATGGCGGTGTGGGACGCCTATAACGACCGGCCCTACCAGCAGGGCAATCAGTTCTTCCTGGATCCCACGGATCCCGATGCCCGGGCATATGCGCTGGAACTGGCGGTGGAAGCCTGCGAATTGGGGGTGGACGAGATTCAATTCGACTACATACGATTCCCCGACTCCCGCCGTCCTTCCGCCACCTTTGACGGACCGATCGACCCGGACTCGCGGGTGGCCGCCATCACCTCCTTCCTGGAGGAGGCCCGCGCTCTGCTGTGGCCGATGGGGTGCGCGGTGGCGGCCGACATCTTCGGGTTCTTGACGACCGTTCCCGATGACGGCGGCATCGGCCAGCAGTGGGAGAAGATCACCGAGACCCTGGACGTCGTTTCGCCCATGCTGTATCCCAGCCACTATGACAGCGGATGGTTCGGCTTCGAGCAGCCCAACGACCACCCGGGTGAGGTGGTCAACCAGGCCCTGGCGGATGCCGTTGCCCGGGTGCACACCGGGGTGGTGATCCGTCCCTGGCTGCAGGACTTCGGATACCGGGACTCCCAGGTGCGATCTTCCATCGACGCCGCGGAGGGGTTTGACCTGGGTTGGATGCTGTGGAACCCGGTCAGCGACGTGTCGGTGGGGGCGCTGAGGACCGATGACGCCGCCGGCGGTTGAAGTGCGGGTTCCGGGACCGGGTCAGGGGGAGGAGTCGGGAGATGACGATGTCAACCGGTGAGAAACCCCTGCGATGGGGCTTGCTTGGTACTGCCCGGATCAACGATCGCATAATCAAGGCGGCTGGCATGTCGGGTCGTTCCGAGGTCACCGCGGTAGCCAGCCGAGACTCCGACCGCGCTTCTGCCTATGCCCGAGCCGCGGGCATTCCTCGCTCTTTCGGCAGCTACGACCGGATGCTCGCATCCGACGAGGTGGACATCGTCTACGTTTCCCTGCCCAACTGGTTGCATGTCCCCTGGGGGGTGAAGGTGGCTGAAGCGGGCAAGCATGCTCTGATCGAGAAGCCCCTGGTCATCTATCCCGGTGAGATGGAGTTGCTGGAGAGGGCTGCCGGAGACAACGGAGTGATCATCCAGGAGGCGTCGATGATGCGCTTCCATCCCCAGACTGCTCTGCTTCGCAGGCTGGTCTCCGAGGAGGTGATCGGAGTACCCCGCTGGGTACGGGGGACCTTCGGTTTCACGTTGCCGTACTCCGACGACATCCGGCTGGACCGGAGGGGCGGAGGTTCGTTGTGGGACCTGGGCTGCTATCCGGTCACCTTGTTCCAGGCCGTGCTGCAAAGGCGGCCGGTCGAAGTCCATGGAGTCCTCCACAGGGCCGGCCAGGCGGTCGACATGACCTTCGGCGCCCAGGTCCTCTACGAAGGGGGAGTGATCGGCCAGTTCGTCACCAGCTTCGAGGCCTTGCCCTCCTGGTCGGCGGAGTTCGTCGGTTCGCAGGGTCGCATCCGTGTTTCCTACCCGTGGCTCAGCCAGGTTGAGTTGGCTTCCACGGTGGAGGTGGTGACCCGGAGCTCTGAAGCGGCTCCCCTTTCGAGATCGGGGGACGACAATCGGGACTTCGGCGACGAGGCGGATGATCAGGTCACGAGTTACCACACCTTCGAGGGCACGAACGCCTACCTGGAGGAAGTGAAGGCCATGGAGAGAATGATCCTGGACGAGGAACCGGTGATCTTCCCGCTCCGGGAGAGCGCGGTGAACATGGCTACCATCCTGGCTCTGGTCGAGTCGGCGGAAACTCGAACGGTGGTGAGGGTTTATGAGTGACAGCGGTCTGTTCGGGCATCTCACCCGGCTTCGGCACGTGAAGATTCCGGCGACGGCGTGACCGGCCCCGGACACGAGGAGGTTCCCACCGAGGCGCCTGCCGAGGTGCTTGCCTTCAACAGGAGGCTCGAACGGGACACCCTCCATCTCCCCAAGATCTATGAGGTAGGGCCCGAGGCGGCCCGGCAGGCGCGAGAAGAGGGGAAGTCGGTGTTCGGGCCCTTGGTCTTCTCCGAGCGAGCCTTCGAGAGAAGAGCGACCGGACAGTCCGGACCGCTCCGTTTCCGGGTCATCCCCCCCTCGGGCCGGGCGCGGGGGGTGTTCCTTCACATCCACGGCGGGGGATGGGTCCTGGGCGGCGCCCATCACCATGACCCGATGTTGGAGCGGTTGGCCGACGCCACCGGACTCATAGTGGTCTCCACCTACTACCGGCTGGCTCCCGAACACCCCTATCCCGCCGGACCGGACGACTGCGAGGCTGCGGCCCTCTGGCTGTTCCGGAATGCCGGTGAGTGCTTCGGGACGGAATTGGTGGCGATCGGGGGCGAGTCGGCGGGGGCCCACCTGGCCGCCGTAACCTGCCTCCGTCTGAGAGACCGTCACGGGCTGAGTCCGTTCCGGGCGGCTCTCCTCACCTACGGCGCATACGATCTGCGGGGTACCCCCTCGGCACGGGAAGCGGGTGAAGGGACGCTGGTCCTCACCACCAAGGTCATCCGGTGGTTCGCCGAGCAATTCGCCGGATCACGGGACCTATCCGACCCTGACATCTCACCGATTCTCGCAGACCTGCACGGGATGCCTCCGGCGTTGTTCACCGTGGGAGGCATCGATCCGCTTTACGATGACTCCACCTTCATGTGCAGCCGGTGGCGCAAAGCCGGTAACCGCGCCGAACTGGCAATCTGGCCGGAGGGCATCCACGCTTTCGACTACTTCGACAACGCCTACGGCCGGGCGGCCCGTGACCGGATGCACGGCTTCCTGAACCGGACTCTTGGCTGACTGCCTGCTCTAGTATCGGGTGGAGTCGCGCAATACAGGAGGACGGCAATGGATCTCTTGAGTGGAGTACGGGCAGGGAAGGTCAGCACCGAACGTTTGGACACCTTCGTGTACGAATCGGGCCGTGAGGACGGTATTCCGGTGGTGATGATCCACGGCAATCTGTCGACCGGCCGCTTCTATGAACACCTCTGGCCGCAAGCCCCCGACCGCTACCGGTTCATTGCGCCGGACATGCGCTCTTTCGGGCGTTCCGAACCCAAGCCCATCGACGCAACCCGGGGCCTGAGGGACTGGGCGGACGACACCTACGCCCTGGTCCAGGTCCTGGGCATCGAGCGCCCGGTGCACCTGGTGGGTTGGTCGACCGGAGGCTCGGCGATCGCCGCCTACGCGATGGACCGGGAGGTGGCCTCCCTGACCATGATCGATCCCGTTTCTCCGTTCGGGTTCGGCGCCTGTCACCGGGACGGCACTCCATGCTATCCCGACTGGGCAGGCTCCGGCGGGGGGACCGGCAATCCCGATTTCACGGCCCGTCTGGCGGCCGGAGACAGGTCGACGGAGAACATGGTGTCTCCTCGGAATGTCATGAACTCTTCCTACTGGGCTCCCACCCATCGCGAGTCCCCGGAGAGAGAAGAGATCCTGCTGGATGAGGTGATGCTGTCGGTGACCGGTGACGACGGCTACCCGGGGGACTTCACGCCGTCGGAGAACTGGCCGGGCGTGGCCCCCGGCGCCCGGGGGATTCTCAACGCGCTCTCCGGCAAGTACAGCGATTGGTCCGGCATCGTCGGCATCGACCCCAAGCCTCCCGTGCTCTGGACTCACGGCTCCGCCGACATAGTGGTGGCCGATGGTTCAGCCTGGGAGATGGGAACGCTCGGGCAAGCCGAATTCGTGCCGGGCTGGCCGGGCGCCGAGGTGTTCCCCCCGCAGTTGATGGTGACCCAGATCCGGGATGTGCTGGAGCAGTACCGGGCTGCTGGTGGCCGGGTGATCATGGAGATGTTCGAAGGATCGGGTCACGGACCTCAATTCGACGCCGCCGAGGCCTGGTCGGAAGTCTTTTTCGACTTCTTGGCGTCCGTGGAGTAGCCGGACCTTCCCGGAACAGGCCTCCGCCCCCCGGGGGCCGGCCACTGCTTGTACCCTGCCTGAGACCGACCCCGGGACGATTGCCATGGCCGAACGTGACCAGACGTTGGGAGACCTTGCCGCCGCGCTGGTCGAGTGCAGGAAGTGTGAGCGGTTGGTGTCCTGGAGGGAGAAGGTGGCCACCGAGAAAAGGGCGGCCTACCGGGAAGAGACCTACTGGGGACGGCCGGTCCCCGGGTTCGGGGATCCCGAGGCGAGATTGGTGCTGGTGGGCCTGGCGCCCGCCGCCCACGGCGCCAACCGCACCGGTCGGATGTTCACCGGCGATCGGTCGGGGGATTGGCTGTACCGGGCGCTTCATCGAGCGGGATTCGCCAATCAGGCCTCCTCGGCGGCGCGGGATGACGGACTCAAGCTCCGGGACTGCTGGGTTACCGCCTCGGTACGGTGCGCTCCTCCCCGCAACAGCCCCCTGGCCACCGAGACCGCCAACTGCTCGGACTGGTTGGTGAACGAGTTGAGCGCATTCAAGGGTCTGCGGGTGCTGGTCGCTTTGGGAGGGCTCTCCCACACCAACCTTCTGCGCCTCGCTCCCCGGTTGGGCTGGTCTGCCCCCCGTCCCCGTCCCGCCTTCGGCCACGCGGTGGTGACCGCTCTGGGAGACGGCCCGGTCCTCGTCTCCTCCTATCACCCCAGCCAGCAGAACACCTTCACCAGTCGGCTCACGGAGGACATGTTCGACCGGGTCTTCGTGCTTGCTCGGCGGTTGCTGGAGGAGTGATCGAGTCCTTTGGGAAGGAACCTCGTAGGCCGTTTACGCGTTTCTTCTATTCATCGGACTTCCGATAGCATTTGTCTCCGTACGCCTTGGAGTGAAGTCTTCCATGCTGAGCCTCAATTCCGACACCCTCGAGCGGTTGAACGCCGCCGTGCCTGCCTCGGTGGCTTCCCGACGCCGGGAGGCCCTTCGGGAGTACGGCCGCCTGGACATGCCCAGTCCGAAGGAGGAGAACTGGAAGTATGTGACTCTGGGGTTCGACCTCGACGCCATGACAATTCCAGCCGCCCCGGGCGATACCCTCCCTGAGGGCGATTTCCTTTCTGCGCTGTCCCACCGGGCGGGATCGGCGGTCATGGTGGACGGCAGGTTGACGGGGATTGAGAACCATTCCGAGGCGTGGCTGGGTTCGGCTGCCGAAGCCTGGGGAGCCTATCCGCCCTCCGATCTTCTCACCCCCGACACCGATAAGTTCGCTGCGGCCGCGCTGGCATTTTCGTCGGACGGGATCAGCCTCCGCATCCCTCGGAACCGGGCAGTGGAAGCTCCGTTCGTCATCGACGTGCAGTCCACCCTTCCGGACACCGTCACCTTCCCCAGCCTGGACATCCGGGCGGAGGAAAACTCCGAAGCCACGGTGGTGGTGCTCCTGCGCTCTCCCGACGAGGTTGCAAGCGTCATGGTTCCCAACCTTCAGACCACGGTGGGCTCCGGGGCCCGTCTCTCGGTTACCACCGTCGGAATCATGGGGAACGAGGGGGTCACCATCATGCATCATCGCTCCCGGATCGGCAGAGACGCCACCTTCCGGGCCGGAGAGATCGGTTTGGGAGGCCGGCTTGCCCGGATAGACCTGCGCACCACCCTTGAGGGAGCGGGAGGAAGCGTCGAGGTGGTGGGGCTCTATTTCGGGGAGATGGAGCAGGTGCTTGACTACCGGCTGGTTGTCAACCATGTGGGCCGGTCGACCAGTTCGGACGTGTTCTTGAAAGGTGCGGTGGAGGACCAGGCGCAGTCCGTCTTCACCGGCCTGCTGCGAATCGAAGAGGGTGCGGTCGGCACTTCCGCCTTCGAGACCAACCGAAACCTGGTGCTGTCCGACGGCGCCAAAGCCAACTCGGTGCCCAACCTGGAGATCCTGTGCAACGACATCATCTGCGGCCACGGGTCGAGCGTCGGTCCCCTGGAGACCGAGCCCATGTATTACCTGATGAGCCGGGGGCTCAGCAGGCAGCGGGCCGAGCGGGTGCTGGTGCGGGGCTTCTTTGAGGAGGCGATCGGCCGGCTACCCGTCGACGATCTGGACGAACCCGCCCGCCAGGCCGTCAACCGGCGGTTTGCCGAGGCCCAGGAGGGGGGAAGAGTCTGATGCCCTGGGTGGAGGTTGCGAACCTGGCGGACCTGCGGGAAGGAGAGGGCCACAAGTTCTGCCATGGCGGCCATGTGGCGGCGGTTTTCTTGACCGAGGGGGAGGTGTATGCACTCGGAGATCGGTGCAGCCACGCCGAGGCCTCCCTGTCGGAGGGGGAGGTTTTCGAAACCGAGGTGGAGTGTCCCCTTCATGGTGCGGTCTTCGACCTGACCAACGGGGAAGCCTTGACTTTGCCCGCGGTGCGCCCGGTCCCCTCCTATCCGACCAGGGTGGAGGGGGGCAGAGTGCTGGTGGGACTACCCGACGGCCCGGCGGAGGCAACCTGATGGGCGTGGCCTTGAAGGTGCGGGGGCTCCAAGCCTCGGTGGGCTCGGTGAAGATCCTCAATGGCATCGATCTGGACGTGCCCTTCGGAGAGATGCATGCCCTGATGGGGCCGAACGGCTCGGGCAAGAGTACCTTGTGTCATGTCCTGTGCGGTCATCCCGACTTCACCGCTGAGGGGGAAGCCTGGGTGGACGGCCGGGAAGTCCTGGGCTTGGAGGCGGACGAGCGCGCCCGGTTGGGATTGGTCCAGGCCTTTCAGAGTCCGGTGGCGGTCCCCGGAGTGGACCTGGCGGAGCTCATGCGGGAGGCGGCGGAGGAGAGAGGGATAGACCCCGAGGAGGCCGACCGGCGGATAGCCGAGGCCTCCCGGCGCTTCGACATGGCCCCCTTCCTGGAGAGATCCATAAATGACGACCTCTCCGGGGGAGAGAAGAAGCGCTCGGAGATCTTTCAAATTTCGGTGCTCTCCCCCAAGGCCGCCCTTCTGGACGAGACCGACTCGGGCCTGGACATCGATATGGTGCGCAAGGTGGCGTCCGCGGTGGAGGAGATGCGCGGTCCCGGCATGGGAGTGCTCATGATCACCCACCACTCCCGAATACTCAGCTACGTGGAGCCCGACCGGGTGCACGTCATGATGGGAGGAAGGATCGTCACCTCTGGAGGGCCGGGCCTGGCACAGGAACTGGAACGGGACGGTTACGAAGGGCTTCGGAAGCGGCTGGGCATCAAGACGCCCTCGGCTGCCGCACCGGCCAGACCGTCCTCGGACTTCTTCACCGATCTGCCCTTCGAGGTCTAGCCGGACGGAGGCAACGACCCGGTGGGTCGGACCCCGAGTTGGTCGGTGCCGAGGGCGCCCAATGCCTCCACGGTGCGTTGCCAGGACTCACGCAGCGAAGCTTGGAGCCAGCGGTCGAGATCCGGTTCAGCGAGCCGGTCGGCCTGGACAAGCCAATGGCCCGCAATGTGATGGGTAGCCTGATCGAACCGAGATACCCTAAGAGTGACAGTGAGGTGTGAAATCGGAAGAACGGAGCGTCATAGGGGCATGGCCCGGGCGGGGCGGTGATGGAGTACCGGACTGAGAGAGACTCCATGGGGGAGGTGCTGGTGCCGGCCCATGCCTATTACGGAGCCTCCACCCAGCGGGCGGTGGAGAATTTCCCGATTTCAGGCGCGGGGTTCGAGCGACGGTTCATCTGGGCCCTCGGGTTGATCAAGGGCGCGGTGGCCGAGGCGGCCGGGAGGGCGGGGCACCTCGACGGCCGGATCGCCGAGGCAGTCGGCCGGGCCGCGTCGGAAGTGATGGAGGGCCGCTGGGACCGCCACTTTCCGGTTGATGTCTTCCAGACCGGCTCGGGTACCTCCACCAACACCAACGCCAATGAGGTGATAGCCAAGCGTGCCACGGAATTGCTGGGCGCCGAGTGGAGTGGGCGGCCCGTGCACCCGAATGATCACGTCAACTTCGGACAGTCGTCCAACGACGTCATCCCCACCGCCATCCATGTGGCGGCCGCCGCCGCCATCCGGGAAACGCTTCTGCCGACTCTGGAGGCTTTGGAGAACTCCCTGTCATCCAAGGCGGGCGAGTTCGCCGAGGTGGTCAAGTCGGGGAGGACGCATCTGATGGACGCCACTCCGGTCACCCTGGGACAGGAATTCTCGGGCTATGCAGCCGCGGTCCGGAAGGGAGTGGAGAGACTCTCGAAGATCCTGCCGGAAGTGGAGGAGCTGGCATTGGGGGGCACGGCGGTGGGGACCGGTATCAACTGTCCGGAGGGCCTGGCGGAGGCGGCGATCGCGGTCATGGCCGAGAGGTCGGGGATTCCCTTCACCGAGGCGGTGGACCACTTCGAGGCCCAAGCCGGGAAGGATGCAACCGTAAACGCCTCGGGAACCCTCAAGACAGTGGCGGTGTCACTGTTCAAGATCGCCAACGACCTGCGCTGGCTGTCTTCGGGCCCGGTCACCGGCATAGCGGAGATCCGTCTGCCCGCCCTCCAGCCGGGCTCTTCGATCATGCCGGCCAAGGTGAATCCGGTGATACCCGAGATGGTCATGCAGGTTTCCGCTCAGGTCATCGGCAATGACGCCGCCATCACCTGGGCGGGCGCCAACGGCAATTTCGAATTGAACGTGATGATGCCGGTGATCGCCCGCAACCTCTTGGAGTCCATACGTCTCCTGGCCAGCGCTTGCCGCGTCCTGGCCGGAAAGTGCGTGGACGGGATAGAGGCGGACCCCGAGCGAGCCCGGAAGCTGGTCGAGCGCAACGTCATAGTGGTGACCGCTCTCAATCCGCACATCGGATACGACGCGGGGGCCTCAGTCGCCAAGGAGGCGTTCCGCAGTGGTCGCACCGTGCGGGAGGTGGTGTTGGAGCGGGGCATTCTCACCCCTGAGGAACTGGACAGGTTGCTGGACATTCACAGGATGACCGAAGGGGGTCTCCCTGGCTGATCCCTTAGGGTTTGAGGGTTTGAGAGGAGCTGTCTATCCGGGGTCTTCGGTGGCGCCGGTCCCCGGCATGCTCGGCTCTCCCAGGGCCTGTTCCAGCGTGACCCACGACAGGGTGGCGCACTTTATCCTGACCGGGTAGCGTCTCACTCCCGACAGGGCCAGGAGGTCGCCGAGATCGGAGAAGCCGTTCTCGCTGGAGTCGGCGGGGACATGCATGAGCTCCTGGAAGCGTCTCGACAGGCCCAGGGCTTCCGATACCGCGTTGCCCGATACGGCTTCGCTCATCAGGGAAGCGCTGGATTGGCTGATGGAGCATCCCTTCCCGGTCACCGCGATCCCGCTGATCCGGTCGTCCCGCAGACGAAGGTCGACCCTGACCTCGTCCCCGCAGAGGGGGTTTGCGCCTTCCGAGGAGACATCGGGATCGGGAAGGGGCGCTCGGTGGCGAGGGTTGCGATAGTGATCCAGGATCACCTGCCGGTACAACTCTTGCAGAGACATCTGTGGCTTAGGTTAGGAGGCGGTCGCCGGCGACGCGGGACTAGCTCGGCCGCCGGAACGATTCGTATCCTTCCGACTCCAGCCTGGCGGTGAGTTCGGCGCCCCCGGTCTTCACCAGCTTCCCCCCTACCAGCACGTGCACGTAATGGGGGGTGATGTAGTCCAGCAGTCTCTGGAAGTGGGTGATGATCAAGAACCCCCGCTCAGGGCCGACCATCCGCTGGACCCCGTCGGAGACGGTGCGTAGCGCGTCGATGTCGAGTCCGGAGTCCGTCTCATCCAGGATGGCCAGCTTCGGCTCGAGGATCGCCATCTGCAGGATCTCGTTTCTCTTGCGTTCGCCCCCCGAGAATCCCTCGTTGAGGTACCGGTCGGCGAAGTTTCCGGGGATTCCCAACTCCGCCATGGCGTCCATCACCTTGAGCCGCAACTCGATGATCGAGTAGTCGATCCCGGTGCGGTTGGAGAGAGCCTGACGCAGGAACTGGACCACCGGCACTCCGGGGATCTCGGTGGGATGCTGGAAGGCCATGAAGATCCCCCGGGTGGCCCGCTTGTCGGGAAGGTCCCCGGTAATGTCCTCTCCTTCGAAGTAGATGGCGCCCTCGGTTATCTCCAACCCGGGATGGCCCATCAACACCGAGGCCAGGGTGGTCTTTCCCGATCCGTTCGGTCCCATCACCGCATGGATCTCGTTGTTGTGGATGGTGAGGTCGACGCCGTGCAGTATCTTGGCTCCGGCAGCCTGGACGTGCAGGTTCTCGACGCGCAGGAGAGGTGGTGATGTCACGAGCCATGACACTAATGAGGAGGGGGAGAGGATAAAAACCCGTTTGATATTCAAAATCGGCGGTTCGGCGGTAATGTCATCCACCATGGCCCACTTATCCGGCAGAGAGGCGGGGGAAGCCGAACTCAACTCCCCTGACTTTCCCCCCGCCTTCTTCGGTTATCACCGCAAAGCGGTTGACCAGTACCTGCAGGAACTTCTCCAGTCCAAATTGGCGAGCGCCGAGCAACTCTCCCGATACCCGGATTCGCCGGCCTCCGGCGCCCAGCTAGACCGGTACCGCGAGTTGGGAAGTGAGATAGGAGACCTCCTGAGATCGGTCCAGGACACGGCCGCCAGGATTAGAAGACAAGCCGAGGAGGATGCGGCTCGCTGGCGGGGGGAGGCCACCACCGAGGTGGAGAAGAGGATCGTCGAGGCGCAGGCCGCCGCGGAGGAACTGCGGGCCTCAGCCTGGGAGGTGGCCACCGAGATGATCGCCCAACTGCAGGAAGTGGAAGTCGAGACCTATCACAACATCGAGAAGCATTCACAGGAGATAATTGCAGAGGCGGAGAACGAGTCTCACCGCATCAGAGAGGACGCCCGCCGGAGGGCCGAGTCGATCCGGAGCGACGCCAATGTGGAATCGTTGGAGGTGGAGGAGCGGACGCGAACGCTTTGCGACCAGATGATCGACTCCGCCCAGCAGCGAGTCTCCGCCATCCAGGAGAGGGTCTTGGCCCTAGAGCGCCATCGCGACCAGTTGCTGGAGGAGATAGGAGGCATCCGTTCCGGGGCGGCGCCCATCGGAGTGAAACTGGTGGACCAGACCGGCGCCTTGATCTACCGGCCTGCTCCCGAGGTTGAGGAGGTCGCCCACGTGACTCCTCAACATGAGATGTCGGGATTGGTCAGGGTGATCCCCCAGGATGAACCGGAGGAGACCTCCACCGCCGATCTCCCGCGGCAGCAGGAGGCGACCTCCGACCCTGAGGGCGACACATCGGCGACGGCTCCGGACCCTGGTGCTCTGCCCGAGGACGGGGTGGCGGGCGCCGGCCCGACACCGGCCGGGGAGCAGGGCAAAGCTACCTCCGCGGACGAGACTGCCCACCCTCAGGACGCTCTCGGAGGATTGGAGGACCTGTTTGCCTCCCTGCGGAGGGCCGCCCCCGCCGCTTCCCGATCCTCATCGACGCCGTCGGCCGGCCCCAACGGCTCCGCGGACGCCGCGCCTCCCTCGACAGAACCCCGGCAGGAAAGTTCCCGGGTGGGCGAAGCGGACGCGGAGACGCTGAGAGAAGAGATGTTGCTGCCGGTTGCCAACCAGTTTCTCCGTCTGTTCAAGAGGCTCTTGGCAGAGGAGCAGAATCGGGTGCTGGAGGGCATACGTGTCGGAGACCTGCTCTGGAACGCCGAGGAGGTGGACGGCCGCCTTCGACCCCATCTGCAGATGTTGACCGAACAAAGCTGGCAGGCAGGTCACAGCGCGGCTGAACGGATGGTCGGGCGGGACATTTCCAAGCCTGCGTTCGAAGCGGAAGCGGAGAGAGGGTTCGCCCATCTCTTGGTGGCCGACGTGACCGAAGCCATCGATATGGTGGGATCCGCTGAGGACGTCTCCCAACGCAGTCGTGTCGCCTCTCGTGTGTTCCGGATATGGAGGAGCGATACCTTGGAGAGCCATGTCCGGGACGTCGGATCCAAGTACTACCGGCAAGGCCTGGCCCGGTCGCTGGGGGAGGCGGGAGTATCCGAGGCATCGGTTGTCTCGGTCGGCGAGATTCGATAGGTAGCTCCCGCCACCAATCGTCGTGGCGTTTATCTGCCAGCCCTGTGCGCGGTGGTCGTAAAGCGGTTTTGCTGTGCCGGGGTCGGCAAAGGAGCCCTGCCGCGCCCTGCAGTAGGGTCGGGATCGGGTTGATCCGGAAGTTGGCTGCGGGCTTCTGGGTGGTGATGGCGCTGGTCGCCTGCGGGCAGACAGAAGACCCCGGAGAGATCATCCCCCAGCCGGAGGAGGAGACACCGCCTGCGGCGGGCCCGGAGGTCCTCGACCTCTTGCTGGTCACCGGCTCGGACGGGAAGGTGACGGTGATCAAACCCGACGGGACCCTGGTGCGGGAACTACGGGGCCCGGTGGGCCCCGGACACCCCGGCCTGCAGCCCACTTGGGCGCCGGTCTCCGTCGACGGTCGTCGCCTCGTGGCGTGGACGGAACTCGGTGATGAAGGTGGCTTCAGTGTCGCGCTGGGCGATGTGGACACCGGGGAGATAACCAGACACCCGGCGCCGGTGGCGCCTTTCTATTACTACTGGAGTCCGGATGCCACCTTGCTGGCGTTCCTGGGCCAAAACGCCTTTTCGCCATTGGAAATGGGCGTGCTGGACTACCGGAGGGAATCGGTGGAGATCGTCGCCACGGGCCAGCCGTTCTATTTCGACTGGCGGCCCGATTCCCGGGCGATCGTCACCCATGTAGGCGAAGCAATGTCATTGCTGACGCTTACCGGCGAGGCATGGTCATCGGAGGACATTCCCATCAGGGTGGGAAGGTTCCAGGCCCCGGCTTGGCTCTCGGGGGACCGCATTCTGATTGTCACGCCGGATTCGCCGGGTTCCGTCCAGGTGAGTCTGGGGATGACGGCCGACGCTCAGGACGACAACTCCTCTCCGCAACGGCTGATCTTGAGCGATCTTGAGGCCGGTTCCGTTCTCACGCTGGCGGAGTTGGAGGGAGCGGCCATTTTCGAGCCGGACCCGACCGGGAAATGGGTAGCGGTCTATGACTTCTCCGGCCCCCTGCGGGTGTTGGATCTGGCCGGTGGGTTCGAAACGGTGGTCTCCGAGGGCGAGGTTGCCGCCTTCGAATGGAGCCCGGCGGGCGACAGGCTCTTGTTCATGGCGGTGGATCGCGAGGCCCGGGCTCTGAAGCCGAGGGTATGGGACGGGAGAGACACCCTGGCATTCCCCGCATTCCTACCGTCTCGCGTCTGGGTCGTCCAGTACCTGCCGTTTTGGGATCAGTACTCCCGTAGCCTCACCCTCTGGTCTCCCACCGGAGATGCGTTCACCTACCCGGGGACATCTTACCGCAACGGCGAGGACCAGATCTTCATCCAGCGTCTCGACGAGCCCGATCCGATTACGGTCGGCAACGGCGTCTTCGCCAGTTGGTCACCGGCGCCACGGGACCGGGCGCCGGGTTCCTGATTTGCCCGTCGGCCCGGGTCGCTCGATCTGCTATTAGCCGGGACCTGCACGTCCCTCAATGCTATCTGCAACACGCCGTTTGTCGGGGGCCGGGACTGGGACTCATTACTGATCCGGGTCCCCCGGTTCGGGCTAGTCCCAGCCCAGTTGGTGTAGGCGGCGTTCGGAGAAGCCCAGGTAGTGACCGAGTTCGTGCAACAGGGTGCGACGGATCTCCTCTTCGGTCTCGGGGCGGGAGAGGCCCAGATCCAGGTGGGCCAGGCGGTACAGGCGGATCTCGTCGGGGAGGACTCCCCAGTAGTCGGCGGCCCGATCCGGGAGGGAGACGCCGACGTATTCTCCCAACAGTTCTTCCCGGGCGCCCTCCCTGTGGTCCTCGGGAGGCGGCGAGTCCATGGCCACGATCAGCACGTTGTCCATGAGAGAGGCGACCCAGGGGGGAAGTTCCGAGAGGACCCGGTCTATCACTGCCTCGAACTCTTCGGTCCGCATATTCGTCTGAACTACCCCGTCTGGTGGTTACTGCAGCGCAATCTACTGGCGGCGGGAGTGCGGCCTAAGCGGAAGAGGTCAGGCCGCCGGACTGATCAACTGGAAGAAGGTCTGCTGGTCGTACTTGACCGCGGTGATGATCGTGAATGGTTCACCGGCGTCGCCGGGCATGGTCATGGAGGTGGCCACCTTACCCTGGGCTTGCTGTTCGCCTTCGATGACCAGGCCGAGTCCGAGGTCGAAACGCACAGTGGAATGCACGACGCCCGGAGTGGCGCTCACCAGTAGTTGGATGTCTCCGAATAAGCCCGCACCTTCCTGACCTTCTTCAGAGGAATCCTCCTCTGCGAAGGCACCGAACATCCCCAACATCATCTCGCTCATGTCCCACTCGAACGCGTCGGTCCGGTATTCGCTCTGCACCACCAGGATCGGGCGCTCTTCGGTGCCCTCCACAGCCACAACGAGATGGTCGGCATCGGTGACAATCGAGCCGAACGGACCCTCTTGCTCGATCTGGTCCGTCCACGAGTCCCCGACGCCCAGCGGAGTATCGGGGAAAGCAGGACCGAACGGTCGGCTCAAATGCTGATTACCCACCGAACTGGCGGATTGGAGATTCATGCCGCCAAAGAGATCATCGAAACCTTCACTGGAGACTTCAAGGACGTTGCCCTGTGAGTCCGTGATGACGGTTATGTCGATCGGCGTCTCGAAGCCGGGAGCTTCACCCAGTTCGGATGCGGGTATGGAGAAGCCGCCCATGGTGGCCTCGTTCTCAACCATTTGGATGTCGGAGACGATCCGAATGCTGACAGTGTCCTCATCGGGGCCGGGGCTGATCGTGTAGCTGATGGCGCCGGCCAGGATGGTGTTCATCTCGATGGGGCCGGGAGGCATTCCCTCGGACGGTCCCCCCTCCAGTTCAACCTCGGCTTGTTGCTCGATGGAGATTGAGTATTCGAGTTCGCCGTCGGATGGGTAGTTGTAGGAGAGGCGAACCGGCTCGAACACGGGGGCTTCGGTGGTGGTCGTGCTTTCGGGTACCGTGGTCGTCTGCGAGGCGCTGGTGGTGGTGGTTTCGGGAGCGCGCGTGTTCTGTGGGACGGCCGTGGTGGGCGGGGCAGTCGTCTCCGCCGTGACCGGTTCGGGTTGATCGTCAGTGTCTCCCCCGCAGGCGGCCGCCAGCGCCAGAGTGGTCAGTGCGGCTAAGAGAACCTTCCACCTGCGCCTGGGACGGATCCTCGTCACAAGCCCGAGCCTACCCCGCGAAGGGGACTCTGAGAGAGGGTTTAGCGCAGGCGGTCAGCCGAAGTAGTCAGGCTCCTGGCCGGGAATCCACTTGATATTGCATCCGATGGAGGGCTTCTGGTCCGCCCCCACCTCCTGGTCGGCCCGTACGGCCTCCACGGCGGCCCGCAGGTCTTCTCCGGTCACCGGAATGGAGTTCGAGGGCCGGGAGTCGTCGAATTGACCCCGGTAGACCAGTGTCCGGTCCGGGCCGAACACGTAGAAATCCGGCGTGCAGGCGGCGGTGTAGGACTTTGCCACTTCCTGGGTCTCGTCGAAGAGGTAGGGGAAGGCATAACCCTGCTCACGGGCCATGGCGGCGAGCTTATCGGGAGCGTCGCCGGGATAGTTCTCGACGTCGTTGGAGCTGATGGCCACCACGGAGACGTTGGTGTCCTGGTAGTCGGACCCGAAGCTCACCAGGCCGTCCATGATGTGGACCACGAAGGGACAGTGGTTGCAGATGAACATGACCACCAGCACCTTCCCGTCGCAGTCATCGAGTGAAACGGTTTCCCCGCTCACCGTGTCGGTTAGTGAGAAACCCGGCGCGGGAGTCCCCAATGGAAGCATGGTTGACAGAGTGTTGACCACGATGCTCCTCCTCTCTTATCAAATCCTCAGGAAGCTCCAATTGTAGCCATCCCGCTAGCGTCCCTGAACATGCCCGAACTTCCTGACGTCGCCCTTTACCTGAAGGCCTTGGATCGGCGCATCGTGGGACATAGGGTGGAGGGATTCCACGTCCGGTCCATGTCGGTGCTGCGCACCTACCAGCCTCCTCACACCGAGGTGGTAGGCAGGACCGTGGTGGGACTGCGACGGATCGGAAAGCGCATTGTGTGGGAACTCGACGGGGACCAGTTGTTCCTGGTGATCCATCTGATGGTGGCCGGGCGGTTTCGCTGGCATGACCGGCCGGGTGTCAATCCACCTGCCAAAGTGGGCCTGGCGGCCTGGGACTTTCCCGGGTCGACCCTGGTGCTCACCGAGCAGGGATCGAAACGGCGGGCCGGGATATGGGTGGTGTCGGGAGAAGAGGACCTGGCGGCCCAGGACCGCGGAGGCCTGGAACCGCTCGAGATCTCCTCCCGCCAGTTCTCCGAGGCGATTCGCCGGAGAAACCACACGCTGAAGCGAGCCCTGACCAGCCCCGCCATCCTGTCGGGCATCGGCCACGCCTACTCGGACGAGATACTGTGGGAGGCCCGGCTGTCGCCCGTCAAGATGACGTCCCGGCTCACCGACGAGGAATCCGAGCGCCTGCACCAGGCGGTCGTCGGGGTCCTCTCCTCCTGGATCGACCGACTGGCCGCCGAGACCGGGGACCGATGGCCCACCAGGATCACGGCCTTCCGGCCGGAGATGGCGGTGCACGGGAAATACGGTTCACCCTGTCCCCGCTGCGGCGCGCCCGTACAGAGGATCGTGTACTCCAGCAACGAGACCAACTATTGCGCAACCTGCCAGACAGGGGGAAAGCTCCTGGCCGACCGGTCCCTGTCGCGGTTGCTCAAGAAGGACTGGCCCAAGACGTTGGAGGAACTGGAGGAGATGAGAGCCGGTCCCTGACGGAAGTAACGGGGGAGGACCAAATAGAATCTAACTGTTAGGCCAAGTTGGAGGTGAAAACTGACGGGACCCGTCCGATTGGCGGGGGTGACCAAGAGCTACGGAAAGGCCCGGGGAGTCTTGGACCTCGATCTTGAGGTCCGGCCCGGGGAGGTCTTCGGATATCTGGGTCCCAACGGAGCGGGCAAGACCACCACCATCCGCATGCTGGTGGATCTGATTCGGCCGCAAAAGGGAACAGTGGAGGTGTTGGGGGGCTCGCCTCGCGATCCCGCCATAAGGCGCAAGGTCGGGTACTTGCCGGGAGAGGTCGAGTTCTATTCCCGGATGTCTGCCCGCGACTTCCTCACCTACATCGGGAATCTGCGGGGGAAGGGAGGAGACGCCCTCGCGGGAAAGCTCTCGGAGAGGCTCGATCTCGATCTGTCGCGCCGGATCGGTGACCTGTCCAAGGGAAACCGCCAGAAACTCGGATTGGTGCAGGCGCTCATGCACAGTCCGGAATTGGTGGTCCTTGATGAGCCGACGTCCGGGCTCGATCCATTGGTGCAGCAGGAGGTGTACCGGCTCCTGGATGAACTCAAGGCCGACGGGGTGACGGTCTTTTTCTCGTCCCACGTCCTGTCGGAGGTGGAGAGGGTGGCCGACAGGGTGGGCATCATCCGGGAAGGCCGTCTGGTGGAAGTGGAAGAACTCGAGGCTCTTCGCCAGAAGGCCGTCCGGACCTTCGAGGTCGTCTTTGAAGACGTTCCACACATCGCCGAGTTCGAGCGGTTGGACGGCGTCCGGATGGCCGACGTGCACGGCAACGTCCTGCACTGCCAGGTGATCGGCGCCATCGATGAATTGCTGAAGGCGGTCGCCAAACACCGGGTCCGCGATCTGGTCAGTCACGGCGCGGACCTGGAGGCCCTGTTTTTGGACTACTACCGAGGAGAGGAGGACTGAGGAATGTTGAACAACGTGGCGCTGAAGACTCTGCGGGACCGCCGCCGGTCGCTTTTTTGGTGGGTGGTGGGGATATTCGGGTACTTGCTGGGCATCGGCGCTTTCTATCCCATCGTGAGGGATAACCAGGGGCAGTTCGAAGCGCTGCTTGAGACCTACCCGGACGAGTTTCTGGCGATCATGGGGGTCGGTAGCGAGGAGAACCTGTTTGACCCCATCGGGTTCATGCAGGCGGAGGCCTTCGGGTGGGTCGTCCCCCTGGTGTTTGCGATTTACGGAACCGTCCAGGGGGCCCGAGCGGTGGCCGGGGAGGAGGAGGACGGCACCATCGACCTGGTTATGGCCACTTCACTCACGAGATTCGGCCTGGTCTGGCAGAAGTGGCTGGCCCTGGTGCTGGCCGAGTTGGTGCTGGGTCTGGCCGTGTTCGCCTCTCTGGCTGTGGACAGCGTTCTATTCGGGGTCGAGATCCCGGTAGGAAATATCGCGGCCGCAGTCCTGATGGCGGTGTTGCTGGGGGTGTTCTTCGGATCGCTGGCGCTGGCCGTCGGCACCGGTACAGGTCTCAGGGGTCTGACGGTCGGAGTCGTCACCTTTGTGGCGGCCGGCACCTATCTGCTCAATTCCCTGGGCGGGTTTGTGGAGTTGCTGGATGCCATGCAACCCATCTCACCCTTCTACTACTACGACGCCTCCAACCCGCTTCGTCATGGCTTGGACGCCGAGCACGCCCTTGTCCTGGGAGGCCTGGCGGTGGTGTTCCTCGTGATTGGCTTACTGTCTGTGCGTCGCCGGGACCTGGGAGTGGGGGGCATTCGTCTGGCCGTACCCACCATGAGAAAAGCGGCCGGCTGAGCCGGCAGCCGGGGAGCGCCCTCCCCGGTGCTCAGGTCCCGGCCAGCGCCTCCATGAGAGAGCGCCGGATCTCGCCGATGGTGGCTTTGCTCTGACGGGAGGCGTTCTTGGTGAGAGTGATGGGGGGCATGACTTCCACGCTCACCGGCCCTCCCCTGATCAATGCCGACTCGGGAGGCCATATAGCACCGGTGCCCTGAACTGCCACCGGCAGAATCGGGCAGCCCGTTCGGGCAGCGATGTGAATGGCGCCGGTCTTGAAGGGAAGCATCTCTCCGGTGATGCTGCGGGTCCCCTCCGGGAAGACCACCAGGGACTTCCCTTCCGCCACCAGCGACCGGGTGCTGCGGATTATGAAAGCCAGCTCTCGGCGCCCCATCTCGCGGTCCAACGGGATCATCCCCACGCCTCGCATGGCGCTTCCCAGCAGCGGGAATTTAAACACTTCGATTTTGGACAGGAACCTGATGGGAATCGGCAGGGCGGCGGTCAGGACCATTATGTCGATGTTGGAGCGATGGTTGGCGACCACTATGTAGGGCGTCCCCTCCTCGATGTTCTCCAGGCCGTTCACCTCCATCCGCATGCCGGAGGCAACCACCCAGACTCGCCCGAAACGCTTCAGTATCCATTCGCCGTAGGACTCCAGGAAACCGAACACCGACCCGATCACGATCGCCAGAGCAACTCCCACCGTGGAGAGCCCGGCGACCAGATAGGTGATCCCGCTGCGAAGGAACAGGAAGATCGTTTTCACGGAACTTAAGGCTAAACCCTCGCAGGAGGCTGGTAGCTTGCTCGGTGTGAACAGGAGCACGTCGGAGCTCAAGGCCAGGCTCAGGGCCGAGGCCCGCGGGAAGCCTCCTCCCACCGCCGCTGAGTCCGCAAGGGTCTGCCGGCAGGTCCTGGGGTGGCTGGCGCCGAGGCGGCCCGGACCCACCCTGGTGTGGATGGCGATCCCCGGCGAACTGGATCTCGAACCCGTGGTGGCCCGCTTGCCGATGATCGAATGGCTCACGACCCGGACCCCGCCGGCCGGCCCTCTCACGGTCCATCCCTATCACTCCCCGTTGGAGCTTCATCGCTTCGGGTTCCACCAACCCGTGGCTTCGGTCCCCGAAGTGCCGCCGAACCGGATCGAGGTGGCCCTGGTGCCGGGGCTGGCGTTCGATCCCTGGGGACGGCGGCTCGGGCGTGGTAAGGGCTATTACGACCGGCTTCTGGGCGGGCTCTTCGCGAATGCACTGCGGGTCGGAGTCACGCTGGACCGGTTGATGGCCGAAACCGTGCCCGTCGATCCGCACGATGTGGCCATGACCCATCTCATCACCGACAACGGGGTCAGAGAGATCGCCTAGGCTCCGATAGCCTCCACTATCCGGTCTCCTATCTCGGAGGTGGAGGCGCCCATTCGGGGTCCTGCCATGGCGCCCAGCCCGAGGAGAACCTCGGCAGCGGCTTTCTCCACCATGGTCGCCGCCTCTCCTTCTCCCAGGTGCTCCAGGCACAGAGCGGCGGAGAAGACCGCCGCCACTGGATTCGCCCAACCCGTGCCCACGATGTCGGGGGCGGTCCCGTGCACCGGCTCGAAGAGGGAGGGATACTCGCCGGTCGGATTCAGGTTGCCGCTGGCCGCGAGGCCGATTCCCCCTGCTATCGCCCCTCCCAGGTCGGTGATGATGTCGCCGAACATATTGTCGGTCACTATCACGTCGAAGCGCTCGGGGCTCTCGATCAGGTGGATGCAGGCGGCGTCCACATGCACGTAGTCGACCTCGACCTGCGGATACTCCGCCGCCACCTCGTCGGTGGTCCGCTGCCAAAGGTCGCCCGCGAAGGTGAGCACGTTGGTCTTGTGGCAAAGGGTCAACCGACGGTCTCTCCTCATAGCCCGTTCGAAGGCGTACCGGACGATTCGCTCGGTTCCCGTCCGCGTGTTGACCGAGTTCTGGTTGGCGATCTCGGCATCGGTCCCCTTGTGGAGGAATCCCCCGCTGCCCGAGTACAGACCCTCGGTGTTCTCCCTCATCACCTCCATGTCGCACCGTTCGGGCGTGAGTCCGGTGATGGCACTGGAGACACCTGGATAGAGCTTGATGGGGCGGAAATTCACATACATGTCGAACTCGAACCGCAGTCGCAGCAGGAGACCCCGTTCCAGGACGCCCGGAGGGACCTCCGGGGTGCCCACCGCGCCGTGAAGGATGGCGTCATGCTCGGCCAACTCGGCCACCACCGAGTCGGGCAAGACCTCTCCGGTGGCGAGATAGCGCCCGCTCCCCAGGTCATAGTCGGTGAGGTCCACCCTGAACCCGAACTCCCGAGCAGCCGCCTCCACTGCATCCAAGGCACAGGCGATTACTTCCGGACCGATCCCGTCGCCGGGGATCACTGCCAATCGGTAGGCGCTCACTGCGAGACATATTAATCGACCGGCGCCGGATCACGTCAATTCGTCGGTGAACTCGAAGTGCTTGGCTTCCTCCGATACCGGAGCGCCGGTTTGTTCTATGGAGCCTTGCTCCAGGTCTAAGGCTTATCCTCCTGCGTGGGGGGAGGGGCCGACTGCGTGGGGGGAGGGGCCGAGGAGGGAGGTCGGGGGGTGAGGGTCAGGTCGAGTCCCAGCACGTCGACCACAGCGATCAGGCTGGAAAGCCGCGAGTCGACCTCTCCATTCTCGATCAGCGAGATTTGTGCCTGCGTAAGCCCGGATCTCTGGCCCAGTTCCCGCTGACTGAGTCCTTGGCCGGTGCGGGCTTCCCGGAGGATTCTTGCTATGCCGGAATCTCTGCGACGCATGGGAATACAAGGTACCATGCATTCCCCTCTCACTGTTGGGCAAAGGCCGAAGGTCCCTCCCTGTTCTCACCACATCGAAAGAGGAGTGGGAACGCTACGTTGTCATTTGGCGCCCACGGCGCGGTTCAGAGCGTCCACGAACGCCTCGGCTGATCCCTCCACCACGTCGGTTGAGACCGCCTTTCCCGAGTAGGTGTTGTCAACGACCCTGACCACCACGTTCACCTCGGCCATGGCGTCCGCTCCCGAAGTGACGGGCACAACCCGGTAGTCGACCAACCGGGCTTCAATGCCAAAGCATTGTTTGATAGCCGAAAATGCGGCGTGGACCATTCCGTCCCCATGTCCGGTGTAATCGGAGGTGACGCCTCCCTTCTCCAGGGTGACCACGGCAGTGGGGGTGGTGTCATGGCCCCCGGACACGTTGATGCCGGCGATCCTCACCTCGGCTTCGGACGATTGAGACAAACCGGTGGCCGCGATTGCCCGCAGCTCGCGTTCGCCGATCTCCAGCTTCCGGTCGGCCATTGCCTTGAACTTCTCGAAGGCCTGGTTGAACTCGTCCTCTTCCAGGGAGAGGTCCAGGTTTGCCAGGGCGTCGGCAAAGCCCGCCCGGCCGGAGTGCTTGCCGAGAATGATCTGGGCGCCTGTCTGCCCGATGGACTCGGCGTTCATAATCTCGTAGGTCTCCCGGTCCCGGAGCACGCCGTGCTGGTGGATGCCCGACTCGTGGGCGAAGGCGTTGCGGCCCACCACTGCCTTGTTGAACTGCACCGGGTAACCGGTCAGCCGGGAAACCAGCCGGGAGGTGTCAAAGATCTGGGTGGTGTCCGCTCCTATCTCCACGCCGAAGACGTCCTGGCGGGTCTTGATGGCCATGATGATCTCCTCGATGGAGGTGTTGCCGGCCCGCTCGCCGATGCCGTTCACCGCTCCTTCGATCTGCCGCGCTCCTGCCGAGATGGCCGAAAGCGAGTTCGCCACCGCCAGCCCCAGATCGTCGTGACAGTGAACCGAGATGGTGACGTCGCTCCGGTCGCCTCGCACCTCCGCGTAGATACGCTTCATCAACTCCACGAACTCGGCTGGGGTGGCGTATCCCACCGTGTCGGGAATATTTAAGGTGGTGGCGCCGGCCTCCACGGCCGCCCGGCACACATCCACCAGGAACTCATGGTCGGAGCGGGTGGCGTCCTGGGGGGAGAATTCCACGTCGTCGGTGTATCGGCGCGCCCGCCGGACCCCCTCTACCGAGGCCTTCAGCACCTCCGTGGGGGTCATGCGCAACATCCGTTCCATGTGGATCGGGGATGTGGACATGAACACATGGATGCGGGCCCGATCGGCATGGCGCAGCGCATCCCAAGCCTGGTCGATGTCGTCGGGGTGAGCGCGGGCCAGGCTGGCGATCACCGGTCCCTTCACCTCGGCGGCTATCTGTGAGACCGCTCGGAAATCACCGGAGGAGGAGGCTGCGAATCCGGCTTCCAGAACATCCACCCGCAGGCGAGCCAACTGGTGGGCGATCACGAGTTTTTCGTCCGGCGTCAGGGCGATGCCGGGGGCTTGCTCCCCGTCTCGCAAGGTCGTGTCGAAAATGATCAATCTGTCTGACATGGAGGCTCCTGTTTGTGGGGTTGAGGGCTGGGGCCTAGAGGGTGTGAAGGCCGGGCCGGCGAAGACCGCCGCCCGGCCGAGTCAGCGCCAGACAACCCTGGGCCAGCGTTCCGTCCATTGTCAGGACCCCGGCGCGATTCACTCGGGCGCCTTGGGGTCGAGGAAGGGCATCATTTGACGAAGTTCACGTCCCACCTCTTCGATGGGATGCGACCGGTTGGCGGCCCGCTGCTCCAAAAGGTAGGGAGCCCCCTCCCGGGCCTGGGCCATCCACTCGCGGGCAAAGGCGCCGGACTGTATCTCCGCCAGCACCCTTTTCATCTCGGCGCGGCTCTCATCGGTGATGATCCGCGCGCCCCGGGTGTAGTCGCCGTACTCGGCGGTGTCGGAGACGGAGTAGCGCATCCAGGACAGCCCCCCCTCGTACAGGAGGTCCACGATCAGCTTCAACTCGTGAAGAGTCTCGAAGTAGGCGGACTCGGGCTCGTAACCCGCCTCCACCAGCGTTTCATAGGAGGCCTTGATCAACTGGGAGACGCCGCCGCACAGGATTACCTGCTCGCCGAAGAGATCGGTCTCGGTCTCCTCCCGGAAGGTGGTCTGCAGCACGCCGGCCCGGGCCCCGCCTATTCCCCAGGAATAGGACATACCCAACTCGAATGCGGACCCGGTGGCGTCCTGGTGGATGGCAAGCAGGCAGGGAACCCCGGACCCCTCCGTGTAGGTGCGCCGCACCAGATGACCGGGGCCCTTGGGCGCGACCATCAGCACATCGAGGTCGGCGGCGGGCGTTATCTCCCCAAAGTGGATGTTGAAACCGTGGGCGAACAGCAAGGCGTTGCCGGGCTCCATCCGGTCGGCGATCCGGGCGTTGTAGAAGTCCGCCATGAGTTGGTCCGGGACCAGCATCGTGACGACGTCGGCCCACTCGGCGGCGTCAGGAGGATCCATCACCGCCAGCCCGTCGTCCAGGACCTGGGAGCGCCGGGCCGAATCGGGTCGCAGGCCCACCACCACTTCCACCCCGGACTCGGACAGGTTGAGAGCATGAGCGTGTCCCTGGCTCCCATAGCCGATCACGGCGACCTTGCGGTCCTTGATTACCTCGGGATCCGCATCCTTGTCATAGAAGATCTCCGCCACTTAAGCTCTCACCGCCTATCCCACCGCCCTCATCCGGGAGGGCTTGCTCTTGGCGGCCCGCCCGATGGCAATCCGCCCCGACTTGACCAGTTCCACCACACCGAACGGCCGCAGAAGCTCGATGAGGTCGTTGAGCTTCGCAGGTCGACCCGTCACTTCGAAGGTAAGGCTGTTGTATCCCACGTCCACCACGGTCGCTTTGAAGATATTGGCTACTTCAATTGCCTCGGAACGAGCGTTACCGATTGCCGCGACACGGATCAGCATGGTCTCTCGCTCCACCGCCATGGAGGGCTCGAGTTCGAAGATCCTGATCACGTTGATCAGCTTGTGCAGCTGCTTCTTCACCTGTTCGATCTTCTCGGACTCCACCACCACGGTAATGCGGGATAGGCCCGGATCGATGGTTGGGCCCACGGCCAGCGAATGGATGTTGAACCCTCGGCGGGCCAGGCAAGAGGAGACCCTGGCCAGCACTCCCGGGCGATTCTCCACAACCAGGCTCAACGTATGGCGGGGTGGGTGTGGTAGTACCGTCACCGTCAGTCCCCCGGCTCCGGTCCCAGGATCACGTTGTCGTTGGAGCCTCCGGCGGGGACCATTGGGAACACCATCTCGTCGGGGTCGACCACCATTTCCACCACCACCGGGCGGTCGTCGATGGTCAGGGACTTCTCAAGGGTGGGGCCCACCTCCTCCGGCGCCTCCGCCCTCAGCCCGATGCAGCCCATTCCCTCAGCCAGTTTCACGTAGTCCACTACCTCGGAATTGAGCAGGCTTGCCGAGAGCCGTCCTCCGTAGAAGAGCTTCTGCCACTGCTTGACCATCCCGTGGGCGCCGTTGTTGAACACCGCCACCTTGACGGGGATCTGGTGGGCGGCGGCGGCGATCAATTCCTGGAAGGTCATCTGGAAGCACCCGTCGCCGTCCACCGCGTAGACGAGTTCATCCGGCATCCCTGCCTTGGCGCCGATCGCGGCCGGGACGGCGAAACCCATGGTTCCCAGGCCCCCGGAGTTGATCCAGCGGCGCGGACGATCGAAATTCCAGAATTGCGAGGCCCACATCTGGTGCTGGCCGACTCCCGCCACCAGGATGGCGTCCCCTCCGGTAACCCTGGCCAACTCATCTATCACGAACTGGGGCTTGATCGGGCCATCCGGTTGCTGGTCGTAGGAGAGGGGGTACTTGGTCTGCCATTCCCGTATGGTTTCCCACCACTCTTGATTGGCGACCGGGGGACGGTCTCCCCAGGCCTTGATCATCTGCGTCAACACCCGGCGGGCGTCCGCCACGATCGGGATGTCCGCGGTTCGCACCTTGCCTATCTCGGCGGGATCGACATCGGCGTGGATTATCTTTGCGTCGACCGCGAAGTGATTGGGATCGCCGGTCACCCGGTCGTCGAAGCGGACCCCGAAAGCGGCCAGGACGTCGCACTTCTGCATGGAGGTGATGGCTGTGTAATTGCCATGCATCCCCGGCATCCCCAGACACAGCGGATGGCTGTCGGGAATGGCGCCCCTTCCCATCAGGGTGGTCACCACCGGAATATTGGTGATCTCCGCAAACCGGGTCAATGCCTCGGAAGCCTCTGACTTGATTATGCCTCCCCCCACGTACAGCACCGGTCGCCGGCTGGCCGCCAGCATCTCGACTGCCTCCTTCACCCGCCGCGGATGGCCGTCCAAAGTGGGTTTGTAACCGGGAAGTTCCAGGTCTTGGGGTGGATACCACTCGGTCTCCTGATTCAGCACGTCCTTGGGAAGATCCACCAGCACCGGCCCCGGCCGACCGGAGGAGGCAAGGTGAAAGGCTTGGCGGATAACGGTCGGGATTTCATCGGGATCGGTGACGAAGTAGTTGTGTTTTGTGGTAGGCATGGTGATCCCCACCGTGTAAGCCTCTTGGAAGGCGTCGTTCCCGACTGCGTGGGTCGGGACCTGCCCGGTGATGGCGACCATGGGCACAGAGTCCATCAGCGCGTCTGCCAGAGGAGTCACCAAGTTGGTCGCTCCGGGTCCCGATGTGGCGACGCATACGCCCACGCGGCCGGTGGCCCATGCGTAACCGGCCGCCATATGGCCGGCGCCTTGTTCGTGGCGTGCCAGGATGTGGCGGATAGGGCTGGAATAAAGAGGGTCGTAAGCGGGGAGGATTGCCCCACCCGGAATGCCGAATATCAGATCTACGCCCTCGTGCTCCAGCGAGGAGATAACCGATTGCGATCCGGTGATTGTTGTCATGGTGGTTGGCTTTCGTGAGGCTAACAAAGAGAAATCCCTCCTTTTGGGGGAGGGATTCAGCGCACACGCGGTTTATGCGCGTACGCTATTCGAGTACCAGCAACAGGTGGATGTTTCTCATTGATTGGACATTATGGTCTCTTGTTCGCAACCTTGCAACTCGAATAGGCGGAATTGATGTCCCGTTGCTGCCTGTAGAAGTGCAAATGGCGCCCGTGGCCGTATCTTTAAAGATGTGAAGGCAGCCCTAGATCATGAATTTTCGGCCTGAAGACTTTCGGCTTGCTTTGGAGGAGGCCCGGAGGGTGATCAAGGCTATGCGACCGGATGAGGTACCCCACAATCTCCGCAGGACCCGCAGTTCTTCGTCGCGGAGGCTTACGCCCATCGAGGCCCAGGCACTCTTCCGGGAACTCGAAAGAGACGCAGGCTTTCGCCAAGCCACCCTGAGCGGTTGGGACGCTGCCAGAGAGAACAGGACCGATCCCCGGACCGCCGCCTCGGTGCTGTTTCTGGAGAGGTCGGAGGGCTGGGAGTTCCGTGCCCGGGGTCATTTGGCCGAGGTAGAGCGGCAAGAGGCCCTATCGGACGCCGACGGGCTCAGGGCGAGCCTAGGGGAGGCGCAGTCGGAAGTGAGGTTGCTCAAGAGCCAGTTGGCTGAACAGCGGCGGCTGGCTGAGAAGGGCACACGACAGCGCACCGATCAGTTGAGAAGGGACCTGAGGCGCGCCCGGGAGCGAATCTGCCAACTGGAGAGAAAGGTCTCAGAGGGGAGCAGGGAGTCGGCCAGATGGGAGAGGGAGACTAACGCAGCCTGGGACGAACTGACCGAGGCCGACCGCCGGTATGACGAACTGCGCAGGCGATACAGTTCGAAGACGAAACCTGTTCCCGCTCGTTCGAGCCCCGGCACCGGGGGAGAAGTCGGATTCAGCCGAGATCCCCTGGAAGCGGCTCGGATGTTGGATCAGATGGTGAGCTTCTGGGAGGTGGGCTCGGATTCCCAGCCCGAACGGGACGAGACGCGTCCCGGGCTGCTGGAGCTGCCACCGGGCGTGGATCCCAAGTCGGGTGGGGCGATGCAGTGGATTTATTACGAAGCTCCCCGGCTGATCCTGGTGGTGGATGGGTGGAACGCCGCTCACTACTGGAACTCTCACCGGCACGTTCCCGGCAAACCGGACCCGCGGACGATTGAGTTCATCACCAACAAACTGGACAATCTGGCCGAGTACTCGATCGGCCGCCACCAGGTCCTCTTCTACCTGGACTCCCGTCATGTGAGCGGGTTGGACCCAGACTGGGACAATCGCTTCAGAAGCCGTCGCCTGACCGGCTTCTACGTGGAGGACGCCGATGACGCCATCGCCAGGGAAGCCGCCGGGCGGACGGGGGAGAGGGTGGCGGTCATCACCAGCGACAACGGTCTGGCGGAACGTAGCCGGACGCACGGCGCGGTCATTCTCGCTTCGGAGGCGTTGGCGGAGTGGATGGCAAGCTCGCCGGTCTGACCGCCCGACTGACCGCCCTGGCCGCGGAGGTGGGACTGGACAGGGTCGGGGTCTGTACCGCCGATCCATTCGCCGCCACCCGGCTCACCATCGGTTCTCGCAAGTCCACGGGGATGTCGGCTCGGCTGGGTTTCACCTTCACCGATCCGGATGTCTCCACCGATGTCCGCCGTACCTTCCCCTGGGCGGAGCGACTGGTGGTGGGGATCCGGTCGTACCTTCCTGATGCAGGCGATCCGGGCCCGGCCCTAGCCGGTCGGGGACGGGTAGCCCGTTTCGCGGTCACCGACGCCTACCAGCCCCTGCGGTCCGGCCTGGAGAGACTGTCCGTCGAACTGGGGGAGGCCGGGTTCCGCTCCGAGGTTCTGGTCGACGATTCCCGCCTGGTGGACCGCGCGGCGGCCGTGAGAGCCGGAGTGGGGTGGTGGGGGAAGAGCACGATGATTCTGTCGCCGGGGGTGGGACCCTGGTTTCTGATCGGATCGGTTGTGACCGACGCCCGATTGCCGGTCTCGGGACTCATGGAGCGGAACTGCGGGAGTTGTGTGGCATGCCTTCCCGCCTGTCCAACCGGGGCCCTCGTGGCGCCCGGTGTGCTGGACGCCCGGTTGTGCCTGGCGGCGTTGGCCCAGAGTCCGGGAGTCATACCTCGGGATCTGCGCCCCTTTCTGGAAGACCGCCTCTATGGGTGTGACGAGTGCCTCACGGCCTGCCCGCCCGGTTCCCGCCTGCTGGATCGGTCTGTCTCTCCCCGAGGATCGGTTGACCTGGTGAAGCTTCTGCGGACCCCGGATCGGGAGTTGACCGGCCGGTTCGAGCACTTCTATCTACCCTCCCGCCGTCCCCGGGTGTTGCGCCGCAACGCCCTGGTGGCCCTGGGCAACACCGGGACGGCAGAACACCTCGACCTGGTCGCCGGCTATCTGGGGAGTCCCGACTGGATGCTTCGGTTGCATGCAGCGTGGGCGGTCCATCGCATGGGAGTAAGGCTGTCCATTCGCCGGGCGGAGATGTTCCTCCGGCACGCCGCTTCTCGGGAGAGCTCCCCGGAGGTGAGGGAGGAACTGGCCATGGCAGGGGTGGATACGTGAGCAGCGGCAACTTCGAAGGAGAGTTAGCGCTCAAGGCTCGCTAGTTTCTGCGGTTATGAAGATCGATTCGCGCCTGGTTCTGCTGGCTGTCCTCGCCACAGGGGTGATCGCCCTGGGATGGACCTGGTTGACCTCCCAAGACCCTGAGGAGGCGGCGCCGGAGACGGAGGCGGCGCTGGATACGACCACCACCTCCTCGGCTTCAACCACGGCTGCCGATGAAGAACCGGACGCCGCTGCGGTCACCACCGCGGCTACTGCCCCGGTGACCACGGTCCCCACAACCACCACGACCACTGTTGCTTCGACGACCACCACAACCTTTCCGACCCCCGAGGTGCTGGGAGAGGTCCATCCCCGGCTGGTGGACATCGACGGCTGGTTGCAGTCGGAGGTCGAGACACTCGAGGAGTTGCGCGGCAAGGTGGTAGTGGTGGAGTTCTGGACCTTCGGCTGCTACAACTGCAAGAACCGCATCCCCTACACCCAGGAGATGTACGGCAGGTACCGCGATCAGGGTATGGAGATCGTCGGCATCCATTCCCCCGAGTTCAAATACGAAGAGGACGTGGACAACATCAAGAAGGCCTTGGTTGACCTGGGGGTCACCTGGCCGGTGGTGCTGGACACCAGGCGCAGGACCTTCTGGGAGTGGCAGGCGGGCGGCACGGCCTACTGGCCGCGTACCTACGTGCTGGACCGGGAAGGTCGGGTTCGCTTCGACCACATCGGGGAAGGCAAGTACCGCGAGTTGGAGCAGACCGTGGCATTCCTCCTCTCAGAGGGGATGTGAGCCTCTTCGCGGAGGGGATCCGCTCGAGCGTTCTGGCCTGCTCCTACTCCGTCCTGCTGGTTGGCCTGGCATTGGTGGTGCTGAGAAGAAAGGACCGCATGGGGATGCTGGGCGTGTTTGCCGGGTTCACCATCCTCTCGGCCTGGATCAGGGCGGCCGGCATCTCCAACCTCCTGGCCGGTCGGGTGGCGACGGCGCTGCTGGTCATCGGGGGAGTGGCGCTTGCGCTGATGGTGAACCACCGCGTGGCCGGCCTGGGCGCCGCCGCCCTCATCGGAGCGTTCGCCGGCAGCACGTGGTTTCCATGCGTGGGAGAGGAACTGGGAGCGGTACTGACCCGGGCGCGGGATGAGCCGGGCGCGGCGCTCTGGTTGTTGGGGGTGTATCTGATAGGAGTGATGATCCCGCTGGTAGCCATCCTGGCAGTGGTTATGTACCTTCCGGTTGTCCGCAAGTGGATGGACGGCCGGTGGGTGGCAATAGGGGCCAAGGCGGTGCTGGCGGCGATTGGAGTCCTGGTCTTGACCGACCACTACGACACATTGCTCTCCACCCTTGCCCGGTGGTCGGCAACTTGGACCGGGTATTCGGTTTTGGAGTAGGGGTCTCTCCGATCCCCGAGGGAGAATCCTTGTCCGATGGACGCGGCTTATCATCGGGATATGTCGCTCAAGATTCATTCTCAAGACGTAACGGAGGGTCCCGCCCGCGCCGGAGCGCGCGCAATGCTGCGGGCGGTGGGCCTCTCCGATGAAGACTTCACCAAGCCGCAGGTAGGCGTGGTTTCGGCGGGGAACGAGGTCACGCCCTGCAACATCACCGGCCCGGTCCTCGCTGAGCGGGCCAAGGAGGGGGTACGCGTCGGAGGCGGCGTGGGGCTCTCATTCGCCACCATTGCGGTCTCGGACGGCATCTCGATGGGCCACGAGGGGATGCGAGCCTCCCTCGTCTCCCGGGAAGTGATCGCCGACTCGGTGGAATTGATGGTGCACGCCGAGCGATTCGACGCCCTGGTGACCATCGCCGGGTGCGACAAGTCCCTGCCGGGCATGCTTATGGCGGCGGCCCGCTCAAACCTGCCCGCGGTGTTCCTGTATGGTGGATCGAGCCTGCCCGGCCGCTACCGGGGCCGGGACATCTCCATCGTGGATGTCTTCGAGGGGATCGGGGCCGAGTCCCAGGGGCGGATCAGCGCCGAGGATCTTGATGAAATCGAACGCAACGCCTGTCCGGGCGCCGGTTCTTGCGCGGGGATGTTCACAGCCAACACCATGGCCTCGGTGGGAGAAGCGATCGGGATGTCCCTCCCCGGGTCGGCGTCGGTTCCCGCGGTCGACACCCGCCTGGGCGTCTATGCGCGCCAGAGCGGCGAGGCGGTGATGAATCTCCTCAGGGAGGGAATACGGCCCCGCCAGATCATGACCCGGCCGGCATTCGAGAACGCCATCACCACCGTGATGGCGCTGGGCGGTTCCACCAACGCGGTGCTCCATCTGATGGCTCTGGCGCATGAGGCGGGAGTGGAACTGGAGCTGGAGGACTTCGACCGTATCAGCCGCCGGACTCCCCACATCGGGGACCTGAAGCCGTTCGGCAGGTATCACATGGTGGACGTTGACCATCTCGGAGGAGTTCCCGTGGTGTTGAAGGTCCTCTCCGAAGAGGGGTTGCTGCACGGCGACTGCCTGACGGCCACCGGAAAGACCATGGCGGAAAACCTCAGGGATGTGAAGGTCCCGACTGAACAGGACGTGCTGCGTGCCGCCTCCGATCCCATCGCAGCGGAGGGCGGCATCGCCATCCTGCGAGGTTCCCTGGCGCCGAAGGGAGCCGTGGTCAAGGTGGCCGGGGTGGCCCTCGAGGTGTTCGAGGGTCCAGCCCGGGTCTTCGACGGGGAACAGGGAGCCTTGGCGGCGCTCTTTTCGGGAAACATCCAACCCGGGGAAGTACTGGTGATCCGGACCGAGGGTCCGCGCGGCGGCCCTGGTATGCGGGAGATGCTCGCCATCACCGCGGCGATCAAGGGAGCGGGATTGGGGTCGGAGGTCCTGCTGATAACGGACGGGCGTTTCTCGGGCGGCACCACCGGCCTGTGCATCGGCCACGTCGCCCCCGAGTCCGAGGTGGGAGGGCCGATCGGCCTGGTGGAGGAGGGAGACCGCATCAGAGTTGATGTGGCCGCCCGCCGTCTGGACCTTCTGGTGGCCGATGACGTGCTGGAAGAGAGGAGGGCAGGGTGGAAGCCGGCCCCGGTCCGTTATCCCTCGGGCGCCCTTGCCAAGTACGCCAACCTGGTGGGCGGCGCGGAGAATGGAGCGGTTACCAACCACTTTTAGATTTGTCGTGTTGCTGGTGTCGGACATCCATGGCCGCTTTTCCGCCCTGGCGGAGGTGGCTTCCAGGGGGGAGCCCCTTCTCGTCCTGGGGGACCTGATCAACCTGGTGGATTACCGGACCGGGGAAGGCATCTTCGCCGAAGTCCTCGGCATCGACTTCGCCCGCAGAATCGCCGCCTCCCGGGGAGGTTCGCGGTTCGAGGAGATGCGGTCGCTGTGGGCGGAGAGAGTCGGTGACCGCTACGAGTGGTTCCGCGCGGCGTTGAGCGTGGAAGTGGAGAAGCAATACCGCCTGATGCGGGAGGCTCTGGAGGCATCCGAGTCGTACGTGACCTACGGGAACGTCGACCGCCCTGAACTGTTACGCCAGAGCCTTCCGGAGGGATCCAGGTTCGTGGATGGAGAGGTGGTGGTGATCGAAGGCCACCGGGTGGGCTTTGCCGGTGGAGGTTTGACCACTCCCATGAATGCTTCCGGGGAGGTCTCGGACCAGGAGATGGCGGACAAGCTGGCCGGACTGGGAGAGGTGGACATCCTCTGCACCCATCTCGCCCCTGCGGTGCCGGCCCTGCACTTCGATGTGGTGACCGGAAGGTTCGAGAGGGCGTCCCGCCCGATTCTCGACTACCTGCTCGAGGTGCGTCCTCGCTACCACTTCTTCGGAGATGTCCACCAGCCACAGGCCCATCAATGGCGGGTGGGATCCACCCTGTGTCGCAATGTCGGGTATTTTCGAGCCACGCGCCGGCCGGTGAGGCTCTCGGCGGATGGAGTGGCCGACGGACTACGAGCGGAGATCGGATGAGCGGGAAAGACAAAGGGTTCGCAGATGGTCGACGCCTGTTGGCGACGACCGTGACAGGACTGGTTTCCGGTCTGCCACAGTTTGCCAAGTTGGTGGCCCGGCTCTCCCGGGACCCAAGGGTTCCGGTGCGCGCCAAACGCCTGGCGGCCGGTCTGGCCGTTTACGCGGTGATCCCCCTGGACCTGATCCCGGATGTGATCCCGGTGGTTGGGCTGGTTGATGACCTGTTGGCGGTGGTCGTGGCCTTGGCGGTGCTCATCGAGGCAGCGCCCGATGAGGTGGTGGCCGAGCACTGGGACGGAGAACCGGAAGCGCTGGGACGGATACTCCTGGGGGTGGGGCTTCTGATCGAATTCATGCCGAGGAGGGTCCGGTGGATGATCCGGTGGCTGGTGGGAGAGTGACTACGGGGCAATGAACCTTCCCGTCTGGACGGTGCTGCCTCTCTTCCAGTCGTCCCCCCGGGAACTCACCGGGATGGTGAGAGAGTCGGAGTCGGTGGGCCTGGCCGGAGTGCTGGCCACAGACCATCTGGCCGGCTGGCGCCGTCCGTCCTCTCCGGTGCTGGAAGCTACCACCGCGCTGGGTATGGCGGCGGCGGCGGCCGAGCGCCGCGTCGGTTCGCTGGTGCTGCAGACGACACTCCGCTCTCCCTCCTACACGGCCAGCGTGGCAGGAACTCTTGCCGCGATCTGCCGTGCGCCTCCCCTGATCGGCTTGGGGGTGGGCGACTCCAGGTCACGCGCCGAAAGCAACCGGCTGGGGATCGCCCAACCACCGTTTCCCGAACGCATACGGCTTCTGAGGAAAACCATCGCCGCGGTACGGGCTCGGACCCCGGGCGTCGAGATATGGGTGGGAGGATGGAGCCGGGAGGTGCGGGAGGTGGCGGCCGAACAGGCGGATGGTTGGAACGCCTGGGGCGGCGAGCCTGCGGCTTTCGAGGTTGCCGTGGAGCAGATGAAGAAGCTGAACCCCTCGGTATCGATCAGTTGGGGAGGTCTCCTGGACACTGCCTGTTCAGTGGACACCCTTCGGAGAACCCTGTCAAGGAGGGTGGAGGCTGGCGCACAGTCGCTGGTTGTGGCGCTCACTCCTCCGCGAGTCGCCACCTTCCGGCGGTGGGCGCCTGCCTTATTTTGCCATTCTGCGCTGCAAAACGGCGCCGACCGCTAGTAGCCTGCGAGTATGGAGTTCAGGCGCATCCACAGTCTTCCGCCTTACGTTTTCGCTCAGGTGGACCAGGCGAAGGTGGCTGCCCGCCGCGCCGGAGAGGACGTTGTGGACCTTGGCTTCGGCAACCCTGACCTGCCATCGCCTCCATTCGTGGTGGACAAGTTGACCGAGGCGGCCAACAAGGGTAAGAACCACCGCTACTCCTCGTCGCGCGGGCTGCCGAACCTCCGCCAGGCCATCGCTGATCGGTACCAACGACGCTTCGGAGTCTCAATCGACCCGGAGACGCAGGTGGTCGCCACGATCGGCGCCAAGGAAGGACTGTCCCACCTGCTGTGGACCCTGGTCGACTCGGGGGACACCACGGTGGTGCCGGAACCCTCCTATCCCATCCACATCTACGCGCCGATTCTGGCCGGCTCCGACATTGCCCGCCTTCCGGTGGTCTCGGAGTCGGAGTACTTCGAAAGGCTGGAGGTGCTCTATCGCTCGTCCTGGCCGAAGCCGAGGGTGATCATCGTCTCCTTCCCGCACAATCCCACCACGACCTGCATCGAACTGTCCTTCTTCGAGCGTTTGGTGGCGTTCGCCCATCAGCACGGCGCGTTCATCGTCCATGACTTCGCGTACGCCGACATGCACTATGACGGCTATCGGCCGCCCTCGCTCCTGCAGGTGGAGGGCGCCGCGGAGGTGGGGGTGGAGTTGTACAGCATGACCAAGGGCCATTCCATGGCGGGTTGGCGGATGGGATTCGTACTGGGCAACGCTGCTGCGGTGGCGGCCCTGACCAAGCTCAAGTCCTATCTCGACTACGGGACCTTCCAGCCCATCCAGATCGCAACCATCGTCGCCCTCAATTCCGGGGATGACTATGTCGATGGGGTAAGAGCGATCTACGGGGATCGGCGCGATGCCCTGGTGGATGGCCTGAACAACTCCGGCTGGAAGGTGCTGAAGCCCCAGGGCACGATGTTCGTTTGGGCGCCCATCCCGGAGCCCTACGTGGACATGGGGTCGGTGGAGTTTGCCCTGCACCTCCTGCGGGAGGCAAAGGTGGCGGTCAGTCCCGGAATCGGATTCGGCCCCAGCGGCGACCGGCACATCCGTTTCGCCTTGGTCGAGAACCGCCAGAGGATCGGCCAGGCGGTCACCAGTTTGCGCCGGACGCTCGAGCTTCTCTGATCTGTGCCTTTTCCCGACGGAACCGCCGACTTTCGCTCCGACACCGTTACCAGACCCACCCCGGAGATGCGGCGGGCCATGGCGGAGGCGATGGTGGGCGATGACGTCTACCGCGACGATCCCACGGTCAACGCTTTGGAGGAAGAGGCGGCTTCCATCGTCGGCCAGGAGGCGGCGGTGCTCACTCCCACGGGGACGATGGGGAACCAACTGGGCATAATGCTCCAGACCCGGCGGGGAGAGGACGTGCTCTGCGACGCGGGGACGCACCTGCGCAATGTTGAAGCGGGTGCGGGCGCCGCCTTGTCGGGTGTGGCCTTTCGCACGATGGATGTGGACGCCGGACGGATCACCCCCGCTGACATCGACCGGTCAATGCAGTTGGCGGGCAGTCTTTACCCACGTATCGGGCTGATGGTATGGGAGAACACTCACAACATGTCGGGCGGAAGGGTGATCCCCGCCGAGGTGATGGCGGAGGGCAATCGTGCGGCCCGGCGACACGGCCTGTCCATCCACCTCGACGGGGCGCGGGTGTTCAACGCGGCGGTGGCCTCCGGACTTCCCCCGGCCCGGTTCGCCGAAGGGGTGGATACGGTGCAGTTCTGCTTCTCCAAGGGCCTGGGAGCGCCGGTGGGGTCCATCCTGTGCGGTTCGGCCGACCTGGTGGCCGAGGCGCGTTACCTCCGGAAGAGGCTGGGAGGGGCCATGAGACAGGCTGGGATCATTGCGGCCCCGGCGCGTATCGCCCTCCGTGACTGGTCCCGTCTCTCTGCCGACCATGAACTGGCGTCGCGGATGGCGCGCGGCCTGGCCGACCGTCATCCGGGAGCGGTGGATCCCGAGATAACCGAAACGAACATGGTTCGGGTGGAGGTGGGAAGACTGCGGGGAGGATGGGCGCCGGTCCGCGCCCGACTGAAGGAGTCAGGGGTGGTCGTCAGGGATCCCTTGGCCGGGACAGTGCGTCTGGTGACCCATCGCGATGTGGACGACGCCGACGTGGAGCGGTTGCTGGCGGCTTTCACCCCGGAATGACCGGGTAACCGCAGCTTTCCTATCGGGGTCATACCTCAGCACTAGTGAGTTACGCAGTCCTCTTTCCCGGCCAAGGCAGCCAGTTCGTGGGAATGGGCGCCGATCTGTTCGAGGCTCGGCCCGACCTTCTGGGTGACCGTGTGGACGAATTGTTGGGTTGGTCCCTTCGCGAACTCTGCCTGACGGGACCCGAAGAGCTGCTGGTCCGCACGGAGCGGGCCCAGCCCGCCCTCTTCTGTCTCTCCTATGCCCTTTGGGTCGAACTATCGGACCGGCTTCCCTGTCTCCCCATCGCCGCCGCCGGCCATTCCCTGGGCGAGTACACCGCTCTGGCCGCTGCGGGGGTGTTCGGGTTCGAAGAGGCGTTGTCGGTGGTGTCGGCGAGAGGCCGGGCAATGGCCGAGGCCGCCGACGCCGAGGACTCGGGAATGATGGCGCTGATGGGCGTGGATGACACTGCTGCGGAGGAGGTGGCCGAGGTCCGCCGACTGGAGGGAGGGCGGTTGGTGGTGGCCAATCTGAACGCGCCGGGTCAGGTGGTGATGGCCGGAGGAGCCTCTGATCTCGATTGGCTCGAGGCTCGGGGTCGGAGCCTTGGAATTCGCAGGATGGTCCGGCTGCCGGTGGCGGGAGCCTTTCACTCGGGTTTCATGGCGCCGGCCGCCCGCGGCGTGGAAGAGGCTCTGGTCGGGCTCAGGTCGCGTCCGGCCCGCTTCCCGGTCTACGCCAATGTCAGCGGCGAACCGATGGACGGCGCTCGCATCGCCGAGACCCTGGTCGCCCAGGTCTCCTCTCCGGTCAGGTTCTCAGCGAGCCTCTCAGCCATGGCGCGGCAGGGAGTCGAGGTTTTCGTGCACGTCGGCCCGGGCAAGGTGACCGCCGGTCTGGCCAGGCGTACGGTTCGCTCGGCGAAGGTGCTGACCGTTAATGATGTGGCCGGAGCGGCTAGGGTGGCGGAATCCATATCTAGCATGGAGTTTTCGCGAGGAGAGTGACCATGACCCGGGCTGCAATTACCGGATGGGGAAAGTGCGTTCCCCCAACCGTGCTGAGCAACGCCGACCTGGAACGGATGATCGACACCTCCGATGAGTGGATCACGGTTCGCTCCGGGATCAAGGAGAGGCGGATCAGTCATGTGGAGCCGTCCGAGATGGCGGCGGTGGCGTCCGAACATGCCCTGGCGGCCGCCGGCCGGGACATAGGTGAGATCGATCTGATCATTGTCGCCTCCTGCACGTCCGACTCCGTTATCCCCGCCACAGCGGCTCATGTGCACCGTTTGCTGGGCGCGCCGGTCCCCACTGCGGCCTTCGACCTCAACGCCAACTGCTCGGGCTTTGTCTACTCGTTGATAAACGCCGCCAAGATGATCGAGTCAGGCATGCATTCGAGGGTGCTGGTCGCCGCGACCGAACGACTCAGCGCCCTGCTCGATTTCACCGACCGATCGACCGCGGTCCTGTTCGGCGACGCCGCCGGTGCGGTGGTGGTGGAGCCGACCGAGGAAGACCACGGTCTCCTCTCGGGGTTCGTGCAGATGGACTCTTCCGCCCTGGGCTACCTGGAGGTGCCCAACGACGGGCTCAGCGGGATGCCGGCCCGTTCCCTGGAGCCTCCCCACGGCGGGATCACCATGAACGGGCGAGAGGTGTTCCGCCGGGCGGTGGTGGCGATGGGAGACCTGTCGGTGAGGGCGGTCGCCGAGGCCGGCCTGGGACTGGAGGAAGTGGATCTGCTCATTCCCCATCAGGCCAACATGAGGATCATCGATGCTACCGCCAAACGGTTGAAGCTTCCTTCCGAGAAGGTCTACACCAATATCCACGCCTACGGGAACACCTCGGCGGCCACCATTCCGGTGGCGTTGGTCGAAGCCCTGGAGCAGGGGTACATCTCAGCCGGCGCCAACGTGGTGTTCGCCGCGTTCGGGGGTGGGCTGACCGCCGGGGCGGCCGTGCTCCGCTGGGGAGAGCGGACCGAACCCCTGGGGCGGAGCGAAGCCTCCCTTGCTCCGACCGACCGCAGCCTCATGGAATTGCTGGAGGCCAATTTCCGGGTGTACGGGTATCCGGAGAAACTGAGATGAGCCGGGTCGCCCTGGTCACCGGAGGATCACGGGGGATCGGCCGGGCGGTCTGCATGGAGATGGCCGGACGAGGCTGTCGGGTGGCGGTCAACTTTGCCCGACGATCCGATGCCGCCGCCGAGGTGGTGCAGGCCATCCGGGGGGCCGGGGGAGAAGCCGTGGCCATCGGGGCCGACGTGTCGGACGCCGACCAGGTGAACCGGATGTTCGAGGAGGCCAAGCAGACCCTGGGCCCGGTGGAGATCCTGGTCAACAACGCCGGGATCACCAGGGATGGGCTGTTGGCGCGCATGAGCCCCGAGCAGTTCGATGAGGTTCTGGCGGTCAATCTCCGGTCAGCCTTTCTGTGCACGAAGGCGGCTCTTAGGAGCATGCTCCGCGCCCGGTGGGGGAGGGTGATTTGCATCAGTTCCGTGGCGGGGGTGAGCGGCAACCCCGGTCAGGCCAACTACGCCGCCTCGAAGGCGGGGTTGATCGGATTCGCCAAATCGGTGGCGCGTGAGGTCGGGTCCCGAGGCATCACGGTCAATGTGGTGGCGCCGGGATTCATAGCCACCGACCTGACCGCCCCACTGGGGGCCAAGGCGGCGGAGGCCACCGCCTCCGGAGCGGCTCTGGGCAGGGTGGGAGACCCTGCCGAGGTGGCTAATGTGGTGGGTTTCCTGGGGTCTGAAGCCGCCTCGTACGTGACCGGCCAGGTCTGGCAGGTGGACGGGGGCTTGGCGCTCTGAGAGGAGTTCCGTACCCTAATGCGGTGGAATGGTAACCCACACCCCGCCCGCGCCGTCCAATAGGTCGGCTGGACAAGTCTGGTAGCCGAAACGAAAGAAAGGGAAGCTATGAGCGCGGACATCGACGTCAGGCTAAAGAAGATTCTGGTGGAGGAATTGGATCTCGAAGAGGACAAGCTGCACCCTGACGCCAATTTCGAGGAGGACCTGGATGTCGATTCGCTCGGCGTTGTGGAGCTGTTAATGGCGCTGGAGGACGAGTTCGGCGTGGAAATCCCGGACGAGGAAGCCGAAGAGATCACCACCGTGGGCGAGGCGGCCGCGCTGATCCGAGCGAAACTGGGGAACTGATCCTATCGGACCGGATGGTGGTCGCGGCGGCTGAGTGGAGGGCGGCGGGACAGCCATACGCATCGTCCCTTGTCGGTGCGCCCTGACGTCTACCAACTCAACGCGTAGCAGGGCCGCCTGGGGTCTCCCCCGGTGCTGAGAACGCCGGACTCCGGATCGCGGTGGGTGACGGTGGCGCCCACCCCGCAGACCTCCGCTCTCACTACTCTGTGGCCCCTCCGCCCCAGGGTCTCGGCCGTCCCGCTTGGAATTCCCGCCTCCAGAGAAAGCTGGCCGGGGTAGTAGTTGTGGGGGTAGAAGGAGTCGGGGACGCTGTCGGTGGCGAACCGTGGCGCCTCGATGGCCTCCTGGGGGTTCATGCCGAAGATGAACGTGTTCAGCATCAGCTGGAGGTTGGCCTGGGTCTGGTGGTCTCCGCCCGGACAACCGAAGGTCATCTGTGGTATGCCATCCTTGACGGCGATGTAATTGACCAGCGTGGTCCTGGGCCGCTTACCCGGCTCGATGACGTTGGGGTGCCCCGCCGACAGGTTGAACACCTCGGAGCGGGTGCTGATGGCGCATCCCAACTCCGGAAAGAACACCGATTTCTCGAAAGAGCCGCCGCTGGGCGTGGCGCACGCCATGTTTCCGGCCCGGTCGATCGCGGCGACGTGGGTGGTGCCTCCCGCCTGACCGAGTTTGCCGCCGGATCCCCCTGCAGGGGCGCCCAGCCTCTCGGGAGGGACCACCCCACCCCAGGGGTCCCCCGGAGGCGGCAACTCGGGGACCGCCCGGCCGGGGTCGATCATGGAGGCCCGAGCCTCGCCGTACTCCTTGGACAGGAGTCTGGAGACCGGCACGTCGGCGAAGTCGGGATCTCCGTAAAAGGTCTGGCGGTCCGCCATGGAAAGCTTCAGGGCCTCGATGACGGTGTGGATGTAGGCCGGGGTGTTGTGGCCCATGGCTCGTAGGTCGAAGTGGTCGAGCATGTTCAGCGTCTGGAGGAGAACGCCGGCCTGCGACCAGGTCCTCTGGCCGCAGATTTCATAGCCCGAGAAGGTGGTGCGGAGCGGCTCTTCGAACTGCGACCGGTAGGCGCCGAGGTCCTCGTACCCGAGGACTCCGCCGACGCTCTCCGATGCATCGGCGATCAGCCTGGCGACTCTCCCGCGGTAGAACTCGTCGATCCCGGCGCGCAGTCCGTCCGACCGGGATCCCCCTGACGACGCCTCGGCGGCCGCCAACGATCTCAATGTCCCGGCCAGGCCGGGCTGGTAGAAGAGCGACCCCTCCTGCGGCAGCTTTGCGTCGTCATAGAAGACCTCCATCCCGCCGGGGGGGAAGAGCCGGAACTGGCGGATGGTGGGTTCCAGTCCCAGGAAGTCGATCATCTGCCGGTAGTGGGGTATCCCCTCCTCGGCGTATTGGATTGCCGGACTGATCACCTCGCTGAGGCTCTTGGTTCCGTACCTCTCGAGCATCGAGATGGTGGCGTGCACGACGCCGGGCACGGTGAACGACAGGGGCGCCAGGGGACCGGGGCCGGTGGGGACGTCGTCAAGTCCATTTGAGCGGTAGAACTCGAGCGTCGCCTTGGCCGGGGCCACGCCTTGGCCGCTAAGCGACTTGAGGTCCCCCGAACGGGCGTCGTAGAGCATGAAGACGCTCTCGGCGGCGAGGGAACAGGCGGCGGTCGGCTCGACCACCACACCCGCGAAGACCCCTGCCGCCACCGCGTCGAAGGCGTTCCCTCCCGATACCATCATGCGCATCCCCGCCATCGACGTCAGGTAGTGGCCGCTCGAGATTATCCCGCGGGTCCCGGAGATGACCGGACGGCTCGTCCGCGGCCCGGGGACTGGTCCGCCGGAGGATGGTTTGTCGGTCTTGTGGTCGGGCATCTGTCGGCTCGGTCTGGGGGGCGGGTCCGGAGCCCGGGATGCCTGTGGCGCCCGGCCAACGGTTCTCGCGTCACGGAGCATAACCCGCCGCGGAGCCGGGCTTGAGTCCTGGCGACGAGGAGCCCGGGGGTGGGGCGGCTGTTCCCGGTCTGCTCCAGGTAGCGGTTTGGAGGGCCGGGATGGGTCTCTGGGCGCCGGGGTACCATCGATCTCGGCATGAACCGGAAGCTCGAGAACTTCATGGCAGCCGTGGACCTCTTCGACGCGGTTTGCCGGAAGGTGCCGACCGACGCCTGGGCCAACGACTCGGTGTGCGAAGGTTGGACGGCGCGTGACGTATTGGCGCATCAGTGCGAGGTGCTGGACGCCTTGGCTCACATCGCCCGGACGGGGGAGTGGGCCAGGCCGGGGAAGCCCGATGCTCCCGAGGATCCCCTGGCCCGGTGGGAGGAGACCAGGGGTCCCTTGGTGGCGGCGCTCAGTAAACCGGGCGTGATGGAACGGGAGGACAAATACTGGTTCGGAAGGATGGACATGGCCACTTTCGTGTCCTACGTTCAATGGGATCCCTTGACTCACGCCTGGGATATCGGGACCGCAACCGGCGTGGAGGTGAACCTACCCCCTGAGTTGTGCCGGATCAGCCACGACCTGATCGGCGGGAGAGCCGAGATGTTCCGCAAGACCGGGCGGATCGGACCTCCGGTCCAGGTCCCCGAGGACGCCTCGATCGTCGATCGTTACCTGGCGCTGGTGGGAAGACAGCCCTGAGCTAACCAACGAGCATCTGGGCGATCAGCCCGCCCACCACCGCCACCCCGAACACGTACAGACCGAATGCGGCCAGAATTCCCTTGCCGGCCAGTTTGCTCAGGATTACGAATTCGGGGATGTTGAACCCGGCGCCGGCGATGGTGAGGGCGACTATGGCGCCTATCCCGATTCCCGCCGAGCGGAGGGCGTCGGCGATGGGCACGAATATCTCGGTGCTGATGTAGAAGAAGGTCCCGACCGCGGCCGCCGCGAGGATGGCGCCGTCACCGGCCAGCACCGGGATGCGGGCGACGGTCTCCGCAGGAAGGAAGACGGTGATCGCCAGACCGATCCCCACTCCGACGACCAGCAGGGGCAACATGGTTCGGAGCAGAGCCCGGGAACTCTTCCAGGCCGGGCGCCACTCGAGACCGATGCCCGCCCAGGGCGTGGCGTGCTCGGCCGATCCCGCGGCAACCGGAAGCGGTTTCATGAAGCGTTCCAGGTTCACCCTTTCCGCCACTAGCGCCAGGGCGAGAGCGGCCGCAAATGCCACTCCCAGGTAGATGAGGGCGGCTTTCCACCCCACGATGATCAGCAGCGCACCGAAGAGAATCGGATCGAGCACCGGCGCCGCCACTACGAACGCCACGTACCCGGCGGCTGTCACCCCTGCCTGCCGGAGGGCGACCAGAACCGGGATTGCCGAATAGGTGCAGAATGGCGTGATGAACCCCACCGCGATTCCCCGTAAGGCAGCTTTCAGGGGACTGGCGCCCATCAGCGTCTTGAGACGGGCGTTTCCCAGCCTGCGTTGTAGCAGGTTCAAAACGAAGGAGACCCCGAGGAACAGGGCCAGCAGTTCCACGAACAGCCAGATCGCATCACTGATCATCGCTGCCGCCACCGTGGCTGTGCCCCGTTCTACATTTCCAATGTGGAAGCGGCCGGGTAGGAGACCGGCTCGATCAGCGTGGGGTCGTTGTTGCTCACCTTGTTGACCCTGCGGGACACCGGGTGGGTGGCCCACCCTCCGGTCTCGGGCGCCGCCAGAAGGTCCCGGGCTGCGATCCCATCCTCCAGGTCGGGATCCAGCCAGGGATCCCAGCGGTCCGGGGGCAGGGCCACGGGCATTCGGTGATGGACGGCGGCGATGGGGCCTTCCGATGGGCCGGTGATTATCGAGCAGGACACCAGCCATTCCCCGTCCACCGGATGGCGTCGCACCCCCCACAGCCCGGCGAATACAAGCGGCTCTCCGTCGGCGCGGAAGAACCAGTGGGGAACGTGACCTCTCGAGCGAGAAGTCCACTCGTAGAAGCCGTCGGCGGGGATCAGGCAGCGACGCCTGGTCAGGCCGACCCGGAACAGCGGTTTTTCCAGCAGAGTCTCCGACCGAGCGTTGATGTGGAAGGTCTTCAGATCCGGGGCCCAATGGGGAATCAGACCCCAGCGCATGGTCTCGAGGCGCAAGCTTCCCTTGCGGTAACGAAATGCGTAGACAGGATCGGTGGGCGCCACGTTCCAGCTGGGAGACAGGGGTTCGGGGACCGCCTCCTCGGCCTCGAGGTACTCGCCGTAATAATCCGGGCCCCGGGCTTGGCCGAACCTGCCACACATCGGAACAATTGTAGAGAGCGCCTCGAAAGGGCGCCTGGGCCATTCCCACCCACCGCCGGCAGTCCCCCCTACACCGAGCGGAAGTCGGCCTTTCGCTTCTCCTTGAAGGCCGCCACCCCCTCAACGAAGAGCGCCGACTCACCCAGGCGCCCCTGGCTGACGGCTTCAGCGGCCAGGCCTTCTGCGAACCCCAGGGCCGTGGTCTCATAGAGGAGCCGTCGGCTGGCGCCGTAGGCGGTGGTGGGTCCGTCACAGAGCCGCTTAGCCCACTCCAAGGCTTCGGAGAAGGCCTGGCCGGAGGCTGACACCTTGCTGCAGAGCCCGATCTCAAGCGCCTCCCCGGCTGCCACCTTTCTTCCGGACATGACGATCTCCATCGCCCTTCCCAGCCCCACCATCCGCGGCAGCACCCAAGCGGCGCCGGAATCGGGCGTGAGTCCCAGATGGATGAAGGCGCTCATGAAGTAGGACCCCGGTTCCATCACTCGTAGATCGCAGCACAGCGCGATACCCATTCCCGCTCCTGCGGCCGGTCCGTTGATCGCCGCCAGAGTGGGGACCTCCGACTCCCAGAGGGCGTCGATGAGGGGATGAAAGTGGCGGTGAAGGATGGTCTCGAGATCCCCGACCTCCTCGATGTCCCTGGTGAGTTCCATGAGATCCGCACCGGCGCTAAACGCCCGGCCCTCACCGGTGATCACCGCCGCCCGGGCTTCGGCGCCCGCCCGTCGTATCGCTACGGTGAGATCCCGGGCCATCGACAGGCTGATGGCGTTGTAACGGGAGGGTCGGCGAAGGGTGACCACGGCTACCTCGCCGGCCAACTCGTATCCGCACTCCACTGGGTGAACCTTTCGGATCGGGGTGTCCTCCACGGTAGCAAAGCGCGGTTCCTCCCGGTCCGGCGCGGTAGCCTCGCGGTAACCCCCGGTCCTTGTCCGGATTGTCTACGCTCATCCTTTAGATGTCTGCCAGATGCTCATTCTGCAGCCGGCTTCCCGGCCCCGGCTCTTACGTGGTCGCCGGCCCGAAAGGCGTGGGGATCTGTGACGAATGCGCAGTGACTGCCCACACGGTTGCCCAGGAGGCGCTTCGACCGCATGGAACGGACCGGCTGGTCACCGGCATCGGCCGCCTGATGACCAACGATCCGTCGTGGGGGAACTTCTTCGGCATCATCGAGAACGCGGCGGTGGCGATCCGGAAGGGCAAGGTGGCATGGGTGGGATCCGAAAACGAGCTTCCCCCTCAACTCGAAGGCCTGCCCCGGCTTGATTGCGGGGGTAGGGTGGTGGTGCCGGGTTTTGTGGACGCCTTCTCCCAGGTGGCGGGCGGAACCGGGCGCCGCGGGACGTCCAACGGGACGACAGAGCCCGAGATGGCGGCCGAGTGGGCGGGGCGTCTGCTGGCCGGCGGGGCGACCTGCCTTTCGGTGTCGGTTAGAAGCCGGGGCGATCCGCTGGAGGACCAACAGCGCCTTTCCACCGCGGCCATGCTGGGGGAGCAACTCCCCCTCAAGGTCGTGACAAGCTGGACGGTAGGGCCCGATGCCGGCTTTCCCTCACCCTATGATCCCGCCGCGCGCAGCATCCTGCGGGATGTCTCCCAGTACGCCTCCGGCCTCTCCGTGACGGTGGGCTCGGGAGGCTTCTCCTCCGCCGATGTGAGGAAGCTGTGTGCTTCTATGGGCAATCTGCGCAAGCGGGTCCGGCTGCACGGCCGACCCGGGATCCCCTCCGACCTGGTGCGGTCGGTCCGTCCCCTGGCGGTCCAGGACATGACAGAGTTGGACGAGTCGACCCTGGAGGCGCTGCGTTTGCAGGGAGGAGCGGTGGTGGTGTTGCCGGTGGCCAGTCTCCGGACCCGGCTGCCGATTCGCAGCCTCATGGAGTTGGGCATACCGGTGGCGCTGGGCAGCGACTGCCTGCCCGGCGAGAGGTCCGTGACCTCCATGCCCTTTCTGGCCTGGGCGGCTTCCGAGGCAGGCGAAGTCCCGATCGAGACGGCGTTGTGGTGCGCCACCTTCGGAGGTGCGCAGGCACTGGGCGACACAACCAGGGGATGGCTGGGCAGGGGCGCGATCGGAGACATGGTGATCATGGACGTCGGCCACTTCTACGAGTTGGCGTACCATCCCGACCTTCCGATGGTGTGGGAGTTGATCCGGGAGGGAGATCTGACTGCGGCGGGCCAGTCTGGATGAGCCCCTCGGCGTCGGAGACACTCCCCCTGGCGATCTCTCATCGGGGAGGGGCGGGTCTGTGGCCGGAGAACACCATGGAGGCCTTTTCCCGGACTGTGGAGATGGGGTACCGGTGGATCGAGACCGATCTTCACGTGACTGCCGACGGGGTGGTGGTTTGTCATCACGATCCCACCCTGGAACGCACCACAGATGGCCGCGGCGAGGTGGCGAAGCTGGAATGGAAGGCGTTGCAAGAACTGGACGCCGGATACACTCACCTGCCCGCCCGGGGTTTCCCTTTCAGAGGACGGGGGATACGTATTCCGTCCCTGGAGGAGGTGGCTCACTCTTTTCCCGATCTCCACATGGTGCTCGAACTGAAGGCCGATCACACCGAGGAGCCGCTCTTGCGCCTGATTCGCAAGACGGGAATGAGCGACAGAGTAATCGTCGCCTCCTTTTCCGACGCAAGGTTGGCACGTGTGCGAGCACTCTCCGAAGGCATAGCCACCTCCGCCGGCGAGGAGGAGGTCGCCCGGTTGGTCAAGGCCGCCTGGCTGGGGCGATCGGCCCGCACCGACAATGTCGCCTTGCAGATCCCGCCTCGATCCGGCCTGGTGCCCCTTGTCACCCGGCGGACCGTCCGGGCCTACCATCGCATGGGCCTGCAGGTACATGTCTGGACCATCGACCGCCCGGGGGTGATGGAGAGGCTGTTGAACAAGGGAGTGGACGGGATCATGACCGACCGGCCTGATCTGCTGCGGGAGGTGTTTGAAAGGAGAGGGCTCTGGAGAACCTGACCCAAAACACCTACTACGACTCCGACCAGCCTCGGAGGGTGATTGTCTCCGAGATCACCAACCTGCGCCGGTACCGGGGACTCTTGGGACTCCTGGTGCAGAGGGATCTGACGGTGCGCTACAAGCGGTCCATGCTGGGGGTGTGGTGGACTCTTCTCAATCCCCTGCTGACCGTGGCCGTCATGTGGGCGGTTTTCAGCACCGTTTTCCGGTTCGAGATCCCCGGTGGCGTTCCATACGTGGTGTACGTGCTGTCGGGGGTAATGCTCATCACCTTCTTCTCCCAGGGGGTGGTGGCGTCGGGGTCGTCCATTGTCGGTTCGGCGGGGACTCTGTCCAAGGTGTATGTGCCGGCGGAGGTGTTTGCCGTGGCGCCTGCCCTTGCTGCGCTGGTGAACTTCGCCATCAACATCGTGCTGCTGCTGGTGGTGCAGCTGATCGCCGGGGTGGGGATTCCGGTTACGGTCCTCCTGGCGCCGGTCCCATTGTTGTTCCTTGCCATGTTCGTTGCGGGGTTGGGGATGGTGGTTGCCTCCCTGGCAGTCGCCTACCGGGATGTGCTGGACATTGTGGGAGTGATGCTCACGCTGGCCATGTATGCCACTCCTGGGTTCTATCCGGTCACCATCATTCCTGATCGGATACTTCCACTCATCTACGTCAACCCGCTCTATTCCTACCTGGAGGTGTTCCGGGGACTGGTCTACGGGGGAAGCTTCGCTCCGGGGTGGATGTGGGCGGTGATGGTCTCGACGTCTCTCGTCGCTCTCCTCGGGGGCGCCTGGACGTTCTCGCGGTCATGGCGAAGGCTGGCGGTGCTGGTGTGAGTTCCCCGGCTGTCGAATGTCGAGAGGTCTCCTTGGTGTACCCCCTGGTCAGGGACCGTCCCGGCACCTTCAAAGAGCAGGTGATCCGTTCTCTTCGACGAAAGATCGAAGTCGATGAACTCCATGCGATCCGGGACTTGTCCTTCCGGATCGAGTACGGGGAGGTACTGGGCGTCATCGGAGACAACGGAGCAGGCAAGTCCACGCTGATGAAGATGGTGGCCCGGGTGTTGCCCCCCACCCGGGGACGGATGATCGTCAGGGGCCTCGTGGCGCCACTGATCGAGTTGGGTGCGGGGTTCAATCCTGAGTTGACCGCCACGGAGAACGTCGTCCTGTACGGCGCCATCCTGGGCCGGTCGCCGCGGGAGATGGCCGAGCGGGCCGGGCCGATAATCGATTGGGCGGGGCTGTCGGAGTTTGCGGATGTGGCCGTCCGCACCTTCTCTTCGGGGATGCTGGCCCGGCTGGGCTTCTCGATCGTCACCGACATCGATCCCGACGTCCTCTTGGTCGACGAGATCCTCAGTGTGGGAGATCAGAGTTTCCGGGAGAAGTCTCGCCGGCGGGTGCGAAGCGTGATGGAGCGGGGAGCGGCCACGATTCTGGTCTCCCACGACATGGAGTTGGTGCAGGACCTGGCTTCGCGCGCCATCTGGCTGGACAAGGGATGCATCCGGAGAGAGGGATCGCCGGAGGAAGTGATCGAGGCATACACGGGAGGAGGGGTGTAGAAGCGAGTGGGGCAAGTCCCGGCGGCCGAGCGCCGGCTGGGATCATCGGCGGCTTTGGACAGTCGGGGAGTCAACCATCATGGATTGTGTTCAGAAAGTCCCGTACGGCCGCGGCGCACGCCTCAGGTTTCTCCAGTTGAAGGAGGTGGGTTGAATCGGGGAGGAAGTCGAAATCGACCGTAACAATGTCAGTCAGGCCGAGGGAGGGCAGGTAGGAGAAAGGTATGGACGGGTCGGCGCCGAGCACTTTCGTCGGTGACGCCAAGTCCCCCAGGTCGACCATCCCTGAGTAGATCTCCCCGTATTCGGCAAGGCGCGCCTCGTATTCACGTGGGCAGCGCAGTTCATAATGATCACTGCCCGGGTCCTTGCGGAGGGTTGTCTTCGCCATCAGGTCGAAGACGCCTGGAACTACCCGGGAGAGAGCCGGAACGGATCGAAGGCGATGTGAGAAGTCTTCCCAGTTGGCGAAGCTCTCTCTGCGTTTTCTGGCGGCCGCCGCGTTGCGGGCGGTGGCTGCCTCCATTTCCTCAGTGGTCTGGCCGGGTCTGCACAGCGGAGCGTCAAACAGGATGCGCCCGGCGAAGGCGCTCCCCTTGGTGGGAGAGAGGAGTGAGATCAGCGCCGAGACGGAGTGGAAGGCTCCCACCTTGGGCTTGTACCCGAAGTAGCTGTCAATGGTCTCCATGATGAGGTCATGATCCTTGACAAGAGACGGTATGTTGTGGTTGCCGATGGCTGTGACCTCATTCCAACCATGATTCCTGAGGTCATAGACGATGAGGTCGCATTCTCCGGTCAGCAGAGACCAGAACGGGTAGTACAGGTCGGAGGCCAATCCGTTGCCATGGCACACCACCAACCGGGGTTCCCCGGGGTTCCCGTGCCGCCGGAGGACGATGTTCGTGCCATCGCCCATCCGGGCGGTACGAACGGAACGAGGTTCAGGTACCTCCCACGCTGTTTGCGTGTGGGGGGTCAACTACCGATGACCCTGTTTACCTGCCCTGGGGTTCCGCTGGGTGCAGAAAGCCCCGCGGCGCTCTTGCCTAGAGCAGATGGGCGAACCCGGCCGGGGCGTCCTCGGGGACCGGCAGCAAGGGAGCCCGACAACGGCCGGCCCGCAGTCCCACCATCTCGGATGCTGCCTTGACTCCGGGAATCCCGTACCGCGCCACCCCGTCATTGGCGGCTGTCAGCCGATGCTGCTTCTTCATGTCCCCCGGAGGTGTCTCCAGTGCAGCGGCTACTACTTCCAGACCCAGCCGCGGCACGTAATTGGCAGCCGCCAATATAACGCCATGCGCCCCGGCGGCGAGCGTCAGGGTGACCGAATGGGCCGATCCGTTGTACAGCGCGAAGTTGTCCGGGAGTCCCGCCAGCGTCCGCTGGATGCGGATGGCGTCTCCGCTGGAGTCCTTCATGCCCACCACGTTGGGGTGTTGGGCCAGTTCCCACACCGCGTCCAAGGGAATCGAGTATGCGGTCACCAGCGGCACCGAATAGATAAAGACAGGGAGGGGCGATTCGTCGGCCACGTCCGTGAAGAAAGCAGTCACGAAATTGGTGCGATTGCGGGACAGCGTGGTGGGAGTCAACACCAGCGCGGCGTCGGCGCCGCCTTGGGCCGCTTCGCTGATCTGGCGTCTGGCCTCGCGATTCGTCTCGGCGTTTATCCCGCACAGCAGGAAGGTGTCGTCCCCGACGCCCTCCCGGGAGGCGGCCGTAAGTCGGCGTCGTTCTCCGGGCTCGAGAAGGGGTCCTTCGCCGGTGGATCCGGCCAGGACAAAGCCCTGGTATCCCAGTCCGCCCAGGAAGGACAGGTTGTGGCGGTGAGCGTCGAGATCGAGTTCCTGCTCGTCATTGAAGGGAGTGATGATGGCCGGCATTGCCCGCGGGAGTGAATTCATTGCGTTGGATGATAGCCTTCTCCGCCGCCGGTAGCCTTGGGCCGGTATCGATTCAAGGAGCAAGAGATTGAAGTTTGCCTGGTTGTGCAGCCATGAGTCCTATCAGCCCGAGGTCCTGGTCGACCAGGCGGTGCGGGCGGAGGAAGCCGGTTTTGACATGATTCTGGGGTCCGACCACTTCCATCCCTGGGTCGACGACAATTGCGCTTCGGGTTTCGTCTGGTCCTGGCTGGGGGCGGTGGCGGCCCGAACCGACGCCGAACTGGCCACTTCCGTGACCTGTCCTCTCTATCACTATCACCCCGCCCTGGTGGCACAGGCGGCGGCGACTGTGGACCGACTGTCCGGAGGGAAGTTCGTGTTGGGTGTGGGTACCGGTGAGAACATCAACGAGGGGCCCTTGGGCTTCCGCTTCGGTGACTACCGGGAACGCATCAGGAGAATGCGGGAGGCCCTGGAGATCATGCACCGTTTGTTGGCGGGGGAGAAGCTTGACTTCTCAGGCGACTGGTACACAACCGACAAGGCCAAGCTGTACAGCCCCCCGCCCCGCAAGACACCCATCTGGATGGCTGCCGGAGGTCCGCAGTCGGCTACGTTTGCCGGCAGGCGGTCCGATGGGCTGATCACCAGTGTCAAGGACCCGGCGGACACTATAGAGAGGGTGATCGGACCCTTTCGCGCCTCGGCAGAGAAGTGGGGACGTCCGGGAACTTTGATGACCACCCGCTGGTGTGTTCTGGCCGGGGACGAGTCGGAGGCATGGGAAGCCCTGGGCAGCATGCGAGGCCTGCGCGCGCCCGGGCGACTGCAGGCCGTCGACCCCATGGTGCTGAGGGAGCGAGCCGACTCCATGGACCGAGCGGAGATTCTCGGCAAGTACACGCTCGCCGCCACCACCGAGGACCTGATCGAGGTCTACCGGCCGCTGGTCACCGAGATAGGCGCCGACTACGTGGCCATCCAGATCGCCTCCGTCAACCCCGACCGCACCCTGGAAATAGTGGAGAAAGAAGTCCTGCCCGAACTCCGCGCCCTCATCACTCGGTAACCGACCGAGAAGCAGGTCCAAGCCATCTCTGTGGCCGAATAGCTAAAATGTGTGTGCCATGAATGCATTCGGAGACCGTGAAGGTTCCGGGAGAGATCGTCATAGGGGGACTGGCAGCGTGAGGCGATGAGAGGACAGGCCGCAGAGCCGATAGCCATTGTCGGAATGGCCTGCAAATTCCCCGGCGCGGACGACTTGGACGCCTTCTGGCAACTTCTCTTAGAGGGCAAGAACACCGTGACCGAGGGCCTTCCCGGTTCCGGTGGAGACCGTCTGGGTGATCTCTTCGCTGATCCCTCCGCCCGGAACGAGGCATGCCGATTCGGCGCGTTCGTGGACGGGATTGAGCAATTCGACGCAGCCTTCTTCCGCATCTCCCCGGTGGAAGCACAACTCCTGGACCCGCAGCAACGCATGATGCTGGAGGTGGGCTGGCAGGCATTGGAGGATGCCTGTATCGACCCGGAAAGGCTGAGAGGCACCCGAACGGGCGTGTACACGGGGATCAGCAATGACGAGTACCGGATGCTGGTTGTTGAATCGGACAAGCCCGCCGAGGCGGCCGGTTCCCTGTACGCTCTGAGCGGCACAAACCTCAACGGCGCCAGCGGACGGGTCTCTTTCGTCCTAGGTCTGGTCGGGCCTGCGAAAGCCGTCGACGCCGCCTGCGCCTCGTCCCTGGTGGCGGTGCATGACGGGGTGGCGGACCTCCAGCAGGGCAAGGCCGATCTGGCCATTGTGGGCGGGGTCCAGGCCATCTTGAACACTCGGATCTATGAGTTGCGGGCGGATGCGATGATGCTTTCCCCCGATGGGCAGTGCAAGGCATTCGATGCCTCCGCCAACGGGTATGTGCGGGGTGAGGGGTGCGGGGTAGTCGTCCTGAAGAGGTTGAGGGAGGCCGAGGCCGATGGAGACCGCATCTGGGCCGTCATCCGCGGAGCGGCGGTGAACCACGGCGGGGCCAGCACCGGGTTGACCGTCCCGAATACGCCGTCACTGGAGCAGGTGATGGAGACCGCTATCTCCGAGGCGGGAGTGACGCCTTCCGAGATTGATTACCTGGAGGCGCACGGGACCGGAACCGCCGTGGGCGATCCCATCGAGATCAATGCCGTGGGGAACGTCTTCGGTCCCGGCCGCCAAGCCGACCGTCCCCTCCTCATCGGTTCGGTGAAAACCAACATCGGCCATCTGGAATCGGCTGCCGGAATCGCCGGGCTGATCAAGGCGGCCCTGGTGGTGAACCAGGGGGTGATCCCCAAGCATCTCCACTTCCGCAATCCAAGCCCCAGCATCGACTGGGAACGACTGCCTCTTCAGGTGACCTCGACCATGATGGACTGGCCGTCCGGCCCCAAGCGCCCTCGACTGGCGGGCGTGAACTCGTTCGGGATATCCGGCACCAACGCCCACATCGTGGTGGAAGAGTATCCCCCCAGCGAGGATGATGAACTCGGAGAACACTTGCCGGCAGCCGCTCCCGGGACTGTGGGGATCTCCCGGCCCCGCCGGACCCGTCTTCTCCCGTTGTCCGCCAAGTCGGACCGCGCCTTCCGGGAACTTGCCGAGCGTTACCTGGCTTGGCTGGACGATCGGGCCGCCGAGGCTGACCTCCGGGACGCCGGCCTCGACCCGGTCCTTTCGGATATGTCCTGGACGGCGGGTGTCGGGCGGAGTCATTTCGCCCACAGGGCAGGCATTGTGTTCGGGGACGTCGACTCCCTGCGGGAGCAGTTGGGAGGACTCTCGCAGGCCGGCGCGGGAAACGAGGCGCTGAACCCGGGCAAGGTTGGGTTTGTCTATACCGGGCAGGGAAGCCAGTGGGTGGGTATGGGACGGGACCTCTACGAGACCGAGCCGGTGGCAAGGGCGGTTCTCGACCGCTGCGAGGAGGTGTTCGAATCCGAGACGGGCGCATCTCTGCTGGACGTCATGTTCGGTCGAGAGGGAGCGGCGGGAGACCTGGGCGACACGGCTTGGGAGCAGCCTGCGCTCTATGCGTTGGAGTGCGCCTTGACCGCGCTTTGGTCGAGTGTCGGCATTCACCCCAGCGTGGTGATGGGGCACAGCGTCGGGGAGTTGGCGGCGTCGCAGGCCGCGGGGGTGTTCAGCCTGGAAGACGGGATGCGGTTAGCCGCGGCGCGAGGGAGGCTGTTGTCGGGAACAGAGCCGGGCGCAATGGCCGCGGTCTTCGCATCCGCGGAGCGGGTGGCGGCGGCGGTCGAGGCGCGGAACGGGGAGTCAGGCGGTTTGGGGTTGAGCGTATCTGCTGACAACGGCGCCCACCAAGTGGTCAGCGGCCCGATAGAAGAGATCGAGGCCATCTTGAGGGACTTTGAATCAGAGGGGGTCCGGGCCAGAAGGCTCAATACCACGCGGGCGTTTCACAGCGCGTTGGTGGAACCGGCCCTGATCGAGTTGGAGGAGTTTCTGGAGGGCATGGAGGTCGGGCCTCCCACCGTGACCGTGATCATGGAGGGTCTGCGCACCGTTTCCCAGGCCGGTCTCAGTCCGCAGAACATCGTGATGGTGGGCCTGTCCTACGCGGTGGGAGTCGGCATGTTGCAGCGCAACGTTCTGGAGGGTGTTTTGGAGGAGCCTTGGGATCTGCTGCTGGGTGACGGCCTCACCCTGGGCGCGGTCACCGCGGTGGGATTGTCACTGTTCCTGAAGCTGAGCCGTGGCCGGCCCAAACGGCTCCGGACGGCTCTGGACGGATCGTCTTTCTCCTTGATCGACGGGTTTCTTCAGGACCTGGCCTGCCAAAGGGGTTGGGCCGCTCCTTCAACCCGGCGGTTGTGTTCGGCGGGGGAAGAAGCCTTAGCCAGCCTGTTGGCGCCTTCCAACCGGTACCAGGACGGCAAGACGCCGCGGCTGATCCTCTTGGCCTACCCCGAAGGGGGAGCCATTGAACTGGAGTTCGTCACGGTTGTGGAGGAAGAGAACCTCCAAGACCGGTTGGCATATCTCGATGACGAGCTTCAGACATGGGACGAGAGGGAGATCTCCTTTCGGCTCCTGCGCCACTATGCCTCCGATTTCCGGCACCAGAAGTATCACGGGATGGACATCATCACCGTGAGAGTGGAGGGTTCCTGAGAAAAGTCCCGGTTCCCCTGATCCGCTGATCGAGCGAGGTGTCAGCCTTCCAGGATGTCGTCGATGAACTCCCGCAGCGCCGCGGCGCATTCCTCAGGTTCTTCAAGTTGAAGGAAGTGGGTGGCTTCGGGTAGGAAGTCGTAGTCGACGGTCAGGATGTCACTCAGATCGAGAGTGGGGAGGTAGGAGAAGGGAAGCGTGGGATCTGCGCCCATGACCTTGGTGGGCGACGCCAGGGTGTCGAAGTCAACCATCACCGAGAAGACGCCTGCGTACTCGACGATCCGAGCCTCGTATTCCTTGGGACACCTCAATTCGTACCCCTGCCGACCTTCGCTTTCACGGAGGGTCGTCCTGGCCATCAGGTCGAGCACGCCAGGGACGACGCGAGAGAATAACGGAACGAATCCAAGGAGAAACGAGAAGTCCTCCAGGGTGGAAAACCGCTCCGCGCGCCGCCGGGTGAGCGTAGCGGTGCGGGTGGCGGCCTCCTCCATCTGCTGGTAACTTCTCCCCGGCTTGCAGAGGGGGGGATCGAACAAGAAGCGCCCGACGAATCCGCTTCCCCTGGTGGGCGACAGCAGCGAGATCAAGGCCGAGATCGAATGGAATACGCCAATCTTCGGCTTGTCGCCGAAGTGCTGGTCGATGGCTTCCATTATGCGATCATGGTCATCCACGAAGGTGGGCATGTTGTGCGTTTCGAGAGGGCTGACCTCGTTCCAACCATGGTCTCTGAGGTCGTAGACAATCACGTCGTAATCGTCAGCCAGCAGAGACCAGAAGGGGTAGTAGAGATCGATGGCCAGGCCGTTGCCGTGAGTCAGAACCAACCTGGGTCCATCCGGGTTCCCATGACGGCGCAACGCAATCTCGGTGCCGTCTCCCATCACCGCCTGGCGTGTGGCGGAGGGTTCGGGGATCTCCCACATGGCTTCCTGAGCAGTCACGGTCTTCGTCAGGCGTTTCCGCGGTTCTTGACCTTGGCCTTGACGTAGTCGCGGTTCATCATGGCTATGAAGTCGATGGAAATCTGTTTGGGGCAGGCGGCTTCGCATTCTCCGTGGTTGGTGCACGATCCGAAGAACCGCTCCATGGTGTCCACCATGCGCTCGGTCCGGACGTACCGTTCCGCACCACCCTGGGGAAGGAGACTGAGGTGGGAGGCCTTGGCGGCGGTGAACAGCTGTGCGGCGGAGTTGGGACAGGCCGCCACACATGCCCCGCACCCGATGCACGCCGCGGCGTCGAAAGCGGTCTCGGCCGTCTCCTTGGGGACCGGGGTCAGGTTGGCTTCCGGGGCGGAACCGGTGGCGACCGTGATGAAGCCGCCAGCTTCGATGATCCGGTCGAAAGCGGATCGGTCGACCACCAGATCGCGAATGACTGCGAAGGCCGCCGCCCGCCAGGGTTCGACGGTGATGGTGTCGCCGTCTTCGAAGCTCCTCATGTGGAGTTGGCAGGTGGCTGTGGCCGCCTGCGGTCCATGAGCCCGACCGTTGATCATCACCCCGCAGGCGCCGCAAATCCCTTCCCTGCAGTCCGAGTCGAAGGCGATGGGCTCCAGCCCCTCCAGTGTGAGTCGTTCGTTCAACACGTCCAGCATCTCCAGGAACGACATGTCCGAGGACACGTCGGAAACCTGGTAGGTCTCGAATCCGCCTTCGTCCGACGGGCCTGCCTGGCGCCATGCCCTCAGGGTGATGTTCATTTGTAGCTCCGGGTGGTTAGCTGCACGTTTTCGAACGCCAGTGGCTCTTCCTGCAACAAGGGCCGGGTGGGGTCGCCTGTCCAGAACCACGCCGACACCATCGTGAACTGCTCATCGTCACGGACCGCTTCGCCTTGAGGAGTCTGGTGCTCCACCCGGAAATGTCCGCCGCACGACTCTTCCCGGTGCCGGGCGTCCACGCACATAGCCATCGCCAACTCGAAGAAGTCCTCCAGCCGGGCGGCTTTCTCGAGCGTCTGGTTGAGGCTTTCCCCATCACCGGGGACCCGGGCGTCACTCCGGAACTCCTCGTAGAGATCAGGCAGGTAGGTCAAGGCCCGGTCCAAGCCCTCCTCGCTTCGGGACATTCCGCACTCGTCCCATACCACCCTGCCCAGTTGACGGTGAAAGTCGTCCACCGTGCGGTTGCCATTCATCGAAAGCAATCCGGAGATCCGCTCCCGGAGTTCGGCTTCGGTTTGGGCAAATGCCTCGTCGGTCGTAGGAACCGGGGATTCATTCAGGAATTCCGCCACATAGTCGCCGATGGTGTAGGGGAGCACGAAGTAGCCGTCGGCCAGTCCCTGCATGAGGGCGGAGGCCCCCAACCGGTTGGCGCCGTGGTCCGAGAAGTTGGCTTCACCCAGGGCGTACAACCCGGGGATGGTGGTCATCAGGTTGTAATCCACCCACAACCCACCCATGGTGTAGTGGGGAGCGGGGTAAATCCGCATCGGATCCTGATAGGGATCCTCATCGGTGATCCGGTTGTACATCTCCATCAGGTTGTCGTAGCGAGCGGCGACGGCTTCGCGGCCGAGCCGGGCGATCGCATCCTGAAAGTCCAGGTAAACGCCGTTTTTCCTTGCTCCCACCCCATGGCCTGCGTCGACCATGCGCTTGGCGGCCCGGGAAGCGACGTCTCTGGGAACCAGGTTTCCGAATGCCGGGTAGACCCTCTCCAAGTAATAGTCCCGATCACTCTCCGGGATCTGTCGGGGCGGCCGATCGTCATCGGGGGAGGCGGGGACCCAGACCCGTCCGTCGTTACGCAGGGACTCAGACATCAAGGTCAACTTGGACTGGAAGTCCTCGGCAGCCGGTATGCAGGTGGGATGGATCTGGGTGAAGCACGGATTGGCGAAGGCTGCTCCCCGACGGTGTGCCCGCCATATCGCCGTGGCGTTGCAGGTCATTGCATTGGTGGATAAGTAATAGACATTGGAGTAACCGCCGGTGCACAGGACCACCGCATGAGCCGAGTGAGAGGTGATCTCCCCGGTGAGGAGGTCTCTTACCACAACGCCGACGGCCCGCCCTTCCTTCAGGACCACGTCCATGAACTCGGTGCGCACCCACAGCTTGACGGTGCCCAGTCCCACCTGTCGCGCCATGGCCTGGTAGGCGCCCAGCAGCAGTTGCTGGCCGGTTTGACCCCGGGAGTAGAACGTGCGAGCCACCTGGGCGCCACCGAAGGAGCGGTTGTCCAGGAGCCCGCCGTACTCCCGGGCGAAGGGGACACCCTGAGCCGTGGCCTGGTCGATGATGTTGAGTGAGAGTTGCGCCAACCGGTAGACATTGGCTTCCCGGGAGCGGAAGTCTCCGCCCTTGATGGTGTCGTAGAAGAGCCGGTCCACCGAGTCTCCGTCGTTTCGATAGTTCTTGGCGGCGTTGATGCCGCCCTGGGCGGCGATGGAGTGGGCCCGGCGGGGGGTGTCATGAAAGGTGAAGGCGTCGACCTGGTAGCCGAGTTCGGCCAAGGTGGCGGCGGCCGAGGCGCCCGCCAGGCCGGTTCCGATCACGATGATCTTGAAATGCCGCTTGTTGGCGGGGTTGACCAGCTTGAGGGAGAAGCGGTGATTGTCCCACGCGTCGGCGAGGGGCCCTGGTGGGGTCTTCGCATCCAACCGGACCGTACTCATCCCACCCACCCGGTCCAGACCGCGATCGGTATGCTGACGTTGCCTATCACGATCACCGCGGAAAAGGCCTGCGCGAACCAGCGTCGCCAGCGGTTGTAGGAGGGATGGGCCAATCCCAGACTTTGGAAGAGAGACCATGCGCCGTGGTAGATGTGGATGCCCAGCAGCAGATTGGCCACGATGTACAGGACTGCTACCCCTCCCCGGGACAGGGAGGCGGCCAGGTTGGCCTCCACCGCCCCGGCCGTCCATCCCTCAGGCGCCATGGGAGTCACTCCCCAGGTCAGATCGGCGAGATGCCACAGCAGGAAGACGGCCACGATCACGCCGCTCCATCGCATGGTTCGGGAGGCGTAGCTCGCCACCGCCAGGTCGCGGGGACCCCGGTAGGCGGTGTTGGCCCGTCGGTTCAGCAAGGTGAGACTGGCCGCTGCGTGGATGTGAAGGAGGAATGCGATCACCAGGCCGGTCCGCATCAGCCAAAGCGTGACGGTCTTGGGGAGTAGCGGGTAAAGCAACTCCCTGAGGAAGTGGGCGTATGAATCCAACTGCCCTTCACCCAGATAGACCTTGAGGTTGCCGATCATGTGGGCCAGCACGAACCCCAGGAGAGCGATGCCGGTGACGCCCATGACCCACTTCTTACCGACGGCCGAGCGGTAGAACTCCATCGGCCAGGGACGGCGTCGAGAGGTTGAAACGGAGGCGGGCGTCACGGAACTCGTTCAGGCATCGACTGCCCAAAGATTGTAAACGTTCCGGAGACAGTGAGCCACAGCCTCCATCTCATTTGACAATGTCCCGCGCCCTGTCTATAGTCGCATGATTGTAATTACATCGATGTAAGGACCGGGCGGCGGGCGGCCTGGTTTGTAGATAAGGACGAAAGATGCGACGGAGCTTGATAGATGCGATGGCCAACGATCAGTTGGGCTGGCAAAACTATGCCAACTGCCTGGGAGCGGATACCGACTTGTTCTTTCCCGAACGGGGATCCTCCACCCGCAAGGCCAAGGCGATCTGTGGGATGTGCGAGGTGAAGATCGAATGTCTGGACTTCGCGCTGGACAACGGCGAGCGTTTTGGAATCTGGGGAGGGTTGTCGGAGCGAGAGCGTCGCCGGGTCCGGCACGAGCGGTCGAGGAGGACGGCGGTAGCCTCCTGAGATCTCCCTACAATGGAGAGGCCGAGAACTAGGGAGTAATTCTGGGACTGTTCGGTTATGCCGTGCTCCTGCTGGCGTTGGCAGGCCTCATCATCTTGTCGGTTCGCCTGGTTCGTCGCGTCCGTCCCCGCTCTTCCGCCCAACCCGAGCCGGATCCCCTGGCTCCGGTACCAAACTTACAAGACCTGTCGGTTTCCGGGGATGCGATCCAGGTCACCTTCGGGGTGCCGATGGTTGAGGACGACCCTATCCTCACCGACCTGCTGTGCTACTACGCCCTGGAGGCGGTGCGGCGTGCCCGCCAGACCCTTCCCCTGGAAGGCCTGGACAGGGTAGAGGTTTTCGTCGTCCACGGGGACCGGTCCAAACAGGTGGGGAGTGTGGACTTCGAAGAGCCGGGCAAGCTCCCCGAGAATTTTCCCGTTCCCGAGATAGTGGGGCTTTCCGAGGCGACCCGAGATCCGCTGGACAGCGATTTCGTGGCATCCGGAATCTCGTCTACGCCGACCCCGCCCCCCGAGGGGGAGGCGCTGGCGCCTCTGGCGGCGTTTCTGACCATCCCGGCCAAGGTGGAGGCGGCCCTCCGCCTCCAGGGCGTAGACCCCGGGAACATGACCGCCGGGGCCTTGGTGCGCGGCATTCTGGCCCTGCGCGGCTACACGGTGTCCCCGGGTCCGGATTCGGCGACCTTCCACGCCCGCAAGGGCGCCGCCACCGTGATGGTGAGGGAGATCCCACACCTGGCGGATGGGCATCCTGAACTCACGGAGAGCGACATGCGCCGCTTCGTCATGGACATGGCAGGCTCCCGCATGGCCCGCGGGATGCTGGTTACGGAGAAATATGGGCCATTTTCCGTCTACGAGTGGGAACGCCGAGACCCCCGGATCCGGTTTGTCACCAGGGAGCGGCTCCAGAAAGCCATCGATGCGCTAGCCTTGGGCTAACTGCTCCGCACCCCGGCGGTGCAAGAGACCACAAAGGAGAAGACGTTGTTCGGGCTGAAACCCTTGGAACTTGGGATAATTGTTCTGATACTGCTGCTCCTGTTCGGCGCCTCCAAGCTTCCCAAGCTGGCGCGATCGTTGGGATCATCTGCCCGCGAGTTCCGCAAGGGGGTTGAAGAAGGCAAAGCCGAAGAAGCCGCCGCCGCAACGGACGCCGCCGCAACGGACGCCGCCGAGGAGTCCTAGGAATAGGTCAGTGACGGGGTCCCGGGGGGGGGGCTGATCAGAGACGTTGCAGCGCTTCGCCGTAGCTCTGGAATTCGCGAGGAGTTTTCAACGCGTCGGTAGAGATTATCTCCCTGACCACTCCGGTCTGGTCGAGTACGTAAGTGGACCGTGACGCCACGCCCATCTCGTCGTTGAAGCACCCATACTCCCGGGCGGTCTGGCCGTGTGGCCAAAAGTCGGAGAGGATGGGGAAGTCAAACCCTTGTTCATCCGCCCACTTCTTGTTGGAGAATCGGGTATCGCAGGTGATTACCACCACATTGGCGTCGAGGCTCGAGATATCGTCGGAATGGTCCCGGATCTCACAGAGTTCTGCTTCACAGATGCCGGTGAAGGGGAAAGGTATGAACACCAGAAGCGTGTTGCGGTCGGTCAAATCGTCCAGCGTCACAGTGTTGCCGTCTTGGTCGTGCAAAGAGAAGGGGGGAGCGGGTGCGCCAACTTCTGCAGGCATTTTGGGTTCTCCCGGGTTGGGGACAGTAGTTGCCGAAGCTTACAGGACTACCAGAGGGGATCGTTCAGTAACACCCGGGCTGCCCAGCCCACGGGGTCGTCGATCTCCTCGGGGGTCGGGAATCCGTCGGGCTGCCAGACGCGCTGAGCTGCGTCGGGCCCGAAACGCTCCTCGGTTTCGGTAAGGAAGACTTCCCCGGCGGCGATCGCTTCCGGAGAGGCGGTGACCATCGCTCCGGTCTGCATGGCCGGATCTGAGAGATCCAGGGTACCTTGGCGTTCCGAAGCGATCGTGTCGAGGTCGGGAAGAAGCCGGGCTCCCGCCTCTGCGACCAGCCACCGCGCCATTCCGCCGGTCATTCCCAGAAAGGCGTTCAGGTTCTCACGGGCCGGCCCGGCGGCCGAGGAGTCGAAGAGGTCTGCTCCCTCGCCGTCCAGATCCAATTGGAAGATCGCCGATGGGTCGGTTCCCATCGATCCGAGTTGCTCCATCAGCGAATCCGGCGCCAGCTTCAGGCTCGAGGCATAGTCCTCATTGAAAGCGCGGAAGAGGTCCGCCACATGCGGAAGAGAGAACACCGCCCGGTGGGCCGTCTCGTAAAGAGCCGCCCACATGCGCACCTGGCGGCCGTCCACAGGAAGTTGGTCGGCCAGGTCTTCTATCACCGTAGCCACCAGGAGGGTCCGGTTGGAGGGCCCGGTGGGCAGTCCGGTCTCGCAAGCTCCGATCACCCGGCCGGACATCAGTCCTGCCATGGCCCCGAGTTGCGCGCCGGCTAGGACCGGGCCCAGTGGGATCAGCATCCCCCAAGGCTGGCCTGCTGCGCCTTCCCCCACCTGGGCCGCGAATGGTTCCACAACCGGGGCGAATTCCTCCACCATGGCGTCGCCCCACTCCCGGGGACCGAGCGGAATCACCGTCGAGGCGGGTGGGAAGCTGAAGGGAGCGACCTCGGAGATTTGGTACTCGGCCAGTCTCACCAGTTCGATGAGTTCTTCGGAGGTCCATGGATTGAGCAACTGTGGCTCTCCGGCCAGATGGCGGGATATCTCGCGGGCCAGGTCCAGGTTCACCGGGCCGGGCTGGCTGAACATTCGCATCAACCGGGTGAAGAGATCTTCGCTCACCGCGCCGATTTTACGGCGGATGGGGGCTAACTTCTCTGTGTATGAATACCCCTTTTCCCAGTTCCCGCGTTGCGGTGGTGGAAGACAGCATCGACGTGGGTGGCTTGCTGGAGGAGGTGGGCCATCCCGAGGCGGGAGCGGTTGCCCTGTTCTTGGGGACCGTCCGCAACCACTCCCCGCGCCGGGAGGGGGTGACCCATCTCGAGTATGAGGTGTACAGGACCCGGGTGTGCGGAAAGATCACAGAAATCGTCTCGGAGGCCGCCCGACGCTGGTCGGTCATCGCCATGGCGGTGGAGCACCGCATGGGCAGGGTGGAAGTGGGAGAGGTGGCGGTGGCGGTGGCGGTCTCCAGCGCCCATCGGGCGGAGGCCTTCGCCGCGGCTCGCTACCTGATAGACGAGTTGAAGGAGAGGGCGCCCATCTGGAAAAAGGAGCACTGGGAGGGTGGCGCGGAATGGTCTCTGGGGTCCTGAGGCGCGGTACCCGTGCCGGAAGGAATCGGTGGTCAGGTCTTGATATTCTGTTAAGACGCCTGTCCCGCAGGTTTGAAGGGAGCGTCCGGTGACGGTCGTAATGGAGAACAGCGTGTCCCCGGCGGCAGCCGCGATGGGGACAAGGACTGTCGCCCGACTCGTCAGAGAGCGGGCCATGAGCAGTCCCGACCTGGTGGCGTTGCGCCACAAGGACTTGGGTATATGGCAGGAGACCACCTGGGGCACATACTGGGAGCAGGTGTTGCTGGCCGCCCACGGCCTCTTGGCGCTGGGAGTGGAGACAGGTGACCGGGTTTCCATCCACTCCGAAGACCGTCCCGAATGGGTGATCCTGGATGTGGCCACCGTGGCAGTCCGAGGGATAACGGTCGGGCTCTACCCGACCAACCCTGCGGCCGAGGTCCGGTACCTGCTCTCCGACTCGGGATCGCGTATCCATCTGGCGGAGGACCAGGAACAGGCGGACAAGCTGATGGAGGTGATCGACACCCTCCCCGATCTGGAGAGGGTCGTTCATGTGGAGCCGCGCGGCTTCCGGGCCTATCGGAATGACCCCAGGTTCGTATTCTGGGACGATTTCCTGGAGATGGGTCGTTTGCATCGGGCCGAGAATCCGGGCGCGGTCGAAGAACGGATGGGGGAGGCAGGACCCGATGATGTGATGACCCTGGTCTACACCTCGGGCACCACCGGCCCGCCCAAGGGAGCGATGCTGGACAACGCCAATGCGGAGTACTGCTTCGATGAACTGATCAACGCCGATAGCCGCATGCCGAACAACGTGGGGCCCAATCCCTCCGACGAGATACTCACATACCTGCCTCTCTGCCATGTGGCCGAACGGATCTTCTCCACTTGGACGTCTGCTGTCACCGGGACGACCTTGAATTTCGCCGAGTCCATCGACACTGTGCAGGAGAATCTGAGGGAGGTGCAACCCACCCTCTTCTTTGCGGTTCCGCGCATCTGGGAGAAACTCCATGCTTCGGTGATCATCAAGAGCAAGGACGCCACGCGGTTCAAACGGGTTTTCATGTCCTTCTGCAGCGCACTGGCCAGGGTCATCGGACGGCAGCGGGTCAAAAACGGGGGTAGGCACACCTTACAGAGCGGCATTCTCTTCATGCTTGGCTATCCACTGGTCTTCCGGGCGCTACTGGAGAGGATCGGCCTCCGACGCTGCCGGTTTGCGGCAACCGGAGCGGCGCCCATCGCTCCGGAGGTCATTGAATTCTTCCACGGGCTGGGGGTGAATCTCTACGAGGTGTACGGAATGACCGAGAACGCGGGTTTTGCCACCAACAATTTCTTTGGGCGGATGAAGCTTGGCACGGTGGGGGAACCATACCCCGGAATAGGATTCCGGATTGATCCGGAGACCGGGGAAATCCAGACCAGGCACCCAGGGGTGTTCCGGGGATACTGGAACAAGCCGGAAGAGACCGCTGAGGCATTCACTGCCGACGGGTGGCTGCGTACCGGGGATGTGGGGGAATGGGTGGACGGCACCTACGTCAAGATCGTGGACCGGATCAAACACATAATCATCACCTCGGGCGGCAAGAACATCTCTCCCTCGGAGATCGAGAACAGCCTCAAGACCTCACCCTTCGTGAAGGAGGCGATGGTGATCGGCGACGGGAGGAACTACCTCACCGCGTTGGTCGGTATCGAGTTCGACACAGTTGGGGACTGGGCCACGCGTCGGAACATCCCCTACACGACCTATCGGGACCTGGGAGAGAAGCCCGAAGTAATGGAGTTGATAAAGGGGGTCATCGCCCGGACGAACTCCAAGTTCTCCCGGGTGGAGAACATCCGTGAATTCCGCATGCTTCCCAAAGAGCTCGACCACGAGGATGGAGAGTTGACCGCCACCCAGAAGCTGAAAAGATCATCAATGGAAGAGATGTTCGGGGATTTGATCGTCGACATGTACTCCTCGAGGACCTGAATGGCGCTGACTCGGCGACCGGGTTTGGGGATGCCCTGATGATGCTCAGTCCCTGACCATGGAGATCCTGGCCCAAGCCGAATACAGCCAATTGGCGGGCACCATCGTCAGCGGACTCTCCCTGGGGACCATCTACGCACTGCTGGCGATGGGGTTCGTCATCATATTCAAAGCCACCCAGGTGGTGAACTTCGCCCACGGCGCTTTGGCCACCGTCGGGGCCTTCATCACCGCCGGAGTGGCGGTGGAACTCAATTTTCCCGGTCGTTTTCTCGATTTGCCTCCCCTTCTGGGTTGGTCCATCTCGGTGGTGACGGCGTTGGCGCTCTCAGCGCTGGTGGGCATCCTGCTGGAGAGGGTCTTCCTGCGTCCCATGGTGGGAGAAGACCTGTTCTCGGTGGCCATCGTCACTTTGGGCATGAATGTCATCCTGATGACCATCGTCACTGACTACATCGGTCCCGATCCCCGATCCATGGCCGATCCCTGGGGGGACGCCGCTGCCGACCTTGGGTTCGTGATCATCGCCCACACCGAAATCGCCCAGTTCCTGGTGGCTGCGGCGCTGGTGCTGCTGGTGGGGGTCTTCTTCCGGAGCCGCACCGGAGTCGCGATGCGGGCCACCGCCTTCGACCAGGAGGCGGCTCGCGCCCAGGGAATCAACGTTGGCGTCATCTTCGCCATAGCCTGGGCGATCGGCGCCGTGCTGGCCACGGTGGGTGGGATCTTCGGATCCGTCTATCCCCGGCGGATAGGCGTATTCCCCGACACCGCTTTCCTGGTATTCCGCGCTTTTCCCGCCATCATTCTGGGAGGGCTGGACTCCGTTGTGGGAGCGGTGGTCGGAGGGTTGGCGGTGGGAGTTGCCGAGGCTGCGGCCGGCAGCTATTTGAACCATCCGTTGTTCGGGACGGGCTTCAGCGGGATTGTGCCCTATCTCGTGATGATGATCGTGTTGTTCATCCGTCCCTACGGCATCTTCGGGACCGAGGAGGTCAGGCGGGTGTGAGAGGCCGTCCCCACCTCTACACCTCCTACTCCGCCGATCAGGCGCTGATGCCCACGGCCACGAAAAAGGTGGCGTTGGCGACCTTTCTGGTGCTGGCGGTTCTCGCCCCCATCGCATCCAGCATCCCCTTTTACCCCGACTTTCTCGGAAACAACGACTGGATGAAGCTCCTGTCGCACGTGGCCATCTTCGGTATCGGGGCATTGGGTATCAACTTGCTCACCGGAGTGGCGGGCCAAGTGTCCCTGGGGCACGCCTTTTTCATGGGCCTCGGCGCCTATGTGGGTGTGGTTTTCGGCGCTCCACCCGGCGATTTGTGGGGTTTGGGTCTCCCCATGTGGATTTGGCTTCCCATGGCGGGAATCATCCCGGCCGCCATCGGGCTGCTGGTTGGTCCGGCCGCGGTGCGGGTGCGGGGCCTCTATCTGGCATTCGCCACCCTGGGACTGGTGTTCATCGGCGAGTGGGCTTGGCGCAACCTCAAGTTCATTACCGGCGGGTCCTTCGCGGGACGAAGGTTTCCGGAGTTCCAGCTACGGATGTGGAAGGAGGAGGAGCCCTTGGTTGACTTCGCCTCAGACGGAGTCTGGTTGGGATTCGAGATCAGCGAGGAGGCCAAGGTCTATCTCTTGATGCTGGGTCTCCTGGTGGTGGCGACGGTGCTGGCCAAGAACCTGCAGCGCACCAGGGCGGGTCGCGCTTTCCAGGCTATTCGCGACCGCGATATCGCCGCAGAGATAATGGGTGTGAACGAGTTCAAGTACAAACTGATGGCCTTCGGGATTTCCTCGGCATACGCCGGGGTGGCCGGCGCTCTGTTCGCATCTTTCGTCGGGAGGCAGATTCCTGAGACCTGGGACCTCTTCCTGTCGGTGGAGTTCATCGCCATCATCCTTATCGGAGGGGCGGGCACCGTCTCGGGCGCTTTGATGGGGTCGGCGTTCGTGATCCTGCTGCCCCGCCTGGTCCAGGACTTCACGGAGTGGCTGAGCAACGTGATCGCTGATGGAGAGGGTTTGTTGGCCACGGTTGCCGACGTAGTGCTCTCGGTCTCCCCCGACGACTTCGGGGTAGTGAATGTCCTCCCTGGAGCAGGTCCTGGACTGTCGGTGTTCCAACTCAACCAGGTTCTGTTCGGTCTCCTGGTGATCCTGTTCATGATCTTCGAGCCATTGGGTCTGTATGGGATCTGGCTGAGGATTCGCAACTACTGGAAAGGATGGCCGTTTACCTATTGAGAGAGGTCCTCTCTGATTTATGATGGGTTTAGGGCGCAAGTCCCAAGAGACGATGTACTGAAGCGAACTATGAAGAAGGGGAAGGATATGAAGACCAGATTCAAGTGGTTGGCCATGATCATGGCGTTGAGCCTGATAGCGGCATCTTGCGGAGGAGATGACCAAGCCGAGACTCCCGCCACCACGGCTGCTCCTGCAACCACGGCCGCTCCCGCCACTACGGCTGCTCCCGCCACCACGGCCCCTCCCGAGGAGACCACGGAAGACACCATGGCCGAGGAAGAACCCATGATGATCGCCACCGACATAGGTGTGGATCTTGAAGCGGGTGTAATCAAGGTGGGAATGCTCTCTGACTTGACCGGACCCTTCGGACCTGCTGTGAACTTGCTGGTGGCGGGCGTCAACACCTTCTGGGCGGACGTCAACGCCAGAGGCGGAGTGCACGGGCTAATGGTGGAACTGCTTTACCGGGACACGGCGTATTCGGTTGACAACCATGTCCAGTTCTTCGAGGAACTCAGGGACGAAGTCGTGGCGTTCGGGCATTCCACCGGGTCGCCACACACTATTGCAATCCTTCCGGAACTGGCGGAAGATGGCATTCTGGCCATTCCGCTCACCTGGTATTCGGGCTGGTCGGATCCCGATCTGAACGCCAACCTTCTCTCCCACGGCACGTCCTACTGCATAGAGGCGATGAACATGATCGGGTATCTGTCCGATGTCTCCGGGGAAAACGGAGTCGCCGATCCCACTCTTGCGATCGCCACCTTCCCGGGCGACTACGGGCTGGACTCTGCTGCGGGCGCCAAGATAGCAGCCGAGGCGCTGGGCATGGAGATCGTCTATGACGGCTCGGGACAGATTATTCCTTCCCAGGACAACGCCCCTGTCGGCAACGCCATCGCCCAGAGCGGCGCCGACATTGTGTGGGTGGCGGCCAACCCCACCACACTCGCCGAGGTTTATGGCGCAGCCCTCGCCCAGGGGTTGGTGGCGAAGTGGTCGGGCACCGTCGCCAATTGGAGCCCCGCTTTCGTGGCCCCCGATTCCCCAATCAAGGACGCCGTGACCCGGGACTTCTATGGGGCCTCCTACTTCCCGCCCTACACGGATGATTCTCCCGGTATGCAGAATCTGCGTGACCTGATGGCCCAATATGCGCCGGAGGTGCCTCCGATCGACTACGTCATCGAGGGTTTCGTCGAGGGAATGATCCTGCACGAAGCTCTGAAGGTCGCCTATGAGAACGGCGACATGACCCAGCGCGGGGTGTTGGCCGCTGCCAAGAGCATGGAGGAGGTCGACTTCGGCGGCATCGCTCCCAACGAGAGCTACGTGGGCAGCCCCAACGAGCGTCTTCAACGCCAGACATGGATAAATCGTCCCGATCCGGAGGGACTGGCTGCAGGCACTACCGCGATCGGAACCAGGGTGATCGAGTCCCATTACACCCACCCGATAGCTGCCGACTACTTCTTCGAAGAAGCTTGCTACAAGCTCTCCTGAGTGGTTGACGGCGGGGCCGGCCCTCCTATCGCCGGGTGGGCCGGCCCCCTGGGGTTGCAAGTGCGAAAAGGATCGCCCATGCTGGAAGTGTCCAACCTGGAAGTCGTCTACAAGGACGTGGTTCTCGTACTGAGAGGAGTCTCCCTGGAAGCTCCGGAGGGGTCGATCGTGGCGTTGCTGGGCGCCAACGGAGCCGGAAAGACGACGACGGCCCGAGCGATAACGGGCCTCCTGGATGTACATGAGGGGGACGTCACCAAAGGCTCGATCCGGTTTGCGGGAAAGGACATAACCCGGAAGCTCCCCTCGGAGCGGGTGAGGATGGGGATCAGTCAGGTAATGGAAGGCCGGCGGATCTTCGCGGAGATGACGGTGGATGAGAATCTGGCGGCCGGCGCCTACATCAACCGGGATCGAAACGCTTCTCGGAGGGCCCATGACCGGGTGATGACCCTGTTCCCCACTCTTGCCGAACGGCGTACCCAGGTAGCGGGATACATGTCGGGAGGAGAGCAGCAGGTGCTGGCCATCGCCCGGGCGCTGATGCAGTCTCCCAAACTGATGATCCTCGACGAACCTTCTCTTGGCTTGGCTCCCCGCTTGGCGGAACTGATCGCCGAGGTCATCGTGGAGATCAACCGGCAGGGAACGGCTGTGCTGCTGATCGAGCAGAATGCTCGCCTGGCCCTTTCCATCGCCGATCATGGCTATGTGATGGAGAACGGCAAGGTGGTCATGGAGGGGGCTTCCGAGAAGCTCCTGGCCGACGAGGACGTCCAGGAGTTCTACCTGGGTCTCCGCGCCGGCGAACGCAAATCGTTCCGAGAAGTCAAGCACTATAAGCGCCGCAAGCGATGGCTGTCATGAGCGCCGACGCCGGCCGGCCCGCCCTTCTGGACGTCCGCGACATAAGCCTCTCTTTCAGGGGCCTGGTGGCCTTGGAAAACGTGTCCTTCCATGTGACCGAAGGCGAGTTGTTCGCGATCATCGGTCCCAACGGCGCGGGTAAGACTTCGATCTTCAACTGCATCAACCAGGTGTATCGACCTCAGGAGGGGTCCATTCTCTGGAAGGGCGGTTCCCTCATGGGCCTGAAACCCAACCAGACCGCCGAGCGGGGCATCGCTCGCACCTTTCAGAACATCGCGCTCTTCGCTCACATGACGGTGATGGACAATATCCTCTCCGGTCGTCATATCCGGATGAACCACGGCTGGCTGGCCGGGATGCTGTGGTGGGGTAGGGCCAAGCGGGAGGAACTGGAGAACCGTTACAGGGTGGAGGAGATAATCCACTTCCTGGAGATCGAGCGCTGGCGAAAACATCCGGTGGGGCTGCTCCCATACGGGATCCAGAAGCGGGTGGAGTTGGGTCGGGCGCTGGCCATGGATCCCGAACTCCTGCTGCTGGACGAGCCGGTGGCGGGTATGAACCTGGAGGAGACCGAGGACATGGCCCGGTTCATCCTCGACATCCAGGACGAGATGGGCATCACAATGATTCTGGTGGAGCACGACATGAGCCTGGTCATGGACATTGCCGACCGCGTCATGGTGCTTGACTTCGGTCGGATGATCGCGGAGGGTCTGCCCGAGGAGGTCCAGACCAACGCGGACGTGATCAGGGCCTATCTCGGCACAACCGGTGACGCCTCCATGCCGGAGTCCGGTTGAGAACGGGGCGCCCTTCCTCTCGCCCAAGGAGGGCTCCAGCGTGAAGGATGAGCAGATAGTGGGTATTTACAACGCCGACGGAGGTTGGAGGGGGGAGTTGCGTTATGCGCTGGGACTGATGTCGGGAGGAGAACACTGCGCCCTGTGCGACATCACTCACGGTTGGAACCCCCTGGGTCGGCGAGACTGGAAGAGAGCCTGCTCGGACGCACCCTTCAAGCTGCAATTGATCCACCGCGACCGTGCGTCACACGCCCAGAGAAGCGCCGCCGGCACCCTGCCCGCGGTTCTGGCGGGAGCAGATGATGCCTGGCGGGTATTGGTTGACTCCGGTGAACTTGACCGGTGGGACGGCGACGCCGAGGCATTGATTGCCCTCATCGAGAGCCGTATCTGACGACATGGGTTTGTGGTCAAGAGCATGGTTGTGACGGCTTACGTCCTCAAGGACTCCCCCTTGCATGGCTGGTTCGCTCACGAGGCGGGAGTTTGATCTCTTTCGGGGACCGCCCAGGAAAGAGAAGGTACGTGCTGGAGCGCTCTGGGCCTGGGGAGCGGCATGCTCTGCACCGGGACGTCAATGATGACCGGACTCGGATGTGCCAGTGCGCGCGGGATCAGACTGCTCAGGTCCGCGGGATGGTCGGCCCGCATGCCGACTGCCCCGAACGATCGCGCGAAGTCGACAAAGTCCGGATTGTGCAGATCGGTCTCGTAAGTCCCGCCGAACAACTCGTCGAGGTCGCGGGCCACATTGCCATACGAGTCGTTCCTGAAGATTACGGTCGTCACGTTTATCCCGTACCTGACCGCGGTGGACAGCTCAGACGAGTTGAACAAGAAACCGCCATCCCCGACAATGCACAACACCGGACGGTCAGGATGCGCCACTTTGACGCCCAGGGCGGTCGGGAACGAGTATCCCAGATTGAACGAATACCCGGAATCTATGTATGTCTTGGGATGGTTCACCTGGAAATGGGTCCGGGCATAGAAGCCAAACTGTGACACCCCCCAGACCACGAAGGCGTCATCGGGGATGCTGTCCTGTAGCACCTTCAGAATGGGGTACTGTGGCTCTTGGTCCTGGATGTCGTAGTAGGCAATCAACCGGCGCGCTGCGACCACCGCTTCAGCGGGTGAAGGCCGGTCTCCGGCCCCGACTTGGCGAAGGAGGGGAAGAAGTGCTTCGATGGTTGTCCGGGCATCGCCGTGCAAGGGGATCGTGTTGGACTGCACGTTCATCAGTTGGCTGTCATCGACATTGATATTGATGAGAGTGGAAGCGTCCCCGGCCGGGTTCCCCAGCGAGAAACGCGTGCCGACCCCGATCACGACATCGGCCGATTGCATCACCTCGTAGAGTTGGTTCATCTCGTGTCTCTCCCCCCTCGGGCTGACGCATGAACCGTAAGACAGAGGATGGCTGTCCGGTATGGTCCCCTTCCCGCCGCCGGATGTGATGACCGGGATATTGGTTGCTTCAGCCAACCTGACGAGGGCTGCTTCTGCATTGGATCGCGCCACGCCGCCTCCCGCATAAATCAGGGGAAGACGGGATTCCGCTATAACGGAGGCCGCTTCCCGAAGTCGTTCCCGGCTGGGCGCCAACGGCGACACGGGAGCGGGTCCTCGGAGAGCGACTTGCTCTCGTTCCACGCCGACATCGGGCGGGATCTCGATCAACACAGGACGGGGACACCCGGTGCGCATCTGCCGGAAGGCCTCGTTGACCACACCTGGTATCTCCTTGGCGTTGAGTACCGTCCTTCGCCACTTGGTGACAGGGCGCACCACCGAGGACTGATCCTCGATCTCGTGAACCGCCCCGCCGTTCTTGCCGATCTGATCCCGGGGAATCTGACCGGCGATCACCAGTACGGGTGAGCAGCGGGCATAAGCGGTAGCGATCCCGGCCGCGGCGTTGTAGAGGCCTACGCCTGGAACCACCAGCGCCACGCCGGGTTTCCCTGTTGCCCGGGCATAGCCATCGGCCATGTATGTGGTGGCCTGCTCGTGCCGGGTGGTGATCAACCGGATACCGGGTTCATCCCGCAGGGCTGAAACTATCCCGTACAACTGTATGCCCGGCACCCCGAACACAACCTCCACGCCCTCTCCGACAAGGGATTGCACGAGAGCTTGGCCTCCGCTCATCCTTACCATGACGGGCGTAGCCCCACTGGCCAGACCTTTCTCTTAAGTTGACGTCTCCCAGTAGCAATGGTAAGACGTACGACCAGGGTGTCTGGCGTCACGTAAAGGCGGCTGCGCTCCGGGGTGGAGGGTCCGGTTCAACGATCTTCAGCTATGAGTTGGTCGGTCTGCTTCCCTCTGCTGCAGATTGCCGGGTGCTAAGTGTCGCGGTTGGTGAGGCGCCAGGCGGCGGGAAGCAGCAGGCCGGCGGCGTATGCCTTGATCACGTCTCCCACGACAAAGGGCACCACTCCCTTCTCCAAGGCGGTAACCAGATCGAATTGGGTCGCCGCTGCTGCCATCAACCCGATCACGCCGAATACGTAGATGATCAGACTTCCGGTCAAAAAGGCGGTGACCGCCGAGATCACCCGACGGTCGTGATGACGCTCGGCGAGCTTGCCCACCAGGGCGGCTGCGATCACGAACCCGAAGAGGTACCCACCGGTGGCGCCGAACAGCACCTCGGTCCCCGATGTTCCACCGGCGTAGAACGGGAAGAAGACACCCAGCACTATGTACAGGAATTGACTGGCGCCCCCGGCCCACATGCCCAGCGCAGCCCCGGACAGCAGGACCGCGAAGGTCTGGCCGGTGATGGGGACCGGCGTAAATGGAAGCGTTATGCGGATCTGGGCGAAGAGAGCGGTCAACAGGGCGAATCCCACCACTTGAGCCACCCAGACCAGCGCTATGGGAGTGGCTCGCGCCGGCCGGAGAACCCGAGCCGCCAGAACTTCGTGATGGGGGGTGAAAAACGCCATTGCCGCTCCTTTGGGTTGCCGGTTCGATCTATGGGGTTGCTGGTATGACCGCGGTTGCTCCATCCAGGTTACCGGACCATCGGCCCCTCCTCAGGTGTCAGAACGCACTGTCCCTATGGATAAAAAGGCATATACGCTTGATGGAACAGTTGGCCTCCACTCACCGTTACGTGTCTCCTTCCGCCCGTTCCCGGCGGCGGTCCCTCTGGTGGACCGCGGTCGTCCTGGCGCTCCTGACCCCCCTGGCCTGGCTGGTCAACCTCCCCTACTTCGCCGCCTCGGCCGGCCCCACCGATGACGCGGTCGACGCGGTGATCGTCGAGGAGGATCTGGCGGTGTTCCAGCCGGAGGGGGAATTGATTCTTCTTACCGTCAGCCTCCAGCCGGTCAATCTGTACGAGGCCGCCATCGCCTTCTTCGACCAGAGAATCGACTTGATCGAGAGGGAGTTGCTCCGTCCCGGGGGGGAGACCGACGAGGAGGCCCGCCAACGGAATCTCCGCGCCATGGACAGGTCCAAGGACATAGCTATCGCGGTGGCCCTCTCCGAACTCGGCCTGGAGGAGACCCTTGCTGAAGGGGTGGAGGTGGTGGGGGTCTTCCACGAGGCGCCGGCCTCCGATGCGCTCGTCGATGGCGACTTGGTGGTGGGGATGGAGTCGCAGCCGGTCCGGACAGTGGAGGACATCCGCCGCATACTGGAGGACCGTCGGCCCGGGGATGAGGTGCAGGTGACAGTGATCCGGGACGCCGAGCCCACAGCCCTCAGCTTTGCGCTGTATGAGAACCCCGAAACACCTGAACGAGCCATGGTGGGGATCACGGCCTCCACCGCCTATCCGATCGAGATCGACTCGGCGAACTACGGTGGGCCGTCGGCGGGGATGATCTATACGCTGGCGATAATCGATCTGCTGGAGCAGGGAGAGTTGACGGACGGGAGGGTGGTGGCGGGAACGGGGACCATCAGCATGGATGGATCGGTGGGGGCGATCGGGGGGATCCGCCAGAAACTGGTGGCGGCTGAGGCGGCCGGCGCGGACGTGGTGCTGGTGCCTCGGGACAACTACGATGAGGCCAGCACCGCTCCCGTGGAGGTTGAGATCGTGGCGGTCGAATCGATCTCCGAAGCGGTGAGCTACCTTCGGGAAGGCAAGTCGGGGATAATAGAGGAGCAATGAACTTTTCCTTCACCACCGAGCAGGAGGAACTGCGCCGCTACACGCGACAGTGGCTGGATGAGAACTGTCCGATGGAAACCGTGCGTCAACTCATGGACACAGAGCGGGGATACGACCCGCGCCACTGGGCGGCGTTGGCCGAGATGGGGTGGTTGGGGATGGCCATTCCGGTGGAGTGGGGAGGGGCCGGGTTCACCTTCCTGGAGTTGTTCGTGGTGTTGGAGGAGCAGGGGAGGTCCCTCTTCTGCGGACCGTTCCTCTCGACGGTGGTGATGGCGGCGGGGGTGATCGAAGAAGCGGGAGACGACCGGCAGAAACAGGAGTTGCTGCCGTCCATCGCCGGCGGGGACTTGATCGCCACAGTGGCCTTCGCCGAGCCGAACGGACGGTGGGAAGCCGAGGGAATAACCACCGAGGCCCGGCCGCGTCCGGGAGGAGGATGGACCGTGGCGGGGACCAAGAGCTTCGTCCTGGACGGTCACATCGCGGACCTGCTGGTGGTGGCGGCTCGCACCGATCAGGGAGTGTCCCTGTTCCTGGTGCCCGCCGGGACCGATGGCGTGGGCGCAACCAGATTGGAGACCATGGACCAGACGCGCAAGCAGGCCGAGATAACCCTGGACGATGTGTCGCTGGGCGCCGACGCTCTGCTGGGGATGGAGGGAGGAGGATGGCCGGTCCTCGAGAGGATGATGGAGAAAGCGGTGGTGGCGCTCTCCGCCGAGCAGGTGGGTGGCGCTCAGGCCTGCTTGGATATGGCGGTCTCCTACGCCAAGGTCAGAAAGCAGTTCGGGCGGCCGATCGGCTCCTTCCAGGCCATCAAGCACAAGTGCGCCGACGTTCTGGCCCAGGTGGAGGCGGCTCGCTCGGCCGCCTACTACGCAGGCTGGGCGGTCAGCGAGGACAACGAAGAGCGTCCGCTGATGGCCAGTCTCGCCAAGTCGTACTGCTCGGAGGCATACTTCTTCTCCGCAGCGGAGAACATCCAGATCCATGGCGGGATCGGCTTCACCTGGGAACACAACGCCCACCTCTACTTCAAGAGGGCCAAGAGCTCCGAGTTGCTGTTCGGCGACCCCTCATTTCACAGGGAAAAGATCGCCGGGCAACTCGGGCTCTAGTCACTGCGGTCAAGCAGTGTCGGGCTTCACCTCGGTTGCCCTCGGTGGGTTGCTGGCCGCGCTCTTCCTCGCTTTGGTGGCGATCCTGTTGTGGCAGGAGGCGAGACGGAGAGGAGCTGGCGAAGGGGTTACCTACGTGGTCTCCGACGCTGTGGGTCACATCCGGGAGAACCTGGCGCCCGAGGCGTATGAGCGCTTGGGGGACGCGGGGATCCAACGTGTCATAGAGTGGGAACTCTTCTATTTGCAGGGTCTGGCTCAGAAGGACCGCCGCCAACCGGTTGAAACAGTGGCGGGCGGATCGGATTCCGCGGTGAGTTACATTTGCCAACAGATTTCCCGGCGTCACCCCGCAGGGATAACCTCTGATGACATCCGGGCGGTGCTGGCGCTTGAGGCCCACTACCTGCAGTCGATCGGCGCGGTGGGAGAGCGGGTCCAATCGGTGGCCGAGTTGCCCGGGGAGGAGTAGCAAACTATGAGAGTCAGATGCGGAGCCTGTCGCTCCAGTGTCAACATTCCCCGCCCAGGCCGTTTCTCCTGTCCGAGGTGTGGAGCAGTCAACCAGGTCTCGGGGCCCGCTCCCGGTCCGGGAGGCGTCCCCCCGTCCGGCCCCGATCCCTCCCACCCCGCCCCGGGACCCGGTCCGGGCGGGTACCCGGCGCCCCCTCCGTCCGGTCCTGGCGTCCCGCCGCCCCCTCCGCCGGATCCCCCATCTCCGCGGGTCTCCTGTCCGGAGTGCTCCTTTAAATTCATCGTGGGACCGATCCAGACAGCCATTTGTCCCAACTGCCGCGCAGAGGTCTCCCTTCCCGGTTCGGGCGTTTGATGGAGTTAGGGGTGTCGTTGGTGGATCCGGGCCTCTCCGCCCGGCGGCTCACCGAGATAGCGGCCCGCGCGGAACAACTCGGCTACAGTGCGGCCTGGACCAACGAGTCCACCGCGCGGGAAGCTTTCTCCACCCTGGCGGGGTGGGCAACCGCCACTTCCAGGATCCGCCTGGCCACCGGAGTGCTGCCGGTTTACGTTCGCTCTCCTGTGGCTGCGGCGATGGGCGCCGCCACCATCTCGGCCATAGCCGGCCCAGGGCGCATGGTGTTGGGAATCGGATCCGGGCATCCTGTGGCGGCGCGGCGGTTCTTCGACTTCGATCTTTCCTCCCCCCTCGCTGCGGTCTCCGACTACCTGAGGATCGTCGGCGAGCTTAGACACGGGAGGAGGGTGACCCACCACGGCAGGTTCTTCTCGGTGGAGAGGGCCCGACTCGGGCTGCTTCCCTCCGGTCCCGTATGGACGGTGGTGGGGGCGATGGGGCCTCGCATGCTGGAGTTGGCTGTGCGGGAAGCGGACGGAGTACTGCTCAACTGGTGCAGCGCGGCGCATCTCCGTACCACCACGGAGTGGCTTCGCGGTCTTGGCAGGGGGGCCTCCTTCTTCCACATCGCGGCCTACGTGCGGGTGGCGGTCTCCTCGAACCCGGATGAGGCTCGACGTGCGCTGGCCGAGGAACTGGGCCAATACCTGCGGCTCGGCTTCTACCGCCGGCATGTGGAGAAGCAGGGACTGGATCCCGATGATCTCCGGGAGTCGGCAACGCACCTGGGGATCGCCGGCACCGCCGATGAATGCCGGGCTCAGTTGGATGCCTACCGTTCGGCGGGACTGGACGAGTTGGTCGTTCGACCGGTGCCGGTGGGCAAGGATGGTCTCGAGCCGGCGGTGGAGGTTATGGCGCCGGCTTAGAGGTACAGGCGCAAGAGCCAGATCATCCCTGCCACCAGGATCAGCAGACCCACGGCGGCGGAAGCGATGATCAGGTACCGGGTGGGCATCGGTCTGATGATATCCATAGGAGAGTTAATATCCCCTCTATGACCAACACCCGTTTTGTCTATGAGTGAGTCCCCGTTCGATATCCTGATCCTGGGAGGAGGGCCGGGAGGATACGCCACCGCCCTGTACGCCCGGAACTTCGGGCTCTCGGTTGCACTGGTGGAGGAGGAACGGCCCGGCGGAACATGTTTGTTGCGCGGTTGCATACCAGCCAAGCAGTGGTTGCAGGTGGCCGAGGTGTTCTCAACAGTGAAGAATGCGGACGCGTTCGGAGTGTTGACGTCCGAACCGGAACTCGACTGGTCGGCGGCCCTGGCCCGGAAGGACCGGGTGGTCAACCAGTTGGTGACCGGCCTCTCCGGTCTGCTGCGGAAACGAGGGGTGGAGGTCGTGCCCGGACGGGGCCGCCTTTCCGGGCCGGGCAGGATCGTCGTGGAGGGAGGAGGGACCCTGGAAGGAAGGACGGTGGTGGTGGCTACCGGATCCCACGCCCGGACGATTCCGGGCTGGGAGATCGACGGGGAGCGGATCGTAACCTCGGATCACGCGGTGGACTGGTCGTCCCGGCCTGACCGGGTTGCGATAATAGGCGGTGGCGTCATCGGCTGTGAGTTCGCCTCCCTCCTGGTGGATCTGGGGGCTGAGGTCTCGGTCTTCGAACTGGAGAAGCAGCTGATCCCCGGCGGGGACGCCGATGCGTCCCGTCAGTTGCAGCGACAACTCGGCCGTAGGGGGGTGAAGTTCTATCTGAAAACGGGGGTGGGTCCCGCCGAGGTCACCGACCGCGGCGTGAAGGTCTCATTCCGGGACAAGGTCCTGGAGGCCGACGTCGCCCTGGTGGCGGTCGGCAGGGGACCCAACACTGACGGAATAGGCTTGGAAACAGTGCGAGCCGAGGTGGAGCAAGGCTACATCAAGGTTGATCCGGTGACAATGGAGACCGCCGAGCCCGGGGTGTACGCCGTGGGAGACATAGTGGCCGGCACTCCCCAACTGGCTCATGCAGCTTTCGCCGAGGGGATCGCGGTGGCCACCTACATCGCCACCGGTGAACCTGCCCCAGTGGACTATCGAGCGATTCCCAGGGTCACCTACACCCACCCGGAGGTGGCGGAGGTGGGAATCAGCGCGGCCGATGCTCAGGCCATGGGAATGGAGGTGCAGGTCACCAAGCATCCCTTCGGCGGTGTCGGCAGGGCGCTGATCATCGGGCAGAGCCAGGGGATGGTGAAGGTGGTTGCAGAGAAGGACGGCCCTCTGGTGGGTGCGGCCGTTGTGGGGCCGCAAGCAGGTGAGATGATCCACGAACTCATGTTCGCAGTGGGGTGGGAGGCCCTGCCGGAGGAAGCGGCAACCTTTATCCATGCTCATCCCACCCTGTCGGAGGCGGTAGGGGAGACTCTCCTGTCGGCCACCGGCCGTAGTCTGCACTGAGAGAAGCAAAAACTGGATTAGGAGTTCTCGATGACAACCACCATCTCCATGCCTCAACTGGGCGAGACGGTCACCGAGGGGACCATCCTGCGGTGGGCAAAGCAGGTGGGAGACGCCGTCTCCGAGGGCGAGGTGGTGCTGGAGATCTCCACCGACAAGGTGGACACCGAGATCCCCTCACCGGTGTCGGGAGTGATGCTCGAGATACTGGTGTCCGAGGGGGAGACGGTAGAAGTCGGAAGGGACCTCTGCGTGGTGGGAGACACTGGAGGCTCCGGGCAGGAGGAGTCGTCCGACGCTTCGGCGGCGGAGCCCCCTCCCGAATCCCCGCCCCCCGACGCCGAGGACGAGCCCCCGGTTCCCCGTGGGGAGCAACCTCGTCTCCCGCCGACGCCGCCGGCCGCCGGCCAGCCCGGACGCTCCCGGCGTCTCTCCCCGGTGGTTCGCCGACTGGTCCGCCAGCACGGGATCGACATCAGCCTGATAGCGGGTAGCGGAGAGGGAGGGAGGGTGACCCGTCGGGATGTGGAGGCCTACCTGGAGGGCGGCGTCCAGCCCGTCTCCGCGGTTCCCACCCCCGGGCCTCCCCTGGACGCTCCGGCGCCGACCGCTCCCCCGGATGGAGAGGAACGGGTGGATTTGAGCCGCCTCCGCGTCCGGATCGGGGAGAATATGATCCGTTCGCGGCAAGCCGCCGCCCACGTGTGGACTTCGGTCGAGGTGGACTTCGAGCGGATAGCCGAAGTGCGCGCCGCCCACAAGGCCCGCTTCAGGAGAGAAGAGGGCTTCTCCCTCACCTACCTGCCCTTCGTGTGCCGAGCCGTGATCGACGCTCTCCGGGCTTACCCGGTGGTGAACAGTTCCTTCTATCTCGAGGATCGCAAAGCCGTCTACCACAGCCGGATCGACCTGGGAATAGCCGTGGACCTCGACCAGCAGGGCCTGGTCGTGGTGACCGTCCGGGATGCCGACAACCTGCGTCTGGTCGGGTTGGCGCGCCGTATCAGGCATCTGTCCACTGCGGCTCGCAGCCGCCAGCTTGGTCCCGACCAGATGACCGGTTCAACCTTCACCATCACCAATCCCGGACCGTTCGATTCGTTCCTGTCGGCGCCGATCATCAACGTCCCCAACGTCGCCATCCTATCGACCGACACGGTCGCCAAGCGCCCGGTGGTGGTGACCACCGCCGACGGCCGTGACGCCCTGGCCATCCGCCACATCGGTTACCTGGGCTTTTCCTGGGACCATCGCGCCTTTGACGGATCGACCGCGGTGCTGTTCCTGCAACGCATCAAGAGCAACCTGGAGACATGGGACTGGGAGCAGGAACTGAAGTGACCCCTCCCGGCCGGAGCCCCGCCCTTCGCGTGCGATGGCTGGGGCGGCTCCCTTATGCGGAGGCATGGGACCTACAACGAGCCATCTGGGAACGCAGGAGCGGCGGATTCATCGCAGATGACTATCTGTTGCTGCTGGAGCATCCTCACGTTTACACGGTCGGACGAAGAGGGGACGGTTCTCATCTGTTGATCGATCCCGACCGGCTCTCGGAGGTCGGAGCGGAGTTCTTCCGAGTCGACAGGGGAGGCGACGTAACCTATCACGGCCCCGGCCAACTGGTCGGCTATCCCCTTGTGGCCGTCCGACCCGCTCGGATAACCGACTACGTGCGCTCTCTGGAAGACGCGCTGGTGGCCACCCTCTCGGACCTGGGAGTCGAATCCTGGTCCGAACCCGGGCTTACCGGAGTGTGGACCCGGCTCGGCAAGGTGGCGGCTATCGGCGTGCGGGTCTCCCGGCGGGTGTCAATGCACGGCTTCGCTCTCAACCTGCATCCCAGCATGGAGTATTTCGGGTACATAAACCCCTGTGGAATCACCGATCGCCCGGTCACGTCGGTGACCGAACTGTTGGGCCGGCGCGTGTCGATCGAGGAAGCCGTGGAAGCCTTTGTGCCGCGCTTCGCCGAGACGTTCGGAAAGACCTCGGTGGAGACCCAGAAGGCGGCATTTGTCCGGGGTCAGGGGCGGGATACCGACTTCGAGGTGGACAGGCTGCTCAGGCAGGGAACCTTTTCTCCCGACCGTGGGGCGGTCAGCCTCTCGGGGAGATCGCGAAGGCTGCCGGGCGAGCCGGAGCGCCCCCCGTGGATGCGGGTGACGGCCCGGATGGATGCCGAGTACCTGGAACTGAAGAAGCTGATGCGATCCCTCGACCTCAACACGGTTTGTGAAGAGGCGGGATGCCCCAACATCTACGAGTGCTGGGGGATGGGGACCGCAACCCTGATGATTCTGGGCGACCGTTGCACCCGCGCCTGCGGGTTCTGTGACGTGACCACCGCCCGGCCCCTGGGGCTCGACCTCCAAGAGCCCTACCGAGCCGCCGAGGCGATCCACCGGATGGGCCTGAACCACGCGGTGATCACCTCCGTGAACCGCGACGACCTGGCGGATGGGGGCTCGGCGGTCTTCGCCGCCACTATCAGGGAGACTCGCGCCCGGTCCCCCCTCACCGACATCGAGGTGCTGATCCCCGACTTCAAGGGGGATCCGGAAGCACTGGAGACGGTGATGGCGGAGCGTCCCGATGTGCTCAATCACAACACCGAAACCGTCGTCCGGCTGCAGCGGGAGATTCGCACCTCGGCTAATTACGGACGCTCCCTGGCTCTTCTGGCCCGAGCCAGGCGGCTCTATGCCGAAGGACTCGTCAAGTCGGGGTTGATCGTGGGGATGGGCGAGACCCGCGAGGAGGTGCTGGGGGCGCTGGCCGACCTGCGGGCGGTTGGAGTGGACATAGTCACGATCGGCCAATACCTGCGTCCCAGCCCCCGCCACCGACCGGTGCATCGCTACGTTCATCCCGACGAGTTCGAGGAATACCGCTCCTACGGTGAGGCTCTGGGCATCCCGCATGTGGAATCAGGCCCGCTGGTGCGCTCCAGTTATCACGCCAAGAGCTCAAAGCAGGCGGCCACCCCCTCGTCACCGGGAAGGACTCCCGTGGTGATCGGCCGCCGGCCGGTCGCCAAGTCGCACTTTTAGCCTCGGTCCGGCCCCTAAACTTGGCGAAGCGGCGCGGGTGGGGCATTGGATATCTTTTCAAGACTGAGGGCTTGACCTTGGAAGGCATCAGGAATTCGATGGGACGACACTCGTCCAAGCGGGTGGCGGCGTTTCTGGTCACGGTGATCCTGCTGCTGGGAACGGCCGTTCCGGCCGTGGCGGCCGATTATCCGGGCGAGCCCCTCCGGCTAGGCAGCCGGGGCGAGTCGGTCAGGGTCTGGCAGGAGGCTCTGGGGATTCCTGCTGACGGGGTGTTCGGACGGCAAACCGAGGCAGCCACCATCGCCTGGCAGAACGAGCGAGGACTGGAGGCGGATGGGATAGTAGGCCCGGGCTCCTGGCGGGCGATGTTTCCCGATTCGGGCACGGCCACGACCACCAGCCCGGACAGGGTGCAGTTGATCATCGAGGGATCCGGCCATGGACATGGTGTGGGTCTCACCCAGTACGGCGCCAAGGGCATGGCGGAAGAGGGCTACACCGCCACCCAGATTCTTCAGCACTTCTACCAGGGATCGTCCGTCGAGAACCTCGCCAATGCCATCCCCGGTTCCTGGGTGATAACCGAACCGCTGCCCATCTGGGTAGGGATAAGGCAGAACCGGTCCGAGTTGACCTTCGCGGTGGTGACCGGCCGGGTGAGGGTCTGCTTCGACGGGGAGTACGCCTCCTATCCGGTACTAGCCGAAGGGACGGTTCCCGGCCGTGACAACACTTTCACCGATCTGCTGGTTACCAGGCTGGTGGAACTGGGGTATCTACGGGAGGCGGTCGGTTCCTTCAACCAGGCGGTCCGGGATGCGGTGGTCTCCTTTCAAGCGTCCCAGGGCCTGGGAGCCGACGGAGCGGTAGGGAGCCAAACCTGGGAAGCGCTGCTGGAGGGAAGCGGTCTGCCCGACTGCGCCGGCGCCTACTACCTCGATGCGGGAGAGGACCTGGTGGTGACCGCCGCCGGGGACGGGTCCTGCACCGCCAACCCGTTGGGCGTGGCGGCGGGATGCCGTTTGAGCATCCAGGATCTGTCGCACGCCAACCGGGTGGGCCTGAGGGGCCTGAACTATGGAGGAGAGATGACACAGTTCATCCACGGCAATGTGCGGGTCCGTCCCAGCGGGGGAAGGATCCATTTCTCCATGCAAATGGACATAGAGGACTACGTGGCAGGCATAGCAGAGATACCGCCCCCGTGGCCCGACGCCGCGTTGGAGGCGCAGGCCATCGCCGCCCGGTCGTACGCCATTTATGCCATGCTGCGGCGGGGATCGGAGTCTTCGTTGAGTAGTTCCCGCAAGTCGGCCTGCTGGTGCCATGTGGTGAGTGACACCCGCGACCAGGTGTACGGGGGATGGAACCGGGAAGTGCAGAGCAATGGTCGCTGGGAGTTGGTGGGCGCCCGGGCCACCGCCGGGAGGGTCCTGACCCATCCCCAAGAGGCCGTAGGGGTGGTGCAGGCCTTCTACTCGTCATCCAGCGGTGGCGCAACCGAGGACTCCTCGACGATCTGGGGGACGGCGGGGCGGCCATACCTGGTCTCGGTCGACGATCCGTGGTCGATCGATCCCGCGGTCAATCCCAACGCCTTCTGGGCAAAGACCATCTCCCTTTCCCAACTGCTCGACATCTACGAGCTGTCCAATCGATTCGATGACGTCATCTCGGTGGAAACGGTGTCCTACCCGTGGGGCAGCGCCCAGTTTCTCAACATCGCCGGGATCCGGGGAGGCGAGAGAGTCACCGAAAGGGTGTCGGCCCCCACCCTCAAGTCCGCGCTCCGCCTCAGGTCCCGGTATTTCAAGATCGCCTACCTGGCGGACTGGTGGGCGCCCCCGCCCGCTCCCGCCGACGTGACGGCCATCGGTGGCCGCGTGGCCACGGTGAACTGGAGCCCGGTCTCCTCCCGGTTTGCGCCCGAGAGCTACACGGTCACCGTCGATCCGGCCCATTCCGATCCGATCACGGTAGCGGCATCCCAGACCACCGCGACGTTCAGCGGCCTCCGCCCGGGCGTGGCGTACAGCTTCACGGTTACCGCCGGCAACCAGATAGGTTCGAGCCCGCCGTCTGTGCCCACTCCGCCCAGTGCGCTGATCATCGAGCACCCATATCCCGGTCAGCCCCTTCGGGAGGGAAGCCGCGGGAGTGACGTGCGACTCTGGCAGGAGGCGCTGGGCGTCACCGCGGATGGGGACTTCGGACCCGGCACAGCCGCCGCCACCCGGGAGTGGCAGCAGGCCAACGGTCTCACTCCCGACGGGATAGTCGGTGAGCAGTCGTGGAACAAGATGTTCCTCGAGCCCGCCCCTCCCCAACCGGAGCCCGACCCGGAGACGGAGCCCGACCCTCCGGTGGAGCCGGAACCGGAGACAACCGATCCACAGGTTCCCAGCTACCCCGGGTTCGTCCTGCGGCTGGGCAGCCGCGGGAAGTGGGTGCGGACCTGGCAGTCCGCATTGGGGGTGGCGGCCGACGGGTATTTCGGCGCCGGCACGGTCCAGGCCACCCGGGAGTGGCAGCGGGCCAATGGTCTGGCGGTGGACGGAGTGGTGGGCATGCAGAGTTGGAGGACCATGTTCCCCGGCGCGGGGGGGGGGGGGGGCGGCCCCCCCCCCCCCCCCCCGCGGGGGGGGCGGCGCGGGGCGGGGGCACCCCCGCGGGGGGGGGGCGGGGGCCCCCCCCCCCCCCCCCCCC